>JBHJGN010000072.1:0-34637 GCA_050331735.1 Cyanophyceae cyanobacterium
TCGGATCTTTCGGCGGACGATGCACTCTCTCCGTTAAAGAAAATCCAGGATTAGCAATTAACCTCCCTAACGCCGGAAAATACCTTGCAGCGCCAATCCCTTCGTAGCCTCGAATTTGATCCACTGTCGCCGCTTTTTCTGCACCACTAAGCACTAACAGTTATTTGAGGTGCTTCTACTTTGATTTGACTACCTTCTCCTGAATCATTATTAGAAATAATAAAAAGCTAAGTGGACAAATCCGCAAAACCAATATCAGCGCTAGTGCCATCTAATTCAAAAGACTCAGAAGCAATAACTTCTAAATTAGCCGCCTGACCGCCGAATTCATTACCTATTCGGCTACCTTCAATTAGACTGATGTTTCTACCTATTGCCTGAATACTGCCAGAATTTTCACCAAAACTATACACATAAGCGGCAAAATTAAGATTGATATCTCGAAAATTAGCTACATCCTTATAGCTTAGATCAAAGCCTTGTTCTATTTCCGTTATGCTTGCTGTACTATTAGCACCGACGCTACCTAGTTCGATACGCCCTCTTGAAGACAAAAAGCCTCCTTCTATAGATACATTTCCTCCAATTAAAGCAAGGGTTTCCTCAGCAGCTACTCTTAGTCCAACTAGATCTATAAAGTTAGTATTTTTATCAAAAATAGAACGATTAATAATATTTCCTGGATTATTTATAAAATCAAGTCCAATCGGAGCGCTGATGGTTAATAGTGGCTTTGTTTGTGTATCAGTCGCGCTAAACTCTATCCCATCAGGGAATAAAATACTATTAGCAGTACTTCCTAAGAAGGAACCACCGAGATTTAAACTTGCACCTTCACCAAAGATAATTCCTGCGGGGTTGATTAAAAATAAGTTCGCGCTACCCCTAGCACCAAGTAAGCCGTTAATTTCTGAAATGTTGCCGCCTGTAACTCTAGAAAATATGTTTCGGATGACATCAGCATTATTAAAAACTGCCGAACCACCGTCCGGTACAGAAAAATCCTGAAAACTATGAAATAAGTTGCTGCCAGCGCGATTGCCTCGATTAATAGTATAATTACTTCCATTGGTATTCACTGTTGTTGATGTAGTCCCATCGGGGACAACTTGAGCATTGGCAACAGCAGAGATTGAATCAAAGCCTCACTCATGCTCTCTCGATAAAGCACGATATCTGGATCGTGGCGATGTCTCTGTAAAAAAAAGAGCTTGGGCAAACTTCTGAATAAAAGGATCGCTCTGCATAATCAACACTTTTTCCGCCGACTTAAGATTTAATCTTGCTCGGGGAAACATCATATAGGCATAGCACAAGCGATCGCCCTGATAGTAACTTTCTAACACTGTAGCTGGAGGCAAAAAAGAGAAATCCCCTGGAATTACTGCACCTTGATAACCGTGCTTGCCATCTCCTACAACTTCAAAAGTAGATAGTTGCGCCCCAAAGTTAATAACTAGACAAGGATCGGAATAGCTTTCTCGATAGCTAATACCCTCAAGAGGAGCTTCTGTTGCCAACTTCATAGTAAACTCTGGTGTTTCTAGTAAATCAGTTTGCAAAGTAAAATCAGACTCTGGTTCAGCACTTTGAAATTGGTCTGACATATGCTCTTCCTCCTCCTCTCAGCATCTGATATTTACTACTTTTGTCTCATTTAATTGAATAATGTAACGCTTTTCTACTTAGTATTGGCGCAGGTGAATCTATAGTTTTGATGCCACTGCACTGAGATAACTAGAGTTATTTCTTGTATCTTTAGGCAAAAGTTTAGCAGCAATTTCAGCCCGCACACTTTCTTTGGCATTGATTTGACTCAATACGTAGTCAGAAGTTGAAGAGATTCCCGGTGCTCGAAATCGACCTCGCTGCGCCATAGTGACAAGATTACCGGGAGCGATTCGACGAACAGAAGTTTCACTGACTGTATGAAAGTTGTAGGTAATTGGTTTTGCTTGGGATATAAAATGAATAAGAATGACGAAAGTTAATGTAGTCAATCTAGTTAATAAAAAGTGGTTCATTTTTTTCTGCTTTCCAGTTAACAAAACTCAATCTAGATAAGAATTTAAGAGGGACATAGAAGTAAAATTCATGAATCGTTGTCATTCCCCCACGTTGGCAATAGAAACAGTAAAAGTTGTAGCTGTGCAAATGCTGAATGCTAGTGGAAGGGCGATAGCGACTACAACGGAGTTGGAACATAGCTGCACTGGGGCGCTCTATGAACGCGTCTAGCGGTCCAGGTTTAGCCTGCAAAAAAAAGGACTGTACGAGAATACGTCCAGCCTAGCTTGCCAGTGCGAGAACCTCGGGCTACTGAAAACAGCTAGCTCAGCGTAGCGGCTAGCTGTAGTTTATCTCTCACTTGACGCTGCACTCGATACAATAGGTAGCAACCTTCCACAACAGCTTAGAGAGATTATGCCGACGACAGCAGTAGATTCCTCCCAGCAAGAGCAAGATACTTTTCTTGATGAGATTCCTAACGAAGCAGAAATGTCTTTGTTCGATCATCTTGAAGAATTGCGCCAGAGAATCTTTTATTCCTTGATTGGTGCGGTCATCGGGGTTATTGGCTGTTTCGTTTTTGTCAGGCCGATTGTACAGCTTCTAGAAGCCCCAGCAAAGGGTGTTAAGTTTCTTCAGCTTGCTCCTGGAGAATTTTTCTTTGTCTCGATTAAAGTAGCTGGGTACAGCGGCTTGCTGGTGACGAGTCCGTTTATTCTGTATCAGATTATTCAATTTGTCCTGCCGGGTTTAACGCGACGGGAACGCCGTTTACTTGGACCTGTCGTGCTGGGGTCGAGCGTACTTTTCTTCGCCGGACTTGGTTTTGCCTACGTTGCTCTGATTCCGGCAGCGCTGAAGTTTTTTATCAGCTACGGCGCTGATGTTGTCGAACAGGCTTGGTCGATTGACCGCTACTTTGAATTTGTGCTGCTGCTGCTGTTTAGTACCGGGCTGGCGTTTCAGATTCCCATTATTCAGGTGGTGCTGGGTTTTTTAGGCATTGTTTCCTCTAAGCAAATGCTCTCGGGGTGGCGCTACGTTGTTCTGGGGGCTGTTGTTCTCGGCGCTGTTTTAACGCCCTCTACCGATCCGCTTACCCAGTCTCTGTTGGCAGGAGCGGTATTAGGTCTTTACTTCGGCGGCATCGGGATGGTGAAGCTGCTGGGACGTTAATCCTCAAGGTTGACTGGTTAAATTTAGGTTAATAGATTGGGGAAAAGGGAAGGGAAAGCAGCTTTCGCTGCGGGAAAAGGGGAAGGGGGAAAGGGGAAAGGGCTAATGATTTAGCCGCTCAGAAGACTCTTTCCCTACTCTGTGCTGTACTCGGGGATGACTTGCAGTAGTCAGGGGACTACTCGCCATCAACTATTAACAATCAATAAAAATCTAGGGTATAAAACGACCTCTCTTTCGCTCAAAAATCACTACAGGTCGTCTAAAATCCACTCTGATGCTCGTTCGCCGAGGTCAAGAGGAATGCTCACGGCTTTGCCGAGGCGGGGGCGATCGCGGGTTGCTTGGATGTACTCTTTCACCTGCTCACCTCCTCCCCACGCATTAAGATAGCTGGAAACCGCGTCGAGATGCTCTAGGTAATCGGCTTCTGAGAGGGGAAAAGAAGCTTGTTCTAAATACTTCCACATCACCTGGAGAAAAATGCGTCCCTTAATGCGTCGTACCTGAATGTCGTAGGAGTACCCCCACTTGTCTAGCAAGAGCTGATGTAGCTCATCTCCTGTCATACCGAGTCGTTGATTCGAGGACTGTATGCCAATATTATGTCATGCCATAGCTCCGGTCACGAGCAGCGAGCGCTGTTCCCTGAGCCCTCAAAGTCGTGGCTGATTTTTCCTCTAGCTACGGGTCAGTTCAATGCTAGAATTTATTTTTGTAATAATTTAATACAAACTTTCTCAAAGTTCTTCAAGGAGAGTGGTTTCGCTGAATCTTGGTAGTCAGTTTCTACTGGGCAATTCAGCAGAATTTGAGAGAATTCTGATACCTTACAGAATATACAAATCTATAAATACGATCAGCCATGGCTCAACTTTCTGAATCCAATGTTCCCGGGATGGGGCGGCGGCAATTTATGAACCTGCTTACCTTTGGCTCCATTACGGGGGTCGCTTTAGGAGCGTTGTATCCAGTCGTTAAGTATTTTATTCCCCCGGCTAGCGGGGGGGCTGGCGGGGGCGTCACCGCCAAAGACGAGTTAGGAAAAGACGTTTTAGCAAGCGAATATTTGGCCAGTCACGGTCCGGGGGCTCGTACCCTCGCTCAAGGGCTCAAAGGCGATCCGACCTACATCGTCGTCACTGAAGACAGTGAAATCGCCGACTACGGCATCAACGCCGTTTGTACCCACCTAGGCTGTGTAGTTCCCTGGAACGCTAGCGAGAACAAATTTGCCTGTCCCTGTCATGGGTCTCAGTACGACCAAACTGGTAAAGTCGTGCGCGGTCCTGCCCCTCTGTCTTTAGCGCTGGTTCATACCAACGTCACCGACGACGATCAGGTGGTCTTTACTCCCTGGGAAGAAACCGACTTTCGGACTGGGGAAAAGCCCTGGTGGACTTAGAAACTTAATTACTCGTGTTGAAACTTTAGTAGATTGAAATGAGAACACTATCGTTAATAATGGGGCCTGTCTTGAAAAAAAGTATGACAGCCCTGGTGCTGAGTGCGATCGCCACGGTGACTGTGTTTATCACCAGCGATCTCCTTATGCCTCAAGCAGCAGCAGCGTATCCATTTTGGGCGCAGGAAACAGCACCGGAAACTCCTCGCGAAGCCACTGGTCGCATTGTCTGTGCTAACTGTCACCTGGCTCAAAAGCCGGCAGAAGTAGAAATTCCTCAGTCAGTGCTGCCAGATTCTGTCTTTAAAGCCGTCGTTAAAATTCCCTACGATACCGATACTCAGCAGGTGTTGGGAGATGGTTCTCAAGGTGGCTTGAACGTGGGCGCTGTCCTGATGCTGCCCGAAGGCTTCAAGATTGCGCCCCCAGACCGCATTCCTGAAGAACTAGAGGAAGAAGTTGGTGGCGTTTACTTCCAGCCCTACCGGGAAGACATGGAAAACGTGGTGCTGGTCGGTCCTCTACCAGGAGAACAGTATCAGGAAATTGTCTTCCCCGTGCTTTCTCCTAACCCCGCCGAAGACAAAAATATTCGCTTTGGCAAATATCCCGTCCACCTTGGCGCTAACCGAGGACGAGGACAGGTCTATCCCACTGGAGAAGCCAGCAACAACACCGTCTACAGCGCTTCTAAAGCCGGAACCGTTGCTCAGATCAGCGAACAGGAAGCGGGCGGCTATGAGGTGCTCCTAGAAACCGAGAGCGGCAGTGTCACAGAAACAATTCCCCCTGGACCCGAACTTCTTGTTTCTGAAGGGCAAGCCATCGAAGCCGGACAAGCTCTCACCACTAATCCCAACGTGGGTGGATTCGGTCAGGAAGATACAGAAGTCGTTCTGCAAAGTCCTGCCCGGATTAAAGGATTGATGGCCTTCTTGGGCGCAGTGATGGTCGCTCAAGTGATGCTGGTGATTAAGAAAAAGCAGATAGAAAGAGTTCAAGCAGCAGAAATGAACTTCTAACCACTATTTCATTTAGCACCCTCTAAGGACAGGCACTATGCCTGTCCTTTTTGTTAGAGAATAGAGCGAGCCAATAAATTTTAGTATAAGAAATTCTAATTCCTTAAGTTTTCCCCAGTTTAATCGTTTGATTCCACAGCCCGACGGGAGTTTTCCCCAGTTTTGAGAGAGTTATCAACAGGTCGGCATGAAGCAACAGGAACGAACCGCATCACTGTGGAATCTGAATGAGGTCAAGCCCAGGTAACGCTCCAGATTTCAGGCAAAATATTCTGTTTTATCATAAACATCACGCTCAGAAATTAGTGGCTGAGGCAGATCCCTGAACAGCTTCTAATTTGTGGCGCTCCTTAAAAACAACTTTAAGATTTAACCATGCTGCAAGGTTCTCCTATCTCGCTCTATGTTGAAGTCCCAGAACAACTGTACGACCACTTACAGCTTTTTCTGGATAATAATACCAGTTGGGACGTAGATCAGGTGATGACGATCGCACTCGCTCAATTCCTCAAAGGGAAAGAGAAAGAGCCGCTTCAAAAGTCAAGTCATCAGTCCGCTGCAACCGCACCGCGTCGGACTTCATCCCTCGCGAAAACAGCAGGGCTGGATATCGGCGGATCGCTGTTACAAAAATGGAAATAGGTGTTTCCCATTGCCGTTGCCAAACGAGCGCTCCAATGTTTCAGATGGAAGCGAAAAACTATCCGATCTGAGCGATGCTGCATAAATCTATCCGGTTCACATCTGCAATGCGAGCAACGTCTGCTTTGATGGCGACAGTCATTGGTATGCTTAGCAAAATCAGCACCAAGATTAAAGCGCGATTGAGCGCTGCGTCTGCTACAAAGCGATCGCCATCAATGTATTTTAAGGAGTCTTGCTGTACTTACGACTAGACAAAACTCTCTGGGTAAGCACAATCCGCTTTCGATTTCTGAGCGGTTATTGATTAGAGCTTTCTCATGAAATATTTCTAATTTAATCTTCATGCTTCTTCACCGACTCCTCACATCTACCTTACGGAGGACCGTCATTGTAGTAAGCAGTGAGAAGCATCAAGGTTAAAACGATGAAATTAATGGTCTATTCCCATGATGCGTTTGGTCTGGGAAACATCCGCAGAATGATGGCAATTTGCCACTACCTGCTCGATACCGTTCCTAACCTCTCGGTATTACTAGTTTCTGGGTCACCCGTCCTGCATAGCTTTCGGATGCATCAAGGACTAGACTATGTAAAAATTCCCTGCTTAGGACGCAACGAACACGGAAGATTAGCGACCAAATATTTGCAAACAGAGGTAGACGATACGGTAACGCTGCGCGCAGAACTGCTCAAAACCGCCGCCGCTAATTTCCGCCCTGATGCGTTAATGGTTGACAAAAAACCCTACGGCTTGATGGGGGAGCTCAAGCAAACTTTGAGCTCCCTCAAAACTCATCTGCCACAGACCAAGCTGATTTTATTGCTCAGAGATATTTTAGATGCTCCAGCAGCCACGATCGCAGACTGGCAGGCCCACAATTACTACCAGGTTCTCGCCGAACTGTATGATCGCATTTTAGTGGTGGGAACGCCAGAGATTTTCGACCCCATTGTGGAGTATCAGTTTCCTGATGCAGTTGCTGAGAAGGTCCGCTTTTGCAGCTATATCCGCAGAGAACTGGGACTCAAATCGCCGCATCAACTGCGACAAGAACTCCGAGTCCAGCCGGGTGAGCGCTTAGTGCTGGTGACTCCTGGCGGGGGTGGAGATGGCTACCGCTTGGTGGACACCTATATTAAGGGCTTGTCTGGGTTGGCCACTCAGCAAAGGATTAAAAGCTTTATTGTTTTTGGGCCGGAAATGCCGCGATTGCAGCGAGAGGAACTCCTCGAAGCCGTTCACCATCACCCTAACGTGCAGCTTTATGAATTCACCGACGACATTGCTAGCTACATGGAAGCAGCCGATGTTGTTGTTTCAATGGGCGGATATAACACCATCTGTGAAATTCTGACCCTCAACAAGCGCGCCGTCGTGGTTCCTCGCATTCGGCCAGTGGAGGAGCAGTGGATTCGAGCCCAGCGGATGGCCAACCTTAATCTATTTAAGGTGATTCATCCCGAGCGACTCACTCCAGAAAACTTAAAAGAGGGTGTGTTGGCCCAGTTAGACAGCAGCGCACCTCCGTCTTTCCAGGAGCATTTGAACGCTCTCCCCCGAATTGAACAAGAGATTTATCGGCTGTTGCTGCCGAAAGTTTCTCCTCAACTGTATCGCCCACCGTTTAGCCATCGTCAACAAGCCGCTACGGAATTTTTAAACTATCCCCAGGCGATCGCCACCCCGATTCAATCTTAATGGCTAGCCCAGAAGTTCGAGGAATGACACTGATGAAAATTATGTTTTATTGCCAGCACATTCTCGGTATCGGACACTTAATCCGCAGCATCGAAATTGTGCGCGGGTTTGGGCAAGACCAAGTGTGCTTTATCAACGGCGGTCAAGTGATTGAAGGATTTCCCGTACCTGAAGGGGTAGAACTAATTAATATTCCGGCCATCAAAACCGATCCAGAATTTCAAGAGCTCTATGCGGTCGATCCGGCCCTCGACTTAGAACAGGTGAAGGAACTCCGCACCGAGCAACTGCTACAAGCCTTCGACCGATTCGAGCCAGATGTTTTGCTGGTAGAGCTATTTCCCTTCGGCAGACGGCGCTTTTCCTTTGAGCTAATTCCCCTCCTAGAGCGAGCTCAAGCTGCCGGAACTAAAATTGTGTCCAGCCTGCGCGATATTGTTGTCACTAAGCAAGACCGACAGCGCCACGAAGAGAAAATCTGTCGGCTGATGAATCAGTACTTTGATATGCTGCTGATTCATGGCGATCCGAATCTGATTGGCATTGAGGCCAGCTTTTCGCGCACTCAAGACCTCAACTGCGAAATGCACTACACCGGGTACGTTGTCCAACCGCTGCCCGACCCTTCTGCTACACCGAGCGATCTCCCTCTCATCCTCGTCAGCGCTGGCGGCGGTCGCTTCGGTCACGAGCTGCTCGAGTGTGTTGCTCACGCCAGTGCCTATTTAGAGGATACCATTCCCCATCACATTCAGATGTTCGCCGGTCCGTTCTCGCCCGATGCGGTGTACTCCCGGCTTCAGGAACTCGCCTCGCAGCGGCGCAATCTGACCGTGGAGCGCTACACTCCCAACCTGCTGGAATACATGCGCCGCGCCGAGCTTTCCATTAGCATGGCGGGCTACAATACCACCCTCAATATCCTCAGTACCGGAGTGCGGGCAATGCTGCTGCCCTTTGCCGGTAACGGCGACCAGGAGCAAACCCTGCGCTCCGGGCGGCTAGAGGAGTTAGGCGTTGTCCAGGTGATTCGCCCAGCGGAGCTAACGCCTGAGCGGTTCGCCCAAAAAGTCATTGCCAGCCTGAGCCAGCAACCCACTCCCCACAGCTTCGATTTGCAGGGCGTTGGGAAGACCGTGGCGCGGGTGCGATCGCTTGCTCAACAGCCAGCCCCAACTACCATTTTGTAGCGGCGTTTCAGCGTGAATAAAAAACAATCAGCCATCAACAATCAACAGAAAACATCGTCGGAGGAATCAATTATGACCCAACGCATCTGTATGACCACTCTTGAATTTCCCCCCGATGTTGGCGGTGTGGGAGAGTCGGTTCAGCGCATTGCCAGAATGCTCCAAGAATTGGGCTATGAGGTCCACGTAGTCGTGTTTCGCGCCGTGTTTCGGACAGAAAAAGAGAAAGCCAGCGCCGGGGAATATCGCCGCTCAAGCTGCCAAACCAGTCAACAAGATGGTATTACCGTTCATCGCCTCCAGCCTGCCGTTCGGTCAGCCTTAGCTAAAGAGCAGGATTATCTGTGCGATCTTTACAGCCAGCTTAAAGAGTTGCATCACCACTATTGTTTTGATGCGTTTCATGCTTTCTTCATCAACGAAACGGGCTTCCTCAGCACCCTGATTGCCCAAGAAAGCGGCATTCCCGCTATCAGTAGCGTACGCGGCGCCGATCTTCACAAACACCTGTTCAGTCCCTCGCAGCACGCTCAAATCGCCTGGACGCTTGCTAACTCCGCCTGGTCAACTTTTGTGAGCGCAGATCTTATGAAACGAGCCAGAACTTTAGTTCCAGAGATTCGGGAGAAATCAACGGCGTTTTGGAACTCTATCACTCCCATCGATTTTGAGGCCCTTTCCACTCCGGCTTTAGCTGAGCGCTTACAGGGAACGGTAATTGGCTCTGTCGGGAGTTTTCGAGACAAAAAGGGCTTAGAATACCTCTTCGATGCCTGCCGCACCCTTCAGGCAGACTATACGCTCCTTCTCGTTGGAGACTTTGTAGAGAAAGAGCACGGTTATTGGGAGCAGGAATTAGCTAATAGCGGCATCGCCGACCGAGTGGTAATTACCGGGAAAATCAGCCGACAAGAAGCCCTAGCGTATCTGCCATTGATTGATATCTTCGCTATTCCTTCAATTAACGATGGCTGTCCCAACGCTCTTCTCGAAGCAATGCTGGCAGCGCGGGCAATTATTGGCACGAACGTCGATGCTATCGGGGAGATTCTCGATGACGGAACTGATGCGCTACTCGTTAACCCCTGCTCTAGCGAAGAACTAGCCGTCGCCCTCAAACGACTGATCGCACAGCCCAACCTCCGGCAGCAGCTCGGACTCAACGCCAGAAACAAAGTGCTGCATCAGCTTGCTCCCGCAGTCGAGAAAAAGCATTGGGAACAAGTCTATCAGCAAGCGTTAGGAACGACAAAGGCCATAGAGGCGAACGTTGCCTAAATAGCTGTTCGCTTTTCGCTACTGGCTAAGAGCTAAGAGCCTCCAAGTCATTAAATCCATCTCTTAACCGTCTCTCTATATGAAGGAACGCTCAGCCCTCAAGAAACGCAAGCGCCCCCAAAACCTCAAGCAAACTCTGCCAGGAATGCAGCGCATCGCCCAGCGATTTTGGCCTCAGATTCGCCCCCAGGGTTTCCTCCTTTCGGTTGCTGGTATGGCGCTGATTGTCGAAGTGGCGGCTCAGCTTCTCAAGCCGTGGCCTTTGAAGCTCATTTTTGACTATATTATTGTGCCGGATGAGCGAACTCCTGCTGCGCGCTTCACCTTTCTAGAAAATATCAACCCAACGCTGCTGCTGGTGATCTTGTCCTTCAGCGTCATTGCGACGGCGGCACTGAGAGCAGCGGCAGCCTACGTGAGTCTCGTCAGCATGACTGTAGCCGCTTCTCGCATTGTTACAGACATCCGCGCTAAGCTTTATGCCCATCTCCAGCGGCTGTCGCTATCGTTTCACTACCGAGCCAGAAGCGGTGACTTAATCACCCGGATCACCAGCGATATCGATAAACTGCGGGATGCCACCGTAATGGCAGCGCTGCCGATGATCGTCAACACTCTTACCTTGGTGGGGATGCTGGGCGTGATGTTTTGGTTGAGCTGGGAACTGACGGCGATTGGGCTAGTGGTGTTTCCTCTGTTTGTGCTGGCAACGACGAAAATTACTAAACAAATTCATCAGGTTGCCCGTCAGCAGCGCCAGCGCGAGGGTGCGATGGCGGCGACAGCAGCAGAAACGATGGGGGCCATTAAGGTTGTGCAGGCGCTGTCGCTGGAAGGAATGCTGGAGTCAATCTTTAAAGACGACAACCATAAGAGTTCTACAGAAACCGTTCGCACTCAGCAGTTAGCGGCGAGTTTGCAGCGGACGGTGGAATTACTAGTGGCAGTGGCTACGGCTCTGGTGCTGTGGCGCGGCGTTCATCTGGTGCTGCGGGGTTCAGCGACTCCAGGAGATCTGCTAGTGTTCGTCACCTATCTCAAAACCGCCTTTAAACCGACTCGCCAGTTGGCTAAATTTATGGCGCAGATTTCCAAAGCGACGGCTTCTGGGGAGCGCGTTATTGACCTCCTCGATGTTGTTCCAGAAATTCGCGATACCCGGGGCGCTATTGAAGCACCACCCTTTCGGGGGGGAGTAGAGTTTCGCAACGTCTCCTTTGCCTACGACCCTAACCAGAGGATTCTCAAAAACCTCAGCTTCACCGTTCAGCCCGGTCAGCGCGTGGCGTTAGTCGGTCCTTCGGGGGGGGGTAAATCGACTCTAGTTAGCCTGCTGCTGCGCCTCTACGACCCCCGAGAAGGACAAATCCTCATCGACGATCTCGATCTGCGCTCCTACAAAATCGACTCCCTGCGTCGCCAAATCAGTATCGTGCTGCAAGACAGCGTTCTCTTTGGCGTGAGCGTCCGTGACAATATTGCCTACGGATTGCTCGGAGCTACCGATGCCGAAATCGAAGCCGCCGCTCATCTGGCTAATGCCCACGACTTTGTTATGAAGCTGCCCCAAGGCTACGATACCCTGCTGGGCGAACGGGGGGCTACTCTCTCTGGCGGGCAGCGACAGCGGATTGCGATCGCCCGGGCTGCCGTCCGTAAAGCCCCCATCGTCATCCTCGACGAACCCACTGTGGGTTTGGATAACGAGAACGAACGGGAAGTGAGTGAAGCCTTGAGCCGCTTAGCAACAGGCTGTACAACCTTTTTAATCACCCACGATCTCAGAGCATCCTATAACGCCGACCAGATCCTTTACATCGAAAGCGGCAAGGTGCTGGAGCAGGGAACCCACGCAGACTTGATGAGATTAGGGCGACGGTATGCAGCGCTCTATCAGTTGCAGAGTACCCTCGATGATTCCCGTCGCGGAGCAACTGGAAAAGGGGAAATTGTCCCGTAGGGACGGGGAAAGGGGAAATAGTTCCTGCGGAACGGGGAAGGGGGAAAGGGGAAGGGGGAAAGCTTAACAGCTTTTATGAGGAACTGTTACAGACATAATTTGCTACACACTCAGGAAATTGCTATGTCAGAATTACTCACTATTGTTGTTGTGCCGCGAGAACGGTTTCAGTTTGCTCGCCAGTCTTTGGAAAGCCTTTACGAAAATACGTCTTTCCCGTTTGAGCTGGTTTACGTCGATAACAACTCGCCGACTACCCTGCGGCGGTATCTAGAAGCCCAGGCGCAGGAAAAAGGCTTTAAATTGGTGCGATCGCCTGACTATCTCTCTCCGAATCAAGCTAGAAACTTCGGGCTGCGTCACGTTGATAGCCAATACGTTGTCTTCGTCGATAACGACGTGATCTTTTCTCCGGGATGGCTGAAGGCACTGGTAAACTGCACCGAAGCCACGGGCGCTACCGTTGTCGGTTCCCTGGTGTGCCAGTATCAGCCAGTTCACGAAATCGTCCACTGTGCTGGAGGCAACTACATGCTCGCCGAGGAGTACGAGCGCTTCGTCGCTGCTCTCCACTCCCCCTCTTTACAGCGGGAATGGCAGATTGAAGAGACTACCTACTATCAGGATCTGCGGCTGGAGGAGGTGCGCGATCGCCTGCACCGCCAGCAAACGGGATTTATTGAATTTCACTCGATGCTGGTGCGTACCGCTATCTTTGAGCAGATTGGCTGGCTCGATGAAGGATTGCCCTGCACCAAGGAATACATTGATTTCGCCATGAGCGTCATCAAAGCCGGAGGAACCATCTACCTCGAACCGTCTTCAGTCGTGACGTTTCTGACTCATCCCCCGGCTCCCCAGATGCCGTGGTCCGATCTCCCCTACTTCATGCTGCGCTGGAGCGATGAGTGGGAACGCGCTAGCCTCTTGCACCTTCAGCAGAAGTGGGGCTTAGCAGAGAATAAATACTTTCAGAAACGCTACCGGAAGCTCGGGCGGCGGCGGCGCGAAGAACTGATTAAGCCCCTGGTGGCTCGTTTTGACTTTCTCGGTAAGCCCGCTACCAAGTGGCTAGAGAAACGCTTGGTCGCCCTTGAAAAGCAACTGAACCGCTATGTATCCCATCGCCACCGAAGAGCGATCGCCCAAGCCCAAGCCATTAGCAGTCCGCAACAGGAAGTGTATCCAACCTCTTGCTCCCAGCAAAATCTTCAAAAAGCTAACAGCTAAAACCCTTCAACCAACTATCCAAGAAAACCATGTTATACAGACAATTTGGCACAACCGGATGGCAAGTATCCGCAATCGGAATGGGAACCTGGAACATCGGCAACCAGTGGGGTGAAATTGACGATGCCACTGCGTTTGCTACTATCCGCAGCGCGATTGATAACGGCATCAACATCTTTGACACCGCAGAGTCCTACGGCATTCCCTGTGGTCTTTCCGAAGAAAGATTGGGCAAAGCCCTGGTGGGCAACCGTCATCAGGTGCATCTCGTCACTAAAGTTGGTCGCTGGGGCCGACGTTCTGGGCAAACCGTTCCGATGACGACGGTAGATATGGTGCGCCTGTGCGCCCATGCCTCCCTCTATCGCCTGCGGACCGACTGGATCGACGTACTGCTCTGTCATGAGGGCAAAATCGAAGACCCTAGCGTTTACCTCGAAGCCTTTGAGCAGCTCAAGGAACAGGGGACAATCCGTGCCTATGGCATTTCCACCGACAGACTAGACGTGCTCCAGCGCTTCAACGCCAACAACACCTGTAGCGTTGTCGAAGTGGAGTACTCGCTCCTCAACCGCAAGCCCGACGAGGAGTTCTTGCCCTACTGCCAAGAACACGGCATTGCCGTCCTAGTGCGCGGTCCTCTCAGCAAAGGATTACTCTCCGGTAAATACTCCCCCGATACCGTCTTCACCGACACCGTGCGCTCCGAGTGGTACGCCGACGACAAAACCAAAGAAAAGCTGCATCGCAAGCTCGCCAAAGTAGAGCGGCTCAAAGCAGCCTTGCAGCCCGGAGAAGCGATGGTCACAGCCGCACTCCGCTACGCCATTTCTCATCCCGTTCAGCCCGTCGCCATCCCCGGCGCAAAATCCCCAGCCCAAGCCGCCGCCAACGCCCGAGCTGGAAACGTCCTTCTTACGGCAGAAGAAAGAAAACACCTCGTTCATCTTTCCAAAGGCAAGGTCGAGCCACTAGCCGCAGTCGGCTAGTCCCTACGGGACGGGGAAAGGGGAAATAGTCCCTACGGGACGGGGAAGGGGGAAAGGAAAATCAGTTGCTCCGCGACGGGGAAAAACACAGGATTAAGGAAAAAACTCGGTAATTACTCCCTTTCCCCTTTCCCCCTTCCCCTTTTCCCTGCGCCTAGGAGCGCTTTCCCGTCCCGCACCGGACAAATTTCCCTTTCCCCCTTACCCCTTCCCCTTTCCCCCATTCGATTAACTAACGACAACAAATAACTATGAAAAAAATCTTATTCTACTGCCAATATCTAGCGGGCATGGGTCATCTAGTGAGGAGTACAGAAATTATTCGCCGCCTGGTACAGGACTTTCAGGTATGCCTTGTCAATGGGGGGCAGGCGGTGCCGGGGTTTGAATTTCCGCCCCTAGCAGAGGTGGTTTATCTACCAGCCGTATGGGAAGACGACAACGAGCTCAAGCCAGTGGATAGTTCTCAAACCATTGAGGAAGTTAAAGAGAGCCGTAAACAGAAGCTGCTTGCTGTACTCGAGCAGTTTGAACCCGATTTCCTCATTACTGAATGTTTTCCCTTCAGTAAGCACAAGCTCTCCTTTGAGCTGATTCCCCTCCTCGATAACGCCCAAGCGTCAGAGCGTCCAATTCAGATTATCTGTAGCCTCCGAGATTTAATCATGACGCAGCCGATGTCGGAGAAAGCCCGCGCTAAACGACAGCAGAAGGTTTGCAAGCTGATCAATCGCTACTACGACATGGTGCTGTTCCACAGCGATCGCTCTTTGTTGCGCTTAGAGGACTGTTTTCCATTAGTCGAGCAGCTCACCTGCGAGGTGTACTACACCGGATATGTAGCGCCGCTTCCCCCCGCTGCACCACTTATCAAAGAAGACAACGCGGCCCTAAGCCAGGAAGAGCCGATGATCGTAGCGAGCGTGGGCGGTGGCAGACATGGGTACGAACTGCTCAACGCGATCGCCTCTGCTACTTCTCTCCTCAACCTGCCCCACAAAATCCATGCCTTTGCGGGTCCGTTTATGGCCGAAGCAGAGTTCCAGTCACTGCAACAGATGACGACTCACGACAGTAGCTTTATCCTCCGTCGCTTTACCTCGCGCCTGAGCGACTACATGCTCAAGGCAGACCTATCAATTAGCTTGGGCGGCTACAACACGATGATAAATATTCTCAGAACGAGAGTGCGATCGCTGGTGCTGCCGTCTCTTTCCGAGCATCAGACTGGAGAGCAAAGTATCCGAGCGCAAAAGCTAGCCCAGAAAGGAATTATTAACCTTCTCCATCCTGCTGAACTAGCCCCAGACTGCCTCGCAGCCAAAATCACAGCCTGTCTGCAAGCAGAACCAGTTGGTCATTCGTTGGACCTAGAAGGAGCCACAAAAGTCGCTGCGCGGCTCAAGGAAATCAATGGCAATGCAGATTTAACTCAGAATATTCCTGCTAAAAACGCTGTGCTAACAGAATCAGACAGTTCTCTCCGTCAGACTCAAGCTTCAACGAGCATACTTTCTCCTTGCAAATAAAATTTCCCCTTTCCCCCTTCCCCCTTCCCCATCCCAACCGGGACAATTTCCCCTGCTATTATCACTACTACAAAGAGGTTAAACAATGCAATCAACCACACGCCCCAAAGTCACCCTTGTGGTCGGGCCTCGGGAACGCTTTAGCTACGCTCAGAAATCTTTAGAAAGCATCTACGACAATACCGACTATCCTTTCGAGCTAGTTTATGTTGACGTTTGCTCTCCGGCTCCCGTTCGCCGCTACCTAGAGGCTAAAGCCCAGGAAAAGCAGTTTCAGATTCTCGATACCGATTACTACATCTCTCCCAATCAGGCGAGAAATCTGGGGCTCCGTTACGTCCTGGAGCGAACCGATAGCGATTACGTGGTCTTCATCGAAAATGATGTAGTCGTAAAACGCGGCTGGCTGACTAAGCTGGTTGAATGTGCCGAAGAGACAGGCGCGGCGGTCGTAGGTCCGCTGACCTGTATTGGTCAGCCAGAGCATCAGGTGATTCATAACGCAGGCGGAAAGTCCTACATCCTCACAGAAGTCAAAAATGGCAAAACCAAACGGCGCATTCGCCAGAGTGCCTATCTTACCGGAAGGGCTGTTGCAGATGTCACCGAACAGCTTCACCGCACCCAGTGTGACTATGTAGAGTTTCACTGTATGCTCGTCCGCACGGCAATTTTTGAGCAGATTGGTCTGCTGGATGAAGGGATGCTGGCCACCAGAGAGCATATCGATTTCTGCTTCGTGGTGACTCAGGCGGGCGGCACAATTTACTCTGAGCGAGAAGCCTACGTCACCACAGATACCCTCGGCATTGCCAGTAACCAAACCGGATTACAGGCGTGGTTTGGGTATTTGCAGATTCCCGATTTTCAATGGTCAGACCTACCCTATTTCATGGTGCGCTGGAGCGATGCCTGGGATCTGGCCAGCCTGCATCATCTCCGCGATAAGTGGAAGCTATCGGAAGATAAGTATTTTAAGAAACGCTATAAAGGGGTTGGCAGTCGTCGTCAAGAGCTGTTAATTAAGCCGCTTGTCCGTCGCTTGACCTTCGGGCAGGGCAGTGAGTGGCTGGAAAATCTGATGATTCCGTTAGAAAGACAGCTCAATCACGCTATTTATCGTCGCTACGCCCGTAGAAAAGCCGCAATTGAGAAGCAGCTAGGCCACTTAACTTCAATCCCGTCAACCCCGGGGGCTGAAACAGTTCAAAATAAAAAACTAGAAGCAACTCATCTTTAGCTATTACAAGCGGGCAGCAGTGACTCGTGTCGAGATGAGCTTGAGTTAGTGGTCACCAATGAAAGCTGTCGCTCACTAACCACTAACCCTCAAAAATACCAACCCATGATCCCGAACGAGACAACAAGAGTAGTTCTAGTCCGTCACGGTCGCAGCACCTATAATGAGCTCGGCATTTATCAAGGATGCAGCGATGATGCTGTCTTAACTCCCCAAGGGCAGCGCGATGCTTATCAAACGGGTCTGTTCTTACAGCAATGGTCTGCCAAACTCGGGGAATCGATAGCGGCCCTCTATACGAGTCCGTTGAAGCGTACCCAACAGACGGCCAGCGAAATTCTCGCCGCGCTGAGCACCACTAGTCTTCCCTCGCTGCGGACAATAGACACGCTCAAGGAAATTTACATGGCGGCGTGGCAGGGTTTGTCGTACCAGTATGTGAAAGAGCATTTCGCCCAGGATTACCGCCTGTGGAAAGAGCGGCCTGATCAGTTTGTCCTGGCTAACCCGGAATCTAAATCCCGCGAACCTTGCTTTCCAGTATTAGACCTTTACGAACAAGCCCACCGCTTTTGGCAGGAAGTCTTGCCTCGTCATCGCGGTCAAACGATTTTGATTGTGGGTCACAGCGGCACGAACCGCGCGTTAATGAGTACGGTCGTGGGTTTGTCACCAGAGCGCTATCATCTTCTCCAGCAGTCCAACTGCGGCATCAGTATTTTAGAGTTTTCTTGTCCAACATTATCCAGTGGGCGGCTAAAGGCGTTAAACGTCACCGCTCATCTGGGCGAAACCTTACCAAAGCTCAAAGAAGGCAAACACGGACTCCGCCTATTGTGGTCTGCGGCCACATCGCACCTAGACAAGTTCGGTCAGTTCTTGAATCAGGTCGATATTGACTTTGTGCTGAGCAGCGATCGCCACTCGCAAAGAGTCGGGGACTTGCTCAGTTCGGCAGTCCGGTTGTCCTACCATGATTCTATCTTTATGTCAACTCTATTTAGCCAGCTTCTCAACGACGAGCGGCCACTAGCCACTGGCCTTGTTATCGGCGAAGAGCTATACCCGCTCGAACCAGTGCTAGCTCCACCACAGTCTCTGAGCGTGATTCATTACCCTCAGATTCATGTCCCTGTTGTGCAAGCCGTGATACCGGGTGACATTCTATGACCGGCATTACAGGTAGAGACGGACTCTAGCCAACAAATCTTTGAAGCGGAACGGCTTCATGATGTAGTCCTTCACGCCATTGCGAAAAACGCTGAGCTGTTCCTGCACGATATCTCGGGCCGTGACCACAATCGTCGGCAGATGAATTTGCTCTTCTTCTAATTCGGCTAGAACCAACCATCCATCCTTGAGCGGTAGACCCAGGTCGAGCAGCAGCAGATCAAACTCACCGCTCTGGGCCATCTGCACAGCCTGCTCGCCGTCCGCAGCGATCGCTGTTTCGTAGCCGTCTCTGCGAAGACCTTTCTCCATAAAGGCAGCCAGACGAGCTTCATCTTCGGCGATGAGGATGCGGGTCATGATATTCTGCAAAAGACAAGCTTAGGGTGTTCTTAAATAATACCGCTTGACCCTCTTTTATCCACTATCTCTAACGGTAACAAAGCAATGTTCTCAGGTTCGCAATCGGTAGCCAATGCCCCTCACTGTTTCAATAATCTTGCTGCCGAGCTTTTTACGCAGATAGCCAATATAAACATCGACAATATTTGAGCCAGAGGCAAAATCGTAGCCCCACACGCGGTCGAGAAGCTGTTCTCGGCTCATTACCTGCCCAGGATGGCGTAAAAAAGCTTCTAAAAGATTGAACTCCCGCGTTGGTAGCTCAACTTCCCGCTCATTCAAATAGACTCGACGCGTCCGCAGATTGAGCAGTAAGTTGCCAGCGCGTAGCTCTATTTCTTCCCGTACGCTAGTCGGCTGAGGGGAGCGCAGGCGCAAGCGTATCCGCGCCAACAGCTCCTCGAAGCGGAAAGGTTTTGTGACGTAATCATCCGCTCCTCCTTCTAAACCCGCGAGCTTGTCGTTGATATCGTCGCGAGCCGTCAGAATAATGACCGGCATCTGAACGCCCTGACCGCGCATTTCCTCCAGTACCGCCAAGCCATCCTTACCCGGAAGACCCAGATCGAGCAGCATCAGGTCAAAGGAATCCTCTAGAGCGATCGCCAATGCTTGGCTAGCATCAGCAGCAACGCCAGTATCAAACCCATTTGCCCGCAGCCCTTTCTCCAAAAAAGCCGTAATTCGAGGCTCATCTTCAGCAATTAAAATTCGTCTCATCTTTGATCACTGTTAATAGTTAATTGCCCATTACCCGTTGTTTACTGGTAGAGGCAGAATCAACGTAAACGTCGAGCCAACTCCGGGTTGGGAATACAGCTTCATCCGACCGCCGTGGGCCTGGGCGATCGCCTCCACGATAGACAGGCCCAAGCCCGCGCCTTCAGAAGGGCGACGGCTATTGGCAGCGCGGGCAAACCGCTTAAAAATGTGCTGCTGGTCACTCAGCTTAATGCCGGTGCCGCTATCTTCTATCCAGAAGCGCACGTCTTTTCCCACGGCAGAACCAATGACGATCGCATCCGTTTCGGTGGTGTGCTGGGTAGCGTTTTCGGCGAGATTCATCACCGCCTGGGTAATGCGCTGGCGATCGACCACGATTGTTCCTGTGCCCTTGTTGACCAACTGCCAGCGACGAGGCGCGATCGCTCTCGCTTTGGCATACAGTTCTTCGGTCAGCGTCTCGACGGCGACCGTCTCTAAATAAAGGAAATTAGTTTGTTCTGCCTTCGCTAACAGAATCAGATCGTCGACAAAGCGGCTCATGCGGTCCAGCTCATCTAGCACCAGGTCAACCGTTTTCTGTTGTTCTTCGGGATCGCCGTCGAGGAGTTCTAAATGTCCGCGAATGATGGTGATGGGCGTTCTCAACTCATGCCCCGCATCATTGACAAAGTTCCGCTGTTCCTCAAACGCCGCCTGCAACCGCTCCATCATGCTGTTGAAGGTGCTGGCTAGTTCTGCCATCTCTCCCTGTCCCTGGACGACAATCCGCTGCGTCAACTCCTTTTCACTAATGCGGCGAATCGTTTGTAACAGAGTGCGCAGCGGCAACAAGACATTTTTGGAGGCGAACCAAGCCATCAAGACAGCGATCGCCACCACGACCAGCAAGATAGCAACAACGGCATTCAGCGATGCCTGTACCTCTTGCAGCTCTCCTGCCGTCGCGTGTACTGCCACCATCGCGCCCTGCTGTCCGCCGATCACCACGGGTTCGGCGATGTAGATTAGCCTGCCGATGTTTGCGTTGCCCGTCTCCCACTCACCCCGCTCAGTTGTTGAGAGCTGGCTCCAGCGCTCCAGCAATTCTCTATTTTGAATGTCTCCCGACAGTCTGACACTGGAGCGATACAGACGACGCTCGACAAAAGTAATTAAAACGTTATCGTCTTCCGTAACTCGGGAAGATAGAAAGCTATCGAACAACTGTTCAATATCGTCCTCAGCGGCATTCTCTTGGGCAAAGTTTGTAAACGCCTCGATTTCATCGCTAAGATTCTCCCTCACTCTTTGGTTAACCTGCCAAGTTACTACCTGATAGATCAGCGGAATTGACAGCACGACGAAAAAGGTGAGGAGCGCAACGTACCAGACAAAAATGCGGTTGCGAGCTTCCCAAAAAAGATGGTGTTTCCCAACGGCGATCACGTTCAAACGCCCGGCTGAACTTCCTCTTGCCTCTGACATCATTTTTTGTATCTTTGGCTTTTGGCTAGGAGTCGTCGAATTGACTGGCAATCGTACAAAATGGCGAGCTTTGTTTTTACATTTTAAGTTTAAAAAATGAAAAACTTGATGAAATAGAGACAATTTTGTTCCTCGCTTACCCTCAAGCGGCGGCGCTATAGCGATTCCTAAACGCAGTACCTGGAAAATGTTCTAGGTGCTGCGTTTGGCAAGCTAAAGTAGGCAGCATGACCTTTAGCAATCTTGATCTATAGCTAGCTGACTGTTCGCTGCATCAGCCACTGCGTTAAGCCCGGAGCCAAACGATAAGCGGCAGTAGGAACCACCGCAGAGCCGACAACGATCTCGCCTTTAGGATGCTCGACGACCTCTAAAATTGCCTTGGCAACGTCCTCAGGCTGACTAGCGATTGGGGAAGTAAGCAGTTCGCTCATCTGCTGGCGCTGCTGAGAAGCGTTGTTGCCTCTAAAAATAGTGCGCTCCAAAAAGTCTGAATTGGTCACGCTTGGATGAACCGCGCAGACATGAATGCCTGCTGGCTCTAATTCAATGCGCAGTGTTTCGGTTAATCCTGTAACGGCAAACTTGCTCGTACAGTACGCTGTCATTTTCGGTAACGGCACTTTGCCACCAAAAGACCCGACGTTAACAATCGTTCCAGCCTTTCGCTGCAAAAACTGCGGCAGCAGGGCGTGAATTGTATAAATATATCCCCAGAGATTGACGTCAATCACCCGTCGCCAATCTTCTAGAGTCGTTTGGGCCATCTCACCATTCATGCAGATCCCGGCATTATTGACTAAAACATCGATATGACCGTAGGTATCAAGGGCCTTCTCGACTAGCGTAGTTACCTGTTCTGCCTGACTCACATCTGTTGGCACAGCTAGCACGCCTTGCCCGCCAGCGCGAATGCTGTCAGCAACTGCGTATAGGGGATCGGGATTGCGAGCCGCTAGCACCACGTTGTCGCCCCGTTCAGCAAAAAGTTGAGCCGTTGCTTTGCCAATGCCTTGAGATGCTCCGGTAATGAGGACAGTAGAAGCCATAATTTACGAAGATAGTTTTCGGATTTTTACCTCAGCATAAAGAAAATATTAAGCTTTATTAATCCCTCTCCAGCGAGAAAATTTTGGATTACTGACCGCAGCGTGAGCGATCCCCGAGTTGGGGGGGGCGATCGCCGCCCCTAATGGCAGCAATAAGCTGTGCCATAGTAGCAGTTGACCAACGGTCACAGCCAAGCTCGATTATCGTTCGGATGGAGTAAGCTGTGACTTCACAGTTAATGGAGACTTTTCTCTATGTCGCTGGCTCAAGTACTCAAGTGGACAGCCGTTTACCTGCTGCAATCAGCCATCACCTTCACCGTTGGCGTGTTTTTGATTCAGGCACTGAGTCGGCTACCGTAAAGATAATGTCGCGCTCGCGACGGGGAAAGGGGAAAGAGTTCCTGCGGAACGGGGAAATAGTTCCTGTCGGAACGGGGAAAGGGGAAGGGGAAAGGGAGAGTGAGTTGGGCTGATTTCTGTTCCAGAAAGGCAGGGGAAAGTAATTAGGACAAGCGCCTACCATATATGGGGTTTCTCCTCCGCTCCTTGCCCCCTGCCTTCTGCCTCCTCCTTTACTGGGTTTCTGTTGCTCTTTGCAGCTCGGAAATTTTGCGGAGGATGCTCTCGGCTTCGCTGTTTTCGGTTTCTTGATAGATGACTAATGCTTGCTGCCAAGCTTCTAGGGCTTGTGGATACTGCTGGCGGGTTTGGTAAACAGTACCGAGATGGCTGAGGGTGGCGGCTTCGCCAAGGCGATCGCCGATGGCTTGGCGGATGAGGAGGGCTTGGTTAAAATACGTCAACGCCTGCTGAGCGTCTTCGAGGTCTTGGTACACCGTCCCAATTTGGTGCAGGGTCTTGCCAGTGAGGGAACGTTCCCCAACTTCTTGGAAAATGGGTAGAGCTTGGTTAAGATACGTTAGGGCTTGCTGATAGTCTTCAAGCTGTTGGTGTGCGGAGCCGATATTAGTAAACGTCACGGCAATAAGGACCGGTTCCTGAAGTTCCTGAAACGTCTGTAAAGCCTCAGTGAAAAAACTGAGCGCCTTTTGGGGCTGTTGGTTATCTAGGTACGCTAACCCCACTTGATTTTGGGTAGAGGCTACTAGCGATCGTTCTTTGAGTTCTTGAAAAATTGCGAGTGCCTGTTGAGAAGACTCTAGCGCTTTCTGCGGTTCCTGAATCTCTCGATAGATAGTGCCAATATAGTTGAGAGTAACAGCTTCTAGTAAGCGATTTCCTTGCTGTCTGAAGAGCGGGAGAGCTTGATTGAAATACTCTAGTGCTTTGTGCGGTTCTCCAATCACCTGATAGGCTAAACCGATATGATTGAGAGTGGCGGCTTCTGGTGTTTCTTGAGACATCAACATCGGTTTTTGGTCTAGTTGTCCCCAAACCGATGAAGCTCCCAAAATAACTGCCAGAGGGGCCAAAGAAAGGCCAGCAGCGAGTCTTGCTAAGCAGTCGAGCAATCTATTCATCGGGCACTCCATTGAATGTGAGATCGCCTCATATCCTAGCTTTTTGCCGTGGAGAGTGCCTTAAGCTGCGTCAGCAGCATTAATTAACTGAACTTGCGGCAGGATAATTGCTTCCTGTATAGTAGGAAAAAGTAAAGCCACCATTTGGTCGTACTATGTCCGCTCTTAAAATTTCTGTTTCTCTTCCTTCCGAATTAGTTCATTTTATTGAACAATACAAAGACAGCCAGGGATATACATCTCGTTCTCAGGTAATTGAAAATGCTGTCAAGCTTTTACGAGAACAAGAACTAGAAAACGCTTACCGTGCTGCCAATCAGGAAGTCGATCCAGAGTGGGAGAATGTGATTGGGGATGGCTTAAGTGATGAAACGTGGTGAAATTTATTACGCTGCTCTTAGTCCTACAGTGGGTTCAGAGACTGGAAAACGCCGTCCTGTATTGATTATTAGTAACAATATTAATAATCGTGTTGCCAGTACTGTAACGGTTCTGCCTATTACTTCTAACGTTAAACGTATCTATCCTTTTGAAGTTAAACTGACACCAAGCCAAAGCGGTTTACCACGGGCTTCTAAAGTACAGGCACAGCAGGTTAGAACCATTGCTAAAGAACGAATCAATACCCAAGTAGTAGGTTCCTTAGATGAAACTCTCATCAAATTAGTAGAGGCAGCCATCAGATTGCATTTAGCAATTGATTAAGCTCAAAACAGGCGGTAGAAAGCAGATTGCCTTTCTCCTTGCTACTCGGTTGTGCTCAACCACTGAAACAGCGCCTTATCTGGAGAAGCAATTTCTTCAACGGAGGTGTAGTAATAATTCTGCCAGCCTTGTTCTGGTAAGCCTGCAAATAGCATCAGATTGAGTGGGTACTCTTCGCTATCGCTACAGCGACGAAAATCATCTCGAAACAGAAAGATGGCCTTGTTGAGAGCGATCGCCATTCCCAATTCTACCATCACCCCTTCATCAGGCGGAGTCCCATTGACAACAGCAAAGATGCCGTCACAGTGTTTGACATCCCTTACGTCTGCTTGGGCAACGCGATAAGCCCATCCCGCCACCGAGAAATCGACCTGGTTATTGCGGGTAAACGGTTCCCAAACTTCCGCTCCCAAAGCTTCTAGCTCACCAATAATGGGAGGCAACAACAGCTCCTTTTGCTGCTCGGAAAATCCGTAAGGATTTGCTAAATAAATTTTCTTCACTAGAATTCTTAGGAATCAAAAAGAGGCTAATCGGCTGATGATAGCAGTTTCTTAGCTTAACGCTCAGCGGTGGAAAACGCCTGAGCAAGTAATTTGGCTTTTAACAGAACACTAGCGATGCACTCTCAACAACTGGGGACAAAACAAACAGCTTCGTTAATGATAAATGCATTAAGCCATCCATTTAATGTGATTTCTCTTTTAGAATGCTACATATGTCGAAAGAGCAAGGAAGCAGTTGGAGAAACAAAACCCTCTTTTACCCTTTCCCCCTTCCCCTTTTCCCCGCTCAATCATTTGTAGCTTTACTCTCTAAATCTCATAGAAGCGATGCAGCCTCTTTTCCGTTTATCTCAAGGACAGCTCAATTTACTGGAAAAATGTCCGCCGCTGTTTCAACAGGTTTATTTAGAGCAATTGCGCTCTCCAACAAATCCTCAGCAGCAGGACAAATTAGCCTGGGGAAAACAGTTTCATTTACTGATGCAGCAGTGGGAACTAGGTTTACCCATTGAGGCTTTACTGCATGAGGACGAACAGCTAGAGCATTCGTTTACTGCACTCGTACAGGCCGCTCCTGAAATTTGGCAGCTACCGTCGGGAGCTTGGCGCGAAGCAGAACACTGTCGTACGCTTAGTTTTCAGGGGTATTTGCTCACCACCATTTACGACCTTTTGATTGCCGGACCTTCCCAAGCACAGATTATCGACTGGAAAACTCATTTGCAGCCGCAAAACCGCGCTAAGCTAGCGCAAGACTGGCAAACGCGGCTGTATCTCTACGTTTTGGCCGAAACTTCTGACTACTTGCCCGAACAAATTTCGATGACGTACTGGTTTGTCAAACTCCCGACTCAACCGCAGCGACTAACGTTTACCTACAGTAGCGGTCAGCACGAAGCAACTAGGCAAGATTTAGCGACCTTAGTGGCTCAGCTTGAGCAGTATCTTAAAAATCACCTCCAGGTCGGTCTTCCTTTTCCCCATACGGCTGACTGTGAAAATTGCCCTTATCGAGAGGCTTTACTGATATCCGAGGCGACTATGAGCCAGAAGACGACTGATTCTTGGCAAATTGCAGATATTGAAGAAGTATCGCTTTAAAACAGACTAAGCGGCTTCATCGGCTGTAAAAATAAATAGCGGCGACTACGATTAGTCCTAATAGAAACAAGGGAACCCAGAGATCGAGCATAGTGTTTGAGGAATAGAAAGACTAATCAATAGAATAAAAATAAAGGACTGCCGGAGGGCGAACCATGACTCCAGATTTGGCAACGTGGCTGCAAGAACGAACGGCTCTCAGTATTCTGGACTTTGATGTGCTAGAGGCGATCGCCCCCCATCTGGAGGAGCGTACAGTCGAGGCAGAGCAAGTGGTTGTCCAAAGCCAATCTCCTCCTGATGGACTCTATATTCTGCGCTCAGGACGGTTAGAAAGTAAAGCGTCCCAAGCGGCTAGTCTGCTGACTGGCTCGGTGCTTAATCTGCAAGAGCTGCTTCTCAATCAAGCAGTACAGTCTACGGTTGTGACCGTTAGTTCCTGCCAGTTCTGGTTTATCTGTGCCGAGCGGTTTCGGGAACTCGCGGCTCAGCACCCCCAGATTACTCAAGTGTTTTCGCAGCAGCTAGCTGAGGAGGTGAAAGAATTATCCTCTCAGCTTGTGTTTGAACAGGAACGACAGCTCATCCTCCGTCCCTACCTGGTGAGTAAAGCCAGAAGAGGAGTAATCGGCAAAAGCCGCTACGCGGTGAAGCTACGATCACAGATTAAAGAAGCCGCTCAGCACCGCCATTCTGTTGTCATCTTTGGTGAACCGGGTCTGGAAAAAGATAATTTAGCAGCGTTAGTTCATTTTGGGTCTTCGGCTCGCCGAGAGGCCATTATCAAAATCGACTGCGCCAACGTGCAGGCTAGCGGTGCGGAACTGTTTGGGCGTGCGGGTGGTAAACCGGGGCTGATTGAATCGTTAGGAGAAGGGACACTTATCCTCAACAATATCCAGGAACTAGAGAAAGAACTGATCCCGGCGATCGCCGATTTGCTCACAACCAATTCCTACACTCCCGTGATTCGTCCCGGAGAACCGTTACCCAGCAAGCAAACCTGTCACGCTCGCCTTATCCTGATTTCTGAGCAGAAAGTGCCAGAAATTGATGCCGCAGCAAACAAGCTCATTAAAGTCCCGCCGCTGCGGGTTCGCAAATCAGATATTGGCGATTATGTCAACTATTTTATCAGCCTAATCTGTCGCGATCGCGGGCTTCAAAAGATTCGCATCACCACCGAAGCGCTGCGGAGACTCCAGGCATACGATTTTCCGAATAATTTAAGAGAGTTAGAAAACTTGGTTGAGCGGGCGATCGTACAGCTAGAAGGCGCTTCTGAACTCACCGAAGAAATTATCTGGCCCTCCCAAAGCAAGAAAAAACAGTTTCGCTTCAACCTGCTCAACGCTTATCCAACCCTGCGTCGCTTTCTCCGCAGTCCGTGGTGGCCCGACCGCCTCAACTACTGGCTGGTTTTACCCGTTTTTGCCTTTGTAGTGGCGGTGCTGTTCGTCGGTCCCCAAAATCGCTCTGAGAATTTTGCTCTCACTCTATTCTGGGCGTGGTGGTGGCCCCTGGTTTTGCTGATTTTTCCCTTCTTCGGTCGGGTTTGGTGTGCCGTTTGCCCGTTTATGATTTATGGGGAAGTAACGCAAAAGCTCTCTCTGTGGCTGTTTCCCCGTCAGCTTAAGCGCTGGCCCCGGCAGGAGGCGGAACACTGGGGAGGCTGGTTTTTGTTTGGCTTGTTTACCTTGATCTTGCTCTGGGAGGAAGTGTGGGATTTAGAAAACACCGCCTATCTCTCCGCCTGTCTGCTGCTGCTGATTACGGCAGGGGCAATGATTTTTTCGGCCCTGTTTGAGCGTCGTTTCTGGTGTCGCTATCTGTGTCCGATTGGCGGCATGAACGGAATGTTTGCCAAACTGTCGATGACGGAACTCCGAGCGCAGCAGGGCACGTGTTCGGCTGAATGTACTACCTATCAGTGCTATAAAGGCGGACCCCAAAAAGGCGAGGGCATGGCAACCGGGGGCTGTCCGCTGTATTCTCACCCGGCTCAACTCGAAGATAATCGGGACTGTGTGCTGTGCATGACCTGCTTGAAAGCCTGTCCGCACCGTTCTGTGGAGTTTAATCTTCGTCCCCCCGGTATCGAATTGTGGACAACCCACGTTCCTCGCTCCTATGAGGTGGCGTTGCTGCTGCTGCTGCTCGATGCGGTTTTTCTGCACCGCTTGCCGGAAATTAACGCTTGGCTCGGATTGGGTCTAGATTTCACCTCGTTCTCGATTCACGTTGGGGTAGCGGCGGCGGCTTTAAGCGTTCCTGCCCTCGTGCCTCTCCTCGGTTACGGGAGCGTGCGGCTCGTGTATCAGTTCAATCGCAAGGTTAAGCCCCGCCGATGGGTTGAATTAGCCTACGGGTATTTGCCGCTCGTATTAGGCGCTAATTTAGCCCACTATCTCCGCCTGGGGCTGAATGAGGGAGGACGAATCATTCCCATTGGTTTAGCGACCTTCGGACTCAGCGGCGAAGGCATGCCGGTACTGGTTGCTCACCCAGCGGTAATTGCCTTTTTGCAGGGCAGTATCCTCATTGCCGCAGTGATTCTCTCGATGGTGCTGACCCAGAAAATTGCTCGTCAGCCGTTCAAATTGCTGTTGCCGCAGCACGGGAGCGCGATCGCTCTTGGAATAATGTTCTGGCAGATTATCGTCGGCTGGTAAATCGTTAGCGATCGCGTAATTCAATCACGTCTTCTTTGATGGTGATATCGTAATTGCCAAAAAAGTCCTGTCCGAGTAGCCCAATTTCTAGAGATGGCGAGATCCCCACTACTAAATCGGTTGCCGTAATGTCACTGACCGTTACAGAATCAACGCGACTTGTCGCCATAGAAACGCCATTCTCGCTGGCGGTATTAACGAGAATTGCTCCTTCTGGAACGAGAGCTAACGCTTTTGCTACCTCAGAGGTTAGGGCTGTCGAACTAGCCCCGGTATCCCAGAGCATCTCAAAAGTTTGATTTTCGTTAAATACAACATCAATCACTGGAGTTCCCCCTTGTCTGCGCTTAATGGGAACTTGATATAGCCCCGGAGTCGGCGTATCAGCTTGGCTAGCATCACCGCAAACAAAATCTAGGTCAATGAGTCGTCCGCTAGAGCTCAGCATGAAACAGCCTGGATATTTCTGTGCAGAAGCAGCTAGGGGAGACAAAGACAGTCCGGCGAGTACCAATAATACGCTCAATGACTTCGTTGACATGCGGTATACCAATCGTTGAAGGGGCTATAGAAACAGTATTCCCCAGCAAAGCTATGAAAGTAACAGCCATTCGCTCGAACAATTGTTCCTCCGGGACGGGCAAGGGGAAATAGTTCTGTGCGGAACGGGGAAGCGGTGCGACCCCGCGCCGCCGGAAGGCGTAAGGGAACGCGCACCAAGACAGGGTGAACAAGCTAGTTTATTCCCCCTTTTCCCTTTCCCCCTTCCCCTTTCCCCGTTGCGTTCGCGTAGCGTCTCCGCAGGAGAAGCAACTTCCCCTTTTCCCCCAGCTTTAAATTTATGTAGCACTAAGAAAGCCCGAATTAACCGGGAGGCCAGCTCATTTGGCGACCTCCTAGAATATGGAGGTGTAGATGATCGACGCTCTGACCGCCATCAACGCCGTTGTTAATGACAACTCGGTAGCCATTTTCGAGTCCAGCTTGCGCGGCTACTTGTTTTGCTGTCATCAACAAATGACCGAGGAGATCTTGCTCGTCTGCTGTCGCCGCCGCGAGTTGGGGAACGGGCTGCTTCGGAATGACGAGAATGTGCGTTGGGGCTTGCGGAGCAATATCTTTAAAAGCGAGAGCGAGATCGTCTTCGTAAACGATATCGGCAGGAATTTCTTTGCGAATGATTTTGCCAAAAATAGTGTCGCTCATGTTGAGAGAAATATGAATCACAGATGCAATTTTATCGGGTTATCGCCGTACTCAGACAAGATTCTACAATTGTTGGGCTGGTGTCTGTCTAAAACAGCGGATAAGATAGTAGCCTGCTCCACAGCGAATCAGATTATCAGTTGAACTACCGACCGTATGACTAACCGTATCTGCTTTAAATTGGCCCTGAGCATTGTTTTGGCTGCTTTGACAATCAACGATGGGAAAACCGTTGCCGCAACGATTGATTTTATTCAGGGAGACTTTGAGGAAAATTTGTTTGTGCAGGGGCAATTTCGAGGAGAAGATCGCAATGGCAATTATCGTTTAGAACTTTCTGAACTAGAAACCTTTGCTGTGACTCTGCAATCTAATCAACTAACAACAGTTCTATACAAAGCAGATTTAGCGGATTTATCAGAGTTTACTTTTAGCTATGCAGGCAGCGATAATAATTACGAAGATTCGCTTCAGTTCAAAATTGATCATTCAAATTTTGAGATCGAACTTGATGCCTCTCCGGTTGTTGGTAACAGTACAGTGACATTCGGTGGAGATACATACTCATTAGAAGGGCCTTTGGGTTTGCCCATTGAGACTGATTCTCAATCTCCTCAAGGAGTGCCAGAAAAAAGCGGAATCGTCAGTATAATCAGCTTAGGAGCAGTAGGACTAAGCGCGGGAAAGCCGCTATCGCTGCGGGGAAAGGGCAAGGGGGAAGGGGAAAAGGGAAAATTGTAAAAGGTTATTCCTCAGCTTTGCGTTATTTCCCCGTTCCGGAGGAACTATTTCCCCCTGTCTTGGTGCGCTACCCAATGCGCCTTTCGACGGCGCGGGGTCGCACCGCTTCCCTGTTCCGGAGGAACTACTTTTCCCTTCTCCGACCCCAAGGGACTTTTAGCAGGGACCGGGTCGTACCCTCCAGGATGAAAGGGATGACAGCGCAAAATTCGTTTGAGGGCTAACCAACTGCCTTGAAGTGCCCCAAATCTATCGATTGCCAGGAGTGCATACTGAGAACACGTGGGGTGAAAGCGGCAGGTGGGAGGAAACAGAGGAGATATGAATTGTCTATAGCTTCTAATGAGCCAGAGCAATAGGTTTTTCATGGGACGGCGATCACTATACAGTAGAAATAGATTCTCTGTATCATAGTTGACTGAATTGTTTTCTCTATTCTTTAATCCTTCTCCGCTGTGGTTCTCGTTGAGTTTGGTTTTCCTCTATTTAGGAAGCCTGATTCTGTTGGCGGAGACACTGAATCGCTTGACGGCAGCGGATGCCGAACTCACTCGCAAAGTTGTACATATTGGGACAGGTAACGTTATTTTACTGGCCTGGTGGCTACAGATTCCGGCTTGGGTCGGTATTGGGGCAGCGGTGATGGCCTCGGCAACGGCTTTGCTATCTTATTTTGTGCCGATTCTGCCTAGCATTAACAGTGTCGGACGGCAGAGTTTAGGCACTTTTTTTTACGCTGTCAGTATTGGGATTTTGGTAGCCTGGTTTTGGTCCATCCATCGCCCTGAATACGCTGCTATTGGTATTCTCACCATGACCTGGGGCGACGGCATGGCGGCGGTGGTAGGACAGCGCTTTGGCAAACATCTTTATCACGTCCTGGGGATAACAAAGAGTTGGGAAGGATCGCTGACGATGGCGGCTGTCAGTTTGCTGGTGACGGGGGTGATTCTGGTAGCCGTTGATCAGCCTTTAGGAACGGTAAGCACAGTCTCTTTGGCAGTGGCAGTGATTGCAACTGGTTTGGAGGCGTTTTCCAAGTTAGGAATCGATAATCTGACGGTTCCGCTGGGCAGTGCTGCCGCTAGCTTCATTTTGTGTCAACTCTGTTAATTAAAACCAAACCAGAAAAGGATGTACCGATCCTTCTCAAAGAGTTAATATTAGTAAACTTCCCTCCTAAATCATTCGCTTCTCAAACCCTTTATCTCCTAAGAAGACAGTGGTATTTACAGTCGCCCTGAAACAAGAACAGTACCCCACCTATGTATTGAGCGATCGCGAAGCGCAGTCTCGTTTAGAAGTGGTTCCTGAACGCGGGGGGATGGTGACTCGCTGGCGCATTCAGGGTCAAGAGATTCTTTACCTAGATGAAGAACGCTTTGCCGATTCCCAAAAAAGCGTTCGGGGTGGCATTCCCATTCTGTTTCCCATTTGTGGCAACCTCCCTGACAATACCTACACTCATCGAGGCAAACAATACACCCTCAAGCAGCATGGCTTGGCCCGCGACCTTCCTTGGCACGTGACCGAACAGGATACCCAAGATAGCGCCAGCATTACCCTGGTTCTCAATAGCAACAATACGACCTATACCGCTTATCCGTTCGATTTTCAGCTTGTCTTTACCTATCGGCTGCGGGGAAATTCTTTAGAGATTCAGCAGCGCATTACGAATCAGTCTCAGGAAAGCATGCCCTTTTCTGTCGGGCTGCATCCTTACTTCTTGATTAGCGACAAAAACAAACTAGACTTTGACATTCCGGCTTCTCAGTATCGGGACCAACTCACCCAAGAAACCCACTCTTTTAGCGGCGATTTTGACTTTGACCAAGAAGAAATCGACGTGGCTTTTACTTCCATTACCGCCTCTACCGCTGGCTTTACTGGCAACCAGCGTCGCTATCGCGTGAGCATTGAGTACTCTGAGCTTTACTCAACTTTGGTTTTCTGGACTGTTAAAGGCAAACAGTATGTCTGTCTTGAACCCTGGAGTGCGCCCCGCAATGCCCTCAATACCGGAGAACAGCTTACTACCATCGATCCGGGCAGCAGCTATGAGGCATCGGTAAAAATGCGCGTTAGCTATTACTAAGTCCCTTGGATTGTCTTGAAGGATGTGTTATACTTATAAACCGTGCGACTAACGCACAGTACTTACGGGTCGCTAACTCAACGGTAGAGTATCCGGCTTTTAACCGGCAAGTTCTGGGTTCGAATCCCAGGCGACCCATCGGCAAGGAATTAGAATTGTCTGAGCTTTTTCCCTTTGTTAAATAAGAAGCCTCCTTCTATTCTTCTAATGCCAGTTGATAAAGGTGGCGGCGAGGAAGGTTAGTCAGTTGGGCAAGCTGGCGGCTGGCTTGCGATCGCGTCAACCCCTGCTCGATCAGTTGCCGAAGTTCGGCTTTAATCTGGTCTTCTGAGAGGACGACATCAGCAGGAGAAGCACCAGCAACAACGAGGGTAAATTCTCCTTTGGGGTGGCGTTGTTGTTCAATGGCTTGAGCAACGGTTCCGCGCCAAAACTCTTCGTGGAGTTTGGTGAGTTCCCGCGCTAGAACCAGGCGGCGATCGCCCCCTAGAACGTCGGCTAGATCGACGAGGGTTTGCTGGAGACGGTGAGGCGCTTCGTAGAGAATCAGCGACCGGGTTTCGTTTTGTAAAGATATTAGGCGATCGCGCCTCGCTTTTCCTTTAGCTGGCAAAAACCCTTCAAAGCAGAAGCGCTCAGTCGGCAGTCCAGAAGCAGCGAGGGCAGTAATGGCGGCGGTAACTCCCGGTATCGGGATGGCAGTGACCCCCGCTTCAACACAGGCTTTGACGAGTTCGTACCCCGGATCGGATACTCCCGGCATGCCTGCATCGGTAACGAGGGCGATCGCGCTTCCTCCTCGAAGACGATCCAGCAATTCAGCCGTTCGCATCGCCTGATTGTGTTCGTGATAGCTGATCTGCGGAGTGGTAATCTGAAAATGCTGCAATAGCTTGCCAGTACGACGGGTATCTTCTGCCGCGATCAGGTCTGCCGTCTGTAAGACTCGCACCGCTCGATAGGTGATATCCTCCAAGTTACCAATGGGCGTTCCTACTAAATAAAGCGTTCCAGATGTTAGTCGATCGTTCATGATGCTTAAGGAGTTAGCGCTTTGTATTGGGAATCACCACCACTGACTGAGACTGCCCAGAACTATCCAGTTGTCCTTTCAACAGGAAACTGAACTTCTGTGACATACTGGGATGGGTCTCCGTCTCGCTCGTACTGGAGGTAAATCTCGCGATTAGCACCAGCGACAGCATAGCCATTTTTACCGATCCACTCTAGTAAAGCATTATAGGCTTGTCCGAGCGTGGCGAACGAGCCGCGATGCACCACACATGCCATCGTTTCCACTCCCGGCAGCTCGTAGACCCATACTCGCTCATTGCCCGCAATTGTTGTCTCAATCGGTGCAGCCGCTTCAACAGGAATGTGGCGATCGCGTAATTTAGTATCGTGATAGATAGAGATCCCACCTCCAGCGCAGTTAGCGCCCTGACGAGCAACATAGTTATAAGCTTCATCAAATAAACGATCAAAGATAGGTCCGCAGTCCTGATAATTAGGAATCACCCCAACAGCAGCAGCCACTAACTGAGGTACGACAGGTTTAAGAATCACTTCATAATTTGGCATTTTTCCCTCTTCAATTTCTTGTAAACGGATTTCTAGACGCTGTAACCGCGTTTGGTCTGCCGAAATTCGCTGCTGCATCTCCGAGAGCTTCAATCGCAACATCCCTTTAATTTCTTCAGCAGAAATCTTTTCATCAAGCAGATGACCAATCTGTTCCAAAGAGAATCCTAATTCCTTAAAAACCAGAATCCGGTGCAGGCGCTCGAGTTGAGCGGTTGATACCATTTCTTGAAAAGAAAGCACTGGCTTAGATAAGCTAAGACAAGCAGGAACTTAGAGAGGGAAGGAATGGCAAGTGTTTATAACGTTGAGGTGAAAGAAAGCGCTGAAGAACTCAAAGAACTACTAAGAGGACAAAC
>JBHJGN010000073.1:0-6319 GCA_050331735.1 Cyanophyceae cyanobacterium
GCAACTTTTCTGATCGAGCTATCACCTTTTTCTACGGCATCAATTATCTTTTCTCGCAAATCTAAGGAATAAGGCTTCATCTGGCAACTTATTTTTACAATACTAGAGATTGTCCCCTATTTAGCTGCAAACTGCTGTATCAAGTAGCAGATAACAATCGTCCTTCTGCCTTCGTTCATAATAGAAATAGAATGTCAGTCGAGGAAAAACCAATGAAACCAGTGACTATTGCTGAAGCCAGCGAAAAATTATCAGAATTGTTTGATGCAGCTTTGCGCGGAGAAGAAGTAATTATTACTAAAGGTGATCGCACTTCAATTAAACTTACTCCCACAACTACTGTAAAATCTCGTCAACCTGGAAGTGCAAAGGGTCAAGTTTGGATGTCTGAAGATTTTGATGAACCATTAGAAGATTTTAAAGACTATATGTAATAAGATTTCTGCTAGATACACATACATTTATTTGGTATGTAACCGATAATGCTAGATTAAGTTATACAGCACTAGAACTAATTAACAATGGCAATAACGAGGTTTTACTTAGTATTGCTAGTATTTGGGGAATGGCAATTAAACATGGTATTGGCAAGCTAAATTTTGAATCCTCATTCGAGTTGTTTATTCGCAGACAACTAGCTATCAATAATTTTGAAATACTAGACGTTAAAATTGAGCATCTTACTGTTGTTGCGAATCTGCCATTACATCACAAAGATCCGTTTGATAGGCTAATCATCGCTCAGGCTATGGTGGAACAAATACCAATTGTGGGAAGTGATAAAGCTATTGATTCATATTCAATTCAGAGATTGTGGTAGTGGTTTAAAGGGTTTAAAATTAAAGATGTCAAGTGCGATCGCTCTCTGCGCGCTGCCTTCGGCAATCGCAAAGCATACCTGAAAGCTAATCGCATCGCCTAGAATCACTAAATGTTTGCGGTTAGGGTGATCGGGAAGTATGGGTAGAATTGAGCAGATATTTTTCTAGGTCGTCAAGGATGGCGTTAGCTGCCAGGACGTTGCCAAAAATCCAGTAACCCGAATCAACGGTCAAAGCGCTTTCGTTTTGAACCGCTTCTAACTTCTGCCATAGGGGGTCTTGCCGAAATTTGGTAAACGGTTCATTCGCACCAGCATCCAAAGCAACAAAAATGACATCCCCATCGAGCAAATCTAAGCGTTCGAGACTGACTGATTGATAGGTAACATCTAAGTTATTTCCCTGTTGTTGTACTTCTGGTCTGGGAAGTCCGACATCTTCTAAGACACTGCCAGGGAAAGAGGAACTATCGCGAAATTCTAGATGTCCATCGGCATAAAAGCGAACAACTGAAACTTTTGTTTCGTGTAAGCGATCGCCCGTAGGCAAATCCAAGGTTGCATCGAGAATATCGATGATCAAATTGTTTCCTTGAGGGAAAATTAACGGCACTAATTGTTGACCTGCGGGAGTTTTTAAAATCAACTCCAATCCCTCGTCAGTCTGAATAACCTCAACTCCCGTAACCCGCGTCATTTCCTGAGCAACTAGATCCGCAACCTTAAATACCCGTGAAGGCATTTCTCCTCCCCTAGTAAGGGGGGTTGAGGGGAGTCTCCCTCTACTTCCTCTTTCCTCTGCCCAAGCTGTCTGAGTTACCAATGCTGAGGCTAGTCCAATACTTAAAATAAGTCGCTGTTTGTTAGGCACGCTTCCTTCACACCTTAACTACACTGTTTTGATTTGTCGCCATCGCCCTCAGTACGTCGTACTTTAAAGAGCGATCACAACCAGCGTTAAGAAATACTCTTGTAGAATTAGCTAATAAAAATATTTCTCAACTGTAGTAAGAAAGATGATACTTGGAGCGGCAACTCGCAATTCTGCACAAACGGAATTTTTGTCTGCCGAAACGGAATTTTTTATTCAAATACGGGCGACCACAATTCCGAGACTGGCACTTCCCAACCGGGCAGCAAGTCGGGAACCGTTAAAACATCACCATCCTGTAGAATAATTGGGTCTTGGTCGTATCGGCGGATTTCAACAGTGCGAACCTCTGGGTTAACTAAAATTCCAACTACCGTGCCTTGAGCCAAAAACTCGTCAATCTTAGCCTGCAATTCACCAACTTTATCAGTTGGAGATTTAACCTCAACCATCAAGTCGGGAGGGATGGTGGCATAACCGCGAGGAGAACGGGGCAGACGTTCGGCACGAATAAAAGAAACATCGGGAGCGCGGGTATTGGCGAGGTTGAACCCAGCACTAGACCCCGTAATCCGTCCCAGCCGACGAGGTTTTACCCAGTTCCATAAATTGGCTCCAACTTGAAAGGCAACCTCATCAGACTCATAACCGGAAGGACTCATAATAATAATTTTGCCATCGACTAGCTCCATTCGATAGTCTGGGTAGTGCGCTTGCAGTTTCTCTAAATCTTTGACGGTTAATGACATACTGCCTCTAAGCGATGGTTTTGCTTCCATACTTGCCACTTATAAGAAAAGTTTAGTACGGTGAAAGCTTCTAGGACAAACCCCAAACTTCTTGCGAAATGCCCTGCCAAAGGCACTAACATCTTGGTAACCTACCGTATGGGCGATCGCCGTTACCGATAGCTGATTTTCCAAGAGTAGCGATCGCGCCTGTTCTAGGCGATGGTGATGTAGGTAGCCAAAAACAGTAGTGCCAAACACTTCCCGAAATCCGCGTTTGAGCGTACAGTCATTCAGTCCCACCTGTCGCGCTAATGCCATAAGAGAAGGCGGATCGTTGACCTGCTGGGTTAAAATTTCCTTGGCGAGGGTTAGGCGCTCGATCTCATCAGATGGACGTCGCCTAGTGGAAGGTTTGGGGGTATCGGTATACTGAAGTGCCTGTTCCAACCACAGAGCCAACACTTCTACTGATTTACTTTCCAGATACATTTGCTTGACTATCCCCTGATACGGACAATCTAAGATTTGCTGTAACGCCACCTGCATAGCTGGTGTAATTGCTTGTACTGGCGATAACCATTTGTCTGATTTGCCCTCAATAATTTGTCGTAAGTCAGAGGAAAGAAACTTGATGCGATCGCTTTCCCGATCCGGACTCAAACCGATTAACGACTGCAATAGATCTGGCTTGAGATGAAGATCCACTTCTAGAGTTGGCTCTCTTGCCAATAGCACCGACTCGCCCTTACAGCCTGGGTTATACATCCCTAATAGATAGTGCTGTTCCCCGATGATATAGGCTCCTTCCCAGAACTTGAAAACAGACGACAGATTAAAGACAAACTCTAGATGTCCCCTATTATCTTCAGGCTGCATTTGGGTGAGGGTCAGATCGTCGTGAAACTTATACCGATGCAGGGTTAGATCAATTCCATTCCTTAAGTCGATATCCCGCTTATAACCCGTCGCAAATTGTGGCGGACACGCGGCAATGCGATCGCTCGCATCCTCTGGATCGGCTTGATGCGATCGCTGTCGGCTTTCTTGCCAAAGTTTATACCAAGTTGAGTGGGAAAGCCTATTGTTGCAGCACTCCGAGAATATCGTCATTGTTGCTAAAACGTATGGGGAACAGTCTCTGTTAATTTTGAAGTTTTTGATAAATTATATCAATAGTGTTCGCTTGATCGCCCTCCAATGATGCTTGTGCAACATCATCCCTTACCAACAACACTTAAGAAATTTTTTAAAACAAGCCTTAAGCTGTAAGCTAATTAGTAGATTTAGACTCTTCATCGCTACGCCCTAGCTACCGCGAAGCGGTTAGAAGGAATTGTCTCACCCTTGCTATCGATATAGAGAGTGATCGCTACAATTGAATCATCGCCAGACAGCACCGTGGCAATGTGATGTTTTCATCGGTAAACCAACCCCTACCCAACTCGGTTGAGCTACCCAGCTCGGATGATACGCCTGTGGATAATGAGGAGCAGAACCTACTGCCCAATTTGCTGCTGTTGCTACTGACTCATCTCTGGTCAGAGCGCTTAGACTGGTACTTTGGCGTAGACATGGCAATTTATCACACCACCGGACGCAATCCCCGTGTCCCGGTAGTGCCTGATGCCTTCTTGAGTCTAGGGGTAGAACGCAAAAAAGGGGGGAAATCACGGCGTAGCTACGTCGTGTGGGAAGAACAGGATATCGTGCCAATTTGGGTGTTAGAAATGGTATCCCACCAGCCCGGTGAAGAATACGAGGAGAAGATGAACCTCTATGCCAAGCTCGGAGTATTGTACTACGTAGTTTATAACCCTGAGTTTTGGCAGCGCGATCGCCATCAGCCCTTGGAAATCTACAGGCTAGAAGCGGGGAACTATCGTCTACAGATCGGTGAACCCTACTGGATGCCGGAAGTGGGGTTAGGCATTGGTCGCTATCAGGCGCACCTTGGTGGGTTAACTCAGGAGATTCTCACCTGGTACGACGAGCAGGGCAATCGTCATCTGAGTGCCCAGGAGCAAGAACGGCAGCGTGCCGAGCAGGAACGGCAGCGTGCCGAGCAAGAACGACAGGCAAAAGAGCGACTGGAAACCTATCTGCGATCGCAAGGAATCGATCCAAATCAACTGCCAGAGTAACTTTCTTGGCTAGCGTTAAAGTTGGGCAGATCGCGCTCAGACCAAGCGTGACCTATAGGAAAAGATACAATCACAAAGTAGCTCACCGCGTCTACAGGAGGTAGTCATGGCGTTGACAGCAGAAGACTTGGAGAAGGTGCAGCATCAGCTTGGCGATCGCTATCGCGTTGAACTGATAAATGGAAAGATTGTGCTCATGAGTCCATCCGGCTATGAATCTGATGAAGTGGCGTTTGAGTTTGGTGCCCAACTCCGTAATTGGGTGAGACCGCGCCAGCTTGGACGGATCACAGGAGCAGGGGCAGGATTCAACTTGCCAAATTCAGATACTCGCGCCCCGGATGTATCGTTTGTGCGAGCAGAACGGCTGCGCCGCAGCCCACGAAGCTTTGCCCAGTTAGCCCCAGATCTAATGGTAGAGGTTAAATCACCCACCGATAGCCTCCCAGGGCTACGAGCCAAAATCGATGAATTTCTGGAGCAGGGAACTCAGGTAGGCATTTTGATTCATCCAGAGCAGCGGTGGTTAGAGATTCGCAAAGCAGGGCAAGAACCGCTTCTGCTCAAAGATGGCGATGTTTTAACTCTTCCCGATCTGCTGCCCGGATGGGAAGTGCAGGTATCTGAGCTGTGGTCGCCTGTGTTTGAATAGGAGTAGGTTCTAGCAACGGGGTTTGGAGTACGAAGGCCTTAATACATTCTTTGAACTATTATTATAAGCTGTTGAGAGTATTTATCATTTAACTGGAGAATTGATGACGTTGTTAAAGGAGTAAGGATCGTCGCGGTTGCTTTGTTATAGCAATATTAATTACTTGCTATCTGCTATCTGCTACTTCTAATCTAACTTTATACAGCTAAAAAAACTGCTGACTTCATTGTGACCGTTTCGATTTGGCAGACTCTTTGGCATCTCATTCGCTATGCCCAACGGCTTTTCTGGGCAGATACGATTCTGTGGTTGTTTATCGCTGGATTGCCGGCTGTTATCGGCATCATTATTCGGCAATTCTTCAACACCTTGACGGAAAAATCTTCATCCTTGCTTTCTGTCTGGGGATGGATTGCCCTATTTCTAGCGATCGGATTAGCTCGCATTATTGCCATTTTTACAGGTCGCCTTACTAAAACTCAACATCGCTTTACGATCAGTTCTTTAGTGCGGCATAATCTGCTAACAGGATTAATGGCTCGTCCAGGAGCCGATCCGTTGCTAGACCGAGGATGCAATGACTCGGTTTCGCCAGGGGCGATAATCAGCTTTTTTCGAGACGATGCTAACCACCTTGAAGACAACGTTGTGGGAACCAATGAAATTTTTGGCGAAGGGGTATTTGCGGTTGGTTCGCTCATGCTGCTATTAAGCATCAATGCCAGAATTACCCTACTGGTGTTTTTGCCGTTGGTATTCATCGTCATTATTCTTCAACGAATTAGCGATCGCCTGAAGCGCTATCGCCGTGCCAGCCGTCAGGCAACGCAACAGGTAACTAGCATGGTGGGAGAAATGTTTTCCGCCGTCCAGGCGATTAAAATCGCTAATGCCCAAGAGAGTGTTCTGGCTCGTTTGCGTCAAACCTGCGATCGCCGTCAGCAGTTGATGGTGCGCGATCGGCTGCTGACAAGCATTTTGGAATCTAGCTTTGAGAATTTAGTCAGCGTCGGGACTGGCGCGATCCTGTTATTTACAGCCTGGTTGCTGCAATCGCCGAACGACAGCCTCACCGTTGGCGACTTGGCTCTGTTTATCTATTAC
>JBHJGN010000074.1:0-3426 GCA_050331735.1 Cyanophyceae cyanobacterium
GTCTCATCAACTGCGAATTTTACGCACGATGCGCCTAGTCAGCCATCGTAAACAAGGGCGAAATGTTTTTTACTGTCTTAAAGATCATCACATTTTCAATCTTTACCGCGATGTGTCTGAGCATTTGGATGAGCCAGAAGAGGTGTCGTTAGAAGTTGACACTCCCATCGGTAAAACCGAGGGATTCTTAAGAGATAAACACTCTTAATGGAGCTGCCAAAACTCCTCTAAACACTCCGGCAAAGCCATCGTGCTTACTTTTGAGCTTCGACCCCGCGCCACCTGCGGGCGCAAGGGAATGCGAATCTTTACGTCTGATATTCCAAGTGCCGTTTACGTCGCTGTTAACTAAATGCCCTTCTTGACACCGATACAACCCGCGCTTGACCCGCTTCCCGCTGAACCTCGGTTTAGCTGGGTTGTCTGGGTTGTAGAGAGGCAATTCATCTTGGTCGAGGGCAGATGCTTTAGACGTATAGCTTTCCTCTTGCTCGATATACTTAATGCCGTATCTTTCACACAGGGCGGAGAGCTTAGAGCGCAGCGAGTGAAAAGGAACGATTGGTTATTGCGCTTGCCGATGTTGATGTCTTGCTTCCAACCAGGATTAACGCCAACTATTAGCGTTCCAAAGCGCTGGTTAATGCACCAGTTGATAATCACTCTAGCCGTCTTGTGAAGGTAGTCTCTGACTCGATTGTTTCTATCACGCAGCAGATAGCTCTGACGCTTGGTAAAGTGCTCAATCCCCTGTTTATCTTTGGCACTTTGAAGTTTAGTATTGAGCTTGTCATACCACTGGTTAATGCTTTTCAGTCTTTTGCCATTTATAACCATAGATGCCCCAGTTGTACTGACACAAGCAGCCAAGTTATCCAAGCCCAAATCAACAGCAGCAGCGTTAGCTGGATTGACTGTTTGCGGTTCGGTTGGTGCTTCGGTGACAAGCTCGACATCAAACCACTGAGCGCCACACTTGGGCAGTATCCGTACTTCCTTGAGCGTCTTACCTTGAAGGCGCTCAGGAAAGGGAATAGCCGAGAGTCTCCTGCCCGAAGAAAAGATGAAACACCAGCCAATAACAAACCGAACAGGGAATGGCTCAGGTTGTATTGCCAATCCAATTGCATCTCAATAAGTCCTCAACTGTGTACGATTAGGGTGTGCAATAATCTATCCTTTCTGTTTGCGGCACCATTTGAATAAAGCGGGCAACAGGGCGATCGCCAATCCTCCCAATGCTGGTTCAGGAACTGAAGTAGGAGCGATGTCTTGAAATGAAGTGCCAACGCGAATTTCGTCGAACTCAATGGCTTCTGGGTCTGTAAAGGGACTGTTCCCAAAAATACCAATGCGATTGAACTGAAGCTCGAATGGCATGAGGTAATCCATATCTGGAGTGACCGTTGTGGATGGGTCGCTTTCTAAGGTGGGGTTAACCCAAAGCCGGACGCGATCGCTCGCTCCACTGCCAAAGTCAATCCGCGCCGTCAGGAAGGTTGTCTCTCCTGCGAACGGGGTGGCAGTAAAAATGGGCGATGCTGCGCCCGGATGGTCAAGGCCAATGTTGAGCGGGCGATCAGGTTGCCCGAAGGGAGCACCGAGAAACAGGCGTTCGTTGGTGCCGCTGGTGGGAAAGGGGCCTGTTCCTCTGCCATTGATATAGTCATCATAAAACAGGGATAAGCCTGCATACTTCTCGTTCCAGGCTTGAGGTTCGAGGCCCGGAACGCTCATCAGAAATCCCAGCCAGAGGGTGGTGCCATCAACCCCCAGTCCCGGTTGAGTTTGTGACCCAGCATCGCCTAGGTTTGGCTCGCGCGCCGCAATGGTTGGAATAGTGAATTCTGAGTTGGCTGTGTTAATAAAGCGGAAGGAACCATGTTCTCCGACTGCATTTGTGAGTGCTCCAGAACGCCCACTCGTTAGCAGGCGATCGCCTGCATCGTCACGATAGGATAACCCAGTGGTATTGAAGTGCGTTGCCGAGGGTTGTTCATTCTTGTAAGGCAACCAGCCTGTTCCGCCATTCAGCCCAGCTTCTCCGGGCAGACCATTCAAAAGCGAGTTTTCCTGAGTCGTTGGTTCATAGTCAAAGCCTTCATAGGCGAGGATCGCAGCCTGGACGGTTGTTGGGGTAAGCCCCATTGCTGTGGAAGACAGCAATGCAGCCGCGATTGCTAAGGGCGACGTGTGTGGGTGAAGGTTTTTAATGCTGCCAGAACGGGAAATGGGGGTCATAGCCGAATTAAAATAAAGATAATCATTCTCAAAAAAGATTCTACTGAGAGATTCAGGCATATTGCAACTATTCATTAATTTCACCGTTATTAGCAATATTTCTACACATTTTGGGGAGGCATCCAAAAGCTCTACTCCCTCGTAAACTTTTGGATTTTATTGTCTCAAACCTAGAAATAGAGAAAGGTTTAGCCCTTTAGATCGCCAGAAACGTTTTCTGGTTGAGAGCTTCCACTCTGGTTAGGGGAGTATCCCGATTTACCACGAGGATTTCGATTCCATTTAGACGTGGCATTTTTTACAGTTAGTACAAATGAATTGCTCAATGACCCTACTGCGGGCAATGAGGTGGGACAGCGTTTAACGGCAACAAAAGTCCCTGAACCTGCTTTTGGTCTGGGGATCGGTCTGATCGGGATAGCGAGCCTACTGATGAATAGAAGACGAGCGACGGTTACAAGGCATAAGCAGCAGTAGCTAGCGATTGTTCTTCCCTACCAAGGAGACTAGCTAAGAGCCAGGCAGTAGATTTATCCCACAAACGGGGGTTTTATCGTTTATTTTGTTTGAAAAACTCGAATTAAATCAACTGGCTCAATTTCAGCAACGGCTTTGTGAATTTTAAACTGTTGGGCTGGTCGAGTTAAAACTGTAATGGCTGTTTCAATCGGCGGACATCCTGGCTCTTGACACTGAAGCTGGCTAATCGATACCGTAATTTCCCGATCTAGTTTTAAGAGTTCATAAATCCAGGCTTTGAGTTGCTGTACTTTGACTGGATCGGCTTTGGTTTTTCCTTGTGAAAAAAAGTTCATCAAGTCACTCTCCTAAAATGCACTAGGTTTGTTTTCTTCCCTTTACCCCTGCACCGATACACCCAGTCGAGTAAATGCCATCGCGGTTAAAAAAATTGCCAACTGCGTTGCCACAATACTCGGACCCGATGGGAAATTGAATGCGGCTGAAACCACCATACCGCACCATGCACTCAACGCTCCTAACCCGGCTGATAACCAGACATAGCCTGTAAAGGTGCGACTCAGCAACCGGGCAGCACAGGCAGGAATGACGACAAAAGCACTGACTAGCAAAACCCCGAGCGCCTTAATAGAAATTCCCACCACCAGCGACAACAGCACAATAAACGCGCTGCGATGGATTGACACCGACACCCCACGAGCGATC
>JBHJGN010000075.1:0-18955 GCA_050331735.1 Cyanophyceae cyanobacterium
GCAACTTTTCTGATCGAGCTATCACCTTTTTCTACGGCATCAATTATCTTTTCTCGCAAATCTAAGGAATAAGGCTTCATCTGGCAACTTATTTTTACAATACTAGAGATTGTCCCCTATTTAGCTGCAAACTGCTGTAATTGTTACAGCCAGCATCCATCATCCTTTCGATAACATCAGCATCACTGGCGGTTATGGCAATGATCGGTATCTGAGCAAGAGACGCTATGAGTCTGTTTAGGAACTAGCTACTAAGCAGTAAAATTTCACCTCATGATTTTGCCAAAACCAAACTTCTTTAACTCCCAAATATTTGTCCTTTTCCAGATCGAGTCCCCCACCGCTTGAATAGGTCGCTTCGACAGCCAGATCGGGAATGGATTTATCTGTATGAAAAGCGAAACTACAGTCGGGTTCTTTACCCGCTAGAGGCGGATTTTTAAGCGTTGTTGCTCCAATGGGGAAATAGACTAAATCGTACTTGCGGCAATAGGTTTTAATTAATCCATTGATGGTTTCAGCGATGCGTTCATGATTTCTACTGGGAGACACAATCGTAATAATCCCCTGCCAATATGAAACTCGATAACCTGAAGGTTCTTGACTGATCAATGGTTCGTAATCAGCCCAAGCCATGCCAGATAAAGTCAGAGTTTGATCTTGCTGTTGAGCGCGATCGCTGTCTACAGAAAAATTAAGCAGATCGGTAAACACGTTGATTCTCCTTGTTATTTATCCTCAACCAGCAAGTCGCCGTTGTCTGGGCAATGGCAATAGGATAGATAACAGGCGTAATGAACAGAACAATATCAACATTTCTCACTAGCCAGAGAGGGGGATCTCTAGCCTCACAGCGACGGTGCGACTGTTTCTCACAAGACTAAAGGGGGATCGCCTCAAGCTAGTATTGGTGAAGGCGTGACCCCCGAATTTGGGGGCTGGTGTCGCCTGTTAAGAGAGACGGAATTTTTCTTGATTTATTCTAGCCGCAATGCCTGTTGCTGCAAAAACTTTCCCCACTTAGCCGCTAGGACAGTTTCAGTAAACGGGATTCTAATCAATCGATCGCTACTTAATTCAAATTCTAGAGCAGGCTTTCCTCGGGCAGGAGGTGAGTCTAAATCTGCCAGTTGCTTGTTGACTACTAGGCGAATTTCTCGAACATCCTTTAGGGAAAACGTTTCGAGGTTAACCGGACCCTTGCGAGTTGGCTTTCCCCAGGTTAAGAGCGCGTTATTTTGACCCAGCACCGCATAGATATCATACTTGGCTCGCTCAAACGGCTCTGCCCAAACTTTATACGCTTCAACCTTCTGATACTCATTCCACCCCGACCATGCCAGCCCAAAAAACACGATCAGTAAAGGCAGCCACAATAAGCCTCGCTCCATTAAACTATCTCCAGCACTTCTTATTTGATCCTAACTTTGGTCCCGCAACAACAAAAAATTAAATCTACTATCTAAGCTTTGTTCTACGAATCGTATTCAAAGCAAGGGGAACAAAGACAAGCTCAGCATTCTTTTCTTTTTCCCCAAGAGATCAGCTTGTCGGGCTGCTACGAAGATCAATCAGATTACCGATGACCAATTTGAACAAGAATCGCTATGATCCAATAATAAAGAATCCGTTTGTTAATTTGATTCAGGCAGATCTATGACATATGCAACTGCTTCTGCTAGAGCCGAAATCAGTGAACTTCGGCGCTTGAAAACTTTGCTGCCGCCAGAGTTGCAAAGCTGGGTAATGATCGAAGGAACCACCGAAGTGAATCCCCCGCTCGTTCGTTCTGAAGAACTGGGCAGAGATGAGGTAGAGATTCAAATCGATTTGGCTAAGTGGGAAAACCTAGCAATCGATCAGCGTAACTTGCTGTTTTGGCACGAGGTAGCCCGAATTCAGAACGATACCATTCCCCGAGAGGGATGGGAAATGGCAGCCTTAGCGATTGGATTAGGCGGGGCTGTCGGTGAACTTTGGGTCCAGGATGGTTTACTATTGCTGCTAGCCTTGTCGCTATGTGGAATTTCTGGCTATCGCCTTTGGCAGAAAAATAACGGGGAACGTACGCTCAAAGAAGCGATCGAAGCAGACGAAAAAGCGATCGCCCTCGCCACCCGATTCGGCTATTCTCTTCCCAATGCCTATAAAAGCCTAGGCAGTGCTCTCAAAACCTTGATTGAGCAAACTCCTAACCGAGGCAAACGGAAAAAATACGAAGAACGCCTTCAGGCGCTCAGACGTTCTGCTTCTAAAGCAAAGGCGCAAATGAAAACAAAACGCGAGGGAATGTCCCGCAGAGAAGCCGAGTTCAGCTAACCGTCGCTTATTCAGTTCAATTCAACCCCATCTAAGTTGGTGGGGTTACCATTCTGAGCGGTTGCTGCTCTGGCTGAAGTTAATTTTATTTGTCAACTATCCTGGTGTTGAAAAGACATCAGGCTTAGTCGGCGTATAGCGGCGCTTAAAGTAAGAATAAAATTGAAGCTTCTGGCGCTGATTTTGTAGTGGCGGCACTGGGTTTGTCGGTTACTGATATAGTTAATAATGCCTACAAAGAGGATAGAGTGAGAAGCTTACGGTATAGATAGTTTCTACATGGCGCCAGTCTAGGTTTTCTGAGTGTGTACTCGATGATTAACTGTCCGTAGATCTATCTTTAAAACAAAGTTTAATTGAAGCTCTTAAAGAAGATAAGCAACGAAACGCGAAATTTATTGCAGTGGCCCTTCAAGCAAACCGAAAAAAGAATATTAGCCTTTAACTTTTTCTGATACAGAAACTGCAACGCGAAATCTTAATACTGTGAGATCTACAGACCTTTTTACAATCGATTCAAAAAATAACTCCTAGCTATTTAAATTCTATAAACTGATATCTTTGCGGATTTTTTCTGTGTCTAAACAATAGTTAGCATCACGAATCTTTTCAGTCTTTAGCTCGTATTTATTAGCTTCTAACTGGACCCAGTAAGTGCGTGTCGTCGGCGATCGCTTCCCTAGAATCTCTGGTTAATAACGTCACTTTCTCTTTCGTCTCGTTAGTGTGAGCAGCTTAACGTGAGCCTCTCTCAACACTCTGTGAATAGTTTCCGTTCACTCATTACTCGTCTAGAGAGCTTATGGCTCTTAAAATTAAATCGATAAATAAGTCATTATTGGCGCTTATTCCCTGTAAATAAGTCATTATCAGCCATTATTCGCCGTGATAACTTGCGAATAGATGCATTTTGTTGATTACGTAATGGTTGATACTTTGGACGAACAGTCTTCCCCGACTAATGCGGTGTCCGGCGACGAGGACGTAATCCTCGACCTTCCGGCGCAATACTCCAGCGGTAACGCTGGCTTTTTTAACCGCCAGAACGAGTCTGTGCCGACCGCCGTTACAGTTGGCCCCGACGGTGCGCTCTACGCCTCTGAGCTGAGTGCGTTGCCCTACCCCGAAGGCTTCGCCCGTGTGCTGCGCGTCAGCGATCCCGAGGGCGTCGCCAGCTACGACGGACGGACCCCGGGCGGCACTGGCCAGATTTACGCCAGCGGCTTCGAGCAGATCAACGGCCTGACGTTCGATGAGGACGGGGCGCTTTACGTCCTCGAATACGTCAACGCCAGCACCGTTTACGACCCGACGCTTCCCTTTGCAGAATTGCCGCCGAGCCGATTGCTCCGGGTTGACCCAGACGGTACGCGCGAGCAGATCTCCGGCGAGGAGCTGCGCTTTGGCAACTACGTGCTCGCCCATGAGGGCAAGGTTTACGCCGCAATTGGCAACGGCGACATCGACGAAGGCCAGGTGCTTGCCTACGAGCAAGACGCCGAGACCGGCGAGTGGTCATACGAGGTCGTGGCGGAGAACCTTAAGAACCCGCGCGGCATGGACATCGGACCCGACGGCAACCTCTACATTCTTGAATCTGGTGAGGGCACCCCGGCGGACGACCCGAACGCCGAGGACGCCCTGAGCATCGCCTTTATTCCGGGTTTAGTCAGCCAGCGCGCTGGCTATACCGGCGCGATTAGCAAGATCGACCTTGAGAACGGCAGCCAAGAGCGGGTTTACGAGGGTCTGCCCTCGACCATCGAATACGACCCGAATACCGGCGAGGACCGCATCCTTTCTATTGGTCCGAACGGCCTTGCGATCGGCGAGGACGGGACGGTGTGGATTGCCTCCGGCGGCGGCCTCTCGGTTCAAACCGCCGAGGCGTTGGGCGAATTCGGCGAGGGCTTGCGCGGTGTGCTGAAGCTGGAAGGTTTGTTCGGCGAGGAGCCCTCACAGGCAACCTGGACCCCAGCGTTCGATACGGTGCAATACGCTATCGAGAACGGCCCGGACGGTGCCACCACGTTGTTCAATACCCAGAGCAACCTGAACGACATTGAGATCGGCCCAGACGGCAACCTTTACGCCGTCGACGCAGCGCGCAACGTGATGTACGGCCTCAGCCCCGACGGTGAGGAGGTCGAAGGCGTCACCGTGCTGCAAAAGACCCCACCGGTGCTCACCCCGCCGCAATACGGATTGGTCACGCAGGCGGGTGGCGATCCAAGCGCGGACTATCGCGTTGAGATCCTTGAACGTACTTTTAAGGGCGAGAACGATCTGCCCGACACGCCGGGTCGGCAGCAAGCGCTAGCGAACGCCGCGCCGCCTCCGACCGAGGGCGGCAACGGCGAGCCGCCTCCACGCGGCGAGGATGCCACGATTGGCGAAACTTTAGGCGAGGCCGGCGTACCGGGCGATTTCTCCGGCGTTGACGGCGAAGCGCAGCCGCCGGTCGACGAGGGGCAAATTACGGCGGACCGCCCGACCCCAGGCAACCCAATGCTAGAGCCACAGGCCCCGGCAGACGGTTTGCCAATGCCGGAAGCTAACGCAGGCGAGGGCGTCGATCTGCCCGACGATGCTGAGGTTCTCATGGCCGCGGCGGACGACTCCCCAACCGAGATACCAGGCTTTGATCCGACAGAGGGCTTTGACCCAACCATGCCCCCACCAGACGGGTTTGATGCCAACGACTTCGACCCGCTCAACCCAACCTTGCTGCCGGGTGTCGAACCGGACGTGCTGATTCCCGGCCCGGTCGATCCGCTCGCACCCGTCATCACAAAGAGTAACCCGTTTGCCGACTACTTTGACCCGTTTTTCGGCGTGTATTTACCAGCGCGGGGCGATGAGCCGGTGCTGCCGGACGGTGAGGGCGGCAGCTACACAATCGACGACCTGTTCGTGTTCGGCGATCGCCTGACCGAGAATGGCGGCGAGTTCGGCAAGAACGCTGTGGCGGAAAGCACGGGCGCAAACCCGCCCTACGATGTCGCACCGTACTCGCCGCTCGGCAACTTCACCGATGGCCTAAACTGGACCACTTACCTCGCGCGCATCCTCGGCGTCGAGGACTACGCCGAGCAGGACACCAACTTCAGCTACCTCGACGCCACGGCGCGTGAATTATTCAATCCGGTCGATCCGTTCGGCGAGGCGACCGAGCTGAATACCTTTGCCGGCCAGATCAATAGTTTTGAGGAGGCCTACGGTACGTTTGCCGAGGACGACCTGGTGGTTGTCAACTTCGGCGGCAACGACCTGACTCTACCGCCAGCAGAGGGCGTTGCGCCGGAGGAGGCCGCGCAGCAATCAATCCAAGCGACCGTCGACGGTATCGCGCGTCTGCAATCGTTGGGCGCCGAGAACTTCTTAGTCGGGCTTGTCCCGCCAGTCGAGCTAGCGCCGATTTTCAGCGACCCAGAGTTCCAGGCTATCCTGGGCGTCGAACCTGGCTTCTTCGGCCCTGTGGTCGAGGGCTACAACCAGGGTTTGACAGCCGCGCTGGAGGCCTACGAGGTAGAATCGGGCGCAAACATCGAGATCTTCGATATCGACGCGCTGTTCGATGCCATCGCGGCGGAGCCGGAAGCATACGGATTCGTCAACCTAGATGAGCCGGTCTTAATTAGTCAGACGCCTCTGACTGGCGAGCCGCCAGCCTACAACCCGGCAATCGTCGGGCAGGATCCGGCGGTGCAGCACGCGACGCTGTTCCTCGACCCGTTCTTCCACCCGACCGCTCTCGGCCACTCGATCCTGGCCGAGACGGCGCGCAACGAACTGCTCGGTCTAGGCACTGTTCCTGCCGATGGGTCCGGTGGCGAAGGAAGCAAAAACGATGGGGTTCTTGTCGGCTCCTCGGAAGACGACACCATCGACGCTCTCGGAGGCAACGTTGCCGTTGCAGGCGAGGCGGGGAACGACGAGCTTCTCGGCGGATCTGGCAACGATATTCTACGCGGAGACCTCAACCGACGTTCGTCTCAAGGCGACTCCGGCGGAGACGATCGCATCTCCGGTGGTTTCGGCGATGATCGCATCGGCGGTAAGGGCGGAAACGACGAGCTTCTCGGCGACGAGGGCAACGACCAACTCTGGGGTGACGACGGCGACGACGTGCTGCGCGGCGGTTCCGGTGATGATATTCTCACTGGTGACGACCACTCCGGCGGACAGGGCCGCGATACCTTTGTCCTCGCCGCAGGAGAAGGAACGGACCTCATCACTGACTTTGAGGTGGGGACGGACCTGATTGGTCTGGCAGACGGTCTCTCGTTTGGGTCTTTAACTCTAGACGAAGTAGGCAACGACACCCTCGTTACTTTCGAGAACGAGACGCTAGCCCGCGTCTCTGGTGTCGCCGCTCTCCAGGAGAGCAGCTTTGTTGCTGTATAGAACAGTCTCGCAAAGATGAGCAAAGGGCAGCTTTTACTTCTAAGGCTGCCCTTTCCCTGTGATTTAAATACATATCTCCTAACCGGCCCCTCGTTTTATCGTGTTTTTCCCAAGTCAAATCGTCCTTCTCTACTACTGGGAAAACCAGAAAATGAACAGAGATGCTGAGATAAACGCACAAAATTTTCTCCGGCCCAAACTGCACCTCCCCACTCGATTGATGGCGTAATCTTCAAACAGATTGCTGAAAAACGCTAAATTGACTTGGGATTAATTCAGACTTTTTGACTTTAGAAAACCGGATTAAGTTTGACGCTTTGTCAACGATCGAAAGCTTCAGATAATGACGCCACGCCGATATTGTCAAGGTTTCTGTGTTATACCAAAACTGAGATTAACTTTAAGCTTCAACATTATCTAGCTAAGAAGGGTTGATAGAGCTTTATGAATTTTTTATCGGATACAGTTGTGCTTTCGCGCATGCAGTTTGCGCTGACGGCAATTTTCCACATGCTCTGGCCCATCCTCACAACTGGAATGGCAATTTATCTAGTGGTGGTTGAAGGATTATGGCTAAATACCCGCAATCCTCAATACTACTATCATGCTCGCTTCTGGGCAAAGCTCTACGTGTTGAATTTTGGGATTGGGGTCGCCAGCGGGATTCCGATGGAGTTTCAGTTTGGGACGAACTGGGCTCCGTTTTCCCAGGCAGTCGGGAACTTCTTTGGCAGCGTTTTGGGGTTTGAAGCCTCCGCTGCGTTTATGCTCGAAGCCGCCTTTTTAGGCATTATGGTGTTCGGGTGGGAGCGCGTCAATCCAGTCATTCACTACATCGCCACCATCCTCGTTGCCTTTGGCTCTAATCTATCTATCTTTTGGATTCTTTCGGCCAATTCCTGGATGCAAACCCCCGCAGGCGGCCAGTTAGTCAACGGAGAATTTATCGTCCGCGATTACTTCCAGGCGATTTTTAATCCGTTTATGGTCAACAGCGTCCTGCATATGTCTTTAGCAACGCTGGAAACTTCGTTGTTCGTCATCGGCGGCATTAGCGCTTGGTATATCATCAATCAACGTCACGCCGATTTCTTTGCCAAATCCTTAAAAATTGTGCTAGCCGTGGCGATCACCGTTGCTCCCCTACAAATTTATATGGGGCATCTCAGCGGCGAACAGGTCTATCACTACCAGCCGACTAAACTGGCAGCGATGGAAGCGCAGTGGGAAACTCTCCCGGCGGGCCAAGCCGCAGACTGGAGCCTTGTCGCACTTCCAAATGAGCAAGAAGCCAAAAACGATTGGGAAATTACGGTTCCCAACGCACTCGGCTACATTTTAGAACTCAAACGGGAACTGTCGGAACCGCTTCAGGGGCTCAGAGAGTATCAGCCAGAGGATCGCCCCCACCTAGTCGGACTGATTTACTATTCCTTCCGAATCATGATTGCTATCGGGTTCTTCTTTGCAGGACTCATGCTGATCAGCGTTCTGCAATGGCTGCGCGGTCAGCTCTCTGAGGACAACATTACTCAGCAGCGCTGGCTGATGACCGCCTGGATTTTCTCAGCGCCTCTGGGCTATGTTGCCGTCGAATGTGGCTGGATTGTGCGCTGCGTGGGTCGTCAACCCTGGATTGTTTATAACCAGATTCGCACTGTTGACGGTGCTTCCAATTTACCCCCCAGTGATGTTCTCACCTCTTTGATCACGTTTGCCGTGATTTACAGCCTGCTGTTTGGGGCAGCGCTCTACTTTGGTAGCCGCATTATTCGCCGCGGACCCAGATTCGACTTGCCGCTTCCTGGACAAGAAAATGCCGTCGATGCCAAGCCAGGTCGGTTGGTTCCTGACGAACGACCGATAGAAGCTCAGCAGTAGGAGGAGCAATGGATACTTTGATTTATTTTCTACCCCAGGTGTGGTTTGGTATTCTGGCGCTGTTCCTGTTTCTTTACGTGATGCTCGACGGCTTCGATTTAGGAGTAGGCATTCTCTCTTTGACCTCCACTACGGAAAATCGTCGCGGGATCCTGATGACCAGCTTGAGTAACGTCTGGGATGCCAATGAAACCTGGCTGGTGCTGATGGGAGGCGCTCTATTTGGAGCATTTCCCCTCGCTTATGGAACCATCCTCAACGCCCTCTACGTCCCCATTCTGACGATGGTGTTTGGCTTTATCTTTCGAGCAGTGGCGTTTGAGTTTCGAGAACAGGCGACGAGAAAACTGTTTTGGAACATTGCTTTTGGAGCCGGAAGCTTGACGGCTGCTCTCGGTCAGGGGTTGTCGTTAGGCGCCGTTCTGGCCGGGATTAAAGTCGATGAAGCGGGACACTTTGCTGGAACTACCTGGGACTGGTTAACCTGGCAGACAGGGCTGGTGGCGTTGACGCTGATTCAAGGATACGTGCTCATTGGCTCTACCTACTTAATCTGGAAAACGGAGGGAGAAATTCAGGAAACCCATTACCAGACGGCCCGCATCGCGGCGGTAACAACGCTCATCGGGGCGATCGCCATCACCATTGGGACGCCAATTTTCTACGAATATGCTCGTTCCCGGCTATTTTCTCGACCCCAGGTGTATCTCTTTGCCCTAATTCCCGTCCTCGGGGTACTGCTAATTGGGCTGCTGCTGAGAAGCCTCAACCGTCGCCGGGAAGTAACGCCATTTATCTGGACCATTCTGATTTTCTTACTCACCTTTGTCGGGCTGGCGCTGGTTGTCTTTCCCTACATCATTCCTACTGAAATCACCATCTACGAAGCCGCCGCCGACCCCAGTGCGCTCGTGTTTATGATTATTTTCATCGGCTTTTTAATCCCAGTGATGATTTTCTACAACATCTATCAGTATTTTGTGTTTAGGGGCAAGGTGAGCGGCGAGGGCTACGGGGGCGAATAGGGCTTGGCAGCGTTCCGCAGTCAACCAAGACCAGTTTGAGTCTACTACTTAGAAATATTAACGACTGCACCAGCCGCTGCACCGCCAATGGCGTTTTCAATGGGGGTTCCGTTGTTCAAAACTTCTCCAGTAACCAGCGTTGCTGCTGCTTCCACCGCCGCATCCTGAACAATACTGGCAGCTCTGCCGTTAGCTTCATTATGAGTCGCGCTAACTGCTGCGCCAGCGGCAGCGCCACCAACCGCATTGCCAATCACACTCCCATTATTCAATTCTCCAGTGATAACGCCAGCAGACGCTCCCACCGCAGCATCTTTAAGCAAATCAGCAGCGGCGGGCTTAGCAGCGAACAAGGTCGTTCCTAACGTAGCAAGGCATCCCGGCAGCAGAACGTGAAAAAATTTTTTCACGTTGACTCCTTCTCAATCATGTCTGGAATAAATCAGCGATCGCTACGCCATTGATGATGGTTTCTGTGACGGTAATGTTCCTGCAATCTGGCTAGAGAGAGCATAATAAACTTAATCTCGTCTGTATATTACAGGGAGGTCACCCGAAGCGAGCTGTTGGCCTGTATTTGTATAGTTTGTTCTCTCCGCTTCCTGGCTCAGTCCTCGTCCAGTAAAATTGGTGATTATCTCTTGTCTTGATAAGGGTGTTTGCCACTCTTCGTTTACTATGGCTGGTAAATTTATCGTCTATGCTTGTCCTGTCGGTGAACTAGCAGACCAACTTGAGCAATATTTTCAAGAAAGTCGCCGCCTGTGCGGCGCTAATACGGCTCACAAATATATGCCTCACTGCACTCTGACAAGCTTTTTTGACGATGAAACGAGTCTGATTCCTCTTTATCTTGAAGCGTTAGATAAAGCTTATGCATATTGGTATCCTCATCGTCCCACTCCAGTGATTCGAATCGCAGACATGCAGTTTCAGCCAGACTGGCACGGATTTGAGCTAGAATCGGAATGGCTTAAGCAGCTTGTTTCTAGTTTTATTAACGAGGCTCAATCCCCCGCTCGTCAAGACCCCCTGCATCGTAAAGAGTGGCTCCACCTGAGCTTTGCCTACGATTTTTCCCCTCAAAGTTATCGAACGCTGGTCAGAGTGGCTCAAGAGCTGATCGATCCCCACGCTGCTGTTCGCTGGGAGTTGCGTTTTTACGAGCGGTATCCTGACTGGACTTGGATGTGTCATCAGTCTTGGCTACTGAGCTAGAGTAAGCCCTAGGGCATAGATTGAGTCAGCGCTGTTTAACACTAAAATAGACCGAGCAGTTGTTAAGCCAAGGTTAAAGTCCTGCTCGCGGGACTGTGCTAAATTAGCGATAAAAATAAGCGTTTATTGTGTCTTAAATACTCAACAAGCTTTGCCTAGCTTGGTGCTTTAAAGAGACTCAGAGCTTGTTGAAACGATTGTGCTCTCGATCGGCGAATAGCTAAGGCTAGTCGCTTTTTGACTAACTTAGTTAGTTCAACTGCCTACCCAATTTGCTACTTCAATCTAAATGATGCCAAGCCTAAAAGACTCCGAGACCAGCTCCGTAACGCTGTTTGATGAGTCACTGAATCCTCCGCCGTAAGGTAGTGGAGCCTGCGGTGACCGCTGGTCATTGTTAAGTCACAAATTTTCGATGAAAGAACAAATTTACACAAACTACCGCCTGCAGCTTCCCGACCGAGAAGTGCTCGGCACTCTGGTCGTGCGAGATAACTTAATTGCGGATATTCAGCCAGAAATACTTTCTCGCGGTCATAACGGTCAAGGAGAATATCTCATGCCCGGTCTGATCGAACTCCATACAGATAATTTTGAACGCTGTGTCTCACCGCGTCCAGGCATTCGCTGGCCCCTAGAAGCAGCGGCTAGCTACCATGACCGCGATTTAGTAAGTGCTGGAGTAACAACGGTTTGCGATGCGATCGCGATCGGCGACAGCAAACCAGACTCCCCCCGCTCTACGCTTTATAGAGCCATGATTGAGACAATCGTACAGGGTCAGCAAGCTGGCAAATTTGCTTGCGATCATCGCCTGCATCTGCGCTGCGAACTGTCTTACGAACAGGTACACCGCGTCGCCGCGGCCTATATCGATCATCCTCTGCTGTCGCTGCTCTCTTTGATGGACCACACCCCCGGTCAGCGGCAGTTTGTCAAACTTGAAAAATATAAAGAATACTACATGGGAAAGCACGGGGTTTCCCAGGAGCAGATGGAGCTATTTATTGAGGAACGTCAGCTCCATCAGCAGCAGTATGCCCCCAAGAACCGCCAAGCCTTAGTTCAGCTCTGTCGAGAACGCCACATTACCCTGGCTAGTCACGATGATGCTACCGTTGCTCACGTGCACGAAGCTCTTCAAGATGAAGTGGCGATCGCCGAATTTCCGACAACTTTAGCCGCAGCGCAGGCTGCTCATGCTAACCAGTTAAAAGTCTTGATAGGCGCTCCCAACATTGTTTTAGGCGGCTCCCATTCGGGCAATATTTCAGCAATGGAATTGCTCCAGCAGGATTTAGTCCATATCATCTCCTCTGACTACGTTCCTCAAAGTCTTCTACAGTCGCTGCTGGTCATTGCTCGCCAGTTGAACAAACCCTTTTACCAGGTGATGTCGTTGGCTACTAAGATTCCAGCTCAAGCCATTGGTTTAACCGAGCGAGGGTGTTTAGCAGTCGGGAAACGAGCTGATTTTGTCACCTTCTCTAGTCGCCAGGGCATACCACGTCTGACGGCAACAGTGATTCAGGGAAAGCGCGTTGCCTAGTTTAATCGAAGTTAAATGGCGAAGAAATTTGAGTAATTCGCCAAGGCACCCAAAAGCTGATTACTGATAGCTCACCACTTTTTGCTTCTAAGAGTTACTGGTCATTGATTGCTGTCTGAGAGTGTTCTGCTAAAGCTAAAATTTCTCGCTCGATTTGGTAAAAAGAAAAAGTACTGGTAAATCCTAACCAAACTTCGCCAATCAACCCTAATTCGTCTTTTGTTAAGGAACCCGCTGCTTGTTCAGCTTTTTGGGGTTCTACACCTACCTTGACTAGCTGCTCTTGATAGAATTGTTTTAGCCGCTCAGAATTCATAGTGAGTTCCTCAGTGGAATGGAATTTAGATAGTTCCCCTCGATGTTTTGCCTCAAAACAGCACTCACAGCGATATCCTTTCAACACAGCCATGAAAAGCCTGTAATCACAATGCTAACAAGCTGATTTCGTCCGGGGTGGTTGTTTTCCTTGATCTACGTCTCTAGAAAGAGGACCGTCTCGCTCTCGGCGTGTCAAGGAGGGCTAGTATTTTTGGAACCGACGCCAAGAAATAACTTCCAATTACCCCCTAGTAAAAAAGCAGACTCCTAAACAGAGCAATTGTTTCCTAGCGCTAATTATTTTTCTAACTAATTGTTCCTCCTGCTACTCAAGGCTAAAGCCAACTAGGCCGTCTTTTATAGCAGAGCATAACATAACCTATTCCGCTTAGCTGTCACAAAGGACACGTTGTCGCGGTACGATTTGTATTGTTTTGTCCTCAGGTCGTTAAATCTTTGTCTTCTTCTCGGGATGACTTTCTAGGGAGCTTCACTGGAAGCGTCAACAAACATCGGAAATATCTAGAGAAGACACAGACAATCGCTGTTCTTTAAAACTATACTTGACAGAAACTAAGTGGCGGTCGTCAGTGCTTTTTGCAGCACCTCAAACTGCTTTGATACCAGTTGATAGTAAACCCAAGTGCCGCGCTGCTCACGATTGAGCAGTCCTGCTTTATGAAGTACTTTAAGGTGATGGCTTACTGTGGGCTGCGATAAGCCTAGCGGTTCTGTCAGTTCACAGACGCAAGCTTCTTGCTGAGGTTGAGTAGCAATCAAGTTAATGAGTCGCAGCCGCGCTGGTTCCCCTAAAACTCGGAACACACAGGCAATTTTTTCGGCTTCAGCCGCATCAAGAGACCCGAAGAGCAAAGACGGACAGCAAGAAGGAGTTGTCATAGTTCTATCTTGACATTGATCGCTCAGGCCCGCCATAATATCGACAGACATCAATATTCATGCTTGTCAATTTTAAGGAGTCCGCTTATGCCAAGAATTCAACTTGCCCTTAACGTCAGCAATATTAATGAAGCTGTTACCTTCTACAGCAACCTTTTTGGAAGCGAACCAGCTAAACGTCGCCCTGGTTACGCTAACTTTGCTATTGGCGATCCCCCACTCAAACTAGTCCTCATCGAGAAGCCAAGCCAAGCAGGAACGCTGAATCATTTAGGCGTTGAAGTCGAGCGCTCAGCAGAGGTATCTGAGGCAGATAGGCGCTTGCAACAGCAAGGATTAGAACCAAGAGCAGAACAACAAGTGACCTGCTGCTATGCCGTTCAGGATAAGATTTGGGTCCATGACCCCGATGGCGCTGCTTGGGAGATTTATACCGTACTCGACGATGCTGACACCGACGGTCGGAGTTCGGAGTCTATCGAGAGCTGTACAAACTGCTAGAAACGTGCTATTCCTGGCTTGAAGTAGTTCTTAATTCATTAGAAGCTTGGGGGAGAAGGGTAAATCGCTGGTTTCGCACTTTAATTGAGGGATGTGGCCTTAGCGCTGTTCAGGAGTACATTTGGGATTATTAGCGGTCATGAAGCCTAGCATTAATGCAATTACTCAAGCTTTACTCACCAAGGGGCATCAGCAGTACGGTGGTGAAGCCGTTAGTCAGCTCGAACATGCTCTTCAGTGTGCCACTCTTGCCGAAGCTCACGGTGCTAGCAATGAGTTAATTACAGCCTGTCTGCTTCACGACTTTGGTCATCTGCTACACAATTTAGGAGAAGACGCCGCTCAACAAGGAATCGACGACCGTCACGAATATCGCGCTCTGGCTTACTTACGTCAGCTATTTCCTCCGGCGGTGACGGAACCAATTCGCCTGCATGTAGCGGCCAAGCGCTATTTGTGCGCCGTCGATTTCCACTACTGGTCCTCTTTATCGCTCGCCTCTCGCTACAGCTTAGTGCTTCAGGGAGGAAAGTTTTCTGGCAAAGCTGCTACCGTCTTTATCAAGCAACCCTACGCAGAATTAGCGGTTCAGTTACGCCTCTGGGACGATCGCTCTAAGCGGACCGTCGCAACTCCGGATCTATGGCATTTTGTGCCAATTGTGGCTACTGTATAGGCTTGCGCTTATGTTTCCATCAATTACCCACGTGATTTACGATGTTGATGGCTTACTGCTAGATACCGAAACGATTAATGCTCAAGTTAATCAGCAAATCATTCAGCGCTACGGCAAGTCGTTCACCGTGGACATCAAAGCCAACATTGCCGGCAGAAGTACCTTTGACTCCGCCAGAATCATCGTGGACAGGCTCGCGCTGCCGCTTACTCCTCAGGCTTACCTAGAACAGCGCAAGGCCTTAATTTATCATCTTTATGCCCAAGCCGAACCCCTGCCAGGAGCCGTTCGTTTGGTGAAGCATCTTCATCAGCATCAGATTCCGCAAGCGGTGGCCACTAGCTCACCGCGTCTCCATTTTGACTTAAAAACGACTCACCATCCGTGGTTTACTTTATTTGACTGTACTGTTCTCGGAGATGACCCAGAACTTAAGAAGACCAAGCCATCTCCAGACATCTTTCTAATCGCCGCTGAACGCCTTGGGGCTTCTCCAGAACAATGCTTGGTGTTTGAAGATTCGCCTGCTGGCCTGCAGGCAGCCTTAGCCGCTCGGATGTCAGTGGTTGTCGTTCCTGACTCCGCTCTGGCTCCTCAGTTATTTCAACAAGCCGATCAAATTTTGACCTCTTTAGGGGATTTTGAACCGCAGCTTTGGCAGCTACCAGGGTTTTAGATATCTGGGTTCGAGCAGAATTCAAAAAACGGTCAGTGCTCATCAGTTTTTTAAAAACAAATTTTGCGTCAGAACTCTTCAGATCGAAGCCCGCCAACGATATACTAAGCAGTAAGATTGTAAAAAAATCTTCATAAAGTGAAGTTGAGAGTTAACTTCCTTGTTAGAGGGCAGCGTTTCTCCCTAACAGGGTCATTGGATACTCAACGGCTCGTTTACTTAATAACGTTTATCTCGGCGAACATGAATTCAGGAATCGACCTACAGGGAAGTTTTATTCAAACCCTCAAAAGTCTGGGGCTGCCATCGGGAGCCGCTAAAGCCGTTTGGATTCCCCTACCGCTCGTGTTAATGCTCATTGGGGCAACGGTCGGTGTACTGGTGGTGGTCTGGCTAGAGCGCAAGATTTCGGCGGCGGCTCAGCAGCGCATCGGTCCGGAGTATGCTGGTCCGTTAGGCGTATTACAGCCAGTAGCAGACGGACTCAAGCTGGTGTTTAAAGAGGATATTGTTCCCGCGAAAGCCGACCCCTGGCTGTTTACTCTCGGCCCGGTGATTGTGGTCATTCCTGTGTTTCTGTCTTATCTAATTGTTCCATTCGGACAAAACCTGGTCATCACCGATCTCAACGTGGGGATCTTCTTATGGATTGCGCTTTCGAGTATCACCCCGATTGGTTTGCTTATGGCGGGTTATGCCTCCAATAACAAGTACTCCTTACTGGGAGGATTGCGGGCAGCCGCTCAGTCTATTAGCTATGAGATTCCTCTGGCGCTGTCGGTGCTGGCGATCGCCATGATGTCTAATAGCCTCAGCACCATCGATATCGTCCAGCAGCAGGCTGGCTTGGGCATTTTGGGCTGGAATATCTGGCGACAGCCGGTTGGATTTCTGATCTTCTGGATTGCGGCCCTAGCCGAGTGCGAACGTCTGCCCTTTGATTTACCAGAAGCCGAAGAGGAACTGGTTGCGGGGTATCAAACGGAATACGCCGGGATGAAGTTTGGCCTATTCTATCTGGGCTCCTACGTCAACCTCGTGCTGTCTTCGCTAGTGTTTGCGGTGCTCTATCTTGGCGGCTGGGAATTTCCAGTGCCTCTAGATCGGTTTGCAGGCTGGATCGGAGTGAGCGAAACGAGTGCCTGGCTTCAGATTATTACCGCTTCTTTAGGAATTACCATTACCCTACTCAAAGCTTATTTTCTGGTATTTACGGCTATTCTGCTCCGCTGGACCGTTCCCCGTGTTCGGATTGACCAGCTTCTCGATCTCGGCTGGAAATTTTTACTGCCGGTTTCTCTGGCCAACCTGCTATTAACAGCCGCCTTGAAACTCGCTTTCCCAGTTGCTTTTGGAGGCTAGTTAATTTCAGTCAAGGGTTACCTCACACTACACTATTCATCCTCTCGTTGTTACTCAATAGCTAAAATGTTTAACATTCTCAAACAAGTCGGCGATTATGCCAAGGGAAGCTTTACGGCGGCCAAATATATTGGTCAAGGTCTATCGGTTACGTTCGACCACATGCGGCGGCGACCCGTTACAGTTCAATATCCCTACGAAAAATTGATTCCTTCTGAACGCTATCGCGGCAGAATTCACTTTGAATTTGATAAGTGTATTGCCTGTGAAGTTTGCGTCCGCGTTTGTCCGATTAATCTTCCCGTTGTTGATTGGGAATTTGACAAACAGGCTAAGAAGAAGAAGCTCAATCACTACAGCATCGACTTTGGCGTTTGTATTTTCTGCGGGAACTGTGTCGAATACTGCCCCACTAACTGTTTATCAATGACAGAAGAATACGAACTGTCTACCTTCGATCGTCACGAGCTCAACTACGATAGTGTTGCTTTGGGTCGCTTGCCCTACAAAGTTACGCAAGATGCGATGGTCACTCCTCTGCGAGAGCTAGCCTATTTGCCGAAAGGCATCGTTGAACCGCACGATTTACCGGCAGGTAGTCAAAGAGCTGGCAAGCATCCTGAAGATATTTTGGAAGAAATTGAAGCCGCTCAGGAACAGGAAGCAGCTAGTCAATAAGTAGAATCGAAGGAGTAAAAACTGTGAATTTAGCCGAAGGCGTTCGCATTGTATCATTTGGCATTCTATCCGTTATGATGGTTGCTTCAGCACTAGGAGTTGTGCTGTTCTCCAACATTGTTTACTCAGCATTTTTATTAGGAGGCGTATTCATCAGTATTTCTGGTCTGTACATTCTGCTGAATGCTGATTTTGTCGCCGCTGCTCAGGTTTTAGTCTATGTCGGGGCCGTTAATGTCCTGATTTTGTTTGCCATTATGCTGGTTAACAAGCGCGAAGATTTTGCCGCTATTCCTGGGCGCTGGCTTCGTAAAGCAGCCACAGCTTTGGTTTGCGTTGGCTTGTTTGCGTTGCTTGGAACCATGGTTTTAGTAACGCCTTGGTCTCTAGAAGCGCCGACAGCAGTGGTCGAAAACACCATTGTAGAAATTGGCAAGCATTTCTTCAGTGATTACTTGCTGCCGTTTGAGCTAGCTTCTGTTCTATTATTGATGGCGATGGTTGGTGCTATTATCCTGGCACGTCGAGATTTAATTCCAGAACCCCTGCCAACCGAAGAAGCCAGAGCAACCGCTCTGACGCTACCAGAACGGCCCCGCGAGCTCATGTCGTTTGTGAGCGACACCTCAGACCGGGCATAGTGTGGGGCTATTAGCTCCTAGATAGCTTGTAGATCAGAGTTTGTTCATCAGGCTTGTCAAGAAAAGAGTCGTTTTCGTCTCAAGGACTGAATAGAGAAGTAATTTTCTCCCGAAAAGTCTGTCACGCTATGCCTCTTCTGTCTCATAGAGCTGAGAAGACTGGCGTTAAGAGTGGTTCAGTCCACTTGTCATGAAGCCAACAGCTAACGACCAGAAGCTGTCTAATCAACCAACTGTTAATCAATCACCAACGAGGATTTATGCAGCTACAACTAGAGTACTGTTTGCTCCTAGCAGCAGCTCTTTTCTGTATTGGTATTTATGGCTTAATTACTAGTCGTAATGCAGTGCGGGTATTAATGTCTATTGAATTGCTGCTGAACGCGGTTAACCTCAACCTAATGGGATTTTCTAACTTTCTAGATCCGGTTGGCATCAGGGGACAGGTTTTTGCCGTGTTTGTCATTACCGTCGCTGCTGCGGAAGCGGCTGTGGGACTAGCAATTGTGCTATCAATTTATCGCAACCGCGATACAGTAGATATGGAGCAGTTTAATCTGCTGAAGTGGTAAAGCCGTAGATATAGAAGCGCAACGAAGACAGGGCTTGAACGAGCCGTTCCTACTCGTGCGCTTCTCCTCCTGAGAATTAGGTCTTCTGAGCAGATACAGCGCTTTGCAGGTTTATGAGGGACAATAACAGCAGTGGGTAAACCAGTTACGCAAATGCTGAGGATTTATGAGATACATCGCTATTTTGATGAGCAAATCAACTTTTTTAGCGGTCTTGGGAGAAAACTGTCTC
>JBHJGN010000076.1:0-20306 GCA_050331735.1 Cyanophyceae cyanobacterium
CCATCTGTATAAATCATCACCAGAAAAGCAACGGTGGTGACGATAACCAGCATTAAAGCACTCAGATGGTCGATGGTATAGCCCATCGAGAGATGAAAATTTCCGGCGGCTGCCCACTCCACAGTGCGGGTAAAGGCTTCATGACCGTGAATTTGGCTCCACAACAGCGCAAAGGAAAGCGCCATCGCCCAACCTAACAAGGAAACAATAAAGGCAGCGTTAATCTGCCGCAGGCGAGCTGTCGCTTGGCTAAAAGAGATTAGCCCAACGCCAACTAGCGTTGCTCCTACCAGTGGCAGGACTGGAATTAACCAGGCGTATTGGTAAAGCGGTTCCATTACAAATGCCTACTTTATATTTCTTCACTATCTAATTTACTGCTAACAATTGTGACACACACCATTCGTTTGGAAAGTATTTATTTCTGTTTTGCCCTATCTAAAGCAATCGAACCTATTCCATTTCCTTGAACTACCACCCATCGATTCAAGGGGAAAGCGCTGTGGACGCTGGGGTAAGGGAAAAAAGGGGGGCGGAAAGGCCCGTGCTTATTCCTCGCTCCTTTGCCCGTCCCGCCGGGGCTTTCTTTCATGCTTGGCTCAAATTCTCCAATCTTTTTGAGTTTTTTCTTGGTACATTTATACTATTGGTTCGAGATAAGCGCATAGCGAATGAATGCGCAGCTACATAAGCCAAGTCCGTTTCCACGGACGACAGCAATGGTCGATTTGAGGAATCGGCGCCGGCAGGGTTTGTCTAAACGTTCCGGCGGCTGCGTTGAGCAAGCTCAATAGCAGCGGTTTCGGTTCCGCCGCTATTTTGATCCCTACTCCACGCTAAAACCCGGAAAAGTGTTCCTTTTTCCTTTCCCCCTTCCCCTTTTTCCGTCCCGCAGGGACTACTGTTCATGTCCGACTTAATTCTTTTTTGGCATCGCCGCGACTTACGCATGGCCGACAACGTCGGTCTGACCGCTGCTCGTGATCAGAGCCCAAAAGTCATCGGGGTCTTCTGTCTCGATCCCAGTATTCTCGAGAAAGATGACGTTGCCCCTGCTAGAGTTACCTACATGATTGGTTGCTTGGAGTCCCTCCAGCAAAGCTACCGGGAAGCAGGCAGCCGCTTACTGATTCTTAACGGTCAACCGAGACAGGCAATTCCCGCGTTAGCCACCGCCCTCAACGCTAAAGCGGTATTTTGGAACTGGGATGTTGAACCCTATGCCCAAATCCGCGACAAGGAGGTTTTAGAGGCGTTAAGAGAACACGCAATTGGAACCCATACAAGCTGGGATCAGCTCATGCATAGACCTGGAGAAGTCATTACCAAGTCTAGCAGTAAGCCCTACACGGTTTTTACTCCTTTTTGGCGCAACTGGCAAAGTCAGCAGAAAGCAGACCCTCTCCAAACACTTCAGGATGCCGATGATATTACCCATGAAGAACGCTTAGCGGCGGAAGCAGGTGGAGCGATCGCTCTTCCTTCGGCAAAAGATCTGGGCTTTGTTTGGAACCAGGAACTGCCCCTTGGCCCCGGAGAACGAGTGGCGCAGGATAGACTAGCTGAATTTTGCGATCGCGCGATTTTTGACTATGGAGAACAGCGGGATCTGCCAGCAATCGACGGCACTTCCAGACTCAGTGCGGCCCATAAATTTGGAGCGATCGGCATTCGCACCGTCTGGCAGGCGGCGGAAGCAGTTTACAACGAGTGTCGCAGCGATGAAGCTCGCAACAACGTGCGCACTTGGCAGCAGGAACTAGCGTGGCGGGAATTCTATCAGCACGTGATGTACTTTTTCCCCGACTTAGCAGACGGTCCCTATCGTCAGGAGTTCAAAGAGTTTCCGTGGGAAGATAACCAAGACCATTTTCAGGCCTGGTGCGAGGGCAAAACTGGCTACCCCATCGTTGATGCGGCGATGCGGCAGCTTAACACCATCGGCTGGATGCACAACCGCTGTCGCATGATTGTCGCCAGTTTCCTCACTAAAGACTTGCTCATCGACTGGCAGTGGGGAGAAAAATATTTCATGCAAAAGCTCTACGATGGCGACCTCAGCGCCAACAATGGCGGCTGGCAGTGGAGCGCATCTTGCGGTGTCGATCCGAAGCCGCTACGGATCTTTAACCCTGCCTCTCAAGCGCAGAAATACGACTCAGAAGCGGAATATATTCGCTGCTGGCTCCCCGAACTCAGTTCCGTTGATACAGAACACCTCGTCACCGGAAAAATCCCCGCTGACGAGCGCGATCACTGCGGCTATCCTCCCCCCATCGTTGAGCATAAGCAGCAACAGCGAGAATTCAAGCAGCGCTACCAGGAACAGAAGTGACAGTGAACAATCAACAATCACCAAGGTCACTAGCTACGATACACCGACTGAATCCATTCCCATTCTCGGGCTAAACCTTCTACGAGAGAGACTTTTGGATCGTAGCCGATTAGATTCTTGGCTTTGGTAACATCTGCTGCGGTGTGGCGAGCATCCCCCCGCGCTTTGTCAATGTGGTTTCTGCGAATCGAGTGGCCGACCACGGTTGCCATTTTGTCGAGCACATCGGTCAAAACGACTCGACTGCCGCCACCAATGTTGAACACTTCTCCCACTGCCTTGGGCATCGTGGCGGCGGCTAAGTTAGCGGCGACGGCATCGCTGATGAAGGTGAAATCGCGCGTTTGCTGTCCGTCTCCGTAGATAGAAATCGCTTCATCGGCGATCGCGGCTTTAAAAAATTTGTGAAATGCCATGTCCGGACGCTGACGGGGACCGTAGACGGTAAAGTAGCGCAGAGCGGCAATGGGAACACCAAAGTTTTGATGGTATAGCAAACAAAGCTGTTCGGAAGCTAATTTAGTAATGCCGTAGGGAGAAACGGGTTGAGGACAGATCGTTTCTGGTGTCGGCATGGTTTCGGCATTACCGTACACCGAGGAAGAAGACGCAAACACGAGCCGCTGTAGCGTTGGTGTATCTTTAGCAGCTTCTAAAATTACCTGTGTGGCGTTGATATTACGTTCGGTGTAGTGGCGAAATCCTTCTCCCCAGCTTGCTCTGACCCCGGCTTGTGCTGCCTGATGATAAACCACTGCCACATTGTTGAGCAACGCTTTCCAGTCGAGGGACAGAATATCGGCTTCGATCAGCTCAAACGAGTTATGTTTCACTAGGGCAGCCACATTTTTACGCTTTAGAGCCGGATCGTAGTAATCGTTAAATTGGTCAATGCCAACGACTTTTTCTCCCTGAGATAACAAGACTTCAGCGATATGCGAACCGACAAAGCCAGCCGTACCAGTAACAATATGAGTAGCCATACAAGAAATTGGGAAATTCTATTAACTTCCAATTTTGGCCTATTTTATCCAAGATAGCTGTTCATTTGTACAACCCCCGAGGATGTGAAATAATAAAAGCCATTGATCGATTCAGATCCTATCTAGCAATGGTTTGGGAGAGCTGATGAAGGTTTTGGTCGTTGGTAACGGAGGCAGAGAACACGCTCTGGCCTGGAAGCTGTTACAGTCCTCAGCCATAGAGCAGGTGTATTGCCTCCCGGGAAACGGCGGTACACAACTGCTGCCTGGTTGCCACAATATTTCTCTCTCCGTTGATGATTTTGCTGGCATTGCCCAGATCGGAAAGGAAAAAGCAGTCGATTTAGTTGTTGTTGGCCCAGAACTTCCCCTAGCTCAAGGAATTGCCGATTATTTGCAAGAGCGAGGCTTGACTGTCTTTGGACCCAGCCAAGCAGGAGCGCAGATTGAAGCAAGTAAAACCTGGGCAAAAGACTTGATGCAGGAAGCGGGAGTGCCCACGGCTGCTTCAGCAACGTTTACAGATCCAGAATCTGCTACAGCCTACGTCAAGCAGCAGGGAGCCCCCATTGTGGTTAAAGCCGATGGGCTAGCGGCAGGAAAAGGCGTTACGGTGGCGATGTCTTTACCCGAGGCACAACAAGCCATTGAGGAGCTATTTGGCGATGGGTTTGCTCAGATCGTCATTGAAGACTATCTTGAAGGAGAAGAAGCGAGCGTTCTCGCCCTTACTGACGGACTGGCTGTGCGTCCGCTGCTTCCGGCCCAGGATCACAAGCGTATTGGCGAAGGAGATACCGGAGAAAATACTGGCGGAATGGGCGCTTATGCTCCGGCTCCGCTGGTGACAACGGCCCTGATGGAGCACATTGAGCAAGAAATTCTCCAGCCGATTGTTAAGGCGTTGCGCGCCAGAAACATTGACTATCGAGGCGTCCTGTATGCTGGATTGATGATCGCTCGCGGGGAACCCAAGGTTTTAGAATTTAACTGTCGATTCGGCGACCCAGAAACGCAAGCGCTCTTACCGCTCCTGAAAACTCCTTTAGAGGAACTGATGTTGGCCTGCACCGAGCAGCGCCTAGCCGAACTGCCTCCCATTCAGTGGCGAGAAGGAACGGCGGTTTGTGTGGTGGCGGCAGCTTCGGGCTATCCCAGAACATACCCGAAGGGCATGGTGATTTCCGGCATCGATCACGCTGAGCAGCAGGGAGCCGTGGTGTTTCATGCCGGCACTGAGCAGCAGCAGCAGTTAAAAACTAGTGGCGGGCGCGTTCTGGGAGTAACCGCCGTCGGTAAGGATTTTGCAGCGGCGATCGCCACAGTCTATGCCGCGATGGAGCAGGTTCAGTTTGAGGGCATTTACTACCGTCGCGATATCGGTCATCAACCGTGCCCTTGATGAGATTTGTTAACCGCTAGCAACAAATCTATAAATATACCTTGCCGTCAGAAAGGTCTATAATTGAATACACAAAAGTATACACTTTTTAGAGCGGAGCTCCCTTGCTGAATTTTCTCCAATCTCTTCGAGAAATCCTGGCCCGCTGGTGGTCGGAGTTTACCCTTCAGACCCGACTCATGGCAGCAGCGACCTTAGTTGTCTCTCTGGCCATGAGCGGCCTGACGTTTTGGGCTGTTAATACCATTCAGCAAGATGCTCGCCTCAACGATACGCGATTCGGACGCGATTTGGGTTTGTTGTTGGGAGCCAATGTCGCGCCTTTGATTGCTGAAGGAAACTTAACCGAAGTCGCTCGCTTTTCGGGACGTTTTTACCAGCGCACTTCCAACGTGCGCTACATCCTCTATGCCGATGAGGATGGCAAGATCTTCTTCGGCATTCCTTTTTCTGAAGCGCAGGTGCAAAACTCCTTGACGATTCAGCGCCGCATTGAGCTACCGGAAAGCTATGCTCGAAACTCCGAGCTGCCGATGGTGCGTCAGCATATGTCCCCAGACGGAGAGGTGACGGATGTCTTTGTCCCTCTCAACCTGGGCGACAACTATTTAGGGGTTCTGGCGATCGGCATTAATCCTAATCCGACTGTCGTGGCCTCCTCTAATTTAACCAGAGATGTGACCATTGCCGTCTTTGTCTCGATCTGGGCAATGGTCATTTTAGGAGCTGTCTTTAATGCTCTGATGATTACCAAACCCATCAAGGAGTTGTTGTTGGGCGTTAAAAATATTGCCGCAGGCAACTTTAAGCAGCGTATTGATTTGCCTCAAGGAGGAGAACTCGGCGAGCTAATTGCCAGCTTCAACGATATGGCAGAACGTCTAGAGCGATACGAGGAGCAAAATATTGAAGAACTTACCGCCGAGAAAGCCAAGCTAGAGACGCTCGTTTCTACCATCGTTGATGGGGCCATTCTGCTGGATACTCAACGGCGGTTACTGTTGGTCAATCCGACTGCTCGCCGGATTTTCGGTTGGGAAGGACAGGAAGTTGCAGGACAAAATCTCCTCACCCTACTCCCAACTGGCCTCAGTCAGCAGCTTGACGGGATTCTCCATCAGATTACGGCAGCACCAACCTCCAGACCAGACGATATCGAGTCATCCTTAGAAACGTCACCGGATCGCGGCGAGTTTCGCTTTACCCTCACCGAACCAACTCAGCGAACAATTCGCGTTTCGCTCACTCAAGTGCTTGACCAGTATCGAGAGAGCGTTAGAGGAATTGCGATGACCGTCCAGGATATTACTCGTGAGGTGGAGCTAAACGAGGCTAAAAGTCAGTTTATCAGCAACGTTTCTCATGAACTGAGAACCCCCCTGTTCAACATTAAATCCTTCATCGAAACTCTTTCTGAATTTGGGGAAGATTTAAGTCAGCTCGAACGGCGAGAGTTTTTAGAAACAGCTAATCATGAAACGGACCGCCTCACGCGTCTTGTCAATGATGTTCTCGATCTCTCTCGACTCGAATCCTCTAGAGCCTATCATTTTCAGGCCGTAGATTTAGCGTCGCTGATTGAGCAGACGCTACGAACCTACCAACTCAACGCTAGAGATAAAGGCATTAAGCTGCTTCAAAACATTGAGGCTGACTTGCCTAATGTTCTCGGTCACTATGACTTGTTGCTTCAGGTATTGACTAACCTGGTAGGAAACTCCCTCAAGTTTACCAAAGCGGGAGGATTAGTCGCTATTCGCGCCTATCAGCTATCGGAATCTCGATATCCGACGATTAGAGTAGAAGTTTCAGATACCGGCATCGGCATCGATCCAGAAGATCAAGAAGCTATTTTCGATCGCTTCTTCCGAGTGGAAAATCGCGTACATACTTTAGAAGGAACTGGGTTAGGTCTTTCGATTGTTAAAAACATTATTGATAAACACAACAGCCAAATCCACCTCATCAGCGAGGTAGGAGTGGGAACAACGTTTTGGTTCAATCTAGAAATTTATGAACCCAGTCAGCTTCAATTGAGCAGCGTTCCGTTGACAAAAAGCAATTTTAAACAGTTACCAGTTACCGATTGATGGTGCTGAGTGTTCAGTTGCCATGCTTAGATAGTTCATGGTCTAACTCGTTACTGGTCACTGATTACTGCCTACTACAGCAGGGTAAACAGAAAAGCGATCGCTAACAGCCCGAGCAGCAGCAATAGTCCTTGATTTCTTTGCAGTCGCCTCCCCAGAGAAGAGCGATTGGCCAAAGGAGCTGTCTCTAGCGTAGGCGGTGTGTCTTGATACATCGTACAGGTTTTAGCGTAGGGGCGCTGGGGAAACGTACAGGTATCGTCTAAATGGTAAATGCAGCGATCGCACAAAAAAGTATCTTTCTCCGCTCTGTGTAGCGGAATCCCTGGATGACCAAACGCTTTGAGAGGCGTTTTACAGGTGGGACAGGTGACGGCTTGAGCATCAACACGCTGATGACAGCGGGGACAAGTAGGCATTGTTAATTGACACAAACAACAAGTTGTTTCCTAAAGGAGACTGCGCTGCTCAGTAGTTAGCAAACAAGTACTAGCGGTCAAAGTGAGAAAACTTCCGCACCTGATATTCCAAACTTTCAACCATCTGATACTGATTCTCTTCCATGGCTTGAGCAAATTTCTGTTCGGTGGTATCTAATACTGTTTGAGGAATTGATTTCCACTGTTGGCGAGTTTGCCATCTAATTACTAAGTTAACGTTTTCCTGAATTTGTGGCTCAATCCACACTTCTTTACCCAAAAAGCCGTCGTAGCTGGCCAGAACGGGAGTCCAAATCCGAGCATCTTCACGAATAAATTTTTCTCGCGCTGTAGGATTAACTTTGAACTTTAACCATTCAATCACCATACTATCAATACGCCGTCGGCGCGGGAAAAGGGAAAGGGGGAAGCGCCGTCGGCGCAGGGAAAGAAGTTGCTCAGCAACGGGAAAAGGGCAAAGGGGAAAGGGAGGTGAGGAAGCTTGTTCCTTAGCCCTGTGTGCTTTCCCCGTCCCGGAGGGACAGTTTTCCCTTTTTCCATCGCGATAGCGATTTTTCTCCCGTTCCGTAGGAACATTTTACCCTTTTCCTCTCCGTCGCGTTCGCGACTGATTCTGATCCTCGACCGTTAAGCTAGTAGGTAGAATGAAGCAGTTAGGAGGACTTGAGATGGAAAACGACTGGCTTAAACAGCTACTTCTAGTGGGAGTGGGCACGACATCTTACGTAGCAGAGAGGCTGCGGGAAGTGAGCGAGCAGTGGGTCAAGGATGGCAGGATCAGTCCTGAACAGGCTAGGGCATTTGTAGACGATATGCTCGCGCAAATCAGAACCGGGCAGGGTAATTTTGAGGGTCAGATGGAGCGCCAGCTTCGCAACCTGCTTCAGGACTTAGGCGTTCCCCGTCAGTCAGAAATGGACGAGCTACGCGGACGGCTCGATCGCCTAGAGCGGCAAATGCGGGATCTAGAAAATAAGCTATGGCGCTAGGGCTATATAATAAGGAGGCTAATAAATGAGAGAAATTTTAATCAGTTTTGGGGTAGTACTGGCCTGTGGCCTGCTGTTGGTTGTGTCTTTAATTGTCAACAGCGGCGAGCGCACGGAAGCGGCAGCCTCTAGTTTAAAGCCACAAACGGTCATGACTCAACCCAACCTGACTGCGCAGAATATGAACAATATTGATTTAGAGCAAGCTACAGAGACTCCCTCGGGGCTGAAGTATGTAGAAATTGAAGAAGGACAAGGAGAATCCCCTTCTAGAGGGCAAACCGTCACCGTTCACTATACAGGAACCCTCGAAGACGGCACGAAATTTGATAGCTCCCGTGATCGCAACGAGCCGTTTAAGTTTAAGCTCGGCGTTGGACAGGTAATCAAAGGCTGGGATGAAGGAGTCGGCTCGATGAAAGTCGGGGGTCGCCGCTTGCTGATTATTCCCGCTGAATTGGGTTACGGTGCTCGCGGTGCTGGCGGCGTGATTCCTCCTAATGCAACGCTTATATTCGATGTTGAGCTATTGGATGTCAACTAGGAAAGCTTGACGCTCAGCAACCGAGCGAAGCTAACAGCGATCGCTCTTTTCCGAAAGCCAGCAGGCCAACGACACAGCGAACGGCGCTTAATCAGGAACTCTGCGCCACTGTCGTTGGTCTGCCAAAATCGCTTAATACCGCTTCCTTTTACTAAAATAGAGGTTGCCAAGACTATGGCTTCATCACTAGGAAATGGACCCAAGCCCTACCCTAGAACCATCCTCAACATTGCCACAAAGAATTGGTAGTACAAGCTGCTAGCCAAGCCACCGATGACGATCAGCCTTCATTCTCAACTCAACTCCTCTCAACGCCTTGCAGTTGAACATTTCTGCGGTCCTCTATTAGTGGTAGCGGGCGCTGGTTCGGGGAAAACAAGAGCCTTAACCTATCGCATTGCTAACCTCATTCGTACCCATAAAGTAGCTCCAGAAAATATTCTAGCAGTAACCTTTACCAACAAAGCTGCTCGGGAGATGCGGGAGAGGATTGAGAAGATTTTTGCTCAAGAACTGGCCCAGGAGCGACACGGACAGCGCCTCGAATTATTGCCAGAATACGACCAGAAACAGCTTCAGTCAAAGGTCTACAAATCCACCACTAAACATCTCTGGATTGGCACGTTTCACAGTCTATTTGCTCGTATCCTGCGCTACGACATTAATAAGTACCAAGACGAGCAAGGACGGACCTGGAAGCGGAATTTTTCGATTTTTGATGAATCCGATGCTCAAAGCTTGGTCAAAAACATTGCCACTAAACAGCTCAACCTCGATGAGAAGAAATTTGAGCCGCGCAGCATCCGCTATCAAATTAGTAACGCCAAAAACCAGGGTTTATCGCCTGAACAGTTTGCCCGTCAGGAGCCAAACTATCGCGGTAGGGTAGTGGCAGAAGTGTACAACGAGTATCAAGCTCAATTAGCCGCGAACAATGCCCTCGATTTTGACGATCTGATTCTCGTTCCGGTGCGGCTCTTTCAACAGAACGAAACCGTGTTGGGCTATTGGCACAATCAATTTCGCCACATCTTGGTGGATGAATATCAGGATACCAACAGGATTCAGTACGAATTGATCCGCCTGCTGGCGACCAATGGCGAAACCCGCAAAAGCGAGTGGAATTGGCAAGGGCGCTCGGTGTTTGTCGTTGGCGATGCCGATCAGTCGATTTACTCCTTTAGAATGGCAGACTTTACCATCCTGCTAGATTTTCAGCAGGATTTCGGGGACGGGTTGCCCGATGCAGATACCCGCACGATGGTGAAGCTAGAAGAAAATTATCGCTCGCGGGCGAATATTCTTGAGGCTGCCAACGGTTTAATCGAAAATAACACGCAGCGCATCGAGAAAATTCTTAGAGCAACGAGAGATTTAGGAGAACAAATTTACTGCTATCGCGCCGATAACGAACGAGACGAAGCGCGATTTGCTATCTATCAAATGACTCAGCTACGGCAAGATAATCCTGAACTGGACTGGGGAAGCTTTGCCATTCTCTACAGAACAAACGCTCAGTCTCGTTCTTTTGAGGATCTGCTCATTCAAAGCAGTATTCCCTATACAATTGTTGGGGGCTTAAAGTTTTACGATCGCAAAGAGATTAAAGATGCCCTGGCTTATCTGAGAGTGATCGCCAATCCAGCGGATACGGTGAGTCTGCTGCGCATTATCAATACGCCCCGACGCGGGATCGGACAGGCAACGATTAATTCGCTGATTGCCATAGCTCAGGAGTTAGGCGTACCGCTGTGGGAGATTCTCAGCGACGAGGCTTCAGTGCGAACGATGTCTGGACGGGCGGCAAAATCGGTCAGCCGCTTTGTGGAATTAATTCAGACGCTGCAAGGACAAATTAAGACGCTATCGGCGGCTGAAATCCTCGATCGAGTGATGGAAGAGTCGGGCTACGTTCAGGATTTAAAGATTAAAGGCACCGATGAAGCCAACAACCGCCTCGAAAACATCTTAGAACTTTTCAACGCGACGCGGCAGTACCAGGAAGATAACGACGATCCTAGTTTAGAAGGATTCTTAGCGAATGCGTCGCTCGCATCGGATCTAGATAATCTGCAAGAAGGACAAAAAGCCGTCTCGATGATGACTCTGCACTCCGCTAAGGGTTTAGAATTTCCGGTCGTTTTTCTAGTCGGGTTAGAACAAGGACTGTTCCCTCATTCCCGCGCCCTCAACGATCCCCTCGATTTGGAAGAGGAACGCCGCTTGTGCTATGTAGGCGTAACTCGCGCCCAGGAACAGCTCTTCCTCACCCACGCCAGAGAGCGCTACACCTGGGGATCGCGGGAAGTGTCCAGACCATCGCAGTTTTTGCAGGAGCTACCGGAGGATCTCATCAGCAGCAATACAGCGCCGGCGAGTGAAGTCCGCAGCCTCCATCGTCAAAGTGAAGAGGTGATGCCCAAGTACTACGATAAGCCGCAGCAATGGTCGCTCGGCGATCGCGTCCGGCACGATGTTTTTGGTGAAGGCGAAGTGACGCACGTTCTTGGCTCGGGACGCAAATCAACGCTCGCGATTAAATTTCCAGGATTAGGACAAAAAATCATCGACCCCCGACTGGCCCCAATGGAGCGCATTGAGTAGACACAATAATTATCCCGGCAATTCTATCACCATTCATGATCTGACCTAGCAAGATAGGGAACCAAAGGGATGCTGCGGAAAATGGGAGATTTGCGCTTCTAAAACCTGCAAATATCGTTTCTAGTGGAAGATTGTGTGGTTCCAAACCATAGCAGGTTAGCTACCCGTTCAGAGCAAAAATCGATATAGGTTCTGACTAAGCGCGACAGTTGTCGTCTGGAAGGATACAGGAGATTAATTTCGCATAGCGGTAACGGGTAATTGCTCAGTAAATGCTGCAACTGGCCGTTTGCAATGTAGTCTTGTGCCAGAAACGGTGGCAGTTCAGTGACGCATTGACCTGCGAGGGCTACTTCTAGAAGATGCAGATAGTCGTTGACCTGAAAAAATGGAGTGATTTGAATCAGTTTGTCTCCCAGCCGCCAAGTTGAGCCGATTGGATGCCAACTAGCGCGAGGCATTCTGAGCAGGTGTTCAGGGTGCAGAGGCTCGCTGTATTTTTTCAGCAGAATTGGGCTAGCAACCAGCAGATGTCGGTATTCCCCGATTGTCTGATGTACCGCTCGATTGTCTTGGCGCTCTCCGATTCTTAAAGCCACATCAATGCCATCCTCAATCAAATCAACTCGCCGCTCAGTGACCAACAGTTCTATGTTGACCTTCGGATAACGTTCTTGAAAATCTTGCAGCACCTGTCGCCAGGGGATAAACCCTGGCGGGATAGACAGATGCAGCGTTCCTGAAAGCTCATGCTGGTAATGGTCGAGCGTCGCTAAACCTGTTTCAAACGCCTCTACTCCTCGCTTAGCGTACTCCAGAAATTTTGCTCCGGCATCCGTTAGGCGCAGATATCGAGTCGAGCGCTCTAGGAGCCGAAACCCTAAGTCCTTCTCCAGCTCTGCAATTCGTCGGCTGACTGTGGCAACGGGAACATGAGTTCGCCGCGCTGTTTCTGAGAAGCTGCCATACTGAACAACTTTAACAAAAAGTGCCGCTGCATTGAGATCCATCGCATCTTTTCAGATTTGAGAAGATGTCTCCTATTATTACCCTCTACTCAACAAATTTGAAATAATCTACACTACAAATCAGCTTGCTCGATTGCTGAGCGACAAGACAACCAGTTATCTGCTGAGGAAAATGCTGATGGATGACTCAAGCAAGACAGCCGTTGAACCAAGAAAAAATGCGGTCCCCTTTCACAAAATTGGTGCAGTTTGCTACGGTCTGTGGGGGCTGTGGCATATTCGTGTCGTCGCGAGCATGTTTGCATCTGCTTCGACCGAACTCGAAGGTGTTCTCCAAGCCCGGATTTATCAGGGCGCATTCCATATTCTGTGGTTTGCAGTGGGAGCGATCGCCCTTGCCATTTTATTTAACTGGCGCAATAGTCGATTAGGATATTGGGCAAATCTGATTATGATCGGCTGGACAGAGGTAGGACTGTTGTTATTCTTTATCGTTCCTGGTTATTTTCCTTGGCTACCGACAGGTTTTGTCGGTCCGCTGCTGTGGATATTTGCTGTTTTGCTGACAACTCTGGGCTTTTACCTGTGCCCACAGTCACCCTAAGCTCTCGATGCGGGGTAGTGATGGAGCGGACAGTCTGCCTGTTCGCAATGAGTCAAAGCGACAAAATGAAAAATGTTTAGAACCATAGAAATGACAGCGAAATTAGTAGCGAAGCTAGGAGGATTAGCTGTACTGGTTGGGCTACTTAATATAACGGGCTGTGCTGCTACCCGTTCCCCCTCAGAGACAGCTTCTAGCCCGACCGCATCTCTAGAAGATTCAGCCGCTATGGTCTCTCAATCTCTTCGCTCTGAGTCAGAAATATGGTCACTGCTACAGCAGGAAGGAGCTGTCGTGCTCCTTCGTCATGCTTTAGCACCAGGGACAGGAGATCCGGCTAATTTTCAGCTCGATGACTGCTCCACTCAGCGCAACCTCTCTGAGGCTGGTCGAGCACAGGCTGTCCGCATTGGAGAGGCATTCCGGAGTCGCCAAATTCCTGTTGCTCAAGTTTTATCAAGCCAGTGGTGTCGCTGCCTAGAAACGGCAGAATTGATGGATGTTGGAACCGTAGAGCCTTTGCCTGCTCTAAACTCTGTTTTTCGCGATCGCGCTGCCGAACCGGAGCGAACTGCCCAAATCCGTCAACTGATTGTGAATCATCGCAACACCGACGGTACGGTAGTTTTGGTGACTCATGCCGCCAATATTTCAGCGATTAGCGGTATTTCAGTTCGTTCAGGAGCGATGGTGGTATTACAAGCTAACAAGGGAGAACAAATCGATATCATTGGTCAGATTGGAGCGATTCGATGAACTGTGCTTTGATTTAGCTCTAGATTAGTTCCAGGAGAGTTCTTTGACGAGGACGTTTCTAAACCGCTCAAACCGCTAAAAAGCGCTGAATCACTTCTTGACTCAGTTCGCTCGTCGCTCCAGAGGCGACGATCCCACCTTTCTGCATTGCGTAGTAGCGATCCGCTTGACGGACAAAATGCAGATGTTGTTCGACCAATAGGACTGAAATTCCGGTCGCTTCGATAATGCGGCGTACCGCCGCTTCAATTTCTAAAACAATTGAGGGCTGAATCCCTTCGGTTGGTTCATCTAGCACCAGGAGGCGAGGCTTGCCCATTAGGGCACGGGCGATCGCTAACTGCTGCTGCTGCCCTCCGCTCAAATCTCCGCCCATCCGCGACAGCATCGTTTTGAGCACCGGAAATAGCTCAAACACCTCGTCGGGAATCTCCTGACTTTTATTGCGCTGCGAGCGCGCCTCCAACCCCAGCAGGAGATTTTCTTTGACCGTAACGCGAGGAATAATCTCTCTTCCCTGCGGCACGTAGCCAATCCCTAACCTGGCCCGTTGGTCGGTTGCTAAACTGTCAATTGGTTGCCCGGCAAAAGTAATCGTGCCGGTGCACGGCTTGAGCAATCCCATAATCGTTTTGAGGAGTGTTGTTTTGCCAACGCCATTGCGTCCGATTAGGCAAACCATTTCTCCCACCGGAACGCTCATATCGACATCGCGCAGAATATGACTTTCACCATAGTAAACGTTCACTCCAAAGATTTGCAGCATTGTCTCGGTTGCCGCAGGTTTTTGAATCACTCCTTTCATAGATTGCCACTCAATTAGATAGGGGAGTAAAAAAGGCTCGCTAAAGTAGGGTTACTCCTGAGCGAACCCTCGATGCTCAATTCCGAATTTTCATGCCGGTTGTCCCAAATAAACCTCAACCACTCTCGGATCGTTTTGCACTTCATTCATACTGCCCTCGCATAAGACCGACCCTTGATGCAGCACCGTTACCTGACGGGCAATTTGCCGCACAAATTCCATGTCGTGCTCAATGACAATAATCGAGTGACTTTCTGCTAGCGCCAACAGGAGTGCCCCGACATTCTCTGTTTCTTCATCGGTGAGTCCGGCTACGGGTTCATCCACCAGCAGCAAATCGGGAGACTGGGCTACCAACATCCCGATTTCTAAGCGTTGCTTTTCTCCATGAGAGAGCAAGTCTGCTAGCAAATCGGCTTTAGCTGTTAACCCAACCGTTTCTAGTAAACTGGCAACGTTCCGCTGTTCAGAGGCAGACCGTTTGCCAAAGAGGGTAGCAAACACGTTTTTGTAGCGGTTGCAAATCAGGTCAAGGTTTTCCCGGACCGTTAACTTTAAATAGACTCTTGGCGTTTGAAATTTGCGACCGATTCCTAAACGAGCAATTCGATATTCAGCAGTTCGCCGAAGATTGCGTCCTTGAAACAGTACCCGTCCTTCTGTCGGCTGCACTTTCCCCGTAATCACATCTAGAAATGTGGTTTTCCCCGCCCCGTTCGGTCCAATGATGGTGCGTAACTCTCCGGGCTGCATCGAAAAATTGAGCTGATTAAGCGCTTTAAATCCATCAAAGCTCACCGTTAAGTTCTCGATTTCTAAGATTTTATCGGTCATCGTTGATTCTGCGCCTCGAAGCTAATTAATTTTTCCCACTTCTTTTTCTCGCTGAACTTCTGGGGCGTCCAGGCTGGGATAGGTGGTTGTTCTTTGACGACCGAATCCTTTACCCAGGTGTTCGCCTATCCAGCCAACGATGCCTTGAGGCAATACCGTCACCACAATCAAGAATAGCGCTCCTTGGAAGAAAAGCCACACTTCAGGAAACTGTTCGCTGAGGAGCGTTTGGGCAAATCTTACGAGCAGAGTTCCCAGAATAGCTCCGACTAACGTTGCTCGTCCGCCCACGGCGACCCAAATCACCATTTCAATGGAAAAAGCGACATCCATAACGCTGGGAGTAATAATGCCTGTCTGCACCGTGTACAGCGCTCCAGACACTCCGGCGATCGCCCCAGAGATGGCAAACACCAGCACTTTAAATCCAGTAGGATCGTAACCAGAAAACCGCACTCGCGTCTCGTCATCGCGAATCGCCACCAGGAGTCGTCCAAACCGACCGCTGGTCAGCCAGCGACAGAGGATATAGGCCAGCACCAAACAGACGATGGTAATCTCAAAGAACACAAGCTGCGCCCCAGAGGAACTGGCTAGCACTCCAAAAATGGTTTCTGTATCGGTTTTTAAGCCGTTCGTGCCGTTGATCAGCTTCTGCTGACCGTTGAAAAAATTGAAAAATACGAGCAGGGCTGCCTGAGTGAGAATCGAGAAATAAACGCCCTTAATGCGGTTGCGAAACACCAAATACCCAAACAGCCCAGCAATGATGCCCGGGATGAGAAAGAGCGCGACAATCGTCAAGGAAAACGAGTAAAACGGGGTCCAAAACCAGGGCAGTTCATTAACTCCGTAAAGCGTAAAGAACTCTGGCAGTTGTTGGGTCGTCTGGTCTAGGTTCAGATGCATGGCTAAGGCATAGCCGCCCAGCGCAAAAAAGATGCCGTGTCCGAGACTCAGCAGCCCCGTAAACCCCCAGATCAGGTCGAGTCCCAGCGCTACAATGGCCAGCGCCAGGAATCGCCCCAGCAGCCGGAGACGAAACGCTGGCAGCACTGCCGGCATGACGATAGCTAAAATCAGCGCGATCGCCCCAACAATGATGCCCTCAACTACTAGTTTTCGCTTACTTTTGCCTCCCATTGCCGTTTTAACGCCCCTTATACAGATCTAAATTTACAATTCAGCCCCTCGTCCTTTCTGAGGAAACAGTCCTGCTGGTTTAATTTGCAGAAAAGCAATAATGAGAGCGAAAATTAGCACTTTCGCCATACTTGTCGTTGCAAAGAACGTCAAAAAATCAACCACCGGCTGCCATCCTTGTGCCGATGTCAACAATAGTGCCAAAATTCCAGAGCCGACGAGGTAATTAAGAATACCAATGGCTAGAGCGGCAATGATCGTGCCGACTAAGTTGCCCACGCCGCCTACCACCACGACCATAAACGTATCGACGATATAGTTTTGCCCGGTATTAGGACCGACAGACCCCAACAGACTGATGGCGCAGCCTGCTATCCCGGCTAACCCCGAACCAAGAGCAAACGTGAGGGCATCTACCTTCGCTGTCGGAATGCCGAGACAGGCACTCATGCTGCGGTTTTGCGTTACCGAACGAATGCGCAAGCCCCAGCTAGAACGGTTCAAAAACCAATAGGTGCCCAGGACGCAAACGACGGTCAACACAATAATAAATAAACGAGCGTAGGGAAGCTGAAAGCTACCGATTGGGAGACCCCCCCGCAGCCACGTTGGGGCGGTGACATCGACATTTCTAGCGCTAAACCAGGGACGAGTGATGGCAGCTTGGTTAGTTTGATTGAGGAAAACACCTACAGCAGTGGCGATCGCCCCACAAAGCACCAGCAACACAGCCGTTATCCAACGGCGAACGTCTTCAGTCCGGCGACGAAGCAGCCACTGTCCCCCAAAAAACAGCAGACAAAAAACGGCAATTCCCGCTACGAGAACCCAATTAACACTGCGGACAAACTGACGCAGAATCAGGCTCACTCCCCAAGTTGCTAAGAGCGTTTCTAACGGTCGCCCGTAGAGAAAGCGAATCACGCCTCGCTCTAAGACTAAACCAACTAAACCAGCCACTAAGAAGGCAACTGGCAAAGCAAAAAGAATATAAAGACCAAAGAGGGGTTCGCCCAAAGGCTTAAAGACATTCTGCACCACAAATGTCGTGTACGCCCCTAACATAATCAGTTCCCCGTGAGCCAGGTTAATCACGCCCATGAGTCCGAACACAATTGCTAACCCGAGGGCGGCAATCAGCAGCACGGCACCGATGCTGATCCCATTAAACAAGGCTTCTAAGAGTGGTAACATCTGAGGAATATTTAACAGTGAGCAGTGAACAGTTACCAGGGATCAGCGACCAGTAAACAACTTTATGGGGTTGAAGTCTCCTCTTTTGAAGAAAACAAAGAGCTGTTTCTTGACAATTGATGGTAACTGGTAACTGAACTAGAGGGAATTTTCATCAGACAAGAAAAGGCAAAAGAACTCTCTCTTGCCTTTTGTGCTGTGTTCGACGTTCGTTTAGGTTCCCTCAACCTTGTATTTGCTGCCTTTATTAGGGTCGGTATGGTCGCAGGCAAACCCTTTCGTCTCCGGTACGTACTGGTTCCAGGGAATCGGATCTACCGGACCGTCACTAGCCCAAACAATTTCAAATAAGCCATCATCACGAACTTCGCCAATACGCACAGTTTGGGAGATATGGTGATTAGGCTGCATCGTCACCGTTCCTTGAGGAGCATCGTAGGTTTGACCGATCGCCGCAGCGCGAACTTGCTCGAGGTCGTCTGCCGTTCCCGCTTTCTCTACCGCCTGCTTCCACAGATACACCATGATGTAGGCAGACTCCATTGGGTCGTTTGTCACGCGGTCTTCGCCGTACTCCTGCTTAAACGCTTGAACAAACTCTTCATTTCTAGGAGTATCTACCGTCTGGTAATAGTTCCATGATGCATAGTGACCCTGAAGGTATTCAGGACCGATTTGCCGCACCTCTTCTTCAGCAATGCTGACCGACATCACCGGATACTGATCGGGACCAAGTCCAGCTCCCTGCATCTGCTTAAAGAAAGCAACGTTGCTGTCTCCGTTGAGGGTGTTAAAAATAACGCCCCCATTGGGAAGCGCCTGCTTAATCTTAGTAATAATCGGGGTGACTTCTGTATTGCCTAAAGGCAGGTAGTCTTCACCAACGATCTCGCCGCCTTTTGCCTGTACCTGCTCTTTAATAATAGTGTTTGCTGTGCGGGGGAAAACGTAGTCAGAACCAACCAGGAAAAACTGTTGCCCTTTATTTTCCATCAGCCAATCGACGGCTGGCTCAATCTGCTGATTAGGGGCAGCCCCCGTATAGAAGACGTTTTGAGAACATTCCTGTCCTTCGTACTGCACCGGATACCAAAGCAGATGGTCTTTAGATTCAAATACTGGCAGCACCGCCTTGCGAGAAGCAGAAGTCCAGCAGCCAAAAACGGTAACAACATTATCTTGGTCGATCAGCTTAGTCGCTTTTTCGGCAAAGGTGGGCCAGTCAGAAGCGCCATCTTCTTCAATGGCCTCAATTTGCCTGCCCAGAACGCCTCCAGCTTCATTAATTTGCTTAATGGCGAGCTTTTCTGCTTCGACAACCGTGGTTTCGCTAATCGCCATGGTGCCGCTCAAGGAGTGAAGCAAACCAACTTTGATCGTGTCACCGCTACTAGCAGCAGTGGTGCTTCCCGCATCAGAGGAGTCTGTTTGAGGCTGCTCGCCGTTCGAGCAAGCTTTGAGCAGTAAACTAGTGCCGATTCCGGCTGAGCCATAGATTAAAAACTTTCTTCGACCAAATCTTCCTGTCATCGTGTTATGTAAGGTAAAGAGTTTCAGTATCAAAGAAGACACAAACAAGTCAAGAACAGTATAGTAAAGCTACCGGGGACAGACAACTGTAGCTTTATATACCAATCTCTCTCCAGGCGGATGCAAAAGTCGGCAGAAAGCGTCGGTTGAACGCGGTTTCTCTGAAAAAATAGCTGTTAGCCGTTAGCTCGTAGCCAATCAGCGTCGGCAAGCTAATAGCTAAAAGCTTACACAACAAGATGATGCTGTATAAAGCTGATGACGGTGTCTAGACCTTGCTGAGTTTTCAAATTAGTAAAGACAAAAGGGTTGTCTTGGCGCATCTTCTTAGCATCTCTCTTCATGATGTTGAGATCCGCGCCAACCAAAGGAGCTAAATCAATTTTGTTGATGACTAAGAGATCGGACTTGGTTATTCCCGGTCCTCCTTTGCGAGGAATCTTGTCGCCAGCAGCTACATCAATCACGTAGATCGTGAGATCGACAAGTTCCGGGCTAAAGGTAGCTGCTAAATTGTCGCCGCCGCTTTCTAAAAAAACCAAATCTAACTCCGCAAAGCGATTCTCTAGCTGCTCTACTGCTGACAAATTGATCGAGGCATCTTCTCGAATTGCCGTATGCGGACACCCTCCCGTTTCTACGCCCAGAATCCTTTCCTGGCTTAACGCCTGAGAGCGAACCAAGAACTGAGCGTCTTCTTGAGTATAAATATCGTTAGTGACGACAGCAATTTGATACCGTTGTCGCAGCGCTTTACAGAGGGCGTCCAGTAAGGCTGTTTTTCCAGAGCCAACGGGACCAGCAATACCAATACGAAATGCGCTCATAACTATCTAATTTACTAGAGTTGAAAAAGCTGGCAGCAATTTTGGCACAGATCGCGCCATACAAGTATTATGCTATCTGTCTAGGGTTGTCAGTTACAATTACTCTCCGTCTGGTCGTCATGAACTACCCCTGCTTACTTCGTTGAAGCAGGGGTTTCTAGCTTCGCAGGAAATTGCCTTGTCTTAGTCTTGCGACCGCGAGTTGGTCTGACATTTCCTCCACTAGCAGAGACGGGTGTTCCCTCCGTCTTTAGTAGT
>JBHJGN010000077.1:0-72095 GCA_050331735.1 Cyanophyceae cyanobacterium
CTGGGTTTCGAGGTGATGCACGAGCGCAATGCTCACAACTTCCCCTTAGACTTGGCTAGTGCTGAGGCCCAGACGGTTGCTCTGACGGCTCCCTCTATCAATGGCTAATTCTTAGCTAGCTTTTTCTCTCACTTGGCTCTCCCTTTACCGGGAGGGCTTTTTTTGTGCTTGATTAGCTTCTGAGGCTGAATCACTGAATACAAAAGAGTTTGTCTATAAAAGAAGATAGATATAGTAAGTTAGCTATTAAATGATTGTGAACAAGTTACTAGCAGCAGGAGCGGCAATCTCTTTCTTCGCTTCACCAGCAGCGGCTTTTAACAAGCAGCATGCAGAAAGGGAAATCAAGTCTGGGGAGCTGCTGGTGAGTCTTATCGATTCCGCTGGCTGGAGTAAAGACAAATTGGACAAAATGTCTAATTTGCCACCTTTCGGCAAACAACTGGTACTGTCAAAGCGATGATGCTTAACGGACTGGGCTTGGTCAGTGCCCCCATGTGAGCTCAATCTAGATCGATGCCTAAAGCCTGTAGCCGCTCTCTCATGGCCTGCGATCGCAATCGTTCTTCTTCTAGAGCCGCCTGTACTGCATCGGCTCGCTGCCTTTCCTGCTCAGCTCGCTGCCTTTCCTGCTCGGCTCGCTCTTCTCCAATCAGTAGCAAGTTGCCCTGGTTGTCCCACCAGCGCAGCCACGTTTGAGTTTGATTTTGATAGCTTCCTTCCCACAAACCGAGTTCTACACCTAGAGGCAAAATAGCATAGTGACCCCGTTCGTTTGGTTCTAGCTGCTGATAAAAAACATCAACTAAGTGATACACTTCTAGCTTTTGATTCTTAATCTCGAAGATTCCATAATAGGGAATTCGAAAAATCTGTTCATAGACCCAAAATTTGCCAGGACGAGTTCCTGGTTGGGCTGAAGCTAACGGCGTTCGATCTCGTTCTTCATCTCCATTGCCACTGGCAAACTCTAAGGCAATAAGGGGCGTTCTATGTTCTCGCCACAGCACGTAGGAGCGGCGAATTTCTCCATCCAGTTTGGGGGGGACGTGAGGAACATAAAACCAATCGGGAGCTTCTGCACCTTTTTCAGGCGGCTCGGTTTCCCGCCAGTAGATCCCGCAATCTTGCCCGATAGCGTACTGACCGTCGGGATGAAGTTGCTGTAAGACCGGACCGATTGAGTCAGTGAGAATTAAGCTTTGCGGATGTTCCTGAAAATTCTTCACAAAGGTACCATCAGACTCAGGCAATTGAGTGTGGTCGGGAAACGGTGGCGGTAGATCGATGGGGTAGATGGACATATAGCGATTGATAATTAAACGGGGTACAGCTTGACATCCTCGTTTTCTGTTAATGAATAATTGTTGATGGTTTCTTGTCTATGAGAAGATGTAATTGATCAATTCAAAAAACGCTTCAGTTAACAAAATTAGTAGCTTTTCAATACTATAACAATGGCTCAGCGTATAACAGTTGGAGGACACAAAGAACTTATTGTAGGAGTTAAGAGCTTGAAACCTATGAACAATTAACAATCGACAATCGACACGACTATAAAATCCGGCAAAATAAGGACAGATGTAATCTGAACAGCGAAGTACATGGCAGGAAAACTAACAACTCACGTTCTCGATACGGCTCAAGGCTGTCCAGCAGCACACATGGAAGTAAAGCTGTGGTCGATCGATCCTCAATTCGGCGATCGCATTCTCCTCAAAACAGCCCACACCAATATCGATGGACGCATCGACCCCCCACTACTAGCCGATGACACCTTCAAAGTTGGGGTGTATGAGCTAGAGTTTGCCGTCGGCAGTTACTTTGCGCAATCGAAGTTAGCCGCCTCTCCTCCGTTTCTTGGTCGCGTCCCGATTCAGTTTGGAGTCGCCGATGCTGATGCTCATTACCACGTGCCGCTCCTCGTATCGCCCTGGTCTTACAGTACCTATCGCGGCAGCTAAGTAGATGGGTGACACTAATGACTGGCACTATTCGATGTCCCTGACGCTTGCGTCTGCTCAAGCTGAACGGACTATTTGCTCAGCTCTATCGCCCGCAACAGCGCCCCTACGCTGAGACTTAGAAAACGTGTCGCTGTTCTCCCGCTTGTCTTTCCCTGACCAATTGGTAGCCAACAAACCTTAGCCCGACATCAATTTATCCCTGATGTCTATTTCAGTTCATGACACCCAACGACTTATGAAGGTATCTATTGTCATCCCAGCTCATAATTCAGCAGCAACCCTTGAGGAGACGCTCAGCTCCGTTCGCGCTCAAACGTTTGCCGAGTGGGAAGCGATTATCGTAAACGACGGCTCTTTTGACCAGACCGAAACCGTAGCTCAATGCCTTGCCGACGAAGACTCCCGCATTCAAGTTGTTAGGCAACCCCAGGGGGGCGTATCAGCCGCCAGAAATACGGGCATTGTCCGTGCTCAGCACGATTGGCTGCTATTCTTAGATGCCGATGATTGGCTGGCCCCTGCCCACCTAGAAGGTTAATCACTGCTCTCAAAAAAGACCCGACGTTAGATGTTGTGTATAACGGCTGGGTCTGCGTAACCCCAGACGGTAATCTAACCCGCAAAGCCTTTCTCGAGCAGCCCAGCCAAGTTTTCTTTGAGTTTGCTCGCAATTGCGTACTCGCGATTCATGCCTGTTTAGTTCATCGCTCGGTTGTCGTAGCGCTAGGAGGGTTTGATACTTCTTTGCAAACCTGCGAAGACTGGGATTTGTGGCAGCGGATTGCTCGCACCGGGGCTCGCTTTAGCTCTATTCCTGATGCTCTGGCCTACTACCGAATTCGTCCTGGGTCCGCTTCTATGAATGCGCTCCAGGTCTTTAAAGATGCCGTTCGCGTGATGACCCTTGGTTACTCTGCCGACCCTCGCGTTCCCAATCCAGCCCCAGAATATGCCAGCGGGCTAGCCGAAAAATCTGAACTGACCGACTCGATTCTGACGCATCTTGCCTGGACGGCTGGCCTCTGTATCAATGAAGATCAAGACCCCCTGATTTTGTTTGAGGCCGTGCCGCCTCATCCCTATCCGGGAATTGACCCCGATACTGTAGCCCGCTTACTGTTCGGAGCCCTCGTTCCCAACAGCCTCTCTGTTGAACCTTGGGACGAAATTTGGCCTCGCTGGGATGGAGATTTAGTGGAGGCAGCGACGCTAGCAGGCGAACCGGTTTGCCATGCCAACGCCAACCAGCCGCCTCAGCAGGTGCTCTACGCTCCAGAACTGATTGCTCAAGTCAGTCAGCCGACGAAACCGAAACCGAGCCAGCCGCTAGCTTCTCCTCGCAACGCCGCCAAGATTTTTGGGAGGGACTACTTTGAAACTCTCTTTGCCAACCAGGCTGACCCGTGGAAGTACACAGAACCCTACGAGGAAGTTAAATATCAACAAACCCTTGAGCTATTGCCCCCCACTCCCATCGAACATGCCCTCGAACTGGCCTGTGCCGAAGGTCATTCTACGGCAAAATTAGCGCCTCGCGTCGGTCATCTGACGGCGACGGATATCTCCCAAATTGCTATCGAGCACGCTCAGGAAAGGTGCCAAAACTGCGACAATATTCGCTTTCTCACTATAGACCTGACTAAAGAAGAGCTGCCGGGGCAGTTTGATTTAATTGTGTGTAGCGAAGTCCTCTATTACCTGGAGGATCGAGAGGCGCTGCGCTACTTTGCCCGCCGCATTGCTGAGGCTCTTAGACCGGGGGGCTACTTCCTAAACGCCCATGCCAATCTGGTCGTCGATGACCCCAAGAGTACTGGCTTCAACTGGGATCATCCTTTCGGGGCTAAAGTGATTAATGAGAAGTTCGCCCGTATCCGAGCTCTGCGGCCAGTTAAGGAGATTCGTACCCCCCTTTATCGAATTGGGCTGTTTCAACGGCCCTCCGATTTAGAGAGACTGGGGGCGCTAGAGGTCATCGAAATGCCGCAGCCAACGCCCCCACCAAACATATCCGCCAGAGATATCTTGTGGGAGGGCGGCTCTCTGGTGCGGGATGATTCTGACCAGGTGACGACCGATCATCTGCCGATTTTGATGTATCACCGAGTTCAGCCTCATCGATGCGATTCTGACCTAGATTACTGTAGCGTCTCGCCAGATGCTTTTGAAGAACAGCTACGCTACTTACGCGATGCTGGCTATTACAGCATTCGGCTAGAGAACTGGCTCCAGGCTAAGATTAATAATCGCCCTCTCCCGGGTCGAGCCATTACCTTGACGTTCGACGACGGCTACGTTGACTTTATGACCTATGCATGGCCGTTACTTAACCAGTACGGCTTCGGGGCGACAATGTTTTTAGTCACCGAGCAGATTGGTGGATTCAATGTTTGGGATCGGTCCTATGAGGAACAAGTCCCGCTGATGGGCTGGTCCGACATTCTCAAGCTTCAGGAGGAAGGCGTAGAATTTGGCTCCCATTCCGTCAGCCATCCGTTTTTGACAGCGCTTTCTCCCGAGGAGGTCGTTCGCGAAGCGGTGTGATCGCGCGCTATCCTCACTCGCAAACTTGCTCAGCCTCCAGTGGCGTTTGCCTATCCCTATGGCGATGTCGATCCGGTGGTACAGCACTTGATTGGAGCTTGCGGCTATACCTTTGGTTTAACCTGTTTCCCAGGTTTATGTACCTTCAAAGATACACCGCTAGCGCTGCCTCGCCAGGAAATCGTCGACACGGACGAGCTGGCGGACTTCGTGACCAAACTTTCTTGGTAGAAGTCACGCTCTCAGTAGGTTTGCATCACCGGATTTGAGATCAAGTGTTTGTCTGAGCAGCGATGGGTAGCAGATGACCGGATTAACCGAGCGGCCCAGGAGGACAGAAAAAACAGGGCCTGTCCGGCCAGTGCCGCGACAGCGGGATTAACAAAGTGAAAGTTCCAGGTATTATCGTTGAGCTGTTTAGCCCCGATTGCATAGTAAACTACGCCAGCAAGAAACCACCAGTGAAATAGCCAGGGGGCTCTAGGAAGGTCTAGCCGCTGCTGCCAGGTGGCGCTATTGGTTTGGCTAGGAGGCAGGATTAGACCCAACAGAAGTAGTGCGATGGTTGGTCCACTCCACAGCAGATAGTAAGCATTCTTGGCAAAGTCGCCCAGGAAGTATCCTTGGCTCAGCCACTCTTGAAGGCCATCGTCCCAGAGCCAGTTCCCGGCTCCCGCAAAGTGATAGGGGGGATAATTCATCGCTAAATGTCTAGCCCAGAGGTAGTAAGCCACGACTGGAAGCAGCACCAGTCCGGCGGTGATGCCAATCGGAATCAGCCGCTTAGCGGTGAGCTGCTGTTTGCGGTGCAGAATCGCAAAGAGGGCATAGAGCATCGGAATCCCGATCGCTAAGCCAGGAAGCTTGGTCAATACCCCCCACGTACACACCAGAGCAGCCAATACCAGGTAGCGCCAGCGATCGCTTTGCAGATAAACCACGAACAGCCAGAGATTGGTGGTGACGAGGGAAACCATCGCCGGGTCGGGCAGAAACGAGCGCTCGATGAAGATTCCACCCGGGAGTAAGGCCATTACCGCAGCGCTGGCTAAGGCTCGTTCTACGTCCCAGACGCGGCGAGCGAGCTGGTAGAGGGCAAAAATTCCCCAGACTCCAAACACGGCAGCCACAGAGCGTCCGACCCAGTCGTGTTGACCGACAACGGTGTACAGAAGAGCCGCGAGATAGCTAACGGTTTGGAATTCGCGTCCGTTATAGCTTGGTCCCGGTCCATCCCAGCTAATCTCTGGGTAAAAGATATTCCAGCTATGGCGATAGAAATTATCCGCCATCATCGCCGTGCTGGTTTGCCGCCAGCTAAAGACATCAACGAAGGGCTGATCGATGCGGTAAAATCTCAGCGCGGCGGCTAAGGCGAGAATGGCGAGCAAAAGATAGGGGGTGGAAGACTTAAATTTCATCGACTCCTCTCGTGTCCGTGCAATACGTTGTTCATCCGCCACCGCAGCGGCGGACTCAACACTCCTTGAGCAGATGCTGGTGAGTTAACCTGCAACGAGTACACGTGCCAGTGGTAGTCGTAGGCATAAGCCCAATCAGTGCGGTACACTCCCACATCTACAAAGTATTGTCCGCCGTTTAGGTCTAGGCGCTCGAGGTGAAGCTGGAGCTGTCCAGTCTCTTGGAGGGGTGGAAGCGGTGTTTCCTCTGTATGGGTGTCAAAGCAAACCTGAGCGTCTGCACGGCTGATCGAGACGCTGAACCTTGCTGATTCGACTCGTTGAGCCGTTCGGTACTCAATTTCGATGCTCAGCGGAGCCCCGCTTGGCATGGCTGAAGGCAGCAGCCGCACATCCGTAATTTCGACTTCTAACGAGCCGAAGCGGTTATCGTTGACGCGTAGTTCTACCCCAGAGCGAGTGAGCTGAGGTGGTCGGTTGGGGGTACGCTGTTGGGTTTGCGATCGCATTTCGCTCGCGTACTGCCCCACCACTACCCGCGGTTCCCCCGAGGCGACGACCTGTCCCTGCTTGAGCCACAGAGCACGATCGCATAGCTTCTCGATTTGCCCGGTGTCGTGAGAAATCAAGACAATCGCACAGCCTTGTTCTTTGAGTTGGGAAATTCTGTCTAAGCACTTTGCCTGGAACGACAAATCTCCCACTGATAGAAACTCATCCACTAATAGGACATCAGGTTCGGTGTGGACAGCAACCGAGAAAGCCAACCTCATCTGCATCCCGGTGCTATAAGTCCGCACTGGGTTATCAATAAACTGCTCTAATTCGGCAAACTCAACAATTGCTTCAAAGCGTCGCGCGACCTCTCGACGGTCCAACCCGGAAACGATAGCTGTCACAAACAGGTTTTCTCGTCCTGTCAGGTCGGGGTGAAAGCCAGCTCCCAAATCTAGCAGTGCTCCGATCCGTCCGCGAACCCTCACTCTCCCTACATCAGGACGACCAACGCCACCGATAAGCTGGAGTAGGGTGGATTTACCAGCTCCGTTGTGACCGATAATTCCTAGCATTTCGCCCGGAAAAACAGTCAAGCTAACATCGCGCAATGCCCAAAAACGTTCAACTGGTCTTAAGCGCTGAAACCCTGATAGAACTGTCTCCATAATCGTGCGCGGTTGCTCTGTCTGATAGCGGTTAAAGCGCTTGCCTAGTCCCTGGACAACAATAGCTTCGCGCATTCTACAGTTCCTCCACAAAGCGATCGCTCTGTTGCCGAAAAATATGCAGACCAACCGGAAGAAAGAGAGCGGTGAACCCGCTAATGATGAGCAGCGGCAGCCACTGGGGTTGGGTGCCACCGAGCAGAACATCTCGATAAGCGGTGACGATATGGACCATTGGGTTGAGAAAATAGAGAGACTGGTAGCCGCTGGGGACGTTACTGACGGCATAGAAAATGGGGGTGAGATAGAAAAATAGCTGTAGGAGTACCCCTAGAGTGTGCTGCGTATCGCGGAAGGTGACATTTAAAGCGGCCAGGATATAGGCGAGACTAACGGTAAAGGCGAATTGCAGGGCTTGCAGAATGGGCAGCAACAAGACCGTTGGCTTGAGGGGAATGCCGTCAATCAGTAAGAAGACGATTAAAACGGGAAGTGCGAGCAGAAAGTGAATTAACCCGGTCGTGGTAATGACGATTGGCAAAATTTCGTTGGGAAACCCAGGCTGGCGAATCAAAGGGCGATTGGCAATAATCACTCCAGTAGCCTGAAAGAGTGAGTTTTGAAACCAAGTCCAGACTAGCAACCCCGTAAAGACAAAGGACGCGTATTGTGGAATTTCTACCTTCAGCACCAACTGGAAGACAAACGCAAACACGGCCAACTGCAACAGCGGATTAATCAAAGTCCAGGCAACGCCAAGAACGGAGCGCTTATACAGCAGCTTCATGTCGCGGGCAACTAGTTCCCGCAGCAGATCGGTTAGATAGGGAAAACGCCACCGAGAGCGAGTGTGAACCATAGAGAATTCTGAACTAGTTGCTAGTTGCTAGATGGTCAACAGTCTGGCGAGCTTGACTTTCCTCTCCGGAGCGTTCCGCCACTGGAAGATAGGGGCGGCTCCGTCCTTCCCGTTTGACTCGTTGATAGGACTGCCACAGCGACCAAGGACCAGCCAAATTCCCGGTTATTTCTAGCCCCACCAGTGAGAGAGGATAGGTGCTCTGCCCCAGCAAGCGGTTTTTGATTTGCTCGGCATGGTAGATGGGCAACGCGACTAAAATCTGCACCAGTCCACGCCAGTCACCATCCAGAAGCCAAGTTGTTAGGTTATAGGAAACGTGTCCTTTGCTGTAGCCGTAGATCTGGCGGCGGAGGGATTCAAGTTGGCGACGGTGTTTGTGCCACACATAGGCCCGTGGCTCATAGATAAGCGTGTAGCCAGCTTTGAGCACCTTGTAAAACAAATAGGTATCTTCGCCAACCCCAGACGGCATCCCCGGACCGAGGGTTTCTTCCATCAAACCAATCTGGGGATGATGCAGCATACTAGCCCGAAAAGCGGCGTTAGCGGTCGCTCCTAAGCTCCAGGTTGGGATTGCTATTCGGGGGGAAGATTCGAGCCACTCTCCGTCTACTTCTTTCGGGTCAAAGCCACGCCCCAAACCGCCGTAGGTCTCGAAGAACTGCTGGGGAGAGGTTTCCAACTCAATCGGCAAGACGTGTCCGGTGACTACCATGACGTCTGGTCTGGCAAAGGGAGCGAGTAACTTTTCTAGCCAGTCGGGAGGCACCGTTACATCATCGTCAGTGGCAACGACAATATCGCCTGTACTGGCCACAAAGCCAGCATTTCGGGCATAGGCGAGTCCCTGACGTTCTTCGCTCACTAGCTTGACACCGGGAAATTCGGCGACCACGGGTGGCGTTAAGCCGGAGGCTGGATGGTTATCCACCACAATAATTTCCACCGGGCGAGAGGTGATTTGGGCCATCAGACAGCGCAGACAGTTCCGCAAATCGTCCGGTCGATCGAAGGTTGCTAAGTTAATCGTGATAGCAACGGGGTCAGGCAGTCGAGACGATGTCGCTGCTTGAGACTGAACGGAGAGTCGGTTTTGCAGCGCAGTCTGAGCCTGGGACCAACAAACAGCGGTGCTGAGGTCGCTATCCCGATAGAGTAATTGTGGGGCTACTGCGTTGACAAGCGCTTCCCGCAGACGGGCCGCGCTCACGGGTTGATATTGATGAACAATATCGGCACTTCCGAGAGGCTCGTCATTGCAAGTGATAAAAATTCTGACCTGGAGAGAGTCTGTTACGTCGGTTAGGGGGTGTATCGGCTGATTTAGCTCAACTCGGCGGACAGCCATCCCACTAGAACCACCTTCAGCGGGGCTTTGAGCGGAGACTGACGTGCCTGGTTCGACCGGAGTCAGAAGACCAAAGGTTGTCGCAATGTGAGCCGCGTTGCGGCGGGCTTTGGGATAGCGTGTTAGCCCGATGAAGACACCTTTTAATTCAGCAACGACTAAATCCCGTGGCAGTTGAGTGGGATGCTTGAGGGTGATCCACAGGCGGCGGAGATGCCAATACAGCAGCCACCACAGCCCTATTTTGACAAAGGACAGGCGCTCCTCCCGGTAGGCTAAAGCTCCGCAGACGAAGTAAGCATACAGGCCAATCCCGTTGTTGGTAATCTGCGATCGCAGCCGAGTATACTCCCGTCGGTGGCGGTGGCGGATCACGGCCCTTGGTTCGTAAACGAGGGTATGCCCTCCTTTAAGAACTCGCAGGAACATCTCTAAATCTCCGCAGCCGTTGGTAACGGTGCCAACATCTAGAGCCGGGTCAAAGACTCCAATCTCAGTAAAGACGCAGCGACGGTAAGCCATATTCGCCCCCGTCCCGAACTGTCCAGTCCCCAAGAGCTGCCAGGGCATCTGGCCTCGACCCACTCGATACCACTGCCGTTCAAAGCCGCGCCCAAAGCCGCCATACTTTTCAAAGAGAACCTGCGCTTCGGTTTCTAGCTCGTAGGGCACAACCAGCCCGGTGACGGCCATTACTTCAGGATTTTCGGCAAAAATCTGAGCAAGCGCCTTGACCCAGCCAGGATCGACTACGACATCATCATCGGTGTAGGCAATGATGTCGCCTTTAGCCTCTAGGATGGCGCGATTTCTGGCCCAGTTCAAACCCGGACGCGGTTCGCAAACGTAGCGCACTGCGGGGAAATTCGGCACCAGCTTCTTCGTAGCGTCGTTCGTTGGGGCGTTATCGACAACCAGGATGTCGAGATGCGGGTAATCTAATTGCTCTAGAGACTCCAAGCAGAGGGCCAAGTCTGAAGAGCGATCGCGAGTACAAACGGCAACGGTTACCAGCGGATAGTCCTCGGTGTATTCAGGAGGCGGAACCGTCCATAGATTCTCCAGGCGCAGTTCTTCCGGCTTGAGTGCTGCCCCCAAACCGTTTTCCAAAAGTTGCTTAATAATGGTCCAGCTATGCTCGGCAAGAATCAGCTTTTTTAAAGTAGTGGCGAGGCAGCAACCATTCACAATGGGAGCTTTAACAGTGCCGACCGGAACGTTGTGGAGACGAACGAGACCCTGTACACCCATATATCCGTCTAGATTCTCAATCGTCACCAGCGGACGGCTCAGTTCAATATCAACAATTTTGAGCGGATAAAGCATCGGAATAACCTTTCTAGATCTAGACGAGCAGTAACAAGCGGTGGAGTAAGTTTCCGACTAGCAGTTTGAAGCCAATGATGGTTTTTCGCTGACTAAAATCCGTCAGGCTGATGTCGTTAACTTGAACAGGATACTCGCGCTGATTCGCGAGCGCTAAAGTATTTCCCCCAGTTTGCTGCCGGAGCAACCCTAACAAGCTTTTGGCTGACAGCGTATACAGACCGTACCGCCAAACAGGAGTTACCCAGTCCGATTTTAGGGCTTGATACAGCCAAAAGAGCGTTTCTTGATGCTTGCCTTGGAGGTGACTTTGACGCGCCAGGTATATATAAAAACTACTACAGGACAGACGAAACAGAGCCGAGTTGATTTCTGGATGTTTGTGTCGAATATCCTGCAACATCAGCGAGTGAGATTTTGCCATTGTAGTGTAGTCTTTGGACATGCTGCCGGATATCTTTCGATAGCCGACGAGGAACTCCGGCACGACACCAAATTGATAATGCTCGGCAATGCGGAGATAAAGCTCCCAGTCTTCACAGCCTTGAGCCTGCTGTGCTTTTAGCTGGCCGTTATAAGCGCCAAGGCGCTCAATACAGGCGCGTCGGAATAAAGAGGCGCTGGAATTCCCGATAAAATTATGGCAGATCAGGGTTTTATAAACATTGCCTTCGATGGCGGCAGCTCGGAATTCTCCGGTGAGGACATCGTCCTCATCAATGTCTACTGACCAGGAATAAACTAATCCAATAGACGAATCTTGCCTGAGGCGCTGGACCTGTTTTTCCAGGTTCTGGGGATACCAAATATCATCGGCATCGATGGGCGCAATCAATTCTCCCCGTGATTTTTCAATGCCTAAATTGCGGGCAGCGGCGACTCCGGCATTGGGCTGCTGAACGAGAACGAGGCGCTGGTCTTGCTGAGCAAGGGATAAAATGATGTTGGCTGTTTGATCTTCTGAACCATCATCGACCACGATCACTTCTATGTTGCTGTAGGTTTGATTTAGAATAGAATAGAGCGTCTTTTCAATAAAGCCTTCAGCATTGTAGGCTGGCACAATCACTGAAACGAGAGGCTCGGTTGTGCCGTGACGCTGTTGATGCCAAGCCCAGGCGTGAGCGAGAATATCTTCTAGGTCTGGATACTGAGGTTGCCAACCTAACACTTTTCTCGCTTTCTCACTGCTTGCCACTAGAATAGGCGGGTCTCCGGGTCGGCGATCGCATTCTTTGACTTCAATATCTTTCCCGGTTATGCCTCTGGCCACCTCGATCAGTTGTCTAACTGAAAAGCCATTGCCGTTGCCCAGGTTAAATACGTCGCTGCGTCCTTCTCTGAGCAAGTACTCCAGCCCCAACACATGGGCTTGGGCTAGATCGCAGACGTGAATATAGTCCCGAATACAGGTTCCGTCGGCTGTCGGATAATCCGTACCGAAGAGAGAAAGACTGTCTCGTTGACCTAAAGCCGCGAGCAAGACGAGGGGAATCAGATGGGGCTCGGGATCGTGATCTTCCCCTAGTCTGCCTGTTGGGTCTGCCCCAGCAGCATTAAAAAAGCGAAAGATGACTGATTTTAAGCTGTAAGCCTGCTCAAAATCGGCGAGCATTCTTTCGACCGCTAGCTTGCTGGTTCCGTAGGGATTAATCGGATTTTGCGGATCGTCTTCCCGGATCGGAATGGCGGGCGGCACTCCGTAGGTGGCGCAGGTTGAGGAGAACACCAGATACTGGACCGAAGCAGCGACCATCGCTTCTAGTAGGGTGAGCGTGGTAGCAACGTTGTTGCGGTAATACTTGGCTGGCTGGGTAAACGACTCGCCGACGTAGGCAGAGGCGGCAAAATGGATGACGGCGGAGATCGGGTGGGTTTTAAAGATGCGCTCGAGTAGAGAGCGATCGCCAACGTCCCCAATGACTAGTTCGGTTTGCCAGTCTTGAGCAACAAAGTCTGGATGCCCGCAGGTTAAGTTATCAAGAACAACCATCCGATAGCCTTTACTGCGTAAGACCTGTACAGCATGAGAGCCAATGTATCCAGCTCCGCCTGTTACCAGCAACGTTGACTGATTGTGAAACACTGAATACCTGCTCTTAAGACTTGCTCAAAATCATTTCAGAGTCTTAGACAGGCGATGGCAGCAATAGATGGGCAATTCCATACTTTTGTCTAATCAGCTTGTGACTTTTTTCGATCTTTCAAAGAGTATCAAATTTGGCATGTTTTTGAAGCATTTAAGTAATTACGATAACTAATCAGTTATTGGTTTATTCATGTGAAATGTGACTATTGACTGGCAAATCAGTATCTAAAGCGACAGAGGCAGAAATTTCAAGGTTTCTTCTGAATTAAAAAGTGAGTTAATTAGATGCTTTATTGATGATTAAGTGTGGTAAAAGATTAGCTTGCTGAACGCAGCCCCCGGAAGTGATTCCGGGTGAACGTTTAGAACCAGTTAGCAAACCAACGTCTCGATACCACAAGTCTTCTTGCCCGTATCCTTTGAACATTGCTAACTACAGGTATTTGCTATTAGTAAATTATCTGCGCCTCTAGATCAAACTTCAGGGTTCATGCTGAGCTAACCTTAAACGTTAGTTAATCAAGGAATCATCGATAATTTGAAGGCGTAAGCTCGACGGACGGTTCGAGTGCTGAAGCTTCTGACCGCTGAACGTTGAGAAACTAACCCAGTAAGGAGAAACGGCATGACCACTCTGCTAGTCAAAAACATTCGGACGCTAGTCACAATGGATGAGTCGCGACGGGAAATTGAACAGGGAGCTTTGTTCATTCGGGATAACGTTATCGAGCAGGTGGGTAAGACGGCAGAGCTACCGCCAACGGCGGATGAAGTTTTAGACTTACAGAATCGTTACGTTGTCTTGCCGGGTTTAGTCAATACGCACCATCATTTTTTCCAAACCCTCACTCGCGCCGTTCCCAACACCCAAAACAAAGAACTGTTTGGCTGGCTCCAAGGTCTTTATCCCCTGTGGTCGAATCTGACCGCAGAAGGGGTTTACGTCAGTGCTCAAATGGCGGCGGCGGAACTCATTCTCTCTGGCTGCACGACAGCGAGCGATCACCTCTACCTGTATCCCAACGGCGCTCGCTTAGACGACGAAATCCAGGCCATTCAGGAGATTGGCCTGCGCTTTCATGCTAGTCGGGGCAGCATGAGCGTGGGTGAAAGTCAAGGCGGACTCCCCCCCGATTCTTTAACTGAATCAGAAGCCGACATTCTCAAAGATTCCCAGCGACTTATTGAACAGTATCACGACAACAGCCGACACTCGATGCTGCGAATGGTGCTGGCTCCGTGTTCTCCTTTTTCGGTATCTCAAGACCTGATGCGAGAATCGGCTCAGCTTGCTCGCGCCTATCCGGGGGTGAGACTGCACACCCATTTGGCAGAAACTCAGCCGGATGTCGCCTACAGCTTAGAAAAATTCGGCACGATCCCCGGCGATTACGCCGAAGCGGTCGGCTGGCTAGGGAACGATGTGTGGCACGCTCACTGCGTTCACCTCAGTGACGAGTCGATTGGTAAATTTGCCCGCACTGGTACAGGAGTCGCTCACTGTCCGGGGAGCAACATGCGTCTGGCTAGCGGCATCGCTCCGGTCAGGAAAATGCTCAATCGGGGAGTTCCAGTGGGTCTAGGAGCAGATGGTGCCGCTTCTAACGATGCGACTAATCTGCTCAACGAAGCGCGGCTGGCCATGCTGTTGGCTCGCGTTGGCAGCGGCGATCCCCTGGCGCTGACGGCTCGCCAAGTCCTGGAACTGGCCACTCGTGGAGGCGCTCGCGTTTTAGGGCGAGACGATGTTGGCTATCTGGCTCCCGGCATGTCTGCCGACTTTATTGCCTTTAACTGCGATCGCCCTCACTTTGCCGGTGCTCTCCATGATTTGGTAGCCGCGCTGGTGTTCTGCCACTCCGACAGCGTTGACTACAGCTTCATCAACGGCAAAAAGATTGTCGAGCGGGGACGATTGACCACCGTTGAACTAGAGCCGCTAGTCGAAAAAAACAACCAACTCGCTCAGAAACTAGCTAATGGGGAAAGGTAAAGCGCCGCAGGCGCGGGGAAAGCAGCGAAGCTGCTGGGAAAGGGGGAAAGGGGAAGGGGAAAAGGGGTGAATGAATCAGCTTGCTCCTTAGCTCTGTGTTCTTTTCCCGTCGCGAACGCGACAATTTACCCCTTCCCCGTTCTGGAGGAACAGATTTCCCTTTCCCCTTTTCCCGCCGCGACAGCGGCTTTCCCCTGCGCCTGCGGCGCTTCCCCGTTCCGGAGGGACTTAGAAAGTAAACTGAGTCCGCACATGCCCCACAAAAATGTTGGCATTGTCGTCGAAGTTGTTGGGGTTGGCGATAAAGTAAAAGGCGGGATAAAGCCCGATGTTGTCGGTTAAGGGGAAGAAGTAAGCTCCTTCGAGCTCGTACTGGACTCCGCCATCGCCGCCGCCAGAGACGAAGAATTCCCGACCATCGCGGATCGAGTAGGGAATCAGATAGGAAACCGTGGCGATCGCTCCTTCTTTGAATAGGTCGGGGAACGCGACTCCTAGCTGGAGCGACTGCACCTCTACTTCTTCAGATTCGCGTCCTTCAATATCGAGATTAGAGATGCTGTAGCCGTAGCGACCAAAAACGCCGATGCGCTCGGTAATCAGCCAGTCGAAATTGACGCTAAAGACGTCAGCCGCGAGATCGTCGAGTTCTCCGCCTTCTGGTCCCGCATCAACGAAGCCGCCAATCGGTTCTCCGGCTGCTCCGCCGATTTGCCCGTCGATGGCCTCGCGGCGAGCGCGGTTGTACAGAAACCGGAGGTTGATGCGATCGCTCGGAGAAAAGGTGACTTCGGCAGTGATGGAATTGGTACCGTCGAATAAACCTTCTTCGGGATCGGAGGCGGTATTAAAGCCCGGAGTAAAGGCGAGAAATTCGGTATTTTCCCCGAGGTAGGCCGCTCCAAATCTAAACTGCTCAGAAATATCCCAAATGGCTGCTGCTCCCGAACCGCGGTCGATCATGTTGAGTAAGGTACTGCCGCTAGAGTTGAAGCTGCCGGCCCCGTTAAGAATAAAGGTAAAGCGATTATTGTCGAAGTAGCGATACCAGTTGATGCGGGGTCCAACCACTACCTGAAGACTATCGGTGGCCGCAAAGCTGTAGAACAGTTCCCGGATTAGGGTGTTATTGTCTCCCCCTCCAGCAGACTGGTCGAGGAAGGGAACCCCATAGGTATTAAATAAGCCTGCCGAGACAAATTGATTAGCGGGAGAGTTACTGTTACCAGAGGCAAGCTGAATGGTTAAGTTATCTCTTCCCGTAAAGGACGTGTTTAAATTCAGCCACACCAGATCGCTTAAGACAATCTCCGGGTCGTCATCGACGACTCGCGTGACGGGTTCGCTGGCGGTTCGTTCGGCGCGAAACGCATCTCTGCCCTCGGCGAGAATATCGCCATCGGAAAATGCACCAGTTAAGTTGAAAAACGCTTGTCCAATCAGTTTAGTTGTTGTGGAAAACTGATTGTCTTCTAGGAACGCTACGCGACCCTCCAGATTATCAATCCGTCCGCCAATCGTTGCCAGTTCTGCTTCAAACTCCTGCGCTAACCTTTGGAGCTGCTCAAGATCTTCTGGCGCAATGCCGCCGCCGCTGGAAGCGATCAGGCTTTCAACGGCGTTTAAGCAGGAGTTCAACCCCGCCGCAAATTCATAGCGAGTCAGGGCGCGGTTTCCGCGATAGGTTTGGTCGGGGTAGCCTTCGATGCACCCGTAGCGCTCGACTAAACTCCGCAGCGCCTCAAAGGCCCAGTCTCCCGGAGAAATGTCCCGCAACTGCTCGACGGTGGTAACTTGCTGCATTGGGGTTGCTTCTAGCTCCCCTAGGTCGTTGTAGCTGTCCATGCGGTCGAGGGCGGGATTGTAGGGAAGCTGGGCGACTTGAGCCTCCCGCTCAGTTACCGTCTCCTCCGCAAAGGGCATTTCCACCGCGGTTGGGTCTAGCCCAGCACCGGAATGGGCGATCGCCGGAAGCGGCAAACCGGTAATTATTGCGGCTGGCAACGTCCATTGCCAAATTTCAGTCCATCGCTTGCTCATCAATACCTCACACCTAAATTAATCGAACTTTTAGCGAATAACGCGTTATTTTGCTGCATACGGCATACAAGCTAGAACAAAATTTAGGGGGCAATTGTTAAGCAGGCTACAATTATGGACAAACGTGTAGGGATTCGATTACATTCCAAAAAGAGTTCCTTGGGGCTGAAACAGCTTCAGTTTCTAAGAATTCCGATGCGAGAGAGTTTGCTCCCTCCCCTTGGCTCGCTATAATGTGTATGCTGTATGCAAGAGAAACAGCCTGTTTTCTAGTTTAAAGTGGTTTTCGGCTTGACCTATGGTTGCTATTCAACGAAGTAAATCCCTACGAGAGCAAGTCTATCAAGCCCTGCGTAAAATTATTTTGGCAGGAGATTTAGCATCAGGAGAACGCATTGTCGAAACCCAGTTAGCTCAACGGTTGAAGGTGAGCCGGACACCGATTCGTGAAGCGATCGGGCAACTCCAGCGAGAGAAGCTAATTGTTTCCAACCTCAACGGCGGTTTTAAGGTCGCGACGCTCTCGACAGAAGATGCTATTCAGCTCTACGACTGTCGGATTGCGCTAGAGCAGCTCGCGATCGCGAGCGCTTGCGAACAGGCGACTCCTCAGCAGTTAAAACAATTAGAAAACTACGTGCTGTCAGCAGAATTAGCCGAATCGGAGCTGAATCAACGAGACAGCCTAGAGCGATTGGAATTAGACTATCAGTTTCATCGCCTGATCGCCGAAATTTCGGGGAACCAATGGTTGCTCACTCTGCTCGATCAGGTATTTGACAAGATGGCCCTGCTTAGGATTCAGACTACCAAACATAATCCGCAGGTGTTGGAAATCCGGTTGGAGCATCGGCAAATCTACGAGGCGATCGCCACCAGAAACCCGGAGTACGCCCGAAAAACGATTAAAGAGCATCTGAGCGCGAGTAAAGTCAGAGTGGTGCGGGAACTAGAAAACTTGCAGCAACAAACGCAGAATATTACCGAAGGAGAATAACGTTCAATGACAGCAGCGATGGCGACCAAGCGAGTGTTTATCTGTGGTTCGGCGCTCAGAGGTCAGCCCGATCATCAAAATCTTCAGTCAGCAAAATTTATTAAGCCAACTAAAACGCTGCCGCAGTATCGCCTCCACGCCGCCGAAAACGGGTGGCATCCAGCCATTTATGCTGTAGCAGAGGGCGGCGTTAGTATTCCGGGCGAAATTTATGAAATGACCGACGAGCAGTACGACTACCTGCTTGCCAACGAGCCTCCTCATATGTACCCCGACACCGTTAATCTGGAGTCAGGAGAACAGGCGATCGCCATGCTCTACCCCCAAGAACTAGTCGAAAAACATCGCTGGCCCGATATTTCCGATATTGGTGGCTGGGCAGCCTATAAACTTTCACAGCAGGAAGAGTAAAATTATGTTCCTAGTTAACTCAAAGTTCTGCCGAACTCAGGTTCCGGCGGCTGCTTTGAGCAAGCTCGATGGTTTCAGTTCGCCGTCTACTACATTTCCTATTTACTTGAAAAATTACAGAGCTTCTACCAACTTTTCTTGAGATTTCTTGACTTTTGAACACCAGTTTTTGTATCTATGCAAAATTTCTGCGTAGGAAACAGTGGACTCATAGAGAGCCTCAAATAGTGGTGGGAAAAAACGTTTGGGAAAGAATCGATGCAGAACTGTAGCGACACGCTCTTTAATAATAAACTCAATAAACAATGGTTTAGATAAAGGAAGAGTATTACTACTAAGCTCGCTCGCCGCGTGAGTATCAGCCAAACGGCAAGTCGTAAATTGTTCTAGCACCAGCTTTAAGTCGTCGGCATATTGATTCAAAAGCTGGTTGAGAACAACCACATCCTCAAGAGCGCAATTGCACCCTTGACCAAGAGCGGGGGATACAGCATGAGCAGCATCGCCAATGAGTAAGGCGCTATCGGAATAGTGATAGTGGCTACAGCGAATGGTTAACGTAGTGGCAATAGGTCTTTTGAGAAAAGCTGCCGCTTCTGATTCAGGCATGAGTTGACCGACTTGGGGAAAATTTTGCTCAAAGAATTGCAGAACTTCTGCTTCGCTCTTAAGAGCAGTGACTCGTTGATCTCCTCTGGGAAAGCGAATAATCCCGCTCATTGTGCCGTCAGCTTGATGCAGCAGAATGACTCCGATGCTGCCATCTAATCTCCAGGCATGAATCTTACTCGGTTCAAGGGCAATCTGGAGTTTTTCATTGCTCCCAGAGGGCAGGAAAACTGATTTGTAGTCATCAGAAACGTATTTTTGTTCCAATTCAAATAACTTAGTATTTAAAAAATGTCTTCTCACAACAGAACGTGCTCCATCTGCTCCCACTAAGAGGTCATAAGCAATAGATAAATATTCTGGTTCTGTTGAGGCTAGATTTTGAAAATTTGCTGTCTTCGCGTCTAAGTCTATATGGGTACAGGAGCATTGAAAATATAAATTTAAGCGGGAATTGGCAAACTTTTGTAGGGTATTTAATAAGACTTTTGTAAAGTCAGTGCGATCGAGGGCGAATAAGGGCTTATTTCTGATAACAACTATCTGCTTCCCATTTTGCTGATGAACAATATTCCCCCACATCTCTACACTGATCGCTAAAACGGCTTCTTCTAAACCTGGTATTTTCCGTAAGGCGTTCATTCCTCTGCCGCTTAAACTAATCGGAAAAGTTCGAGACTTAGAAACGGATACAGTTCTCGGATCGGGGCGACGCTCGTATATATCTATCTGATATTTGTTATCGCGGGCCAGTAAATAGTGAGCGAGAAGAAGGCCGCTTGGTCCGGCACCAACAATGACAACTTTTTTAGACATATCCAGCGTTTCTAATGGTTTAAGCAAAATATTTTATTGTTAGTGGTTAAGCTTGTTTTTAACTAACCACTACCCCAAGCTCAACTTCTCAAAGTGCAACTAATGAAGTAGATTGGATTTTACTTGGGTTTTCTTGAGTTAGAACAATGTATGTGATTGATTGTCATAAGGTATACAGGATTCATGGTAATAATTTGATGTACTCTCTTCCTCGATACTTAAGAGTAAAACCGTTTTTAAGCGTTGCATTCCTCGTCTTTCCAATCTGATAAGAGACTCCCCGATACTTGCCATTAATCGTTTTATCGGTTGCTGAGCGGGTTAAGTTAGATTGGTAAGAAATACCGCGATAAATGAGCTGCATCTTTTTCTCCTTAAATTTTCGTGTTGTTTTTTTAATGGCTACCAAGCGAACTAACTGATGCACTTATAGCTAAAACGATGGCAGGTTAAAGAGTTCATCTAAAGGTTGTCGGAACAGAAACAGTAGACACCCGATTTTGAGCAAAATGTTCTAATAACATGCGGTGATAAAATACATAGCTACCACCCACTTTTTTCATCAACAGTCGTTCTGAGGCGTAGTCAAGAAAGTGAGCTAGATTCCTAGGAATTAAACCCTTAGCCCATAATATAAGTCGTAGGTTGACGTGTTGAATGCAGGCCATTCCGCCTCCAAAAAGTAGCCCTAAAATCAGTCCCCAACTGATTACAGAAGTGATTGACTTTAATCCTTTAGGAAATAAACTAATCGGAAAAGGAAACAAAATGATTGGGATCAAAATTAGCCAACTAGCTAATGCGACGATCGCGGCATTCGTGACCGATTTCCGAATACCTTGGTTAGGGATAGTTTTTGTCTCTATTTCTGAGCCTCTTAGCCCACGGATTAATCCGATAATTAGTCCTAAAATTACTCCTAAAAATAGTCCAAATACTATTATTGTTAAGCCATTGCTTGGCTCTTTCCAAGTCAGGTAACACCACACTACACTAATCGGGGACAAAATTCGACTCCAGCTTAGTCCATCCCTTAAACCATTAAGCAGATCTTTTCGCGTTTTTTTCCAAGGCCACGTCAAAGTTTCAAAGGTTTTTATTTCTGCTTTATCGCTTCCAAACCATAACAAAACAAGTCCCCATGTTACTCCGTTGATCGCTAATACTTTAAAAAGGTTAATTTTTTCGTTATGCAAGTCTAAAACATAGCCTAGTAACAAGATTAATAGAACAACCAGCATCCCCATCAGTATACTTCCCACTCGATAAAGTCTTCTTTGGAGATTAGGCTCCAACCAATAGGGCTGCATTCTCTCAATTAAAAAGACAGATTGAGCTCCCTGAGACATCCGCTGTGCCAGCCAAGTTAGCCAGTATATTGACCTATCTTTCTGGTATTGCTGAACTCCTTTACGCTTGAACATCCGATCAATATAAGTATCGAACAGGTGATGACGGCGTTCTTCACTTGAGCAAAACTGCTGTAATAGATCTTCTACTGACCAATCTTGATAAGCAACACTCATAATACTGAGAATTAGAGGAGTTTGGGCAAAACGTTCTAATTCTCGATCTTGCTGTAATAGCGTTCTTAAGCCAGCGAGGGAATCACCTGCTTCTGCTAAAAAACGATCTACTTGTTTTTTTGAAAGAGGTTTAATACAGATAGCACTGCTAAGTTGCAAACGCGCTGTCAGTGCCTCATAATCCTCGACTCGGCTACAAATCACCATCTCAGTAATATTATGAGTTGTGATAAATTGATTTAAAGCTCTAACGCAAGCGTTGCGCTTTCCAGCTTGTACTTCATCTAATCCATCAAGAAATAGAATTAGCTGTTCCTGTTCAATCCAAGGTTCGCTTAGCGTTTTGGGAACTTGATATTTATCTTTTAGTTCTTCAATTAGCCATTTTTCTATGGGTTGCTGCTTGTATTCCCAAGAAGATAAGTTAAACACTACGGGGATAGGCTTCGTTAAATCTTTTTCGGTTTGAGCGATCGCTTTTTTGGCTAGCTGTAATAAAGCAATCGTTTTTCCTGAACCAGGCTCTCCTAAAATTAATAGGGTTTTACCTTGTCCGGTTTGATTCAAAATATCTGTTGATTTAAGTTGGTCAAAAGACTTATCCAAGTCTATTGCTATATCTTCAACGCCTGTAAAAGGTCTAATTACCGCACTTGAATTTTTTTCCCAGTCGAGGTTAATGACATTATTTCTATAGAGAGAAGAGTTGAGAAAACCCTCGATCCAAGACTCTTTAACTTTGCGCAATAAGGTGATTCGCTGTCTATATTCGTGTTGAGTTAATACTTGGCGCACTACTGGAGTTTGACCTAACCAGTCCAGATCATTCGTGACGCGATCGCGATATTGCTCGCGACTGAGAATGGTAATGTTGTGATTGTGAACAGTGTTATTGTCACCAACCGCAAAGCCTTTTGCTGAAGCTTCAAACCTTTGATTGTATTTAGCACTACGTTCAACCATTTTAAGTCTCCAGCAGCTAAGAGCCAAATGTATTTGTTTGAGTGTTGCGATCGCCGAATTGACCCCCTTTAACTTCCCCTTGAAACAGCATGTTATATTTACCTGCTGCTGTTTCTTTAGGATCTAACTGTTTTAGTATTTCCTGAGCTTTTTCAACAATTTTCTCGTCTCGATCGGCACCAACCTCAGTTAATTTCTTTTTGAGTGGAGCTTCATAGGTGTCAGGGTCTTTTTCGTATTCTTCTAAAACCATTTCTGCTTTTGGTTCGCCATCAAATTTATGCTTAATTAAAGTTTTTAAGCCTTGATAAGCATCTGGAGCAACATCTCTAGCCGCTTTTACTGCTCCAGCAACCAGTGCAGCAAGAATTAAAGAAATTGGTTCCATTACTCATTATTCCTCTGTTAGTTCAATTTTTGGAGTTGAATTATTCGCTAGATTCAACCCGAACGATAATTTTAAATCTGCAACAAATTTAAAGAAGTAAAGGAATAGGAGGTTTTCTGATTTAATTACACGCCATATCTGCTATCTGCGTTTAATATTAATTTGATTCTTTATCCCTCGATCTCATAAAGCTCATTCCGAAGCTCTTGAGAAATCTCATCTAAAAACTCATAGAAAAGTTGGTCTTAAACAAAGATCGATTTATAAATGCGGTTCTGAACTTTTAAAGTTCCCTGTTGCTTAACGACTAGCCCCGATAACAGCAGTTCTCTTTCCTCGGGGCTATTATCTGAAACTATTGCACCTCGGTGTAAAATTTGTCGATAGAGTTCTAGTAGTCGGACGGACTGTTTGCTCTTGAGCAGGCGATCGCGGATCGTTCTCAAATGCTCGGGTTCATCCTGATATTCCCAATTCTCGACGATCTTGGTTCGCACCAAGTTTTCGAGCCACTCGGCTTCTTGGTTAGCAGGGATTGAAGAGGAAGCATCGCGGATAAGTTTGCAGAGCTTTTGGGTTAAAAAGGGCTGTCCGTTCGTCCAGGCAAACACTTCTTTGAGCAGCGTTTGTGGATTATTCACTTTGTCCATTAATCCTTGCAGCAACGGTTGCGCTTCATGCTGTTTAAAGCCCTCTAGTTGAATCGCCTGACCGATGTTAAAGGGGGTTCTTTGATAGTCGGTTGCTAAATCGCTCGGAGTAGCGACACCAAAAAAAGCAAAGGTTAGGCGTCGATACTCTGGATCGATACTGCGCTGATTGTAGCAGGAGCGTATCAGCGCCAAAAAGTCATTAACGGGAAAATTCAGGCTTAAGAGGCTATCAAGTTCATCGATAAAAATAACTAGATTGGGAAGAGCATTATCTTGGCACTCGACTTCAACTAACAAAATTTCTCGAATAAACTGACTCAATTTTTGTACTGGAGAAAGATCTTCTTGCTCTCGCCACCAGGTTTTTAAATCGACTGTCCTCAGCAAACCAAAGCCATACCATAGCTCTACGGCTAATCCCTTATACCATTGTTCGGGCGTAACGCTTTCGCTGCCAATCCGAGTCAGATCGATCGCTCCGCAGCTAAACCCTTCGTGCTGGAGGTGACGCATCATGCGCACCATCAAGCTTGACTTGCCCATCTGCCGAGGATTGAGAACATGACAAAACTCTCCTCGTTTTAACGCTTTATAAAGACAGCGATCCGCCGAGCGTACCACATAAGTCGGGGCATCCATCGGCAAACTTCCCCCCACTTGATAGTCAAACTCAGAGGATTGTTCGGCACTTCTGAGCAGTTCATTTTCAAACATGAGTTCTGCTTGAGTCGCTTGGAGAATTTCCAAGGTTTGCGATAGCTCTTGAGTGCGTTCTGAAACTCGTTGTTCGAGGGTGCGATTGTAGCCTGCTAGCTGTTTGTAGAGACGGGCATTTTCGATAGAGATAGCGGCTTGAGCGGAAAGAATCTTTAAAACTTCTACGCGATCGCTAGTAAAGGCACCGCTGGTTAAATTATTTTCTAAATAGAGAATCCCGATCAGTTGATCTTGATGAAGCAAAGGAGTACAAAGAATCGATTTGGGGTGAGTCGCCACTATGTAAGGATCGCCGCTAAACTGTTTTGCCTCAGTCGCGTTGTTTAGCACAACGTTTTTGTGGGTGCGGGCAACATAGTGAACGATGGCAACGGATAGAATTGGTGCTTGGCAATCGTCTACAGAGTCAATGGCAATTGATTGCAGAACAGCCACCTCATCAGCCTCTACTGCTCCTCCCGCTTCAATTGTTAAGTGATCCTCGTTTGCTAGAATCAGAAAGCTTTTTTGAGCGCCAGCATTCTCAATGACAGTTTTCATCAAATTTTTGAGCAATTGGCTCAGCGCGATCTCCCGCGAAATTGTCTGCGAAGCTTTGATAACGCTGGCTACATCTAATCCTGCCTGGGTCAAGGTTGAAGATAAGCGGTTGGTCGATTCTGAGGCTAAATGTGGGTATCGTTGCTCTAGGTGCTTCACCTTGGCGTGTGCGCCCCATCTTTGGTAGGCATAATGAGCATCCTGTATGTAGTGGCGAGCAACATGATTCTCCTGAGCTAGGTAAAATTGACCAGCCAGTTCGCAGGCAAGAGCTTCTTCATTAAGATAGTTGTTTTCCTGAGCCAGCATAATAGCCTGGTCATACTGCTCTCGGGCTTCTTGAACTTGCCCCAACACTCGGCAACGTTCTGCCTCGACTAAATGAAGCTTGTGTAAAAAATTCATGGGAGCACTTCGCGCCCACGTTCGTATCTGCTTTTGATTACTGGCTACTTTTGCTAAAATTTGTTTCTGTTCAACGGCTAAAGACTGAGGGTAGACCGCCAGTCGTGCTAAAGAGTCATAAAAGTAGAAGAGGGGACAAAGCAGCGTTCCTGTAGAGGTGTCTACATAGGGTTCAGCACAAACAGCATTTTCAAACGCTTCCTGATACTGATTAAACAGGTAGCAGAGAATTAGTTTGTTGAGATACAGATAGTAAATAGTTGAGCGTTGATTTCTTTGCACATAGAGAGGAAGTTCCTGTTCTTCGTTATAAACCTCCCCGACTAGACGGTAGGGTTCGTCTTCTCCAATCAGGTTCAGAACAATTTGATGGATCAGAGTGTCGTTTCTGAGCTGATTAATGGTACTGCTATAGGTAGTGATTTCCTGCTCTAATTCAGGTAGGGGACGAGCAGCGCTGAAATAGGAAAGATAACAATAGATTTGGATAGATAGAGCGGCATGTTCAAGATCTCCCGTGGCTAAACCACTGTGATAGGCAGCTAATAAGGCGCTAAACGTCTGGCTAATGTGGAATTTCCCAGGAATTGTAAAATAGGTGGTCACAAAGAGGGTCATCGCTTTGAGTTCTTTCGCGTTTAACCGCTCTAACAGACGCAAAGCAAGCTGACCGAATTGGTAGCCAAGCTCAAAGTTTGCGGCTCTACAGAGAATCAATCCGTAATTCGCATAGGCATGGGTATGAGCAACAGCGTTGCCATAGTGAAGAGCCAAATTAATTTGGGCAAAGATAATGAGCGGCAACAGGTGAGGACGGGCTATATAGGCGGCAGGGCAGAGAGTGAGTAGGATACGGGTAGCGGCAATTTTGGTCGGATCGCTCATCAAAGGCGCATCCAGTAAGTCTTGAGGCTGTTTTTGTGCCAAGGATTGTTGCAGCGTCTCGAACCCCAAGCTCACGTCAGATTCAGAAGGCTGCGTCGGTAAATTCACGCCGAGGATTTTCAGCACCGAGATGCCAAGCTGGAGGGCTTCGGTAAATTTTTTCTGGGCTTTGAGCGCTTGGATTTCGATTTCGTGAACTTTCACCTGCTCTAAGTCAGATTGAGCCTGTTGCCGTACCGCCTGAACTAACTGCTCCATCCGCCTAAAATCGTGGTTGAGATAGGCTGCCTCTGCGGCGGCGGTGTGTAGAGCTAGCGATAGGTCGTATTGCTGCCAGTTTGCTTCAAGTAGTTCTAAGCCGACGGTAAAGTAGGTGAAGGCAGATTGATGGGCGGCTGATGCTTTCGCGATCGCTCCTGCCTGGAGATTTAAGCGGGCGAGTTGCTCTCGCTCTGGACGGTGGGAGAGCAGTGACCGTCCCTGGTTGAGCTGATTAACAATCGTAAAGGGGTCCGATTCTAGGGGGGTGTGTTTGAGCAACCGTTGACCAATCTGCCAATGCACAGCCTGGGTTTCTGCCTGGGGAATGAGGCCATAGACCACCTGCTGGATGCGATCGTGGGCAAACTTGTATCCGGCTGATTTTGATAAACCGTTTACCTCCAGCGACCTTAGCGTGTAGCTGTCGTTCAGGGGTAGAATATATCCCTCGGCGATCGCTGCCTCTAAATCTACTGCTACTTCCCGAGCCGTTTTTTCAGAGATAATCGCTAATCGGTCTAAAGTAAATCGGTTCCCCAGGCAGGCGGCTAATTTCAACGCGGCCTGAGTTGGTGGCGTTAGCTGTTTGACCTTCTCCGCCATCAATTGGGCGACATTATCCGCAATCGGCTGGGTTTGAATCTGCTTCAAATCCCACCGCCATTGCCCTCGTTCGTCATCAAATTCGATCAGCGATCGCTCGTGTAGAGATTTCAAAAACTCGCTGACAAAAAAAGGATTGCCCCCCGTTTTTGCCTGTAACATCGTTGCCAGCGGACTGGCGGTGGTGGAGTCAACCCGAAAAGTATCGCTGAGCAGTTGGCGAGTATGGGTTTGGGTTAGGGGCAACAGCGAAATTTGATTAACGGTGATAGAAGACTCGATTTCCCTTAAAGTGAGCAGGAGCGAACTCTCGCTTACTTCGTTGTCTCGATAGGCTCCAATCAGCAGCAAGTATTGGCTATTTCCAGCCGTGAATAACCGTTGAATAATTTCAAGCGTGGCTCGATCTGCCCACTGCAAATCGTCTAAGAAGATGACGAGGGGATGTTCCGGTTGAGTAAAAACTTTAACAAAATCTTGCCATACCCGATGAAAACGATTTTGCGCCTCTGTCGGCGCAAGGTTTGGGAGGGCTGCTTGGGAACCGATAATCAATTCTAAGTCGGGCAGAACATCGAGCATCACCTGTCCATTTGCCCCCAAAGCCACCAACAGTTTTTCCCGCCATTCTGCAATCTTGGGTTTACTTTCAGTCAGTAGCTGTTGGATTAATGACTGAAACGCTTGAATTAGGGGAGCATAGGGAATGTTGCGCTGTAGCCGCTCAGATTTCCCAGAGATAAAGTAGCCTCGCTGACGGGTCAGGGGCTGATACACCTCCTGCACCAGAGCGGATTTACCCACCCCTGAATGTCCGCAAATCACCATCATTTCGCTAGCGCCTTGGCTCACGCGATCGCAGGCAGCTAATAAGCGAGCCAACTCTGCTTCTCTTCCGTAGAGCTTTGGGGAAATTTGAAACCGATCGGAAATATCCACTTGACCTAATGGAAAGGAAGCAATTTGCCCTTGGGTTTGCCACTGATGCCAACAGTGTTCCAAATCTGCCTTGAGTCCAAAAGCCGATTGATAGCGATCTTCGGCGTTTTTGGCCATCAGCTTGAGCACAATGTCTGAAATTGCCGGGGGAAGGTTGGCATTATGTTGATGGGGAGGAAGCGGAGATTTGGCAATATGGCCGTGAATTAATTCCAGAACATCCTCTGTAGGAAAGGGCAACCGACCAGTGAGCAGTTCATAAAAGGTTACCCCGAGAGAGTAAAAATCCGTTCGCTCATCGATTGCCCGATTCATCCGCCCCGTCTGCTCTGGGGAAATATACGTTAATGTTCCCCTTAATACCTTTGGATGACGAGTTGAGTTTTTCGGGGTCAGTAGGAGCGAGCTACCGAAGTCGATCAGTTTGACCTGCTCAGTCGCGGGACTCCAAACAATATTGGACGGGTTGATATCGTTGTGGACAACGTGCTGTTGATGCACTTGGGCAAGAATACGAGCAAGTTGAATGGCAAGCGGGAGAAACTCCGTGACAGAGAGAGGGCGCTCTTCAATCACCCGATCGAGAGCTTGCCCCCCAAAATCCTCTAAAACCAAGAGCCAGCGGTCCTGCTCATTCTCTAAACCATAGACTTGTACTACCCCTGGCAAGTTAAGTTGATTGAGTTTTTTGGTGGTTTCATACTCCTGTCTAAACCAAGCAATTTCCTCGGGTGTCGGGTAAGGCTGTTTGAGAAATTTGAGAATGACGGGTTGACAATCTGCTAATCGTCGTCCGCGATAGACTTGCGAGCTAGCGCTTTCGTGAAGCTGTTCGATAATTTGGTAGTCTAAAACACAAATCACGACGCTCTCCGTTTGCTTCTAGAACCAGGTCAGATGTCTAGGCTGCCGTTGTTGCCGTTCAGCAGATCGCTTTTGCAGTGCTTCTACCAAGGCTTTCTCACTTGTGTCTTCTGGGGAGGGACCGTACAAAATCCCGACAACCTTTTTCATCTTCTCCACGTCGTAGTGATGTTCGCCATGTTCGTGTTCGTGACTAGGACCAGCCCAAGGGGAATCGGTGTGAACCCACTGCCCTTTCTCGAACCAATCTACGCCTTGAATAACCGTCTTCACCACCTCACCGGGATGAGCCGCTTCATGGGCGCTGAACCAGTCATTGATGCGGTCATCCACCCAGCCGTGCAGCCGCCAGAACACCGGGTTGACGTGAGAGGAATAGAACTCGCCCAAAAAATCGTATTCGGGGCGATCCCAAAAGTCACGGATGTCGTTGTCTTCCCGTCCAGATGGCAGTACGCCGAGCGCGGGATGATAGGGGGCTGATGTCCAACGCATGTGCATATCGTTATGAACCGAGTACTCAAGCAGTGCACCAAGTTCTCCGAGCGAGAGGGTACTGAGGTACTGTTTGTTCTTAAACTCCCGGTCCCACCACGCCATCCGCGACCAGTAGTGTCCGTCTGTCTTTAATAGAGCAATGCGGCGGTTGGTGATTTCGTCGGTCGGATCGATCCAGGCTGGAGGAATAGCAAATCCGTCTGGGTTGCCGGGGGTGGGGAGAACTGGCGGGTCTTCCTCGTAGTCTGGTTCGGCTCCCACAGAACCGGGACGGGGAATCGTCGGCCATCCGGCGATCGGCTCCTGTCCAGCTTCCTTGATCTTGCGATTCACTTCTTGAATCATCTGTCGGTGCATGAAGAGAAAGTCCTCACCGGAGCCATTGCGAATTAGGGGAGCACCTGTCGCATCGACTGACGGACGTTCTTCTTCGCCGCCTGGTTGCCATCCAAGTTCTCGAATTGCCTGTTTTTTCTCTTCGTTGATCATCGGATTAAGCCACAATCCGCGCACACTGTGCCAAACGGTATGGTGGAGCCGATGGTGTTTCGATGCCAGCATCTTGAGAACTTCCTGTGGAAGCGGAATGACCGTTCTTGGCTCAGGGAAATCCCGTTGAACAGCAACGAAAGAGGCTACTACGCCAGCCGGACTATCCTCGCCATGCTCCACAGTTCGGATTACCGTTCCTACCAACGCAGGTCGCTGATTCTTTCCGTTCGGCCACTCAGGGACAAAATAGGCGACGTAATCGTACACCCACCCCTGGGCAAATGTTCCCAACACGCCAGTCCCTTGAAATCTTAGGGAAAATGGGTTGCCTGTCTGGAGCGAGCCTTGGAGTGAGAGTCGGGCGTCATTCATCTTCGGCGGGTCACTCCTAAAGGCAAGCTGTCCGCGAATCGTCCCAGGCTCGGCAGCCGCCTCAAATACCATCTCACCTTCCCCAAAGATGAGGTTTTTGAGCTTGTCACAATCATCGCTGACTGGCTCAGTAATGTTGTTATAGCTGCGGTAGGTCCAAGCCCCGCTCAGAAATTCGTTGGTCATGATGTTCTCCTTGGTTCGCGGTCGGTTATCAGCTTGCGGCTATATACTCTACAGGCATGAGCATGGCGGCTTTAAGCTGTGCTTCATAGTATTCTTGCTCTGAGCCTTTTAATCTCATAAAACTCATAGAAAAGCTCATAAAAAACTTAGGCGATCGCCCTCTAGCTCTCAAAAACCGATGTGATGGACAGATGTTGTCCCTTGGTAAAATACTGCCGATACAGTTCGCACCCGGCGATCGCGCGATTGCCGCAAAGTTTAATTAACCCCATACTGCATAGCTTGTGGGTTTGAATCGGATCTAAGGAAACAGGTTCAGCGGCATTTAGAACCTGATGAAGAGCCTGCATCAACTCAGGCTGTTGTTCTAGGGTGGCCCAATGACGCTGCAGGTGATGAGCATATATTCCTGTCGCCGTGAACGCCGTTTTTAGCAGTTGCGATAGCGTTATTTCTCCCCGATTCAGATGATAGAGTGCCAGATTCACCAGTGCAGGATGACCCCCGACTAGAGACATCAGTTGCTGGGCTTCTTTGTCATCCGTCCAGTCCAGTCCGTAACGTTGGGCTAGGAGCTGTACTTCCTCTGGAGTAAAATCCTCTAACTGAATGGGTAGCCCGACATTGAATGGGGATTGGTTACAGTCGAGAGGAACGTAAATTTCTGTTGAGTGAACCACAATCAGACGCAGCTTTCGCCAAATCGGTAATCTTTTTGTTTCTTCGTACCACGACCGCAACAGCGGTAAAAAATCCTGCGCCACCTGCGGATGCTCGAAAATCTGGTTCACTTCATCTAGCGCCAAGACGAGGGGAGCGTCGATTGACTCTAATAAATAGTCTCGAAAGTAAAGGGTGCAGCTCAGATTACTGCCCAAATCTTTGTCCCAATACTCGTCTAGCATCGGTTTAAGCTCAAGCTGGCGAGAGATACTCGTACACAGCCAGCGCAAAAATTGATTCAAATTACCCAAAATTGATTGCTCGACTTGCTCTAGGTTCAGGCTGACGGTATGGTATCCCAGGTGAGAGGCGTAGTTAAGGCTCCTCAGCAGCAGTGAGGTTTTCCCCATTTCTCTCGGAGCCTTAATCCGAATTAACGCTCCTGATTTTCTCACTTCTCGCTCGACTTGTTCCTTAACAGAAGAGCGTTCGAGGTAAAAGGGAGAGTCAAGCGGAACTGAGCCGCTGGGGTAGCAAGGTGACGGATCCTGGTTGACATGGGGGAACGCTTCCGCCAGAGGTGACCTTAAAGGTCTTGTTTGAGGGTCGGGTCTGGTGGTGACGTAAGACTCCAGTAATCCCCGACAGTTCTTTTTGGTCACGCGCTGACCGACGACCTTAGAAAGTCGCTGATACAGCTCTGGGGCAGCAACGTTGGTAAAGTAGCCAGGACTATAGCCTGCCTCGATTGCAATCTGGTTGTAGGTTTTATACTGCCAAATACCCTGTAGGATCAGCATTTCTGCGGGATTGAGGGGTCGATTTTGGCTCTCAATGAGCTGGCGGTCAACAATTTTACAGAGATTATCTAAATTCATAAGCCAATCTCCATCGAGTTTTACAGAGCGTTTCAGACTATGTAATTGAGCTGGCAGCTCCGGCGGAACGTTGAGCGTCGAGAAGAGGGCAAACTAACTGCTAATTAGCTAATACCATTTACCGAAAGTAGTCAGATAGTTCCCAAACTAACCAACAATTGGAGGTTCAAGGGGAAAGAGCTGCTGTGCTTCCCTTTCCCCTTGACCCCTTCCCCTTTCCCCCAACTCATCAAGTCTCCTATTACTTTTTCTAATTGGTATAAGATGCCCGCTCATTTTTGTTCCATTGCGTCCTCCTTATTGTCTACTGATTTGAGTTTTACTTCTGTCTTCTGGTTTATCTTTATTGATTAATCATTGACACAGTTTTTGCTAGAGGTGTGCTCATGTGGTCTCTTAAAGCTTCGCGCCAGGGATTAACCCAAATCAAACGAGCGATCGCCTTCACGCCAAATGGGCAAGTGCTAGCCAGCAGCAGCACCGATGGAACGATCCGACCCTGGGATATGAAAATCGGACAAACTGTGAAGCGGCTGCGCCCGCCAAGACCCTATGAGGGGATAAATATTGCTGACGTTGGGGGTTAACGGCAGCCCAGGAAAACGCCCTGATTGCCCTAGGAGCAACTCGATCTAGGGGCAATTAAGGGATGGGGAAATGTCCGGTGCGGAACGGGGAAAGGGAAAAATATTGCTGTGCGACGGCAAAGAAATACAGGGTCAAGGAGCAAACTGATTGATGTCTCCCTTTCCCCCTTACCCTTACCCTTTTCCCTTTTCCCGCAGCTTCGCTGCTTCCCGGTCCAACTTCAATAAAGTCAGCAGTAGAACGTTAGCCCCCTGGGTACACTGTTCGGGGGAGGTATATTCGCTTTTGTCGTGGGAAACTCCTTGCTCGCTGGGAACAAAGATCATGCCCATGTCGGTAATCAGAGCCATTTCTTGAGCATCGTGACTGGCGCGACTGGGTAGATGGGTATAGCTCAAATTTAGCTCTTGGCAGCTCTGGGCGATCGCCTCTTGCAAGCTGGGTTCGGCTAGGGCGGGTTCGTTGTGCAGACAGGGATGGAGGCGAATTTGGGTATGGGTGGCGACGGCAATTTCTTCGAGGTGAACGCGCAACTGATCCAGCAGGCGATCGATATGCAGACTAGATAGGTCGCGGATGTCTAAGCTCATTTCTACCCAACCGGGAACGACATTTGCCGCATTAGGCCGAACATTCATTTGACCGACTGTGGCGACCTGCTGCCCCGGAGTATGGGCAATTTGGTTGACGGCTAAAACAACCTGCGCCGCAGCCACTAAAGCATCGCAGCGCATCTGCATTGGGGTTGTCCCAGCGTGGTTTGCCCGACCTCGAACGGTAATCGTAAAGCGTCGTTGTCCGACAATCCCTTCCACAACGCCAATTTGTTTGCCCATCGTTTCCAGGACTGGTCCCTGCTCAACATGCAGTTCGACGAAAGCGGCGATCTCTTGAGCACTCCGGCGAGCGTGAGGAATCTGGTTCCAGCGACCGCCAACTCTTTCTAAACAGGTATAAATATCAGTGCCGTCGGGACGGCGGTAGTAGCCCGGATCGTTAACCACTCTGCCAGAAATGGCTTTAGAACCAATCATGCTGCCTTCTTCGTCGGTAAAGACGATCACTTCTACAGACCGATTGAGCACAATTTGCTGTTCTTGAAGTACGCGCACCACTTCTAGTCCGGCCAAGACTCCGTAGGCTCCATCGTAGTGACCGCCGCAGGGAACGGTGTCGATGTGAGACCCGGTTGCCCAAGCGGGGGCATCGGGAGATTTTCCAGGATATCTACCAATAATATTGCCTGCTGCATCAATGCGGACCTGCATGTGGGCTTCGTGCATCCAGTGCTGAATCAAACGGCGGGCTTCAACATCTTCGCTGCTGTAGGCAATCCGCTTCACGCCGCCATCGGGCAGTTGACCAATTTGAGCCAGACGAGCAATGCTGTGATTGAGGCGATCGCCATTCACTAATACCTGTTCTTTGTTTGGGCTAATAGTCATCGTTCCCTGCCAATGCGACTAAAGAATGCTTTCTGCTGCATTGAAGCTCTCATTTAGAAAAATAAATATTATATGGACTAACAAGCAAGCAGAATCCTGTATACAGTGTACAAGCAAATTAAGTTCCTGTCCGCCAACTGAGATACCAAATGCTCTGTCGTACAGCGACGAAGCCCGGGAGCATCGCTCGTCGATTTGCTGTTTTTTCGATAAACTGTGCGATTTGATACACTGAGTGATTTAAAAATCTGTAATTCTCTGTATACAGAATGCAGTAGCAGGCAAGTGATGGTAGGTTGGTCAGTCTTACATGAACTGAGTATTCGGACATACCGCGATGGCATGAGTAAATAGCCCTGAAGGGTTCCAGTCCCGTTAGCCGTAAGCTGTTTCAGTGTTACCCACACCCTCCTCGTCTCTTTCCTATTGGCTCCATCAATTACAACACCGCTCAAAATTATGGTACAGCCCAATCGAGAATTAGCCTTAGAAGAAGTTCAGTCTGAAGCCTCCTCTACCATCGAATCGGATCTAATTTACGGGTTAGAATCCCGCCCGCCATTTGTCGAATCGGTGTTCGTTGCCCTACAGCACGTTTTTGCCTGTTTTGTCGGCATTATTACACCGGGTTTAATTATTTGCTCGGCGCTACAGGTACCGCCAGCCGATACAACCTTTATTCTCAGTATGTCCTTGGTTGTTTCCGGAATTGCGACCTTTATCCAGGCCAAAAGAATTGGACCAGTTGGTTCGGGACTGTTAAGTGTGCAAGGAACGAGCTTTGCTTTCCTCGGACCGATTATTGCCACCGGATCAGCCGTGACGGGGGCGGGGGGAACTCCTCAAGAAGCACTGGGGCTAATTTTTGGCCTCTGCTTTTTTGGGGCTTTTGTTGAAATTTTTATCAGTCGCTTTCTGCATCTGGCTAACAAAGTCATTACCCCATTAGTAACGGGAGTCGTTGTCACCCTGATTGGCTTGACCTTAATTCGGGTCGGAATTACCAGCATTGGCGGTGGCGTACCGGCCCAAAATAACGAAACTTTTGGTAGCCCAACCTATTTAGGGGTAGCGTTTTTAGTGTTAGCGGTCATTGTTGTGCTCAATAGCCTCAACAACAGCTTTTTGCGGATGTCGTCGATTGTGATTGGTTTAGCAGTAGGCTATTTGGTTTCTATTCCCCTGGGACTGGTAGACTTTAGCAACCTGGCAAATTTACCAATAGTGGCCTTTCCGATTCCCTTCCGCTATGGCTTTGGATTTGACTGGGGAGCGTTTATTCCCTTTGCTTTTCTGTATTTGATTACGGCCATTGAATCTATCGGCGACCTAACGGCAACGTCGGCCATTTCTGGCGAACCGATTGAAGGGGGCACCTATTTCCGCAGACTCAAAGGAGGGGTATTGGGCGATGGCGTGAACTCAATGATTGCGGCTTGTTTGAATACGTTTCCTAACACAACCTTTAGCCAAAATAACGGCGTGATTCAGCTAACTGGAGTAGGCAGTCGCTACGTCGGCTACTTTATTTCTGCGATTTTTATCATTCTCGGTTTGTTTCCGCTGGTGGCAGGAGTTTTTCAGGCATTACCTCAGCCGGTGTTAGGCGGTGCTACTATCGTTATGTTTGGAACAGTCGCCGTGGCGGGAATTAAGATTCTCTCCTGCGTTAATCTAACCAAGCGTAATTCCATCATTCTCGCCCTGGCGTTGGGCTTGGGCTTAGGCGTAACCTTCGTGCCGGAAATTCTTGATACTTCGCCCCCGCTGGTGAAGAATATTTTTTCTTCTGGGATTTCCACAGGAGGAATTACTGCTTTGTTGCTGAACCTGGTTTTACCCGGTCGAGAGTAATGGGGAGTAGTTGATGGTTGATTGTTCCTCAATCATCACGCTTGTATTCCTGACTTTACTGGTTTGAAGAGCGTGTCTGGTGGAAAAATTGCTTGGACGCAAATTAGATTACAGACACAGAAGATTTAACAGTAGATGATTAAAGCAATCAGTCACCTGATGAAGCAAAGAATATGTACTATCCACCTACTGCTGTTACTTATACCTAATTTATAAAGCAATGTACGAACTTAAAGCAGTAATCATCGGCGCGGGCATGGCAGGATTAGCCGCAGGAATTGCGCTGCGTCAATCGGGCTACAGCGTCGAAGTTTACGAAAAAACCAGGAAGCTGCGCCCTGCGGGGGCGGGGATTTCTTTGTGGTCGAACGGCATCAAAGTACTCAACAAACTCGGACTGGGCAAGGAAGTTGCGGCCATCGGCGGACAGATGAACCGCATGGCCTACCGCACCCATACCGGTGAATTGCTCAACGATGTCAACCTTCTTCCTCTCGTTGAACAAGTGGGTCAAAGACCCTATCCCGTCTCGCGAACTGACTTACAGCACATCATGCTCTCGGCCTTTGGCGAAGGAGACGTGCGCTTAGGAATGCGCTGCGTTGAGGTCAAGCAGGACCAAGACAGCGCCACAGCAATTTTTGAAGACGGCAGTACAGCAACCGGAGATGTTATCATCGGCGCAGACGGCATTCACTCGGTTGTCCGAACCTATCTGGCGGGTCAGAAAATTGAGCCGCGCTACGCGGATTACGTCAACTGGAACGGCTTGGTAGAAGCCAGTCCCGATTTAGTCGATAAAGACGCTTGGATAATCTACGTTGGCGAGGGCAAACGCGCTTCGATGATGCCAGTGGGGAATAACCGCTTTTATTTCTTCTTTGGCTGTCCTAAACCCAAGGGAACAGAAATTCCCCCCGGTGGCATTCGTGCGGAGTTGGAAGCCACCTTTAAAGGCTGGGCGCAACCCGTCCAAAACCTGATTCAGCAACTCGACCCCGAAGACACGAATCGCTTAGAAATTAGCGACCTCGATCCGCTTCCTCATATCGTCAAAGGCAGAATTGCCCTCGTCGGAGACTCCGCCCATGCTACGACCCCGACCCTGGGACAGGGAGGCTGTCAGGCGATGGAAGATGCCGAAGTCCTCTGTCGCTACTTAGTAACAACCAACATCAGCGTTGAAGATGCCCTAAAGCGCTATGAAGCCGAACGCAAGGAACGAGTCTACAACCTGACTCTAAAAGCTCGCAAGCGCACCGATACGATTTACAACAAAGACCCAGAAGCCACTCAGCAGTGGTACGAGCAACTCAAGCACGAACAGGCTCAAGATGTCACTGATGCGCTTGCTAAAGTGATTTTAGCAGGGCCGTTTCATTGAAGTCGCTCCGCGACGGGGAAAGGGAAAAGCAGCGAAGCTGCTGGGGAAAAGGGCAAAGGGGAAGGGGAAAAGGGGAGATGAATTAGCTGGTTCCTAAACCCGATGTTCTTTCCCCGTCGCGAACGCGACAGTTTTCCCTTTCCCCGTTCCGCACCGGACATTAATTGATGCAGCACTATACCCTCTCACAGTTAAACAGCATGACCCAAGAAGCGTTTACGGCTGCTTTAGGGGAAATTTGGGAAGAGACTCCAGAAATCGCTTGTAGAGCCTGGAATGAAATACCGTTTTCGGATGTAGATGCTTTACATCAAAGTATGGTGCGAATAGTCGAGGAAATGAGCGACTCTGAACAGCTAGCCCTGATTAAAGCCCATCCAGATTTAGGCAGTAAAGCCAAGATGGCAGATGCTTCAGTTCGAGAACAAGCAGGAGCCGGTTTAGACCGCTTAGATGCTCAAGAGTATGAACGGTTTCAAGAACTGAATCAGGCTTATAAAAATAAGTTTGGGATGCCCTTTATTATTGCCGTGAAGGAGCATACCAAGGCAAGTATTTTGGCCGCTTTTGAAGCTCGATTACGAAATGCGATCGCCCCAGAAAAACAGCAAGCTTTACAAGAAATTAGTAAGATCGCCCGCTTCCGTTTAGAAGCAGCCATTCACTCACCCCGCTGAAGGATAACAGCATTAGTGAACGCCGAGTCAGGCTAGCGTTGTCTAGGTAAATAGCATCCCCGCTCTAAGACAGACGTAAACACAGACTCCTGCCAAAAACCAGCCAAAACTCGAAGACTTTGGCGAAGGCAACTCCTCATAAAAAACATTGAACATAATAGAGCCTGCCAAAATGGCAATCAGAAAATCAGAAACGACTTCATTGGCCGGTTCAGTAAAAACATCAATGAAAAAAGCCATAAAAATGACGCTGACCAAACAATAGCGTCCCCAAGAACTAAATAAGGAGCGATGCTTTTTGGTCAGACCATAATCATTGTGGAGAATATGGAAACTAATAGAAATTAGATACAGTAAAGTAAAGGGGAAAAGCTGCTTAAATTGCTCAGGAATAGCGTAGATCAGCAAACCATTATATAAACTATAAAAGCCAAGCTCAATCGCAAAAATTAAGCGAGACTGAGATAGTCTCTGGCCATTGTTCTGCCAAACGAGACTCTGCATCCCGTAGAAAATGAGAAAGCCCAGTAAAACAACCAGGTAAATAGAGGTTCCGAGAAGGTGTTCCCCCTGGTCTAATTCTGGGAGCAAGTGGATAAAGACGTAGGTAATCGCCATGCCACCACTAAAAGAAGCGGCCATTTCTTCTTCGCGGAAGAGAAGACGGTGAAGAGGCTGGGCCCAAATATGAATCGCCGATAGCGCGACCGCCACCAGTAAGGTGAGTCCAATGACTTCTGGGTTGGCAGTGAACATGGCAGAAAGTCCCTGCGGGACGGGAAAACTGTCGCTTTGCGACGGGGAAAGGGGAAATTGTCCCTGACGGGACGGGGAAGGGGTAAGGGGAAAACTGTTCCTCCGGAACGGGGAAAGGGGTAAGGGGAAAGGGGCAAGGAAAATTTGTCCAGTGCGGGACGAGGGAAAAACGCAGGGTCTCAGGAACTAGCTATCAGTCCTTCCTTTTCCCCTTCCCCTTTACCCTTTACCCCAGCAGCTTCGCTGCTTTGCCCGCGCCGTCGGTGCTAGACTAGAGTGATTTCTTCATTTAATTCACTCTCTTGGATGCCTTGCATAACCTGACCCTTAGCGCCAGCAACGGTGATTTTGAACTCGCTGCCGGCTCTTTGTTTGTAGAAGAGCAAGTAGCGTAACGCCTCAGTTGAGATCGAGTTGAGCTCTTCCATGTTGAGAACAAGCCCCTGAATGCCGTGGATTTTCTCTAACTGTTCCTTGAGATATTTCAAGCTACTTGGCTCTAGAGCCCCCGATAAGTTAAGCTTGGCTACTCCCTCGTTGACTTCCATCAGATCGGCATCAAAATCAATTCCGGCAGGAACGAGGCGAACTCGGACTTTCATCTCGGTTTTGTCAGCAGGGAGTTTAACCGTTAGCGCCATCGGGTCGAAATCTGTATAAGGGCGCTCGTTGAGCCACACTTCCCCAATGTGTACACTTCCTTGGGGTAATAGATCGGGCGCGACCCGCAAGAGGTTGTCTGGGAACGCGCTTGCTGTCGGCTTGAAGAAGAAATCCATCGGTTCCTTCTTGATCAAAAGGTTGGTATATACCGCCGCTAGGTAGCACAGTTCAAAGGAATGATAGCCCGCCATCGAGTGACTGCCCTTGCCGCGCTCGGTGCCTAAAGAATAGGGCTGGCCGTTGGCTAATACGTTGAAGTAAACGCCGCCAGACTCGGTATCGAGGAACCAGCTATTGTAGAAGGACGTGCCTTCGCGGGCGAAGCGCAGAAAGTCGGGGTTGTCGCGGTAGACTCCGGCCATGATGTAATAGGCGAGGATGCCCTGCTCCTGCTGCCACCAAGCTTTGCGGTCGTGCCAGACACAGCGATGGAACTTCTCTCCTGGAGCCAGCACCCGTTCGAGCACGTCATACCAGCCGCCCCGCTGGCGATCGCATCCAGCATCGGGAATGATCTGGCCAATTTTCTCGGCAAACTCCTTGTACTCCGCCTTGGGCTTGAGGCTATACATCCGGGTGAGGTTCCAGGCAATTTTGAGGTTATGACCCACCACCGCTCGGTTCTGCTGCCATCCCCAGTGCTGATCTTTGGTCCAGTCATCAAAAAACTTTTCTTGCACAAAGGGGCTTTCGCCATAGTCTGGGAAGTGGGCGGTAATGGTGTCAAAGGTGTATTCAAGAAAGTCTGCGTATTCCTGAGCGCCTGTTGCTAGCCACAGATTGATTAAGTAAGCCGGCGCATGATCGCCCACTGAGTTCCAATTCTTTCGCGCTCGATTCTGCTTGAGAGACTCGCTGTAGGGGCTGAGCGTAATCGGATCGATGTGGGAATAATAGCCGCCTTTGTCGCTTTTATCTTTAAAGAAGCGGTGAAAGAAGGAGACCGTGGCTTTGATATCCTCCATAATTTGCGAATCGCCCGTAATCCGATAGGTCTGAGTCGGACCCGCCAAAGCATAGATCTGTTCGTAGCACGGAATGGCATCGTAGTCGTCGCCAAACTCTGAAGCAAAGATTTTCTCTTCGGTGCCGTCTTCTTTGAGGTCAACAGCATGATACCAGTAGCAGATGCCCTCGCCGCGATCTTGAAAGCGCAGGTGTTCGCGCAGGTAATCGGTTCCTTTTTGAGCCGCTTCTAGGTAGCGGTCATCGCCAGTGAGGAGATAGGCAGAGGCAAAGCCGTAGACCAGGCGAGAAATTGTGTCCGTTTCCTGACGACCCGCTTTTTGCTTTTGCCCCGTAATCGTTAAACTAGTGCGGTACTCCGAATAGTCAATGTCGCCCCCTTCTAGGGTTCCAAACTCGGCTTCCAGGTAGAAGTCTGCGAGCTGCTTAATCTGCTTAATCCACCAGTCTTGCGCCTCAAAGCGGTACTCGTGCTCTTTACGACCGAGAAAGACAATGTGCTTGGCTTCAAACTTGTACTCTCCATTCAATCCATCGGGGTAGAAAATGCCGTAAACAAACAGATAGCGATCGCGGGTGAGCATTTCCTTCAGTTGTCCGCTCGCATCCTGATAGGGTTCGCCCAAATTACGCACCAGTTCGGCATACAGGGTAGGAGTTAGATAGACAAGAAACTCGCGCTCGTCGGAGGTTTTTAAGCCGAAGGCATTTTTATCGGCATCGTATTGCGTGACGTAGCCAGCAATGAGATCTGAAAACGGAAATTCGATTCTCTTAGTCATTGGAGTTAATCCTTCGCTTGATAACAGTTACTTAGAGATCAGCACAACTACACTGCGGCCATTAACGAAGTAAGTATTGCCGCTTATACAAACTTCTTGTCCGATTTCGCTGATGTCGTTCGGGGATTTAAGAGACGTATCGACGGTGCGATACCAGTGGCGATCGCCCACCGGAGGCAACTCAAACTCTAATCCGTCCCAATACATATTCATCAGAACGTGAACATCGGTATCGCAGCCTTCAAACCCGCCATAGGTAAACGCCAGAGCGCGACTTGTAGAGTCCTGCCAGCCAGGAGCGTAGAGTTGGGTGCCGTGCCAGGACAGATCCGCTAGCCCACGCTCGTTCACTTTCCCGGTAAAGTAGCGGGGTTCGTGCAGTTGAGCGGTGTGCAGGCGACGACTAATCAGAAGTTTCCAGAAGCGGAACATGGACAGATTTTTCTCGACCAGGTGCCAGTCCAGCCAGCTCAATTCATTGTCTTGGCAGTAGGCGTTGTTGTTGCCCTTTTGGGTCCGCCGCACTTCATCGCCCATCACCAGCATCGGCACTCCCTGAGACACCATCAGCAGAGTGGCAAAGTTTTTGATCTGACGCTCGCGCAGATCGTTAATCCACTGGTCGTCTCTCTCTCCTTCAGCACCGCAGTTCCAGCTTAGGTTTTCGTCGATGCCGTCCCGGTTGCCTTCACCGTTGGCTTCGTTGTGTTTGGCGCTGTAGGAAACCAGATCGTTGAGGGTAAATCCGTCGTGCGCGGTAATAAAGTTGATACTGTTAATTGGTTGATGCCCGCTCCACTGATATAGATCGGCGCTGCCAGCCAGACGAGAAGCGACGGCTCCCACCATTCCCGGATCGCCTTTGACAAAGCGGCGCAGGTCGTCCCGGTAACGTCCATTCCACTCCGCCCAGCGATACCCTGGGAAATAGCCAATTTGATAGAGTCCGCCAGCATCCCAGGCTTCGGCGATCACTTTGGTTTCGGCTAACACGTCGTCTAGCTCAATCGCCCAGATCACCGGGGGATGCTTCAGCGGCGTGCCATCTTCGCCGCGAGAGAGAATGGAGCCTTCATCGAAGCGGAACCCGTCTACGTGCATTTCCTCAACCCAGTAGCGCAGGCAGTCCACAATAAATTTGCTGCTGATGGGGTGATTGCAGTTGAAGGTGTTGCCGCAGCCCGTGTAGTCGTAGTAGTACTGCTCGTTGCCCGGAACGAGATAGTAGTAAATGCGGTTGTCGATTCCCTTGAAGGAAAAGACCGGACCCTGATGATTGCCTTCATCGGTGTGGTTGAACACGACATCGAGAATCACCTGAATTCCCGCTTTGTGAAGGGCTTTGACCAGGTCGCGGAACTCGCGGACGTGGCTGCCGGATTCGGGACGGACGCAGTATCCGGAGTGGGGGGCAAAGTAGCTCATGGTACTGTAGCCCCAGTAGTTCTTGAGGGGCTTGCCGTCTACGGCGCGAAGAATATCTGTGTCGTCGAAATCGAACACGGGCAGCAGCTCTACCGCCGTCACGCCTAGCTGCTTGAGGTAGGGAATTTTCTCAATTACTCCCGCGAAGGTTCCCGGATGCTGAACTCCAGAGGTCGGCGATTTGGTAAAACCGCCCACGTTCATTTCGTAAACAATGGTTTCGCTCATCGGACGGTTGAGGGGGCGATCGCCTTCCCAATCGTAGTCCGAGGTATCGATGACTACGCAGCGCATGGAGGTAGCCAAGTTATCCTCCGGTCCACACGCTGCCCCCCGTTGCCACAGATTTTTAGTCACTCCTTTCGCATAGGGATCGAGGAGGAGTTTGTTCGGGTTGAACCGATGTCCGTTCTGCACATCCCGGGGTCCGTCCACCCGGTAGGCGTAGTGCATCCCTGGCTTGAGTCCTTCGACGTAGACGTGCCAAAAGTGAAAAGTGCGATTTTCATTGCTGTCTAACTTAATTGTCTGAATTGGTTCGGGAGCGTCGTGTTCGTCGAAGAGCAACAGCTCAACCCCCGTGGCGTGTTCTGAAAAGAGCGAGAAATTAACCCCCTGAGCATCGGGAGTGGCCCCCAAAGGATGGGCTTTTCCCCGGGCTACTGCGTACTGAGCTTGGGAAACAGTGTAAGTCATAAGCATCCTCATACAATGAGCGGCGATCGGTTGTTGACCGCCAGGTGTTGGTTAGCAGATATCTTCTGCTAGAATCTTGTCCAGACAGCGTTCTGCAAAGGCGGCGATGGTCAGCGCCGGATTGCACGCGGCGGCTCCTCGGGGAATAAGAGCGCCATCTACGACGTACAGACCGGAATACCCGTGGACGCGACCGTAAAAATCGCAGGCTTTCCCCATCACTGCCCCGCCCAGAGGATGAGCCGTGACCCCACTATTGGCAGTCGTTTTGAGATTAGCTGACACCGTGGTGGCTTTTTCTGGAAATCCATGCACGGGAGATTGATAGTGTCCCGAAAACTCCTGCATCGACTCTGGCGAAGGCTCCTGCTCTCGGGCCTCATCGAGGAGAGAGAGGGTGTAATTAACCGTTTCTAGAAGCTTCTGAGCACCGGGCGTTTCCTGGGGCCAGTGGAGCTTTACCGAGTCTGTCGCCGCATCATAGCGGAACTCGCCCGTATCTTGAGGAATGCTCATTCCCAAGAAAGTCAGAGTTTGCTCTGGAGAATCCCATTCAGGGAATACAATAATCGTTTGCGGTCCGTGGGGGTTATCTTCGTGGCGAATGGCAACCGAGGCGGGTCCGCCCTGACCGCCGTTGGTCGGCTTCCCAACGCTATGCACTGCAAAGGTATCGCCGTTATTGCCCCACTCCTTGCCAATGTACTCGTTAAGTTGGGGAAGAGTCCCTGTGGCTTTGGCGCGAGTCAGGAGCTTTGCGGTTCCCATAGAGCCTGCCCCCATAAACAGATAAGAACAGAGGATTTCGCTCGCCTCCAGTACCTGACCAGACTCATCGATTTTATTGTAGGTGACGCGAAATCCGGCTTCGTCCTCATAGATGCCAGTGACGACATGCAGCGGACGCACATCCACAAACCCGGTTTCCTCCGCCTCTTTGAGATAGTTTTGATCCAGGCTATTTTTGCAGCCACTGTTAATGCCGTACCAAATTTCTCCCGCAATAGCGGCTGGTTTTTTCTCCCCACGAATTTCTTGGCGAATCACCTCCCAGTCACTGCCAATATTGAGGCGCATGGTCGGTAGGCTTGCTTTGTCTGCCTGTTCGAGGAAAACCTGCGACGAAAGATAGTAGTCGGTTTCTAAAACGTCATCCGGAATTGAATCTGCCTTGAGCTTCTCAATCACTCGCGGATAATAGACGGTATCCATTTCTTCGTAGCTGATGGACTGGGGAAAGATTTTGGAGAAGCTGGCTTCGGTCGGCTGAAGCAGCACCGTGTTATAAACCAAAGACCCGCCGCCCACGCCAGAAGCCGCCCATACGGTAATTCCGTCTTCTATCAGTTGCTCAACAATTCCGGTATAAACATCAATGGGTTCCGGGGTAAACAACACGGTTTTCTCGCTGAGCCAAGCGGCACGTCCATCCGGGTGACGATAGGTGGCAAAGGTATCTTGAGCTTCGGTAATGTTCCAGCGTCTGCCGCGCTCTAACACCACGGTTTCGATTCCCGCTTTGCCAAGCCGATAAGCAGCAATCGAGCCACCGAAACCGCTACCAATCGCTAGTGCTTTTACTTTTTCACTCATGCTTTTCAATCTCAATTTAATTGATGTCCTCAGCTAACGAGCTGAGCAAAACTGCTAGTGATGTCTCTACAGGCTCACTGATGTTCAATTTCTTTGATAAAAATCTCCATAAACCGCTCGGTCACGGCAGGGTGTTTACCAGAAATGAGATCGCCATCAACGTAAATATCAACGGTTCCTTCGTCGCCGAAGATAATTTCTGCCCCAGCGTTGGCAACATCGCAGATAATATTGTGGGCGCAGGTGACTTTTCTGCCCTGAAGCAGCTTCTGATCTGCACAGAGTAACCAGAGGCTGTGACAAATGGTTCCCACCTTGATGCCTGGGGTCTTCATTACTTGGCGCAGGAATTCCACTGCCGGAGCCTGATTGGGTTGTCCAGGTTGAGGTTTGGGCTGGTAGCGGAGGCGATCGCTAGCATAAGCGCCAATGCAGATAAATCCCTGATATTCAGTTAGCTCAACATCTTTAAAATCCTTAGTAACGGTAACGTGTTCCTCAACAGTTCCGTTATCAGGGTTACTGCCAAACTTAAGTTCAGAATTACCCCATAGGTAAGAAATATACTCAACTTCATAGCCTCGCTGAGGAAAATATTCGTTAAACAAACGGAATTCTGTCGGATCAAAATGATCTTCAATCAGAACCCCGATTTTTCCTGCGGCTGCTCCGCTCGGCGTTATTTTCATGATTTTATTTTCAGTTAGTTATCTAAACTCTTTAAGCGCCAGCCTTTAAAATACAAGCCTAATCACTTTGACTTATTTATTGTTTAAAAATTCTTTTGACATTATTGTGTCTACAAACGATGCTGTGGGTAGATTAATGCTTTTTTCTAGCTGATAATATATTTTGTCGATTATTATATCTCTATCCCTTTAAATTCTTGATGGACAAGCTAACTAAAATTACTCAAAGCCGGCAATCAACTTAAGTTTTTATCAGCTTCAATAAATTATCGGGAGCAAAAACATCGCGGTAGAACGTCAGTTGTTCGCTCTTGAAATAGCAGCCGCCTCGATGTCCACGTCGTACCCAGCAAACGCTTCCTTTAGCCAGAGTTTCGTTGGTTTCATCATCAAAACAGTTCCACTCAAAATGAACAAACTCTCCCCAAAACATCACAATAGGCCAACACATTGTGACACCAGGTTGAGCAATTAACGCCCACCAATGTTTTTCTCGCGGCTTTTGCTCTTCTAAACCGTAGTAGGGACCGTCCTGACAGAAATAAACAAGGTCATTGCGATATTCAAGCGTTAAAATATCTCCTCTACCTTGCCTCAGTGCCTCGCAATGAGTCGGCCACCACTCTTTGTTCTCTTTTTCAATTTGGGTCAGAGGATAATTACGATCGATAGCAGGAAGCGTAGAGTCTTTAAGTTGAACAAATGTTTCAGCCTTTTCGATCAGAGTCTGCTGCATCTCTTGAGAAACTAGACCAGGCTTAGAATAGTTGGCAGCTAAATCTTGATAATAGTTGTTTCGCTTTTTCATCTGTGCCACCTTTTTTGCTGACAATAGTTTAGCCACAGCTACGACTGTGCGACATCGGTGAAGACATGCAAAGAATATTGTTTTGTCTACAAATAATCAGTAGATCTACTAATTCTTAAGAAAAAATACTGTGGAAATTACTGGTTTCTTCTGCTGTTTTCGTTTTTAGTAATCTTTACTTAAAAAGTCTGTGCAACAACGCTCGCTCACACCTAGAAAAAAGACTAGGATCACCTACAGCAAAACAGTGATAGGATGCTGCCTGTAGAGTTCAGTTAACTACAGATGCCGACAGTCGCTACTAACAATGACGTTGTTACAGTCATCATCATTTTTGCCGTTGAACCTCAGCGCCAGCAGGAACTCATCGACACCATTAAGGAATTTTTGGCAACGGTTAAGCAACAGCCCGGTTTTGTCTCTGCTAGCTTGCACAAAAGCATCGATGGCCAAAAAGTGGCTAACTACGCCCAGTGGCAAAGCCAGAAAGACTATCTAGCTTTTATCAATAACTCTGAGGTACAGGCGCAGGGGAAAAAACTCGGAGAATTTGGTTCGCCTGACTCTCATCTCTACCAAGTTGTCGTTTCTGAATCGAAAGCAGGCACTCCTAAAATTACTCAGGGAGGCTACATTACCCACTTTGCTGAGTTTCGGATGTCGCCAGAAAATCAGCCTCGCATGGTGGAATTAGCGCGCATACACGTTGGTAAAGCGATGGAACTGCCGGGGCTTGTCTCAGCTAACTTTCACCGTAGCCTCGACGGAACTCGCGTGATTAACTACGGACAGTGGGAAAATGCCAACGCCATCGAAGAACTTCGCCAGCAGCCCGGTTTTGGTTCAGAAGCTCCCTATTGGGAAGGAATCGCCGAAAATGAATTTCATCTCTATGAGGTGGTGCACACTGAACCTGCGGATTAAGCTATACCTCCTTAAAGGCTGTTCGGATCGATGCCCAGTTCTCTGAGCTTTTCCGCTAACCTCTGCGCTCTTTGTGCTTCTTCTTCGTGGGATAGAAGAATCTTATCTGTGGCTGAGTCGTAAAATCTTAGCTCATCGCGAAGCTGTAACTCTAGCCCTAGCACGTCGCTCTTTAGAGAAGCTTCATCGGGAGAAATTGGCTCCATCTGCTGATAACTTCCCTTAACCAACCGTAAGCCCTGAAGCCTTGGTTTCAGGTAATCTCCAGTCGGATCGTATTGAAAGTACTCTTGCACACCCAAAGCAGCGTATAAATTCGGCTTGGCGTTTTGATCTTCTTTCTTTGTACTTTTAGAAGTAATTTCTAAAACAAAATCTGGTGTTTTTCCTTCTTCCCACACTTTATAGGAACGGCGATTTTGCTTATTTATGCCAAGAACAACAAATACATCCGGTGCGACTACGGCAGCAGGATTTCCCTGTTCGTAATAGATAAACAAATTTCCAGAAACATAAACATCCTGCCGATTCTGAAAATAAATTCTTAAGACTTTAACAGCATAAATCAAAGAGTCTCGCGTTTGATCGCTTTCTGCCATTGGCTTTCCGTCTGAATCTGGATATTCAATTTCCGTAAGTTCAGTTGAAGCCATGCTCGCCGCCTCCGATTTGACTTAAATTGATACTAGCATTCCCAGAGATATCCAAGATACAGTAACGGTTTTCGGCTAACAAACTAGTAAATTTGTCAATCAGTAAATAAACTTATAATTCTGAAGAGAAATGGCAAACATTGTTAAACAGCCGTGTGATGAAGGAGTTATTCACTCCAAGTCCTGTACCTCTCCTTGTCAAAAGAATGCCAGAGTTTGGGTGCTGGTGGCGACGATTCTTGGCTCTAGCATGGCGTTTATTAGCAGTACGGTGGTGAATGTGGCACTGCCTACTCTTCAGGAGCAGCTTGGCGCGACGGTGGCTGGTGCTCAGTGGGTAGTAGAATCCTACGCGCTATTTGTGGCGGCTTTGATGCTGGTAGGCGGCTCGCTAGGCGATCGCCTGGGACGCCGACGCATCTATGCGCTCGGCATCGGTATCTTTGCCCTGGCTTCGGTGTGGTGCGGACTGGCTCCCGATATTACTCAGCTCATCGTAGCGCGGGGAGTCCAGGGAGTTGGCGGTGCGCTGCTCATTCCCGGGAGTTTAGCGATTATCAGTGCTGCTTTTACCAGCGAGCAGCGCGGCGGGGCGATTGGCCTGTGGTCAGGCTTTACCGCGATTACTTCGGCGGTGGGTCCGGTGTTGGGAGGCTGGCTGATCGAAAATTTCTCCTGGCGCTGGGTGTTTTGGATGAATATTCCGTTAGCCCTCATCGTCCTAGCCGTAAGTTACTGGCGCGTTCCCGAGAGCCGAGATGAGGAAGCGACAGCTCGCCTCGACTGGCAGGGAACGCTCCTTGCCGTGTTGGGATTGGGAGGCGTGGTCTTTGGACTGCTAGAGTCTGCGAGTTTAGGATTGAGTCATCCTGTTGTTTTGGGAGCGATCGCCTTTGGAGTGATAGTGTTGGCCGGGTTTGTGTTTGTAGAGGCCCGCAGTGCTTCCCCCATTATGCCCCTCAACCTGTTTCGCTCCCGAACCTTCAGCGGTGCTAATTTACTAACGCTGCTGCTGTATGCAGCTTTAGGCGGAGTCTTATTCTTTCTGCCGTTTAACCTCATTCAGGTCCAGGGGTACTCGCCCACGGCAGCCGGAGCCGCGCTGGTGCCGTTCCCCATTATCATGTTTTTCCTCAGTCGCTGGTCTGGAGGCTTGGTCAGTCACTACGGAGCTAAGCTACCGCTTATTGTTGGTCCCACGGTAGCAGCGGCGGGATTTGGGTTAATGGCCCTTCCTGGCGTTGGTGGCAGCTACTGGACCACCTTTTTTCCCGCCGTTGTGGTGCTGGGGTTAGGAATGGCGGTATGTGTCGCCCCGCTAACAACGGCAGTAATGGATGCGGTGATGGTGCGCTATTCAGGAGTCGCCTCGGGCATCAATAATGCTGTCTCTCGCATTGCCAGCTTACTGGCGATCGCCCTTTTGGGTATTGTCGTGCTCAGCACCTTTAACGGCAGCCTCGACCAGCGCCTTGCCCCGCTCAATCTTTCTAGCGAAGCTCAGCAGTTTCTCAACGAACAGCGCATCAACCTCGCCGCCGCCGCAGTGCCTCCGGGATCGAGCGATGAAGTCGCGGCAACAGTGAGAGAGGCGATCGCCTGGGCTTATGTAGATGGCTTTCGCGTGGTCATGTTTATTGCCGTTGGCTTGGCGCTCCTCAGCGCGATCGTCGCCGCGACGATGATTAAAAGTCAAAAGAAACAAAGGGCTTGAGTCGATTCATGCCTTCTTATACCATTGACCGAAAGGAGTGAGATAGTTCTCCTAACTAACAAAGAGTTGGCTCTTAAAAGGGAAAGGCTGGCTGTGTTTACCTTTCCCCCTTACCCTTTCCCCTTTTTCCCAACGGATCAAGTCTCTCATGTCTTTTTCTAATTGGTATTAGCTTGTGATTGATCATCTGGTAATTTTTAAACTTCGTGTAACCCTGCCGACTTATACCATTTATCAAAAGTAGTCAGAGAGTTCCCCAAACTATCAAAGAGTTGGAAGTTAACTGGGAAAAACTGGTGCCCTTTTCCCCTTCCCCTTGACCCGTTCCGATAGGAACTATTTTCCCCAACCAACCAATCTCATTACTTTTTCTAATTGGTATTAGATATATCCTTTAATCCTGTCTGCCTGACACATCTTTTACTCTCGCCCCACCTATAGGCTTCATCCGCCTAGGAAGAAAGGTGAGTTTCTAGATGAAGTATGGCGATCTCAAAACCCATTGCACGATAGGCAGCGAGCGCGTCCTTGTTGGTGGCGAGCACCATTAAGTTGATGCGAGAGATACCACGCTGACGGGCGAAGCGGCGGACCGCCTCGACCAGAGATCGCCCGACACCAGCACTGCGTGCTGTCTTCGTTACCGTAAGGTCTTGCAGGTAAATCTGCTCTGGTGGGTCATCCAGAATGTCCTCCTCCGCCACGCAAAAGGCAAACCCAACGATGGTGTCGTCTTTTTCTGCAACGAAGAGGGACGCATCGCAGTCTGGGTCAGCAAGTTGCTCCTCAAATTCCCGGATATAGGCATTGCTAACGTCGGGTTTTGCTGAGCGGCTCACCCGCAGAGGTCGCTCATAGGCTTGAAGCTCTTCGTGCAGTGCCAGAACTGCTGGGCGATCAGGTGGCTCATAGATTCGGATAAGCACTTCGCCCGACCTGCGCTTTCCTTCTTCAAACTGTTCCATACTTAAGTGCCTGACACCTCTTTTTTATGAACTACCAGTCATTGCTACCTTGGCGCTTCCGCCCCTTCCGTCGCCTGTTGCTACCGGGAGGCGTACGGTGAGCCCCAAAATACTTCTCACTGCGATAGCGCAACCAAACTCTCAGCACTTGAGGAATTTTTTCTTTCTGCTCCTTGGTCAACGTATTGTATAGCTGTAGCGCTCGTTCTCTTTCCCGGCGGCAGGCAGCATTATTATGAGCATCCCAGTAGCTCCGCGCTACCCGAATCCGGCGACAAACTTCTTTAACGAGGGCTTCTCCGGTTAGCGCATCGGGATCGACCATGAATCAGTACCGTTTTTCTTCACCTTAGCATTCACTTCAACAGAGACTAAACTATCCTCTCAAAGCGATCGCAATTGCCGTGAAACTGACATTTCAACCCTTTGAAAAAGAGTACGCCCTGGCAATTCTTCAGTGGCGCTACCCTGCCCCCTATGATTGCTACAACTTCAACGCTAGTACTTTTCAGGAGGATTTGAGCTATCTGCTTAACGAGCAAAACGCCTTTTTTGCTATTTTGAACCAACAGGGAGAACTTGAAGGCTATTGCTCTTTTGGAGCGGATGCTCAAGTACCAGGAGGTTACTACAGGGCTGAAGCTCTAGATATTGGGTTGGGGATCAGACCAGATTTAGTAGGTCGAGGGTATGGCAAACAGTATGCTCGGACGGTGACAGAGTATGGATCTATTCGATATCGCTCAAAGCAGTTACGGGTAACAATCGCAGAATTTAATCGGCGAGCACAGCGAGTCTGGCAGCAGCTAGGTTTTGAGCAGGTGGAGAAGTTTGTCAAAATCGGGACGGAAGAAGAATTTGTGGTCATGCTCAAGGCAGAAGCCTAGGCAACAGCAAAAAGGACAAGACGCTTAAATCATTTTCCTCTGTTGACTGATACTGATAACTGAATCTACTTATTTTTTAATCAAAGGAAATCAGTTGCTCAGAATCTGCTCTCCCGTAAGAAACCGTATCGACGACTTCTCCTTGAGGACTAATCAACTCAACGGTATCGCCATCGTTATTAAGCGCCATGTCCTGTCCCTCACGGAGGAGCTGCCGCTGCTCTCCTGGCTGTAGGGTTCCTAGTAGATCTAATTGCCAAGTTAGTCCAGTGCGATCGCGCAGTTGCCATCCTGCTAGGTTAACCGCCTCCTGGCTGTTATTAACAAGAGTGGCGGCTTCGCGCAAAGATTCGTCTCCCTCTGGGTTGGGCAGCAGGGCAGCGATGCCGATATTGGGGGTAGCGTCAGCACCCCCGTTAGCAGTGCTGCTGACAACATCAACCTGAATTTGCGCAGCAACCGGATAATGGTCCGAGTATCCTCGTTCTTCTTTCTCACAAACGGGTTGCTCTTGAAACAAAATTTGTGACTCTGCCCGCCACTGCTTGGCCTCTCCCGCCAGAAACACAAAGTCTAGGATGCTGTCGAACCGCGAGTCGCACTGAGTTCCCGTTGGGGGACAAGTACCGCTGCTCAAACACGGTGGTTTTAGCCAAGTAAACGTATCGTCCTGGGTAAAAATTCGGTACGCCTCATTTCCCTCTTGGGTTTGAATAGAAACGTCAAAGTTGTAGTCACCAGCAGCAATCACGGGCAGAGTTTGCTCTCGCGCCCAATTACGCAGGTTCTCGGCCTGTCGCTGTCGCTTCTGTTCGTCGCCCCGGTTAAAGTGATTAACGGTAAACAGAAATTCCTGTTTGTTAGGTAAAAATTCAAAGCGCCCGACTAACGGGGAACGAGTGCCGCCGAAGCCAGAGAGTTCTTCACTCTCAATGAGCCGGAGGCGCTGCGGGTTAAACAGAATTTGTAGGCGATCGCTCCCTCCAGTTTCACTTATCCTCGATTCATAGTTGACTCCACTACGGGAAATAGCCTCCTGAAAGACCTGTGCATCTTCGTCACCTCTTACTTCCGATAACCCCCAGAGATCGGCTGGTTCAATCTGTTGAATATCTTCAGCAACTTGTTGCGGATTGGTATCGTTGATATCGTCGGATTCAACGTTATAGCTAATAATCGTGAGCACATCAGTTGGTTGTGCCCAAACTGGCAGAGGCAAATTGAAGCTCACAACCAAAAAGCAAGCCATTGCTAGCACAAAGCGTTTCCAGACCATGATTAATCCTGATACAGTCATCAATTAGATACAGCTTGCCTCAACCCAATTTCGGATGCTTTACCAACTTCTCGCCTCCGAGGGGCGCTGTCAACGATAGGATTTAGCGATCGCGGTGTCATTACTAGCCAGTGTCAGTAAGCATCTCTGATCTGCTCTCCCAATTTGAAAATCAGCCATCCATGAGTGATGGCCTGTATGGAGAAGTGGCAAGCATTCAACGAGAGACTCCTCTGCCTAAAGACAGAGGAAAGCTTTCTGCCTCCTGCCTTTCCACTCCTGCCTCCTCAACTATCCAGCAACGCTCTGAACTTTAGTCATGGTGACCGTGAGAATGCCATCTACTAATTCAGCCCTCACGCGATCGCACTCAATCGGCATCGGTAGCGAAACCACACGCTGAAAATAACCGTGGTGCATCTCGCGGCACACCACATCGTCCGGCGCACAGTCTCTTTCGCGGTGCTCTCCAGCAATCAAAATGGCTTCTGAACCGACTTGAACCTTCAACTCTTTTTTATTGATTCCAGGCAGTTCAGCCTTCAAAATAAGCTGAGAGTTTGTTTCTTGCAGATCAATGGCGGGGGTCCAAGAAGTGGTGCTTGTCATAGTTCCTCCGGTGCAGCTACGGGGGGCGCTGCTTTTCGTTTTACGTTCAATCTAAAAGAAAAGTGTGAGGAAACTGTGGGGATCGTCCGCTTCTAATCATCTGTATCCCGCCAATTTCTGGCCCGCTCCTGGTCTCCCACCTTCCGACCCAACCAGGTTCTCGCTCATTACACCTTCTCAGCCATCTCTACTCGTACCTCCATCGCTTCAGGAGCGAAGTCATCTAAATCGTCAATATTCAGAATTTTTTAAGACTTATTCGTTAGCCTAAGCTACAAGTTTAAAATTAGTCTCTATCAAAATGACATTTTTTCGCCGTCTCTTCGGTCGCATAAAGTTGTGGCGGCAAATCGATTCATCGTCTCTGCGGGTTAATCTTACTGTCGGTATTGCAGCGGTTTCAGCTATTGGATTAGGAAGCGTTGCTATCTGGACTAGCTTGAGAATGCAGCATATTTTGATTTCGACTCAAAAGGAAAACGTGCGCTATATCGCCGATCGCTTTCCTCATGATGTAGAAATATACATTGAAATGGTGTCTCTAAGGGCTGCCGTCCAAAGGGCGATCGACAATCTTACCTCTGGGAATACCGTCCTGTGGGTGAAAGCGCCAGACGGTGAAATCATTGCTCGCTCTGCGGCGTTAGCGGTGGATAGCAACGAGTCGGCTTTACTCTCAGTCAGCCATGTTCCTCCTTATCTAGAGGTGGAAGTGGTTAACGGACGTTCTTGGCTGTTGTGTGTGGCTTCTTTAGAAGTGGATGGAGCAAACCTGGGTCGATTCTATATCGCCAGGGACGTTACAAACGATCAAATTATGTTTTCTGATTTGATTCTTAATTTGAGCATCGCTAGTCTGATTGCCATTGTTTGTATGACCGTGGCAATTGCTCTCTACATCCGCAAATCTCTTCAGCCGCTCCACAAAATTAGTCAATTAACACAAATGATCTCCGCAGAACGTTTAGGAGAAGCTCATATTCAGCTAGAAAATGCCCCGAGCGAAGTCAGAGAATTGGCGCAAACCGTTGACAGTATGCTCGTTCGGTTATCAGAAGCTTGGGAACATCAGCGACAGTTGGTGAGTAACGTTTCCCACGAGTTACGCACTCCCCTCACCATTGTGTCCGGTTATTTACAGAGTACGCTGCGTCGCGGCGATAATCTCACCGAAACTCAGCGAGAATCGTTAGAGATGTCGGCTTCAGAAGCTCAGCGCACAATTCAACTGCTGCAGGATTTGCTCGACCTGGCGCGGGCCGAAAGTGGCAGAATGCACTTGACGCTGCAACCGCTAGAAATTAATCAGATTGTGGCTGAAGTAGCGCAAGCCGCTAAACAATACAGCGATCGCCCGATCAAGGTGGAAATTAGTCCTCATCCGATTTGGGTAAAGGTCGATGGCAACCGTCTCAAACAAGTCCTTCTCAATCTGGTTGATAATGCCGTCAAGTACTCGGATCTTCAGCCGATTACGGTTAAGCTGGCAGAAGCAGACAAAACAGCGATTGTACAGGTATGCGATCGCGGGGTGGGGATTGCTCTCGCGCAGCAGGCCCGAATTTTTGAGCGGTTTTATCGCGTTGATGAAGCCCGGAACCGAGCAGGCGGGACGGGTTTAGGATTATCAATTGTCAAAGTTCTTGTCGAAGGCATGGGCGGGACAGTGGCTGTTCGCTCCCAGCTCGGTGAGGGCAGTACTTTTACCGTGACTTTTCCAACGGTTAATCGCCTGTAATCTGCTTTGACTGGCGCGCTTGCTTGTGCTGACAATGGTTAAGTAACTCAGCTCGGATTTAATTGGGCAGTTTCAGTAGCGAGTCGATGGTGATATTGCTTGCCAAAACCCGACTCCCTTTTCCCTCGGCGATAGCTGACAATCTCGGTTAAGTCGCGAACAAAGGTGCAGGTCTCAAGATTTTCTTCAGTAAAACCAATTCTGTTTTTAAAATAGGTTGTGCTGATCGTTCAGCTCAAATTTAGGGAACTCTTGCAAAAAGAGACGTTCTTCGCGATAAAAAGCCTTACTCTTTAAACAGACTTCTAATTGACGCTATGACTTCCACGACCGTAAAAGTTCCTTTTGTCGATCTCTCTCTCCAGCATCACCCGATCCATTCTCGCCTAGAACAGGCAATGCTGGAGGTCGTTCGGCAGGGAGACTTTATCTTAGGTCAGGCGTTAACCGAATTTGAAACAGCGTTTGCTCAGGCTTGTGGAGTGGAGTACGGCGTGGGAGTGGCTTCGGGAACCAGTGCGATCGCTCTCGGTCTCCAGGCCTGCGGAATCGGAGTCGGTGATGAAGTGCTGATTCCGACGAATACCTTTATCGCCACCGTCATTGGCGCACTCCAGGCCGGAGCTACGCCCATTTTAGTTGATTGCGACCCCCATACGGCCCTGATCGATTTAGAAGCTGCCGCTCAAGCGGTTACCTCCAGAACCAAAGCCGTGATTCCTGTGCATCTCTACGGGCAGATGGTCTCCCCGCGTCAGCTTCTCGATTTTGCCGATACCTACAATCTGCTCGTCTTTGAGGATGCGGCTCAAGCGCATTTGGCTTATCGAGAAGGGTTTCGCTCTGGCAGCGTCGGAACGGCGGCTGCTTTTAGCTTTTATCCCAGCAAAAATTTAGGGGCGTTTGGTAACGGAGGCATGTTGGTCACTGGGGATGAGGCTCTGGCTAAAAAGGTGCGCAGTCTCCGCAATTACGGCGCTCCCCAAAAATATTTTCATACCGAACCGGGAACCAACAGCCGTCTAGATACGATTCAGGCGGCTGTCCTCAAGGTGAAGCTGCCTTACCTGCCTCAGTGGAATGAAGCCCGCTATCGGGCAGCGCAGCAGTACGACCGTTCCTTGAAATTGACCCAACATTTTCTAAGCGCCATCGAGAACCAAAGCGGCAGTGGCCACGTCTATCATTTATACGTTGTTCAACTCCATCCCGAAAGAGATCGTCAAGTCATTCAAGAGCAACTCGCCTCTCGCGGTATCCAAACCGGCATTCACTATCCCGTTCCCTGCCACCTGCAGCCGGCCTACAAATATCTCGGCTATCGGCTTGGTGACTTTCCCTGCGCCGAAGCCCTGAGTAACCGAATTTTTTCCTTACCAATGTATCCTGGCATCAGCGATCACCAAATCCAGTTTGTTTGCGAGCAGCTCTCTCTCTTGAGCGACTCTTTCCTCGGTTGTCAAAATCAAACAATTGTTTAATACTCGTCAGTACAGGCTCTCTAACCCCGGTTAATATCGTGCAAACTCGTAAGCTATCTCTCGTCTCGCAAAACTGGCTCAACTTCCTCATTTTGGCTTGTTTGGTGTTGCTATATGCTCCAGTTCTGGTTCACTGGTACGATGGCTGGCTTAATAAAACTATCGGCATCGAGCACGAGTACTTTAGTCACGGCATTATTGGATTACCGTTTGCTGGCTACCTGAGCTGGATCAACCGCAAGAAATGGCGACGACTTCCCAATCAGGCTCACCCTTTCGGTGCCGGATTGCTGGTGGTGGGAGCCGCCATGTACTTGACGGGAACTCCGCAGCTAGTTAACTTGTCTTTCCCCGCGCTCTTGAGCGGGTTAGTTCTGTGGCTTAAGGGAGTCCCTGGCTTGCAGATGCACAGCATTCCGCTGCTGTTGGTGCTGCTGGCTACGCCAAACGCCATTCCCTACCTGATTACGCCCTATACGCTGCCGCTTCAGCAGTTTATTGCCGGAACTGCCGCGTTTATTTTGCTTCAGTTTGGTCTGGAGGTATCGGTACAGGAAATCTACTTAACAGTCGGTGGCCGGATTGTTGAGGTCGCTCCCTACTGTGCTGGATTAAAGATGCTGTTTACGAGCCTTTATGTCGCTTTTATGCTGCTCTGCTGGACAGACAATCTCGGCGATCGCCATAAGATGACGCTGCTTTTGAGCGGCACTGCGATCATTGCCGTTATTTCTAACATCCTGCGCAATACTCTCTTGACGTTCTTCTACGGAACGGGTCAAGAAGAGCTATTTCACTGGCTCCACGATAGCTGGGGCGGCGACCTCTATTTGGCTGGAACCCTCGGTTCCATTATCCTCCTGCTCAAGGTTCTAGATTCAGGCCCGCTAGACTCTCCGCGCACCCCCTAAGCTCTTTCGGAACAATGGAAACTCCCAAATCTCGCCCCTCAAGCTTTCCTCGGCTTAAAGGTCGCTCTCGCTTAGCCCTAGCACTGCTGTTAGCGCTGTTGCTGGGCATCGCCGCTGTTCCTGGCTACTTGTCGGGAAACTGGCTATGGTCAGACCTTCCCGAGACTGATTTAACGGCGGTCAGAGCCCTTAAACAAGGACTATCGCTACCGGGTTGGGAAACCATCGACCAGGCCACTGTCCGAATCGGAAGTCACCAATGGTCTGCTCAGTTAATGAGCAACGCAGAGCAACAGGCGACGCTGTTTCTCTTACCTCAGACCTACTATCGCAATCAGCCAGAAGTAGAGTGGATGGATGTTCGGGGAGCAGAGCGCTGGAAAACAGATTCCTCCCAGACTTTGCAGTTTTCTCTACCCCAAACCAACACGGTGACGGCGCACTTTTTTCGCGCCTGGAATCAGCGAAATACCTTTGCCGTAGTACAATGGTACGCCTGGCCCAGCGGCGGGCACTACGCTCCGGCGCGCTGGTTTTGGCTCGATCAGCAGGCTCAACTAAAGCGACAGCGCGTTCCTTGGGTGGCCGTTTATCTGAAAATACCGATTACTCCCCTGGGAGAGTTAGAGGCTGAGCGTACTCAAGCAGAATCGTTAGCCAAAACGGTGCAGTTAGCGCTGCTTGCTGGTCCGTTGCAGCCTCCCGCTCCCTAACTGATGTTTACGCTTCCGTTGAGTAAATGATGTTTAACTTACGACAGCGAGTCGCCCTGTCTCTAGCTAGCTTCCTGGCTTCCAGTCCTGGATTAGGAGCGCTCGCGGTGATTGGGGAGCCTAGCGTGGCTCAAACGCCGCCAACGGTTCCTACCCTAGAACCGCCTTCCTCCATCGAGCAACCGCCACAGCCCGCGCCGCTGGTGCCTCTGCCCACCGCTCCTGACTCCTCTCCTCCTGAAACCTTTAGCCCAATTAATCCTCCCCCACGGGGATTTGAGCCCGAGCCCTTTGAAGAAACTATTCTCAACGAATTTACAATTTACCGTCTGGACGTTGGCGATGCGATCGCCGTTCGCGTTGAAGACTTTCCCGAGTTTAATTTCAATAGCGTTGTCGATCTCGATGGCAACGTCATTGTCCCGGTATTGGGGGAAGTTTCGGTCCTGGGGCTCACCTTAGAAGAGGTCGAAACAAAACTTGCCTTTGAGCTGAATCGGGCTTTTTTAAGAGAAAGACCAGAAGTCATTGCAACCCTGTCCGGTGTGCGACCGGTAGAGGTGACGATTGCCGGAGAGGTTGTCAGACCCGGTTTCTATACGGTCGGTCCTGCGTCTCGGCTGAACCAGGTGCTAACAGTGGCTGGGGGCAGTACAGAGAAGGCAGATTTGCGAAGAATTATCGTCCGCCGTCCGCTGCCTGATGGCTCTACCATCGAAACCAGTGTTGACCTCTATACTCCACTACAGTCGGCTACCAGTTTACCATTCGTCCGCCTTCAGGGAGGGGACACGATTATTGTCTCTCGATTAGAAGTAGGAGCCGATGAAGACTATGATACAACCCTCATCGCTCGCTCTAACTTACCTCAGCAGCAGATTCGAGTGCGGGTTTTAGTTCCTGCACGTACCGGAACAGCTCTGCGAAGCGTGGCTTTACAAAGCGGCAGTACTTTTCTTGATGTGGTGGCCTCTCTTCCATCGCAGGAGCCTCTGCTGGTCGATCGGGACGTCGCGCTGCTGCGCTTCGATCCTGAGAGAGGGCAAATTGTGACCCAAGAGCTAGATGCTGAGGCCGCGATCAAAGGAGATGTGTCTCAAGATGTACCGCTGCGAGACGAAGACCTGATCGTGGTCAGCCGGACCTTATTAGGCGAAATCTTCAACGCCTTTGACACGATTACTCGACCCATCCGGACCTTCTTCGGGTTTAGACGTTTCATTGAAAATATTGTTGACTAAGGCGGGAGCAATTCGGGACAGAAATCGAGTAAATTAATCTTAATAAACCTGATTAAATTGACCACGATTAGAACCAGCAGCAGCAATCGCCCCAGCAGATTGACCTAATATTTGTCCAAAAGCACGAAAAAATTTATAACATTAAGGATGAGCTGCATCCAATTTAGTTCATTAAGCTTTAGATTAGCTTCAAACCAAGATAATATTCGCTGCCCATAACTGCTATGAGTCCACCGATCGTTAAGCGCTTTCTCATTGCTCTGGAAGAAAATAAGCTGCTAGGATTACTGGTCTTTCTCCTTTGTCTAGGAGTATCTGGGATTGTGGCTCTCCAGCCGCCACCCCCCGAACCCAGACCGGTCTTCCGAGCAACCGGAGCCCTGGCTCCCACGAACGCTACGCCTGCTTTTACCAGCACGGGAAATCAGCTTCAGGAACGAGGAAAGAGAATTACTCAAAGTATGCTGCTAGCCCCGCGAGTGCTGAGAGAGGTGTCTGAGCAGTTGGATATTGCTCCCCAAGAAATGAGAAGTCTGCTCCAGAACAAGCTGATTATTGACTTTCCGGCAGAAGAGTCTGAATCTAACCAAATTACTCTCAACTACAACGATGCCAATCCAGAAGAGGCAGAAATTGTTCTGGAAACGTTTATGGACGAGATGATCGAGTATAGCCGCTGGCTCAATACTTCGCAGTTACGCACGAGAATTGAAGCCCTTGAAGAGCGCTTAACTCAGGTCCAGCAGGATCTGATTGCTGCAGAGGAAACCTTCTATCGGTATATTAGCGGAGAAGGCTCATCACTCCTAGCGGTTCAAGACGGAAGTTTATTTAACGGAATTACCAACAGTCAGCGACGGCAGCGCGACCTCCGGGTTGCTCTTGAAGGCATCGATGGCGAAATCAGTACCCTGGTGGCTCAGCTCGGGTTGACCCCCGAGCAAGCCTATACCTCTGCCGCTCTCAGCGCCGACCCAATTATTAGTAACCTCCGCTCTCAGCTCTTGAATTTGGAGCTACAGCTAGAGCGTTTGCGGCAGGACTACAAACCAGAAGCTCCCAGAGTGGTAGATTTACGCAAGCAGCAGCGGGTGACGGAACAACTTCTCCAGCAGCGAGCCTCAGAAGTCATTGGCGATGATGGCATTCTCACGCCGCTTCCCAGAATTCGCCAGGAGAGTAATTTAGATCCGGCTCGGCGAGAACTGGCAAACCGCCTAATCGCTCTTCAAAGCCAGCGCGAGAACCTTATTCAGCAACTGCAAACGGTCGAAGATACCGAATTGGGACTGCGGCAGCAGTACGAACAGTTTCCTGATAAGCAGGTTGAGCAAGCGCGGCTAGTTCAGGCGGTAGAAAGCCAGCGCATTCTATATCAAACAATCTTGTCGGCGCTAGTAGATGCGCGTTCTGCTGAAGCAGAAACGCTGAGCTCCCTGGCGACTGCTCAGCCACCAACTGTGTCTAGGGTCAGACCCAATCCTCCCCCCGATAGGAATCCAGTTTTAATTATTGGGGCTGGCGCTGGTGTTGGCGTCCTCGCCGCTGCGGGCGTACTCTTTTTACTAGCAACGGTGGACGATCGCCTGCACACCGAACAGGAGCTCCAGCAGGTTCTCTCCGAACGAGAAGTGCTGCTTCTGGGGCAACTGCCGTTTATTCTCAGCTACGACGATTGGGGACGGGAAACTCCCATCCTGCTAGATTCTGATTCCAACTATCTGTCTTTTTACGAACGAGTCCGCAGCAATATTCGCCGTCTTGGCGAAGAGCCAGCCAAAGTCGTCCTAGTGACGAGTGCCTCCGACGGCGAGGGCAAGAGCGTTAGCGCCTATAATCTAGCGATCGCCTCTGCCCATGCTGGTAAACGAACGCTGCTGATTGAAGCCGATTTGCGCTCGCCCTCCAAAGCGCAATCGCTGAACGTTGAACCCGACTCAGAGGCCAGAATTGAACCCCTGCGCTACTATGCGTCTCGCAGCGATTCCATTACCCTCGTTCCAGAAGTTGAAAATCTCTACGTCCTGCCTAGCTGTGGACCGCAGCGGCAGGCAGCGGCAATCATCGAATCGAGCGAACTCCAGCGCTTACTTAGAGACGCTCGCGGTCGCTTTGATATGGTCATTATTGATAGCCCCTCCCTGTCTCGCTGCAATGATGCCTTGCTGCTAGAGCCGCTCACCGATGGACTTGTGCTAGTCACTCGACCGGGAACCACTCGCAGCAGCCTGCTCGGAGAAGCGATTGAGCAGTTTATAGAAGCAGAACTCCCGCTACTCGGAGCGGTCATTAACGATGTCGATACTCTCGTGTCTCCATCGGAGCTCGTCACTGAAGAACCGGAAACGACAGAGGAAGATTCTGTTAATCCCCCAGTCGGGACAAGAGCCTGATGTCAGTAACCAGCAACTAGTAACCGACGTCATGACGTTACCCTGATCGCTGTTTACTGATCGTTGAACAAACCGAGCAAAGGGCCCAGAAGAACTCCAAACACAAATCCTCCCGCATGGGCCCAGTAAGCAATGCCGCCAGCGTCAATATCGCTGGTGGCACCGAGGCTAGCAACGCCGCTCAAAGCCTGCTGCACAAACCAAAAGCCTAGAAAAAAGACGGCTGGAATTCTCAAGGTGGTAATGAAGAAGCCTAGGGGAACAAGCGTCAGGATGCGCGCCTGCGGGAAACGAATAATGTAGGCTCCCATGACTCCGGCGATCGCTCCACTCGCTCCGAGGGAGGGAACGCCTGACTGCATGCTGAAAAACCACTGGGCAAGGGCGGCTAACGCCCCACAGAGCAGGTAGAAAATAATATATCGGAAGTGTCCTAGCCGGTCTTCGATGTTGTTGCCAAACACCCAGAGAAACAGCATATTTCCGCCAATATGCATCAAGCCACCGTGAAGAAACTGGGAAGTAAATAGGGTCAACCATTCCGGCACGGGCTGGTTAATGTTGTCTCCTCCAAAGCTGGCGCTCAGTTCTTCGGGAACAACGGCGTAGAGCTGAAAAAAAGCGTTTAACTGCTGAGAGTTGAGGCTCAGCTCGTGAAAAAAAACCACCACGTTAATGGCTATTAGCGCATAGGTAACGTAAGGAGTGATTCTGGTGGGATTGTCGTCGTGAAGAGGAACCAAAGCTGCCTTTCCTTTTTCTACAGGTCAACCCCTCTAAAGCTAGTTTTAGAGGGGTCGATTACCAAAAATCCACGCGGAGATTAATTATTCCACAGTGATTTTAGCGACCATACCAGCGCCTCGGTGAGGCTGGCAGTAGTAAACATACTCTCCAGCAGGAGCATCATCTGGGAAAGTAGATTTGTAGGAGTCCCCGCTAGAAAACAGCAGCTTATCGTGAGAAAGATTCTTGCTCAGATCTTTAGCGGCATCGGGGACTTTGGAGACATCAAAAACGGCGTTATGAGGAGCGAGTTTATTATTGACCCACTCTACCGTGTCCCCAGGCTTAATGGTTAAATTTTCAGGGACAAACTTGAGTTGACCATTGTCGGTCCCCATTTTAACGGTATGAGTCTCTGCGGCAGCCGGAGCAGCGGAAAAAACGAAACTGCTAACTACAAGCAGGACCGTAGACAAAAATAAGGCTAGTCTTGACATCATTGTTGCTTTCATTCTTTTACCTTTTGTTACAATTCTATCTTGAAATTCACTAAGAACTTAAAAAATTGCTCACGAATGAATGGCTCAGTTCAGTGCTGAGTAAGTTGACGTTTGGGAATGCGGAGGTCAGCATTGAGGACGTAGCGAATAACATCCTCGCGTTAGTTATAAACCTTACCGCCTCCCCACATTTTGCCGCGAACTTTGGGCTGAATCAAAATGTGTCCAGCAATCGCTTTAAGATCTTCGTCAGTCAGATTGCGCATTTCTGGATAGAGGTCAGCTCTTTCTGTATTGGGATGCAGAAGGGTAATTTCTGCTTCCCCATCGTAGGTAACAGGATGTTTCATGTAGTCTACAAGAGCCACAATGTTATCTTTCGGAGGTTCTGCCCCCGCCAGAGTTTCTAAACCCAATCCAACGTTAGGATTCGTTTTCGTTCTGCCTCCCGCATGACACTGAGAACAGGTATCGTTAAACAGGCGCTTGCCTCGCTCTACCTCTTCAACAGAAAGAACAGTTTGCTGTCCTGATTCATTCAGCGTGACTGTCCGAATCTCGGGATCAACTTCAACAGCGGCTGCACTACCGATCCCTTGCAACGCAAAGCAGAGGGTAACTACAGCTACTAAAAGCAATCGTTTTAGCATTATTCTCCTCGAATTTGACCTAGTGATGAGCACCAAAAAACAGAGGTTTAATCTTCGCTCTTGAGGAAACTCATAATTTTCTGGCATTACTGAACAGCGTTGGTTTTGTTTGACTGTACTTCAGACAAAATTTGAGCAATGACTGCTTTGGCATCTTCTAATGCTAAACAGGTCTGTTCGTTTTTATAGGTAATTCCTGAGCGATCGCAAAGATGAAAGACATCCTCGACTGCCAGATCGTACTCGGCGGCAATATCCGCAATTGACAGCTCTGCAAAACCCATAACTAATCGTTTGCCTAGAGGGTAAAGATTAAACGGTACTGATCAATATCATGCCATTTTATCAACACATTTCTTCAAGAGGCTTCTAATCATTCGATTGACAGCAAGTTTCTGAGCAGACGCCCTTGAGCAAGACGTGTCGTCCGTCAAGCTTAATTTTGATAAACAAGAGCAGATGATGTTCAATAACGCTTCTCCCCAGAGCCACCCTACTCGGACCTGAAAAACTTTAGCATAGGAGTAATGCCCTCTTCCTTAGCCGTTATGACTCTCACTGAACGAATCCTCTCGCCACTTCCCGGTAATGTCTTAGCCAGATTACGACAAGCTGACCAGATGTGGCACAATCTGCGCGGAGGAAATCACGAAATTCCCGAGGTAATCACAGAAAGTAAAGAATCTTTAAGCTGCGAATGGGATGTGATAATCAGTGGCGGAACCCTCGGGATTCTTCTCGCCACTGTGCTTCAAAAACAGGGCTGGCAAGTCGCTTTACTAGAGCGAGGGTTCCTCCGAGGCAGAGATCAGGAGTGGAACATTTCGCGGCAAGAATTAACGGTGTTTCTAGAGCTAGACCTGCTTACAACGGCAGAACTAGAGCAGGCGATCGTGACCGAGTACGAGCGAGGGCGTGTTAGTTTTTATCAAGGCTGCGAGCTCTGGGTGACAGAGGTACTCAATATTGGCATCGATCCGGTGTTTCTCCTCGAAACTCTCAAGCAGAAGTTTTTGGCGGCAGGAGGCCAACTTTTAGAGCAGACACCGTTTCAATCGGCAACCGCTCATCCCAATGGCGTGGCGGTCACAGCGGGCCATACCCAGTTATCGACCCGCTTGCTGATCGATGCGATGGGACATTTTTCTCCGATTGTGCGACAGGCTAGAGCCGGAGCCAAACCCGAAGGCGTTTGCCTCGTCGTGGGTAGCTGTGCGCAAGGCTACTCCAAAAACGAAACCGGCGATTTAATTACGTCTTTCACTCCGATTCGCCACCAGTGTCAGTACTTCTGGGAGGCATTTCCAGCGCGAGACGGCAGAACGACCTACCTGTTTACTTATCTAGATGCCCATCCTCAACGTCCCAATCTGGAATTTTTCATGGAGGAATATTTGGGCCTGTTGCCGGAGTATCAAAATATCGCCCTTTCCCAGCTTCAGTTTCAGCGGTTTCTGTTTGGCTTTTTTCCTTCCTATCGCCGGATGCCTGTACGGATGCCCTGGCCGCGAATTTTGCCAGCCGGAGACAGCAGCGGCAATCAGTCTCCCGTCAGTTTTGGCGGCTTTGGGGCTATGGTCCGACACCTCAAGCGTCTGTCTTTAGGAGTTCAAGAAGCACTCGAAACAGATACTCTAGGGCGAGAAGCGCTCCACCTGCTGCAGCCGTATCAACCAAACATCTCTGTCACCTGGCTTTTTCAAAGAACAATGAGCGTGGATGTCGAGCGGTCAGTTCCTCCCAATCAAATTAACCAACTGATGAGCGAAGTTTTCACCGTCATGAATCGTCTTGGAGATGACGTTCTCAAGCCTTTTCTTCAGGATGTTGTGCAGTTCTCTGCTCTTTCTAAAACTCTTCCGCTAGTTGATCCCAAGTTAGTGCTGCCCATTGTGGCTCAAGTCGGCATTGCTCCTCTCGTTGACTGGAGCATTCACTATGTCAATTTGGCCATTTACAGCGGTCTCTATCCCCTTGGAAAAGCAATTCTGCCCCTCTGTCAAGATTTACCGGCCCGTCAGCAGTATTATTATCATCGCTGGCTAGAGGCGTGGAAGTACGGCTCTGGGGGCGACTATGGTAAGCCAGATCATTCCATTGAGCAATAGACACTGTAGACTGATGAACAGAACCCCGCCCCAAAAACGACAGGGCTGACTTTTACTGCTTCAGATCCGTTGGTGGCAAACGGGGGCAACTCTGATGTTGATTTGACAGTACCACCTGTGAATTTCTTTTGGCAGCAATTTGAGCAAGAATGTCAGTTGCCGGATGAGCAGATTAATCTGGCAAAAGCCGCTCTGTGTTTTGCCGGATTGGAATATCCCGACCTCGAACTCGGCGAGTATCTCAATGCTCTAGACACAATGGCTCAAGAGCTTCAGGAACGCTTACCGGAGACTGATTATCCTTTGAAGATTCTTCAAAGTATTAACCAGTATCTGTTTGGCAATCTCGGATTTCGTGGCAACACAGCAGACTACTACGATCCTCGCAATAGTTTTCTCAATGATGTCATTAATAGACGCGTTGGTATTCCTATTACTCTCTGCGTCATTTACCTAGAAGTTGCTCAGCGAATCGATTTTCCGATGGTGGGGATCGGGATGCCGGGGCATTTTCTGATTCGTCCAGATTTTGCTGAAGCGGGAATTTATGTTGATCCCTTTGAGCAAGGGGAAATTCTCTTTGAACAGGATTGTCAAGAACGGCTTCAGCAGATTTATCGTCATCCAGTACAAATTCAGCCCCATTTTTTAGCAACCGTGAGCAAGCGGCAAATTCTGGCGCGGATGCTGACTAACCTCAAGCTCATTTACTTGAACGGTCAACAGTTAACTAAAGCGATCGCTATTATTAACTTATTGCTGCTGGCGTTGCCCAGCCGTTCCCAGGAAATTAGAGATCGCGGCATTCTCTACTACCAGCTCAATCAGTGGCAACAAGCCGCTCAAGATTTAGCCGCTTATCTAGCAATGATGCCCGAAGCGGACGACGCAGACATCATTCGCCAAATCCTTTCAGAAATTAGTTGAGCTTTGGTAATGACTCAAGACGCTAGCACCTTCTGGAGCGTTGTGATTCCCACCTACAACCGCCAGCCGATCTTAGAAAAATGTTTACAGGCACTAGAAAACCAGCAGATTACGCAGGGGATCAGCGGTTATGAAGTAGTTGTCGTTGATGATGGCTCGACTGACGGCACTCTAGAGTGGTTAACGTCCCAAACCGAGCAGTTGCCTCACGTGCGCTCACTGATCCAGCAGCACCAAGGACCAGCCGCTGCTCGTAATCGCGGGGTTGAGGCAGCTAGAGGCGATACGATCGTCTTTATCGATAGTGATTTAGTTGTGACTGCCACCTTTCTTCAGGCTCATGCCGATGCCTTAGACGCAGGCGCTAAAAAATGGGGAAGCACTCGCCTGTTCACCTATGGGCGGGTAGTTAATACCTGTAATTTTGCCGCTCCCACCTCAGAACCCTATAAAATTACCGATTTTTCTGCGGCCTATTTTGCCACGGGCAATGTAGCGATCGCTCGTTGCTGGCTGAAGCAGTCTGGAGGCTTCGATCCCCAGTTTCAACTTTACGGCTGGGAAGATTTAGAATTAGGGGTCCGTCTCAAAAAACTAGGACTCAAGTTAATTAAGTGTCCCGAAGCGGTCGGCTACCATTGGCATCCTCCTTTTAGTCTTGAGCAGCTTCCTCGCCTGATTGAGAAGGAAATTCAGCGGGGACGGATGGGAGTACTTTTTTATCGAAAGCATCCCACCTGGTCAGTAAAAATGATGGTTCAGATGACCTGGCTGCATCGTCTTTTGTGGGGGGGATTGACCCTGAACGGCAGACTCAACGAGCATTCTTTAGCCCCTCTATTGCAGTGGCTGATTGCTCACAGGAAGCCTCAGCTCGCCCTAGAAGTCGCCCGTGTTTTCCTCAACTGGTACAGTGTCAAAAGTGTGTATGCGGCTTATACGGACGCTCAAAAAGTTGACACTTGAAATTTTCGCTCTTAGATTTGAAGTGCCAAATAAACCTTTGGGTTTTTTAGCATAGCTCTTTATTTGCTCTCAGAAAACTCAAAGATACAAATGTTTTCACAAGAAAAATCTTTTAAGCGGTCTCGACCGCTCCTTCAACAGTATTTAATGAGGAGATACTTATGAATTTATTATTAATCGGTGTTGCTATTGGTTTGGCCGTAGCTGGCGTTCTTTACTGGCTCCAGCACAAAAAACTTGCTCAAAAGAGCCAGGACATCAAGCAGCTACGACAACAGCTAGAAAAGTCAGAGCAAGCTCATGAAGCTCGCAATCAAGAGCTGGTGCTCTCCCTGCAACAAGAGTATCAACAGCAGTCAAATCAAAAGATTCAAGATTTAGAGCATCAATATCAAAAGCGACTACAAGAACTAGAGCAGTCTTACCAGTCCCAGATGCGTGAATTAGAAGCAAAGAGCGAATCTCACGTTCAGGAGTTGAATCGCTATCAGGCTCAGCTTCAAGAAGCTCACAGTTCTCAGCAACAGCTACAGGAGTTGGAGCAATCGTATCAAGCTCAAATGCGCGAGCTAGAAGCCGTCTGTGAGTCTCGTGTGCAGGAATTAAATCGCTCTTATCAGGCTCAGCTTCAGGATGTTGAGGCTTATACTGCTCGGATTCAGGAGTTAGAACAGTCTCAAGCTCAGCTTCAGGATGTTGAGGCTTATACTGCTCGGATTCAGGAGTTAGAGCAGTCTCAAGCTCAGTCTCAAGCAGAAATTAGTGCCCTCAAGCAGCATCATGAGGCACAAATTCACCAGTTAAATCAACAACTACTAACTCCGGACACTCAGGAGGCGACCTGGGAGGGCGATGATACTGATATCGAAACCGATGATGAGCAATGGATTGAACCAGATGAGGATTTCAACACGCAGAGCCAACAGCTCCTCGATTCTCAGGACGAATCAGAGCTAGTTCAATTAGAGAATGATTCTCCGAACGAGTTTGAGCTTGAGCTAGCAGAAGAGAATGCCAGTGCGCAGAGCCAACAGCTCCTCGATCCTGACGAGTTGGATCTAGTCCCGTTAGAGGACGAGCCGACGAACGAGTTTGGCTCAGATGAAGACGCTTTAGACGATCAAATTCAGCAGCTCACCGATCTTCTGGATGATGATTTTGAATCTCCAGAAGATGAAAACCTCGATGAGCAAATTGAAGAGCTATCGAGTGCTTTTAATGAGGAGGAACAATCGGAAGCAGATGTTACCATTGACGACTCCGCGCTTGAGGCAGACGAAGCGGCTCTAGACGACCAAATTCAGCAGCTTACCGAACTTCTTGATGATGATTTTGACTTTTCCAACTCGGCATCTGAGCCACTAGAAATATCAGAAGATAACCTGGACCAGGATTGGTTAGATTCCACAGATTCGGTGGCGACACCAGAAAAAAGTCACGAACAAACCGCAGAGACAAAGCCAAATTAAGACGGCGAGTTGACAGCTCGAGCTCTAGTGGATTATTTATTTCTTTTGGTCTAACCAGTGGCCAAACTCTGCTAGAAAGCGATCGCGCAAAATTGCCTCTCTGATGCGTTGAGTAAACCTAATTAACTCGCTAACGTTATGCAGAGAGAGTAGAATATACCCCAGCATCTCCCGCGATCGCACTAAATGACTGAGATAGGCACGGCTGAAATTCTGGCAGGTATAGCAAGGACAGTTGCGATCCAAAGGACTGACATCCCTTTGAAATTGAGCGTTTTTGAGATTCCAGCGTTGCCCCTGTACCAAAGCGGTGCCGTGGCGGCCCAGGCGAGTCGGAATTACACAGTCAAATAAATCTACTCCAGCGGCAATGGCGATCGCCATTTCTCTATAAGTGCCAACACCCATGAGGTAGCGAGGCTTTTGCATCGGCAGCAGTGGAGCTGTAAGGCGCACAATCCGATGAATTTGTTCTGGAGATTCACCAACGCTAACGCCGCCAATGGCGTATCCGGGAAGATCGAGCGCTACTAGAGATTGAGCAGCAGCCCGACGTAAATCTGGGTAGGTTCCTCCTTGAACAATTCCAAATAACGCCTGGTCTTTGCCTCGTTGGTGAGCAGCTAGGCATCGTTCTAGCCACCGATAAGTGCGCTCTGTGGCTGCTGCTACCTTTGAGTACTCGGATAATGCTGGAGGACATTCATCAAAAGCCATGATAACGTCTGCCCCCAAAGCATTTTGAATGTGTATAGAGCGTTCCGGAGTCAGCTCGATTATGCGTCCATCTTTAGGAGAGCGAAACGTGACTCCTGCTTCGGTGGTCTCGCGCAGGTCGCTGAGACTAAATACTTGAAATCCACCGGAATCTGTTAGAATCGGCCCATTCCAGCCCATAAACTGATGCAGCCCCCCAGCCTCTTCCACAATTGTTTCTCCAGGCTGAATGTGAAGATGATAGGTGTTGGCTAGGATCATTTGTGCTCCAGCTTCCTGTAGCTGCGCTGGAGTTAAACCTTTGACCGTTGCCACAGTTCCCACAGGCATAAATCGAGGAGTTTCTACACCTCCATGAGGGGTGTCCCAAATTCCTGCTCTTGCCTGCGACTGACTACAAACAGCCTGACATCGAAACGAAAATCCCACAAGTCGCTATCAACGCTCTCTGAAGTTCATTAGCACCAAACAAAACTAAAAGGGGCAGTCGTCATCGTCAAGCTGTACGTCCCATCTAGCAGAAAGCACTTTTGTTACCATAGCTTCTAGAGCAGCTTCATCAATTTTTCCCTCTATTTGCTGTTCCTGGATAGCGCTGGAAAGCGGAATTAGCCGCAGGAGACGACTATCTTGAACCAGGTCGAAGCAAGCTTCCTGGTCTGATTGGTGAAGCTGTAGATAGTCAAAACTTTGTACGTTGATATAAAGGGTTCCATTGGTAACAATGGTCGCTTGTTGAGGATCGCAAAAAACTTCTAAAAGCCAACCATCCCCCTCATTTTGAAGCTTGCCATCAACTGTATGAAGGTAATGAACTCGCCCCAAATCGCTCAACAAACGACGAATATCTTCTTTATTAACAACTGTGCCAGACTCAATAATGCAGGGAGCAGGAAGTCTATGATTCGATTGATCGTGATTCATAGGATGTCAGTAGTATTTGATCTTACATAAAAATTAGTAGCTGGCCACAGGGTTAACTATTTTAGCTCGGAGCAGATTGCCGTTCAGAGGTTTTTCAAAATTTTCTCCTCGCGGCCTTGAGAAGAAGGGAGTACCGATTCTCAAGTTATCATTTCTAATCAAAACAAACTCAAGGGCATTGTCATCTTCAAAAGGCGGGAGAAGCTGTACAGACATAGATCTAGCTGACAAAAGATGAGCTGCATAGATTTGTTAAGTGCAGTAAGCTACGACACAATATTAGCCCAAGATGCGGGTGCTGTTCCTTGAAGATTTACACAAGATTGAGAAACGAAGATGAAGCGCTCTATTCTGTTTTTGATCATTCAACAGGTCAAGCAGCTGATTAAATCTTTGGGAGGGGCGGTAATTTTTTACACCACCATTCCCATCCCCTCGCGTTTCGCCACTCTTGAGCGAGTGGCTCGTTGGGCTCCTTTGGTTGGACTGTTAATCGGAAGTTTATTGTCTTTGCTGGATACGATGCTAAATTATCTAGAAATGCCTCTGCTCACTCGTAGTGCCTTAGTCGTCGCTGTGTGGATTGCTCTGACTGGGGGTCTTCATCTGGATGGAGCCATCGACACGGCAGATGGGTTAGCGGTTCGCGATCCGCAGAAACGGATAGCGGTAATGCAGGAAAGCGTTACAGGAGCGTTTGGTGTCATGGCAGCGGCTGTTTTGCTTTTATTAAAAACAGCAGCGCTTGGCAGTATTATCGATGAGCGGTGGTTGGGATTAACGGCCTCCGCTGGTTGGGGAAGATGGGGTCAGGTCAGCGCGATTGCCTTTTATCCCTATCTTAAACCTACTGGCAAAGGTGCTTTTCATAAACAGACATTCTGCTTGCCAGCCGATCTTTTGTGGGGACTTGTTTGTATGGTGGGGCTAAGCGGTTTTTATTTACTACTGAAGCCGAATCAATGGCTTTTAGGGTTGAGCATCACCGCAGCCGGATTAGCGCTCTCTTTATTAGTAAACTTTTGGTTCGGACAGCAGTTCAAAGGGCACACCGGTGATACCTACGGAGCTATCGTCGAATGGACAGAGGCGCTTTTACTCTGCCTTTATACCTGTTTGTCCTAGTTAATAAACACTTGCGGCTGAGGAGCAATAACCTGCTCTTCTCATTTACTGCTCGGCATTTGAACTCCTAACTGGCTGCAATCGAGTGAGCTTTAAAGAAAAGTTTCCTCCTCCGGTTTCCCCAAAAGCACGCACTCTAATAGTGTATTCTCCTGCTTCAGTAATGCGAGCAAAGAGCAGTGAGTTTGTTGTTCCGTCAGGACCATCATCGTTCTCCGCCACTGTCGAGCCATCATCCGCTAGCAGGACAACTATTGTATCAAATTCATCCGATACCAAATCAATAGCTACCTGATCGCCTGCTTCCAACTCAACAGAGTAATCTTTAGCAAAGCCTCCTCCTCCGGTTGGAATATCTTGCTCTGAAAGACTATCCGTTACCTCATAACTAGAGGGCAAAGGAATTGGATGATAAAGTCTAGGCTGCGCTTTCGCTGGTAAAACTTCCGCTCCTACGGCCAAAAACACTACCCAAAGTAGTGTCAGATAGCGGCAGTGGGTAGGGCGGCAATGGGGAGAAGAATTTGCCATCGACAGCGCTTACTTAAAAAACACAATGTCAAAACAACTTCGCCTCCTCATCGGTTTTGTGAGGAGGCGAAGGAAGAAGAGACCTGGCACCGAGCTATTGTCCCAGCCGGTGACCCGACCAGTATCTTCGCCGCTGCTCCGTTTCACGCTCGAGTTCGGGATGGAGTCGAGGTGGTTCCCAAGCGCTGGCGGCACCAGGAAA
>JBHJGN010000078.1:0-3885 GCA_050331735.1 Cyanophyceae cyanobacterium
TGTCGCTTGTCACGCCACTGATTGTCACGTTGACTCAGATAGTTCTGCAGCGCATTATAAAGGTGGGAAGTTGGAGTCATTGCTCTCGCCGATTAGTGTGGTAACTTCTCAGCATAGAGTAACTTCCGCTTCCCTCCTAGCTTTCGTTTCACTCTTCCACCTTTTTGTCAGTCAGTCAGGTCTTTAACCACAAATCCCCGCGATACCGTGTTGACACAGGCTCTTCAGGAGGCTCAGCAACTCTACGAAGGAGGACAGTTAACCGCAGCCGTAGAAGTGCTCAAGCAGGTGATCGCTCGCTATACCGCCGCTGGAGTACGATGAGGTCGGGGATGTCACTCGATTTACGAAAAGCCAAATCTACCAGGCTCAAGCGCTCCAGGCATTGGGGCTGTATGCTCAGGCTATTAAAACCTTAACCCAGATTCGAGAACCGCTACGGCAACAGCCAGATACGCTCCTCAAAGCCAAAGTGCTTCAGAGTATTGGGGACGTTCTGCGACGAGTGGGCAACTATGAGGAATCTCGCCTGGTGCTGACGGAAAGCTTGGCGATCGCACTGGCTGCCACACTAGTAACTCGGGCTGCCTAGCCCTTGCGGGTACTGGTAATGCTCTTCGCTGCCACCCCTGCCAGGTCGGTGGGGCGACTGCTATGTCCCGCAAAAAATAGCAGATCCCATCCTTGGCGGTTCCAAAGCTGCTCATTTAATTCCTGGCGCTGGGGTTCAACAAAAAAAACGATCTCTGCATCCGGTGGCTCTTGCAGATACCGCCGATCTGCCTCAACATTAATGCCAGTAGAATTTCCCAAAACAGCCAGAATTCTCACTCGCTCGCTGCGGGGTGGCGCTGACTTTCCCGACTCAAAATTGAGGGAACTGAAAGACACTTCAGCACCCGGGTAGTCTGCAAAGAAGGACCAGGCATGCCACGGCAGTTTTCTGAGCTGTTCATCTTCGGTTTGCAGAATTAAGCGAATTTCGTCGCTTGGCTCTAACTGTCGCCGGAGTTGCCGCTCGATGGAGCGAAATTCCCGACAGTCTAGCCAATCATTAATATAGTCCTGTAGCTTGCGACAGACCTCAGAAAAGGCGGCATCGGAAACGTGAGTGGCATCCGCATCATCAATGACAATGCCATCATCGTCCTCAATTGTTGGAGAGCGAGAACTGCGGAGATTGAGCGAGCGAGCTTTGTAGAGGAGTTCGTAGAGCAGCAGCCAGCGACAGTAAAGTTCAAACAGAACTAGTGCCGGAGGCAAACTGCCTGTAAACTGCATCCCTTGGGAATCCCACTGTAAGTGAGCGGTGACGCAGGGAAATCCCTTCAGTCAATTTCCCCCTCCCAAATTAAGAACAACTAACTTACTCATGCTGCGTATTGCATGGTGACGGTGGAGATTTTGTCTATGGCAGTAGAGGCGAAGGCAAGGATGCAACCGGGCTCAGCCCAGCAGGAGCGAAAAATGATCGTCCCACGCCTCCTCGTGTCCTCTCGACGAATATGGATTCGGCCAATGCTTAACTCTCCTTCGAGCTTCAAGCTTCAAGAGAAAACTAGCGCTAATTTTAAGAAGATTTTAAGAAATTTTTACAACGGCTTTCTACGCCACCGTTTCTTCAGTCCCTCGCGATCGCCTACGCAGGCTTGGTAGCAACTCCTTTGTACATATAGCCAAAGATTTTAGGAGTGTCAGGAGCATAAAACTTTTCTATCTTGGCATTAAACTGTTTCTCCACAAGTTGTTCAATATTGCGATTCAAATGACAGCCATCCGCGATCATCTGCTGTAGCGGCGTGAGGCGATTTTGCCAAACCTGAACCGGCGGCTCAGTACTCAGTCCGTGTTCAATGAAATAAAATTTTCCTCCTGGTCTTAGCACTCGATAAATTTCCTGAATCGCCCGCTCTACGTTGGCGATGCTGCACAACGTCCAGGTACTGACAACACTATCGAAACTCCCGTCAGGCATGGGCTGATTTTCTCCATTGATAACGCGGTGATCGACACGAATCGGAGAGTTCCTAATCCGCTTAGTCGCTAGCTGATTCATGCCTGGATTAGCATCAATGGCGATGATTTGCTGAATCCTTTGAGGATAGTAAGACAGGTTTAATCCCGTTCCAAAGCCAATTTCTAAAACATCTCCAGATACTTCTGAGAGGAGTTCTTGACGATATTGAGCGTAAACGTTGTCTGACAAAGACCAATCTAGCAGCCGAGGCAAAATAACTCGCGAGTAGAATCCCATATGGTAAGCTGCGTTGAGAAAGTAATACTGAACAAAAATTGTTCGCTTTTTCCAGTTTAATTTACTTAAGCGAGCCCTCGTCCATGTCAAACTTGAAGCTAGTGACAGAATCAAAGGAGGAGCTTCTGTCGGTTATAACAGTTTGCTTTTTAGGAACATTTCTGTCGTTATTAGGTTCCATCGAGCTTCACCATGAGATTCAGCCAGATTATCGAAGAACTCGGCGTATCGGAGCAACATAGTTTAGCGACCAATCAACAGGACAACCCAGAAATCGAGGGGGTTGCCGCTATCGATCGAGCTACACCAGGAACTCTGAGCTATATTGAGGGGGGCCGATTTGCCGCGATGATGGCGCAAACGGCGGCGAGCGCTCTCATCTTGCCTGGGGATGAAGCTCTTCAGCAACAGGCTACCAACAGAAACATCGCCTGGATTGCTACAGATAATCCTAGGCTATTATTTGCCAGAGCCATTGCTTTATTCTATCAGCCTTTCCACCCATCTCCAGGCATTCATCCGACGGCGATGATTGACCCTTCTGTGGAGATCGGCCAAGATGTTTCTATTGGGGCTCATGCCGTGATTGGGTCAGGAGTTCGTCTGGGTGATCGCACGGTTCTTCACGCCAACGTGGTGATTTACCCGAATGTGCAGATCGGCGATCGCACGATTCTCCACGCCAATTGTACAATTCACGAACGCTCTCAAATTGGCTCAGATTGTGTCATCCATAGCGGTGCAGTAATTGGGGCAGAAGGCTTTGGCTTTGTTCCCACTGCCCAAGGCTGGTTCAAAATGGAACAGTCTGGCTACACGGTGTTAGAAAATGGGGTAGAAGTCGGCTGCAACAGCGCCATCGACCGTCCAGCGGTGGGAGAAACGCGCGTTGGACGCAACACCAAGCTCGACAACTTCGTTCACATTGCCCACGGCTGTCAGGTAGGGCAAAACTGCGCGATGGCGGCTCAGGTCGGCTTGGCAGGCGGCGTTCAGGTTGGGAACGGCGTACTGCTCGGCGGACAGGTCGGCGTAGCTAACGGAGTCAAAATCGGTGATCGCGCCATTGCCACCGCTCAATCTGGTATTACCGGTAATGTTGCCTCTGGAAAAAAGGTTTCCAGTAGTCCAGCGGTTCCAAACAAAATTTATCTAAAAGCCTCAGCGATTTATAAACGACTGCCCGAAATGTACCAAACTCTCAAGCGCTTGCAGAAAAAGCTAGAGGAGTAGGATATACCCAGTAAGTGTTTCATTTAACAATCCGCTGCCGCTCTGTTAGTTCTCGAAGAGGCAGATTTGCCGACGACAATAAAATTCGTCTGCTTATCAAAGCAGTGGCTGAGAAAGCTTAAGCATAACTCTTCCACACAAGAACAATCGCCCTGTTGCCTCATTTCCTTTACAAAAATTGACAATTTTTGTTACATCCGTTAATATAGAATTAGTACGCCATCAAAGCGTCATTCTTTCATATCAAATACAACAGCAATAATTCATCAATGACAACTACCATACAACAGCGCTCGAGCGCCAGCTTGTGGGAGCAGTTCTGTCAGTGGGTCACATCAACAGAGAACCGCCTCTACGTAGGCTGGTTCGGAGTATTGATGATTCCCACCCTGCTATCA
>JBHJGN010000079.1:0-58425 GCA_050331735.1 Cyanophyceae cyanobacterium
AGAAATCAGGCTATTCTAGCGGCTATCTCCGCAAAGATATTGGTCCAACGCTATGGCACGACCTCTCCGTTGCCCTGAGAGAACCTGTTAGTAAAACAAACTTTAAGGCGGCTTTAGAGCGGAACGAGCACTATGCGTTTCCGTCCTCTACTCCATCGCCTATCGCCAGCGATCTTGAGTATACCGTTGATTGGGGCGAAGCAATCGACGTATCTACCTTTGTGGGACGCACCCAGGAGCAAGCACTCTTATCCCAGTGGCTCATCTCGGATCGATGCCGCTTTATTTTACTGCTGGGAATGGGAGGCATTGGCAAAACGGCCCTTTCTATCAAAGTAAGCCAGTCTGTACAAGCCCATTTTGAGTTTGTTATCTGGCGCAGCCTCCGCAATGCCCCACCGCCATTAGAGCTATTTATCGATGTCATTAAGATTCTGTCTAGGCAACAGGATGTTGATATCCCTAAAACAGTAGAAGAAGCCATTTCTCAGCTCCTTCAGTTTTTACGGAAACAGTGCTGTCTACTGGTTTTGGACAATGCGGATGCTATTCTACAGGCTGGAGATTCTCAACACGTCAGTCGCTACCGTCCCGGCTATGAAGGCTACGGTCGGTTATTCCAACAGGTCGGTGAAATCAGACATCAAAGCTGCCTAATGGTGACCAGCCGAGAACAGCCCCAGGAATTAGCGACCAAATTTGGGCAGCAGTTGCCGGTCCGGTGCTTCGGCGTTGGTGGATTATCCTACCAAGATGGACAGGCGCTATTCGGCAGCATCGGGCACTTTAGAGGCACAGAACGAAAGTGGCAGTCCGTTATTAATCGCTATGGGGGCAATCCCCTAGCACTCAAAATTGTTGCCTCCTTTGTCAGTGAAGTTTTTGTTGGAGATTTGGATCAGTTCTTGACGTTCTTGGGAGAGTCGTCTGGCCTTTTTGATGACATTCAGGAACTTCTGGAGCAGCAATTTCAACGTCTGAGCCCTGAACAGCGGGACATAATGATGTGGATCGCCATTAACCGTGAACCAGTCGGCCTCATAGAACTGCGCGAAGATTTGGCGCAGTTCATCCCTCCCTATCAATTTCTGCAGGTACTAGGATCTCTGAAGAGTTGCTCGCTGATTGAGAAGGTTGATAACTCTTTGTTCACTCAACAACCGGTGGTGATGGAATACGTCATCAACTGTTTAATAGACCAGGTTGGCGAGCAGCTCGATCATCGGTATCCTTGCAAAGCTGTTCCTGAACGAAGCCCACTCCAGAAATATGCCTTGATGCAGGCACAAGCAAAAGATTATGTAAAGGAAGCCCAACAGCGCTTAATTCTCAAGCCTGTCCTCGACCTTTTGATGGTTCGGTTTGGTGATGCTATGGGTATTGAGGAGCATGTCCAGAGTATGCTCTATGCACTGCAAGCTGAGCCTGTCCGGATCAGGGGATATGCTGTCGGAAACCTGATTAATTTGCTTCGTCAGTTGGAGGTCGATTTCTCGGGTTATAACTTTTCTCGACTCTCGGTGTGGCAAGCGGATTTGCAGGGGCTTGTCTTACACAATGTTGACTTTTCCGGGGCAGATTTATCTAAATCCCGGTTTTCCCAAACCTTCGGCTGGATTCCGACACTTGCCTTTAGCCCTGATGGTAAGTTTTGGGTAGCGGGAGACTCAGCCGGAGTCGTTCATCTCTGGTTTGAGCGTCCCGAACAAACCCAAATTGCCCTGAAGGCCCCCGACTCTTATGTCTTTGCTCTCGCCGTTTCCCCCGATAGTCAGTTGCTGGTCAGTAGTGATATGAATGGCACCCTCCTTTGGGATGTTAGCACTCAGCAATGCCTACACACTATAAACGCCCATACTCAAATTATCTGGTCCACGCTCTTTTCCAAAGATGGGCAGTGGTTTGTCAGCGCTAGTGAGGATGGCACCATCAAGCGCTGGGATTGTCAAACGGGTCAATGTCTCCAGACCTTGGATGTTAATTCCTCGGTTCGTTCCGTCGCCTTGACCTCCGATCAGCGGTATCTGGTTAGCGGCAGCGAAGATAATCAGGTCAGGCTGTGGGATCTCGCTCAGGGCATCTGCATCCGCACCTTTGAAGGGCACGCCCAAACCGTCTGGACAGTGGATATTTCACCCGACGACCGCTACATTGCTAGTGGCGGCAATGACTGCGTTGTCAAGGTATGGGATATTGATACGGGAGCCTGCTTGCATAATTTTGAAGGACACACCTTGCAAATTTGGGATGTGGCCTTTTCCCCCAACGGCAACATGATTGCTAGTGGCAGCATGGATCAAACGATTAGGCTGTGGAACCTTAAAGATAAGCGCTGTGGGGCTTATTTGCAGGGCCACAGCAGCATGGTGATGTGTGTCGCTTTTTCTGCCGATGGCAAAATCCTTGCTAGCGGTGGAGCAGATCGGCTCATCAAGCACTGGGACATTGCTCGCCGAGTTTGTGCTAAAACCTGGTCGGGATATAGAAACACGATCTGGTCTGTAGAATTCTCGCCAGACGGGGACACCGTTGCCAGTAGCAGCATTGACGGACGGATCCGACTTTGGCAGGTTGCCGACGGCCAATGTGTTCAGATCCTGAAGCATCCGGCGGAAGTTCATGCGATCGCCTTTAGCCCAGATGGAAAACATCTGGTTAGCGGTAATCTGAACACCCGCTCAACTCTCAAAGTCTGGGATCTTCAACAAGGAACGTGCTTATCGACAATTCCCGCCCATGTTGGGAAGGTCAATTCTCTGTGTATCCATCCAGAGGGGACATTCATCGCCAGTGGTGGCGATGATAAAAATGTGCATGTTTTTGATCTGAACCACCAACGGGTTGAAAAGATTCTGCCAGGACATCAAGCGATCGTTTGGACGGTGGCATTTTCTCAGGATGGAAAATTTCTAGCGAGCGGTAGCTTTGATCAGACGATAAAAATTTGGGATGTGAACTCATGGCAGTGCTTACGTACCTTGAGCGGACATGGAAATGCCTTAACGACCATCGTTTTTCATCCCTCGCTTCCCATCGTAGCAACAGCCAGTTCTGATTCAACAGTCAAAGTATGGGAGCTAGAAACTGGGATGTGCTGTTGCACCCTCAGCGATCACCCCAATGTTGTCATGGGAATTGCCTTTTCACCCGGCGGCAAGACCTTCGCCACCGGAAGCTATGACAAAACCATTCGTATCTGGGACGTGGCCTCCTGGAAATGCCAAGCTATTTTTCAGGCAAATTCCCTGGTGCATGCTGTAGCCTTCAGCCCAGACGGTCAAACTTTGGTCAGTGCAGGCGATAACGGCACCCTTCAGCTGTGGAATCTCGTCACTCAGCAGTGTATCCAGGTTATTCGGTTACCAGACCTATACGCTGGGATGAATATCCATGAGGCAAAGGGACTATCTGATGCCCAACGAGCCATGCTAATTAGTTTAGGGGCAAGAGAGGAATCAACTTAAGCGCTTACTCGATTTCCACGAACCTGTGCTGCTTCACCTGACATTTCCGGACATTTTTTCAGCTCCAAAATAAATTTTCCAGACATTTTAGGTAACGACAAGCTTGAGAAACTGAAATAGAGTACTTAATGTCTTGAACGCTTGTTGTCACTATATTTTCATGTTGCAGTCGCGCTGAGCATGAAATGATCTGGGGCTGGAGCTTTATCGGGAGTGAAAATTATGCATATCCGTAAAATTATTTACGAGTAGCTGCGTAGAGTTGTGTGTTTAAACCAGCTCGGATCGACTGCTCAAAGTCCCCCGTTCTTCAGACGGAAGAGGGATGAGATTTGGCTCATTTAATACGGCTCACCGCACCCTTAAGAGGACTAGAGGCGATGAACCTGGTTCGCAAGGGAAAACTTGAAGGAGTAAGCAAAAGAGATATTAAGGGATAGATCTTTTTTATCAATCAAACCTCCAGATTAGCTACCTAATTTTCTTCTTTTCTAGAAAGGACTGCGGCTCTACTCATTATTTACGACACAACCAAAAAAATCGATATTTCTAGGTCATTAAATATGTACTTCGCAAATTTTGTAGAGAAGCTCATGGGACCAAAGCTTTTCTACTCAATTCAAAAAGAACTCAGCCCAAATCGCTTGCTGCCATCCCTGACAGTAGGGCTGACTACCGGCACTTTGGGGGTATTGTTCGATAGCTCCTTTGCTGCTTTGATCTTCTCCGGCAGTCTCTCCGATTATCTTTCGGCAGGAATCGGACTCGTGTTAATCAGCGCGGCGGTTTCCCGCATCATGGTTGCTCTGATGAGTTCGTTTGGAGCGATGGTCGCGGATTTAAGCACCGTGCCCACGGCGATTTTAGCCTGGAGCGCGGGTATGGTCTTGAATCAAATGCCTAGCACGGCATCCGAGACTGAAATTCTAATCACCGTCATTACGACTATTGCCCTAACATCCCTACTAACGGGAGTGTTTCTCTTCGGGATGGGGGCTTTACAATTGGGGAATCTGGTGCGCCTGCTGCCGGAACCCGTCATCGGTGGGTTCATCGCCAGCACCGGTTGGTTGTTAATCAAGGGCGCTTTCAAAGTGATGACCAGCCAGCCTTTTGGATTGAGTAGCTTTGCTTTATTGAGCCAGCCCAAAACTTTTGTGCAGTGGCTACCCGGTTTGCTGCTGGCTATCTATCTGCTGATCGCCGGGCGTCGCCGGGTACATCCTCTCTTAACATCCAGCAGTTTGTTTGTAGCGATCGCCCTGTTCTATCTCTGCCTGCCGTTGATGGGGAGTTCTGCAAACCAAGTCATCAACCAAGGGTTAACCCTGGGGGTACCGGAATTTCAGACCCCCTGGCAGCTTTTGAGTTGGCAAGATTTGTCGCAGGTCCACTGGAGCGCGCTGCTCAGCCAATGGATGTGTTCTGCTACCATCATCATCACCACAGCCATTGCCCTGATGATGAATGTCAAAGGAATGGCAATGGTGGCCGAGAGGGACATTAACACTAACCACGAATTAAAAGTTGCCGGAGTCGTCAATATATTGCTCGGCTGTGGTGGCGGAATCCTCAGCTTTCATTCACTGAATAAATCGGTTCTGGCCTACAAGATGGGAGGGCGCAGCCGCTTATCTACTCTAATTGGAGCCGCCATGTTCGTGCTGTTGCCGATTTTGGGAACGCCCCTGTTGAACTATTTTCCAAAGCCTATTCTAGGCGGTTTATTGCTTTACCTCGGGCTCTCTCTCATGGTGCAATGGGTCTACCAAGCCTGGCATAAACTACCTAGACTGCACTACAGCATAGTACAGGCGATCTGGATCGTCAGCGGCCTGTGCGGCTTTTTGCAGGGACTGGCACTGGGGTGGGGATTGGCAGTAGTGTTGTTCATATTCAATGGCACTCGCATGGGCAAAGTTCGCTCCGATGCATAAGTAACAATATCAGGAGTGCAGGGACTGGTGTGACACGAACCCCAGATTGACGCTGTCTAGGAAGACACAAAGTTTGTCTCTCAGATATTGAAGGGCATCGAGAATAGAGAGGAGAGGGACTAAAGGTGCAGGGTGCGATCCCCCCGTATCTGAAGCTAGGGGCTTGCATCGCACCTCAGCAGAAAAATTTCTCTTAAATGAGGTTTAAGCTCCATAGCTCTCTGAAACTATTGAGAAAGAGCCTGGTAGGCTTCCCAATATTCAGCTTCAGAAGTATTAGAGTCTAGAAAACTTTTTAGCTGTAATTTGACATCTAGCGATTGATTTCTTCTTTTAGAGTTGCGGTGACGCGAAGCTGATTAAAAGCAGCTTGTTTAAGCGTCTCTCGCGCCCTTAAATAGGCAACTCCTCCCACAATCCCTACGGCTACCAAGGACAAGAATAAAAAGGAACTGGCAACTTTTGTTGTCAAATATTGCTGCCACTTCATCGTTTCCTTCCCCAAAAGTGAATGAGAGAACGAGCCGCTATAGCAATGCTACCTATTCATCTTAAGCCAATCAAAGACTTGCTCCACCGTTAGCTCTAGCTGAATTTCCTTGAGTAGGGGTAACGGTGCTTCTCCTTGCAGAAGTTCTGGCTGTTGGCTGGGCAGAAATGTAAGAATGCTGCGATCGCCAGGATCGATAAACCATCCTAAACGGCAACCGTAGCTCAAACAGTGGAGGATGTTGCCAATCAACTTGTTAGGCTTCTGTTCGGGAGAGAGAATTTCAATAGTCCAGTCGGGAGGCAGCCGAAAATCATCGGGGACTTGTCCCTCTGCTTCAAAAGGAATCCGTTGCCATTGAATTACAGCTATATCAGGAACGATTGACCGTCCACCGAAGGTACAGCGCAGTTCTGGAAATGCGTAGGCAGTTTTTGGCTTCTCGGAGACTTGATTAATAATAGTGCAGAGCTTTCCCTGCAGGCGGCTATGTCTCCCTTTGGGCATTGGCTTTTGAATGATCTTGCCGTCGATATATTCGCTAGCAGGTTTCGTTTCCGGAAGCTGCAAAAACTCTTCTATGGTAACCGTGGATTGCGCAGTGGTCATACTGTTTCGCTATTTCTTCGATACCAAGTGTTTGAGATTACTGAAAGGTTAACAAACCGGTGCTGACAACTTAATTTTTATGAAATCAAATCCAACCGAGCCTTGACATGCTCTAAGCGAATTCCGCTAGCTGCCTCCGACTCTGAACCTACCCAGTTTGCTGTCAGTACAACGCTCGCAAGCGATCTCGCTTTGTCGCTTTGGTTTGTCTCTTCAGCAGTTCTTTGAGTTCTTCTGCGCTTTCTTTGACCTCGATGTTGTGAACACTTGCCATTCCTTCTCTCTTTGAGTTCCTGCTTGTCTTAGCTTACCTATGCTAGTGCTTTCTTTTCAAGATTTGGTATCAGCACCAACAGTGAGGATCAGGCGATCACACGGTGCAGCCGGAGGATAACCAAATTCCCCAACTGATTCACTAGCGCTTGATGACGGGTAAAAATGTTGCTCATTTTGTCGTGTTAGTTTCGATAGACTCTTTTCCCCTACACCGCATCTGTAGCTTCACTTTCTAGAGATGGTATAAATTTCTGCGAATGTTCAACTCTCCATCTAAACGTTCACTCGGAATTACTTCCGGTTGCAGCGTTCAGCACGCTCAAGTAGGTTGATGACGTAGCTTATTCAAAAATTAGCTAAATTTGTTGTTTTACTCCAGATTAGCAATTCTCCCTGCTGCCCTCCGGCTGCTAAGGTATCTCCGGTAGAGTTCCAGGCTAAACACGAAAATCCCGTTTGCCCCTTAAGAGTTTGGACGAGAGTTTGAGCCTGTTGCCAAAGATAAATGCAGCCCTCTGAGCCAGCAGAGGCTAGCAAAAACGTTCCTGGTTGAAAGGCGATCGCCTGCACAAATCCCTGATGCTGGGTGAGAGTATAATTCTGCCAGTCGCTACCGCTGCGATACCAGACCGCAATTCCTTGAGTACAGGCAGCCGCGAGGAGAGGCACTTGCTGCTGGGTCACCAGATCGGACCAGGCAATGCTGTGGACTTTCTTAGGAAACCCCTGCATCAGCCAAGGAGGAGGATTGCCCCATTCGAGGACGCTGACAGTTCGGTCGAAATTTCCCGAAGCCAAATACTTGCCATCAACCGACCACGCCGGACAAAGACTTGCCCCCGGAACCTCGAGCAGAAACTCTTCATTAAAATCCCACACCTTCACATATCGGTGACCGCTGACGGCGAGCCTCTTTCCTTGGGGATGCCACGCCAAGCCGAGGATTGAGGAGGCGGCAAAATCGAACGTTGCCACGCTCTCTTGCTCCCTAGCACTCCACACCTGCACCTGACGACCAACGCCGATAGCCAATTGGTTTTCTACCGGACTCCAGGCAAGCCTATCGATCCACACCGACCCATAATCCAGCGTTTTCAGCAGCGTCATCCCGGCTGATCGCTGCCAAATATTGACTCTGCCGTTCTGCCCTCCCGCTGCCAAAAATTGTCCGTCTGAAGAGAAATCAAGACAGGACACGGTCAACTCTGCTGACTGAAGCAAAGAGAGCTGACCGCTGTGCCAGAGTGCCACTTCCCCCGCCGCCGAACACGCAGCTAACTCGCCATTCCCAGACCAGGCGATCGCCCTCACGTAGTCTTGCAGCACTGCCCGATGTTCTAATTGCAGCAAGCTTTGAGATGTCATCGCCTCATACCAATTCTGTCAAACTAACTTTCCCCCTTCCCCTTTCCCCCAAACGATAGAGTGAGATAGCACTAAGCAGGATAATTCCTTTCCCCCTTCCCCCTTCCCCTTTCCCCTTTTCCCAAGCTGTCAAGCTCCATAGCACTAGACAAGTATTATCTATTTGCTAAACATGCTGCAAACTCTCTTCTCAGCTTCGCTTCATCCAGGTTACGACCGATGAACACCAGTTGGTTTTGGCGGGGTTCTCCGGGCTTCCAGAGGCGATCGCTTTGTCCATCAAAAATCATGTGGACTCCCTGAAACACGAATCGCTCCTCTTCCCCAGCTACGTTAAGAATGCCCTTCATCCGAAAAATATTCGGTCCCTGAGCTTGCAATAGCTGGCCGATCCAGCGCGTCAGCTTGTCAAAGTCTACCGGAGACGGTTCTACAATGGCAAACGAAAATACCGTTTCATCGTGTTCGTGGGCTTCTTCCCCGAGAAAATCGGGATCGACCTCCAATGCTCGCTGAAGATCGAAAGCTCTCACGCCAAGAATGGAGTCAATGCCAACTGCGCAGTTTCGAGTGCGGTAGATTTTCACCATCGCGTTCATCGAGCGAATACGCTGCTCTAACTCGTCAAGCTGTTCTGCTGTCACCAGGTCGGTTTTGTTAAGCAGAATCACGTCAGCAAAGGCAATTTGCTCCTGCGCTTCATCGCTGTCCCAGTGGTTCCAAATGTGCTTAGCATCGACCACCGTCACTACGGCATCTAAAGACATCTGCGCCTGAATCTCTTCATCGACAAAGAACGTCTGAATTACTGGGGCTGGATCGGCAAGTCCGGTGGTTTCAATGACTAGATGATCGAATTGATCGCGGCGACGCATCAAGTTGCCGATGATGCGGATTAAATCGCCGCGCACCGTACAGCAGATGCAGCCGTTGTTCATTTCAAAAATTTCTTCATCAGTATCAATCACCAACTGATGGTCGATGCCAACTTCCCCAAATTCGTTGACAATGACCGCGACTTTCTGACCGTGTTCGTGGGTAAGGATGCGGTTTAAAAGAGTGGTTTTTCCGGCTCCCAAGTAGCCAGTTAATACCGTTACGGGAACCGAACCGTTAGCTGTGGCGCTCATAGTTCTAACTTACTGTAGATGTCTGTTGTTGATTTTAGAAAAACTCGGACTAGGCTGCAAAATTGTCTCCAAATCGAAGGTCGCTATAGGCCCAATGCGGTCAATCCTGGGTGCTCTTCCGGTCGTGGACCCGCATCCCAGAAAAATTTCCGCTCCTCCACCGTCATTCTGACATCATTGATACTGGCTTCCCGGCGACGCATCAGGCCATTTTCGTCAAATTCCCACAGCTCATTGCCGTAAGCGCGATACCATTGCTCCGAATCGTCGTGCCATTCATACTGAAAGCGCACGGCAATTCTGTTGTCGGTAAATGCCCACAGCTCTTTGATCAGCCGATAATCTAACTCTTTTTGCCACTTACGAGTCAGAAAATCCTTGATTTTGTCTCGCCCTTGAAAAAATTCGGCTCGATTGCGCCAAACACTCTCTTCAGTATAGGCAAGGGCCACTTTGTTAGGATTGCGGGTATTCCAAGCATCCTCTGCCGCCCGAACTTTTTGAGCGGCGGTTTCTTGATTAAAAGGAGGAAGTGGAGGGCGTTGTTCGGCCACGTTTAATTCCTTTTACCGATTCATGTCTGAGCTATTGTATCGTCAGACCAACACATTTTTACTATTGCTTATCTCTGCGCAATACCTTTATCTAAATATGAGTTTCGATTCAGGGGAGAACAGTACTTTTTGATATATTGGATACAAAAGAAGACTCCAGAAAACGGTCTAATGTAAGCCTAATAGTAGAGGAAAATTAGCAGACTAATGGTATTTGGCTCAGTTAGCAGCGCCCAGGAGTGGAATCTGACCACTCAGCGCGGGAACCTTAGTGATTTAGAGTTACTCTGTGCTATTTGTGGAGGCGTTCATTTCACTCAAGACCACTGGCAGTTTGTCGAAACGATGCCGCAAGACCCGGTGGAGCTGATCGATGATTTGATCAAGATGCGTCTTTACAAACCGGAAGCACTAGCATTAGCGGATACCTTAAGTCAGGCAGAACTGAGAAAAGCACTATTCCTCAAAATGGCCTCGCGGGGCAACCCAAATCGCGAGCGGTTAGTTAATGATTTAGTTAAACTAGCAGGTGGACTGGATCGAGCATTCGCGGCGGCTTTTGGACCGAAAGCCGGAGAACTATTTGGCGACGCAATGCGGACTAGCAACGTTACTCGGCGGCAGTTTTTACGCAACGTGGCTGTAGGGGCAGCGCTCGTCACGCTAACGAACTGCGGAGACAATCAGGAGCAGGCGGTCGTTGAATCAGCAGCAGGAGATGCCGAAGTCCCGGATAATTTGGAAAAAACCGATTTGCAGATTGGCTTCATCCCGATTACCTGCGCCACGCCGATCATTATGTCAGAACCGCTCGGGTTCTACAATAAGTATGGGCTAAACGCTCAAGTGGTGAAAATGCCGAGCTGGGCAGCGGTGCGAGATTCGGCGATCGCCGGAGAACTCGATGCCTACCACATGCTGGCTCCGATGCCCATTGCCATGACCCTTGGACTCGGCTCAGCGACCTTCCCGGTTAAGCTTGCCAGCATCGAAAACATCAACGGGCAGGCCATTACCGTTGCCAACAAGTATAAAGACATGGTGACAGGCCCTGCCGACTTCAAAGGCTTTACCATTGGCGTACCGTTCCCTTACTCGATGCACAACCTGTTGCTGCGCTACTACCTAGCCACCGGAGGCGTTGACCCCGATCAGGATGTCAAAATTGAGGCTGTTCCCCCACCGGATAGCGTGGCTAAGCTTACGGTGGGCGATATCGACGCGATGCTCATGCCGGACCCCTTCAATCAGCGAGCCGTATACGAAGGAGCCGGATTTATTCACCTGCTTACCAAAGACCTGTGGCCGGGACATCCCTGCTGTGCTTTTGCCGCCTCGGAAGAGTGGATTGAGGCCAATCCCAACACCTTCAATGCTCTTAATAAAGCAATTATCGATGGAGCGGGTTACGCTAGCAATCCGGCGAATCGTCCTGAAATTGCCACAGCGATTTCTGAGCGTCAATTCCTCAATCAGCCGGAAGAGGTGGTAGCCGCCGTCCTGACTGGAGAATTTGAAGACGGTTTGGGCAACACCAAAAGCATTCCCGACCGCATCGATTTTGACCCCTACCCCTGGCAAAGCTTCGCCAACTGGATTACCACTCAGCTTGTGCGATGGGACTTTCTGCCAGAGGAGCAGGCCAACTACGGCGAGATTGGTCAGCGCATCTTTCTGACGGATATTGCCAGGGAATTAGCCCAGGAAGTGGGTCAAGAGCCACCCACTGAAGAATACCGCATAGAAAAGCTGAAATACGATACCTTTGACCCAGAAAACCCGGTGGCTTACCTCAAAGAGCAAATTGATAAAAATGGGGTTTAACGACAGCTCAAGCAGCACTTAGGGTCGATAATTATGGTTAATAAAGCACAAGCCCAACCCCAATCAAAGCTCAATAAAAACCTTCAGGCGATCGCCCTCTTTTTCATTTCCCTAGTTATTATCCTCCTGCTTTGGGAGCTAGGCGCTCGCACTGGGGTCTTTTCCCAACTGATGCCCTCTGCTAGCCGCACGATTGCTGACTTCTGGGGCTGGATTAGCGATCCTTTTTATGATTACGGTCCCAATGATAAGGGGATTGGCTGGCACTTACTCGTTAGCCTGCGGCGCGTACTGATCGGGTTTACGATTGGTAGCCTGATTGCTGTTCCGGCTGGGGTACTCATTGGGTTATCGGAGGTAGCTTCTAAAGCCTTCGATCCTTACATTCAGTTGCTCAAGCCAGTTTCTCCGCTCGCCTGGCTGCCTTTAGGACTAGGCATCCTGCAAGATTCGGAGTTAACGGCGATCTTTGTTATTGCCATTACGAGCATTTGGCCGACACTAATTAACACCAAATTTGGCGTGAGCGGTGTGGATCGAGATTATCTGGATGTGGCTCGCACTCTGGGGGCTTCCCGCTGGCGCACGATTTCTAAAGTGATTCTGCCAGCGGCAGCGCCGAGTATTGTGTCTGGATTACGCATCAGCATCGGAATTTCCTGGCTAGTGATTGTCGCTGCCGAAATTTTAGTGGGCGGCACAGGCTTAGGATACTTTGTCTGGAATGAGTGGAACAATCTCAGCATTTCCAGTATTATCACTGCTATTATTGTGATTGGCTTAGTCGGGATTGTCCTCGATCAGCTCTTTGCTCTACTGCAAGCCTATGTATCTTTTGGGAGGCAATCGGAATGAGTATCTCTTACGAACCCGATGCTGCGGCTGTCGATGCGCCTCCCGACAAACAGCTTCTGTTGCAGAGCGTTACCAAAATATTTCCCGGTAAAAAAGGCTGGATCGAAAAGCTGACCCGACGCAGTTCCGCAGATTTTGTCGCCATTGAAGGCATCGATCTAGAGATTGACCACAATACTTTTGTCACCATTATTGGTCCCTCGGGCTGCGGCAAATCAACTCTGCTCAATATCATCGCCGGATTGAGTTCTGCCACCAGCGGGACGGTGTTGATGAACGGCAGCCCGATTGGGGGTCCGGGTCCGGATCGGGGCATGGTGTTTCAGAACTACGCCCTCATGCCCTGGATGACAGTGGAGGAAAATATTCGCTTTGCCGTGGCGACGGTGCATCCCAAGCTGTCGGAAAAACAGCAACGGCGGATCGTACAAGAAAACATTCAGTTAGTCAGCCTCACAGGGGCCGAGAAAAAGCATCCCCATGAACTGTCCGGCGGGATGCGTCAGCGGGTGGGCATTGCCAGAGCTTTAGCCATCAATCCCCAAATTCTGCTGATGGACGAGCCGTTTGGAGCGCTCGATGCGCTCACGCGCGGTTTCTTGCAGGACGAAATCGAGCGGATTTGGGAGCAGCAGCGCAAAACCGTTGTGATGATTACCCACAGTATCGAGGAGGCCCTGCTGCTGTCTGACCGCATCGTGATGATGACGCGAGGACCAGCGGCAGGCATTGATGAGATTTTAGAAGTCCCGTTCCCCCGTCCCCGCAAGCGCGAGGAAGTGGAGGAACATCCGGCCTATCACCAACTTAAAGCAGAGATGGAGGAGCATCTCTACCGCGAAACTCGCGCTGTGGAAGCAGAACGGATTAAGCGGCGGTGAACAGTACCCTGCCGTCAAACGACAGGGCGAGGCTGCACTTCGTAACAACGGCAGTAGATGTGTCCCTTGAAACTTGATTAGTAGTAAGGAGTGTTGAACGCAATGATGTATCCAGAAATTACCGATAAGCTATTGGCGGCTAAAAAAGAAAAAGGCATGACCTTTGCGGATTTAGAGCAAGCCGTCGGCAGAGACGAAACGTGGATTGCGACCGTGATTTATCGGCAAGCCAGCGCCGACATGGATGAAGCCAAGAAAATTGTATCGGCTTTGGGTTTACCTGAAGAGATGGCGGAACCGCTGACCGTTCCTCCCCTCAAAGGCTGTCTCGATCCGCAAATTCCTACCGATCCTCTTATCTACCGCTTCTACGAGATCATGCAGGTGTATGGCTTACCTGTCAAAGCCGTCATTCACGAAAAGTTTGGAGACGGTATTATGAGCGCCATTGACTTTAGCATTGAAGTGGAAAAAGTCGAAGACCCAAAAGGCGATCGCGTCCAGGTAATCATGTGCGGCAAGTTTCTGCCTTACAAGAAGTGGTAAAGCTAGTTGCCTAGGGAGATAAATCAGCGATCGCTTTTCTTTCGGGGGGCGATCGCTTTTGCTTTCAGCACAAACCACTAATTGTGCTACACAACTAGAAAAGTCTCAATCCTTTCCCCCTTCCCCTTTACCCTTTTCCCCTAACATATATCTGAACTTCACTTCTCAGCGTTGATATCTCCTTTCCTCCCCAAACAGCAGAGATTTCATCAATAATAAGAGTGCTGCGTTATCTTGAGAATCCCAATTCTCAAGCACTACTCTATCGGTGAAAATGATGAGAGGCTTCATCTACAAGTACCGTCAAGTTCTGCAATTTTTACTGGTGGCGGCTATATTCAGTCTTTCCTACACCCAGGAACCCATTTATAATTCTCCAGAATATTCAGACGGAAATCAAAATACGAAGTTTTTTCACGGTTTAGCAAGAGCCGGATTCGGTCTGCTTAATGAAGATTGGTTGGCAAGTACCTTAGATCCCCTGCCTGCTTTTACATTTTTAGTACAACTTACCTATCAATCGATCCACTCCAATGCTTTTTACGTATACTATGCGCTACTGATGGGCGTATATGTTTATAGTATTCTGGGAATCGTTAACATCGCTTTTAAGATCAAAGAATCAAGGGCAAAATATCTGTTTTACCTAGCGCTTTTTCTGGTTGTGCATACCGTTAATCTGCAACTTGGCAACTTTGATACAGCCTGGTATCTACAGGCTGGAGTAGCACAACAGTATATTCTTGGTCCTGTCTTTCAACCCTGCAACTTCGGGGCTTTTATTCTGCTCTCTATCTGGTTATTTTTGTCCCAAAGATACCTGTGGTCGGTTGCTGCTTTAGCAATCGCCGCTACTTTTCACCCGGCCTATATTTTTAGCAGTGCGGTACTAACCCTCTCTTATGTACTGTTTTTATTCCCTTTTAATCTTCGCAAAGCTTTACTGATTGGCAGTACCTCTTTCTTGCTCACTCTGCCAGTGCTGAGCTATACCTATTTCCGGTTTACTGCAACCACTTCAGAACTACAGCAACAGGCCACCGATATTCTGGTTAATTTTAGAATTCCTTACCATGCCGTGACTGAGGTTTGGCTGGCTGACGGAACGGCTCATATTCAAACTTTGATTGTCATTCTTGCTCTCTATCTAATTAGAAATACTCCGCTTTTTAAGATTCTATTTGTGCCATTTCTCATCGCTTTTTACCTGTCGTTCTTTCAGGCGATCGCCAGTAATGATTTTTTGGCATTTTTATCTCCTTGGCGCTTATCGGTTTTTCTGGTTCCAACTGCTACTGCTTTAATTCTGGCTGCTTTAACAGCCTATTTATTTCAAATTCAGAAGCAAATTATTAAGCCAAAGTTGCTAATTGTAGTCAGTTTAGCGACGATTGGTTTTCTGTCTTTCCAAGGATTAACGCAGCAAATTGCCTTGTTCACCTACCGAGGAGAAAGTACGCCGATGCTCAACTTTGTGCGCCGAAATAAGCACTCAGGAGAAACTTATTTAGTGCCGCCCAACTCTCAACAGTTGCAGAAATTTAGACTCTATACCGGAGCGCCAATTTTCATTAATAAAAAATCCCATCCCTACAAAGATGTCGAAATACTCGAATGGTATAGGCGCTTAAACTTAGCAACGGCAGTGTATGAAAGTGAAGGCGATCGCTGTAGCTTATTGCACAGTTTATCGACAGAGTATAGTATCACCCATGTTGTTTCTCAACAAAACTTTAACTGTTCTTTTTTAAAGCAGGTTTATCAAGACAGTCACTATCAGATCAGTAAAATACTTTAGCGGCAATCTGCTTTAATTGAATGTTGATAAAACCATCGGAAGTAGCTGTTCATGTTTGTTAAACAACGCAAATTCCCAGAAGGGTGGCTGTTGCTGAGTATCTTTGGGATTGCTTTGGCGCTGCGTGTCCTGGCGATTACCGTTCCCATCAACGTCGATGAACTTGTGTGGATGGAGCGCGGTACGGGGTTTATTGAAAACTTTTTAGAAGATGATTTAGGAGATACCTACCGCCGTCATCATCCTGGGGTGACTAATTCCTGGCTGATTGCTGTGGGAATGTTGTTGAACTGCCACCTGCATCTGCGCTTTCCTTCTCTATTTGGTTTAGATTCGGTCTCTAACTTAGAGGAATGCCTCAATATCGACTCTTTTCCCCTCCCCTTACTGATTGCTCCTCGGGTACTACAGGCCCTTGTCACCTCTGCCTGTATGGTGTTTTTCTACGTTTTCAGTAGACGGCTATTAGGACCATCTATCGCTTTGCTGGCGACGATTTTGCTCGTTTTAGACCCCTTCTTTCTCGCCTATCAGCGCTTTCTGACCACCGATGCTCTTCAAGTTGACTTTTGTATCTTAGCGCTGCTGCTGCTGCTGCTATATCTGCAAGGAAAAGGAGATTGGCGATCGCTGCTGGCTTCTGGTATTTTGATGGGATTGGCAACTGCTTCTAAAATTACCGCTCTCTTTGTTCTTCCTGCTATTTTCCTGTGGATCATATTCATTGAGCTAGGAGTGTGGCAGCAGTTTCCGCAACGAGGCTGGCGACGACAGCTCATCGCTCTAACCTGTTGGGGATTGAGCACCGTAGCGATTATCTTTGTGATTTGGCCCGCCCTCTGGCAAGATGCCGGAGAAACCCTCACCCGACTGACGGAAGGATTATTGCAAGAATCATCTCGGGGCTATCTGTTCTTTCTAGGAGAACCCACCGATGCTCCCGGAATCCTGTTCTATCCGCTGGCGTTGGTTTACCGACTGTCGCCTTGGATTCAGCTTGGGTTACTCAGCTTCTTAATTACCCTAATCGTGCCTCACAGACGCTCCCTTCAGTCCTCTGTATTGGCCCTCGCCATCGTTCCCCTCTGCGTTCTAACCATTCTTTCTACCACCGAAACCAAAATCGACCGCTACATCCTGTTGATTCTGCCAGAGTTAGCCCTGTTAGCTGCTGCTGGGTGGCTGAGTGTATCAGCTTGGCTGAGCAGAATCCCTTGGTTTCGGCAACGCAAGTATCCACAAGGAATTGGGGCACTGCTGCTCATCGTGGGTCAAACAGTGATTCTTGTGCCTCACGTCCCTCATTATTTGACCTATTACAACCCTCTCTTTGGCGGTTCCCAGGCGGCTCAACGAATATTTATGGTAGGGCAAGGAGAAGGGTTAGAACAAGCGGCTTACTGGCTCAATCAGCAAGGAGAGGATCTCACCGTTGCGTCTGGATACAGCAACGTTTTTGGCACCTACTTTCAAGGGCAAGCGTTACCGATGTCGAAGCGCATAACCTCTGAAGACTATCTCTCTTGGACAAAGGCGAACTATGTTGTCCTCTACATCAACCAGTGGCAGCGTCAGCTACCCTATCCTGAAGTCATCAACTACTTTACCGCTCAGCCACCGCTTCACACCGTACAGTTACAGGGAATCGATTACGCTCGCATTTATCCTGGTCCTGTTCCCTTACCTAAAGATATTGAGCAAATTCCGGTTCCTCTCTCTTTAAACTTTGGCGACCAAGGGCGTTTGCTGGGGTACGGGTTGAATCAAGACCAACTTTCTCCAGCGCAGATGGGGGTGACGCTGTACTGGCATTTATCTTCACTCGATGAAGAGGCAGTAATTCGACTAGGATTGCTGGATCGAGGGGGCAACTATCTTGTCAGCACAGAAAGTGGGTTTCTCAACGGCTATTTAGCTGAGGGGAAGCCTGATGCTTTACTGCGTGACGTTCATTGGCTGAACACGTCTACTCTTTCGCCAGGGCGCTATCGTTTAGCCTTGGAGTGGTTTTCTCATCAACAAGACAAAATTACTGAGGACTCTCAGAGTAACCGAGTTGTCATTGGTGAGGTTGAAGTGCTCTAGTTTTGCCGGGAAGATAAGATAAAAAAAGCAAGTAGCGGCACTTGTATTTAAGTTGAGATCTTAGTTCTGTCAACTTTCCCTAGAGCGCTAAATTTTCTTGTCAGTTAAAAACGTCTTATGTTGAATGCAGCCGAAAGCAAGCTCTCTTTGGATGAAAGCGCCTGGAAAGGGTTTTGGAATACTCTCCAGAACTCCAAAGCGGCTTGGAGCGATCATCAGGCTACCCCTACGGATGTAGAAGCAACAGAACCAATCAAGAATCTCCTGACATCCAGAACGCATCAGGCAGCCAATACACTGTCTCAAGCAAGTAGCAGCACTGACCAAGCTACACGAACAGCTCAAAGTTTCAGAGAAACGAATCAAGCCCTTGAATCAGTCCGGCAAATTACTCACAAGGCTACAGCAGAAATTACTCAAACTCTTAAAGAAGCCACCGAGCAGTTGACTCCATCTCAGAAAGCGCAGGGAACCCTCAATCACCTAGCAGAAAAAGCGAGTCGAGCCGTGAACCACGTCAATGAGGTGACGAGTCAATCCGTCGCTACTGTATCGGAGATCGCAGAAAAAGCGAAAGCTTCTTTAGATGAAAACCTCCTCAGAGCCAAGCTCGATGATTCTGTTACCGAAACGGTACAAAGAGCACTCACTATGGCTCGACAGAACTGGCTAGAGACTCATCCGTTGCTAGCTTGGTTGATTGCTCATCCAGTGTTGGCGCTAGTGACTATTCTGTTCTTCTGCTGGCTTTTTTGGGGGTTGCTCACCGCGATTGGTCGCTTGACGGAGCAAGCGTGGTTAGCGATTCTGCAATCTCCCCTTAAACTCGGTCAGTGGTCAGTTGGGCAGATTCCGAGAGGAGTTAAACGGTTGAGTGGTGGTAGCAATCGGCTTCCTGTTAATTCCCACGCTCATGAAGAACATGATCGCAAGCGTCTTGCCGATATTCTCAATAGATTAGAGCAGCTTAATCAAGAACAAGAACAGCTCATGAAGGAAATGCAGGGGATTCTTTCTTCTAAAGTGGCGAACGAAGCGATCGCTTCAAAAAAGTGAGAGATACCGCCAGAGACTGATCCCTGTCAAAGAAACGAAAAAAGCGACTAGGATCGAGGTAGATAATGCTGCTTATTCAGAGTAGCAGACAAGCCTGAGCGAGAAATGAAAACGTTACTGACCCAATTTAGCGAAGAACGCCCCCAACTTCAATCAGAAATCGACCGGACAACCGATGTTGAGCAGGTCATCAAGCTAGTTCAAAACCAGCTCGATCGGCTTGAAAGAACCTATATCAGTCAGCTTAGTGTGGCGCAGATTCGTCTAGCTTCGTTTTCTTTGGAGCTGCTACAGCAGGCGATCGCTACTCTCGCGGCGGCTCACCCCACAGCAATCGCTCCTCCGCAGACGCAGCCAACCGAAACTCAGACATCGCCTCGGCTAATTCTGAAACTGTCCCAGGCACTCATCTGTTTAGTGATTTTCAGCTTATTATTCTCCTTGACAAAAACAGCTCCAGGTGCATGGATGGCGATCGCGCTTACTGGTGTGCTGGTGGGGCTAGAAGTGACGCTTCAACTCGAGCGACCCGCAGCAACGGCCCCACCATCAGAGCTACCGCCACCCACTCTCAAAATAGACAGCCCTGTGCTGCTCGATTTTGTGGCCGATGCTCTTAATCTCATCGATTTAGCCGTGGCGAGAGTGGGAAGCAACCAGCCGTCGGGCGAGCAGGGGTTAGAAGAACTGCCAGAGCTATTAAACTTTTTGCAACGATTGCTGGGCCTATCGTTGCTGGAGCGTCCGCAACCGCTCGGTGAACTAGCGAAACTGCTGCCGCAAATCCTGATGGAGCAGGGCATTCGCGCTCAAGTTTACCGTTCGCAAGCTCCCCAGAGTCATCGGGAGTATTTTGATTTTGAACCCAGTATCGATCCGTCTACCCATGATTTTGTCACCATCACTCCCGCTCTCTTAAAAGGCGATCGCTTACTCAGGCGTGGGCGAGTCATAGAGCCAGCCTACTCTGAGGTTGGAGAAGCCTAAACGATTTATGGACATTTTAGAAACAGTTGGTTTTGACTTAGGTCACGGCGAAACAGCCGTGGCTAGGGCGATCGTCGAGAGCATTGACCCCCCAGAAATGCTCGAAATTAATCACAAAAAGAACCAGATTACCGCTTTGGGGTGGCATCCTCAACTCGGTTATTTGGTCGGAGAACAAGCGCTGATTCAGGCTGGCGTGACTCAGCTTGCCATTGCCTTTAAGCAGAAACCGAACCCCGATCCGGAATACCGAAAAACGATTACCACCTTTGTGACCACCTACTACAGGTCTTTGCAAGAAAGCCAACAAATCGCCGGGGGAGAAAGCAGCTATTTCTACGTCGGTTGTCCGTCAGGATGGACGGCCAGCGAACGAGAATCCTATTTAGCGCTTATTCAAACCACTGGCATTCCGCGACTCAATCTTGTGCCAGAATCCCGGGCGGCTTTTATGCAGGCCAAAGAAGCGGGGAAGCTAGAGTACGAAACCCTCAAATCCTCGGTACTGATTATCGATATCGGCTCCTCCACAACCGATTTTACCGTGGTGAAAAACCTCCACGAAATCCCCCTCGATTTTGGCAGTAACGTTCTCGGAGCCTCTTTGATCGAGCAGGCAATTTTTGAGCGCACTCTCGCCCAACACGAGCAAAGAACGCTGCTTGAAAAAGTGTTTGCAGACTACCCTCATCATCAGGCTCGTTGTCAGCTTGCCTGCCGCAGAGCTAAGGAAGATTATTTCTCTAACGAATTGCTTTACCAAGATCCTCAGTCAGTGGCGCGGGGGTTTGAATCGATTAACGAACAAATTTACTTCATCCCCAAAGTCAATCAGGCACTCATGGAGGAAATCTTAGCTCAACCGCTGCCAAAACTCGGACACAAAAGCTGGAGCGAATCTTTTCGAGAAGCGGTGAAAGAGGCCAAAGACAAGCTCACTCAACAAGGAATTGTGCCAACGCTGGTGCTGATGACGGGCGGTGCATCTCGGATGAAGTTTACCCGCCTTCTATGTCAAGAGATTTTTCCAGAACCCCAGACTCAGGTGCGTCTCGATCCTGAACCCGAACGCTGCATCGCGCTAGGATTAGCGCGAGTTGGACGCTGGGATCTGCGGGCTGCTGCTTTTAAGCAGGAAGTAGAGCAACTGTTTAGCTCAAACAAGATCAAAGCGATCGTTGAGGATCAGATCCCAAAATTAATTGAATCATTGCCTGAACCACTGGCACAAGAGTTAATTGACTTTGCGGTTGCACCGGGAGTTAAAGACTGGCAAACCGCTCAAGTACGCACTCTCGCTGATTTAGAAGCGGCGATCAAGAATCGCGCCCAGCAGTGGTTAGAGAGCGATCGCTCTCAACAAACGATCGATCGTCAGTGTCTTGATTGGTTTAACCACAACATCCAGCCCGATTTAGCGGCCCAAACCGATCCGATCTGTCGTCAGTTTCAAATTCCTAGAAGCAGTTTGCGCTTTGAGGAAGGCATTGATTCGGCGGTGGTTAACCCAGAGCTACGCATTGGCGACGCTATTTTAGCCGAAACGATCGCCTTTGTTGTTAATGTCATTATTGGTGGAGGCACTCTGGCGAGTTTGGTGACGCTGTTTCTCACGGGGCATTTGACCTGGCCCATTGCCCTCATTTATGGCGCTTCGGTGATGGCGGCTGGCATGGAACTCAACCGCAAAAGCGTGAAAGAGACGATTAAAACCAATGTCGATGTTCCGGCCTGGATTCGTTCGAGCTTAATGAGCGACAAAAAGATTACAGAACTGGGTAATCAAATCAAACCAGAGTTAGAAAAGGTTCTTCAAGAGCAGTTAAAGGCCAATCAAGAAGCGTTTGAGCAACTAACTAACAAAGTTGAGCAAGGGCTGCAAACAGCCCTAACTAGTAAAGTTCAAGAAGCTGTCATTTTAATTCAGTAACAGTTTTAATTTTGAGAGAAGAGAGGCAGGGGGCAGGAGGCTGAGAGAAAACACATCTGTAGCATTTTTTCTTCTATTTCAAATAATAATATCAAATTAGTTTAATTAGTTGCAAAAACTATTTCATCGCCATTCTTCTGTTTTCTTTTGCCCCTCCTGGTGCGTCTTGCATTCGCGCCCGCGACGGCGACGGGGCTTACAGGGTCTCGAACTCAATTCGAGACACAGCCCCTCAATTACGCACCGTCTGCCTTCTGCCTTACTCGCCGTAAATTATGGTTGTTTAACAGGATTTGATATAACGGCTGCCAGACAAGGAATTGATCCTCCTCCAATTTCTATTGCTCCCTCGATAGCTGCAAAGGAGAAGTGTAAATAGTTACGTTTTATCAAAGTTCAACAATCCGTCAATAACCGAGAATAAACATGAGCTATACTTAGACATATTTAAAATAAGTTCAATTTATAAACAAAAGCGTGAAAAGTAGGGACATTTGTCTTTACTGAAGGAGACACAATCATGACTCAGAAAAATGCTGCTCAAATGTATAAACAGGTAGAGCAAGCCCATGCTCAATTAGAAAGACAGAAGGCTAAAAGCGATCCAAAAGCTTTCATTCTGCTAGCTAAAGCTAGAGGCTATCACTTTTCGGTTGAAGATTTAGAAACTCAACTGAGCCAACTGTCAGATGAGGAAGTAGCCGGAATTTTTAATCCGGGTATTGGAACCAGACGACATCTATTCCCAAGATAAACGGGTGAGGGCGATCGCTGTTTGGGTAGTAAGCTCGTAGCGAAATTGGCTCTCAATCCCTTCCTTCCAGGCGGAAAACTAACAGGAGTGTCTTTTCCGCCTATCTCTCTTTTGTCAATTTTTGGGTTCAGGAAGTAATGGTCGCCTGAGCGTTTCTCGACAAATATTTATGCGCCAGTTGTTTTCCGCCGTGCGACGGCGGAAAATAACTGGCGCGAGAATCTGTAACTCTACATCCATTGCTCTCTTTGCCTTCTAGCAGTTCTATCTTTAAATTATGTTATCCTTATTCTCGGAGTCTGATAGAAGAGGCATAGAACTAAATACCACTCAAAAGCTAGAAATGCTGTCAAAAAACTCCAATATTGTCAACACTTACCATTTCTGTCTTTAACTTTCTTCTTGCCTTAGCTTCCATAAGCTAGTGCATCCTTTTCAAGAATTGCTGACCGGAAAGGGAGCGGTTTAAGTCGGTAAGAAATGAGCGACTACGGTAACGGGGATTTGAGGGGAATTAACCAATAAACACCTCTAGCTTTGCGACAAGAGCAAGAGTTTTCTGAACGGCGATCGCATTGCCCTGCTGAGCAAAGTAGTGCAGCGCTACTTTTAAATCCCACAGTGCTGCTTGTTCCTCTCCAATGCGGTGATAGAGCCATCCTCTACTGACGTAGGCTTCTGCCCGTTCAGCATCAAGCTGTAATACGCGCGTAAAATCGGCGACCGCCGCTGAATAGTTTCTTTGATGTTGATAGGCACAGGCGCGATTCGTATAGGCTCGTTCGTTGCTGCTGTCTAGGCGAATGGCTCGACCGAAATCGGCGATCGCCTCAGATAACTCGTTGAGCATCAAGTCGCTTAATCCCCTATCATTATAGATTGCTGCCCGTTCTTCGGCGGTTGGCAGCAGGTCTAAGGCGCTGTCGTAGGCAGCGATCGCTCTTCCGTAATCAGACAGCGCATGATAGGCCAACCCCTGGTTGTAGTAAACTCGAAAATCCCTTGGCGCTTGCTCAATTGCCCGCTGATACTGAGCTAGTGCGGCGCGATAGTTGCCGAGGCGATAGTAAGCAAGCCCCCGATTTGTATAGGCTTCTGTTTGCCCAGGGTTAAAACCAATGGCGGCAGTGCAGTCTGCGATCGCTGCTTGCTCTTCCGACCTCTGTAGATGCACCAGACAGCGCTGGCTATAAGTTGCCGCCGTTGGCATCGTGTCTTCTTTCGCACTCGCAGACGGATTAGACGGGCTGGGCGCTGCCAAAGCTGAGTAATCGCACCATAAAAATATAGCGCTCACCAGACTCAAGCAGATTAAACAGCAGATGAACCGCCTCATAGCCATTGTAATTATTCCCAAAATTCTTAATGACACAATTGCTTAGCACTACCAAGACAAGTTATTGTTCAAAGTATGGCCAGAAAAATGGCGACTGTCAAAAGACAAGTTGTCAAAAATAAACCGAGAACACGCTAACAGAGGTTCTCGGATCGAGATTGACTTTGAATTTGATAGTAATTGCTAACTGAGACAGAGCAATCTTTTAATTCTACTAACCTTTTAACTAAAAACTACTACCATCCTTTGTCAGCTTGCGATAAAACGTAGGCTGCAACATTTTCGATTTGTTCGTCAGTCAAACGCCCTCTAAAAGACGGCATGGCGTTTTTGCCATTGTAAATTTGCTGCTTGATATTCTCCATAGAATACATATCGTATTTCTCTAGAGCATCTTTTTTGAGAGTTTTAGCAGCATTTACCACGTTCCGTCCTCCAGCATGGCAGGCAGCACAGTTAGCGCTAAAAACCTGAGCGCCGTTCCCCAGATCTTGTGCTAAAGCTGAACGGCAATTAATAACCGTGGCCGCAGCAATCAGCAACGCCAACATTATTAGTTTTTTCATTTTTTCCTCTTGAGATAAACTTTGACTGGTTAATATCTTCAGAGGCGCAGTTTGCTTATGTCAAAAGACAAGCTGTCAAAGATTATTGATAACGCTTTTTCTGAATTTATATTAGATAATTTCTAATAAAGACGAGGAGTGAGAATTGAATAGACTACGCAGCAGATAGGCTCTCGTTTCTTTTGTTAGCTCATCCCTTGAAACTAATTAGTGATGATGTTCTTCCATAGGCGGCATCGCACTTGGTTCAACCGATTCAGATGGTTCAGCCCCCAGTGGAATGCGAATGTTTCCCATTCCCATAGAGCCAATGCTCACAATTCCCATCGTTTGCAGTCCTGCCGCTACTGGTCCCATCGCGACGAGTCCGGCAGAAAGAATGCCCATTGCTGTTCCTCCGATCGAAAGGATTCCCATCGGTACGGCTCCAATGGAAATCACCCCCATCGGGACAATACCAATAGAAATCACTCCTAGGGGAGTAATGCCAATAGCAAATAGTTTTGGTTTGTGATTGTGAGAATGACGATCGCTCATCTAGCAATAGTTTCAGGTAGTTTTTGAGGAAACTATTGTGACAGGGAAAACCAATATCTGTCAAAAGACAAGCTGTCAAACTTCTGCCACAGCAGCAATGGCACTGCTGGTCGTAACGTCTTCTCCTAAAGACTCACAGGCAAGCACTGCCAGAATTTGCAAATCTGTTGCCCGACTTTAGCTGGCTCAAGGGTATGGAAAAAGTGGTGCCCGTGAGGACAGAGCCAGAGGCGATCGCTTTCCTTAAGATAAGATTGCCAGGATTGCAGAGCATTGCGATCAACAATGACATCATCTTCACCGCCACAGACCAATAACGGAACCGATACTCCCCCAGGCGGAATACTCACCTGTTGATAGAGCGAGTGGGGAGATGGAGAAGTTTCTAAATCTCGCTTCAGCAATTGCAGGAGAGCTTTTGTGCTCTGGTGTCCCTGGTAGCCAAACAGATTACGCACCATCTGCGTCATAATCACTTCGCGGCTACAGGGTAAAAGCTGGCGAAGGACGTAGTAGTGAGCCTGCCAATCAACAGCAGGATGGACTCCAACTCCCAGCAACGTTAGCGATTTTACTCTTTCTGGATACTGGCGAGTATAGAGAAGCCCTAGCAGACCACCGGTGCTGTGTCCTAGCAAATGAATGGGCTCAGAACACGATTTTAGGTAGTCGTGAAGCAATACGAGAGCAATATCAAGAGAACTGGCTTCGTCGCAGTTTTGCTGGTAATCCCACTCAGCCAGCAATAAGCGATGAGACAAGCGCCTGAGTAGCGGTTGATTAAAGCGTTTAAAGTGAGGATTCGTATTTAACCACAGCGCTTTTGGGTGACGAGACATAGTAATAAGAATTTTTGAACAATCAATTTACAGATGTGTATTTAGGAAAAAGGGAAAATGGTCTTTCCGGGACGGGGAAAGAGGAAGAGGCTGCCACTCTCTCTATTTTTTTAGCACTACCATTAAAAGCATTATTCGTGACTAGTCTAGATTCAGATGATTCAGCAGTAGAGAGGCGAAAATAGCACCACTGACCTCGCCTACCAGAAACGAGCCAGCAAACTGACTCCACTCGTTTACTGTCTGAATCGACTGAGGTACTTTTGGCACCATCTTCGTAAACCTTTCGCGAAAGGTTGTGTCCCGATAAGGGAGTCTTAGAAGACATTGTCATCAAAATATCCCTCTTTAAACAATTGAGAATTCTGTTCAATAACTTTTCAACTAGCGTACCGGATTTTCGAAATTAAAGAGAATGAATATGATTACAATTTGTAACTGACTCAGAAAAATGAACTAAACAGCGCTTTTTAGAAACTGGCACCATCTTCGCTTGACCGAGCTTCGATAGAAGCAGCCAGTCGGTTAACAACTGCACTGACTAGTAGACCATTAAAATTTTCAGGTTTCCCGAGGCAACTTTTTTCTAGATTTTTATCAAAGTAAGTGATAATAATATGCAACTACTTCTCCAGAACTCATTTCTTTAAGATGCAGAAGTACTTACCCAAAAAAACGCAACCGAAATTTACTGCTGATCCGTGGGCAGTCCGTGAGGAATCAAGAGTTTATACTTTTCACTGTCATGACACCATTTCCTTAAGATCCAATAGCTTCTGGTGGCTCAAACAAGGTGCCGTGAAGACCTTTACCTGGAGCGAAGCAGGAACCGTGACGGTATTGGGATACTGGGGAGCAGGAGACATCATTGGCCAAGCCCTCTCTAGCGCGGAACCGTACCAAATAATCTGCCTCACCGATGTAGAAGCCTTGTGTATTTCTCAAAGTTTTGCCGGAGCTTCCTGTGACCGTTTTAAGCCTGCTCAACATCAGTGGCCGATATTAGAGGCCGTTTACCGTTCTGTACAGCAGACCGAAAGGTTATTGTGTATCATGCGGACAGAGCGAATGTACCAGCGGCTGCTCAAAGTACTGGTTTGGTTAGCCCAGAAGTTTGGTTCCCCAGTCAAGCAGGGACAGCTTATTGAGCTACGACTGACTCATCAAGAACTGGCAGAATTAATCGGAACAACCAGGGTGACAGTAACGCGATTGCTCGGGCAGATGGAAAAAGAAGGCTTAATTGTGCGACCTCGCAGCTACTGCATTGTGCTGAGTGAGCAAGCAGAATAAGGATTTTTGGCTGGCGACTTCATTGAGAAATTATGGTGCTAAAGCATTAATCTTAGCAATCGTTGTTGCTGGAACTCTTGATTGACTAGCCTTTCCTGGTTTTCAGGAAGAGCGTCACCCAGCAGAGCAGCAAAGCTAGACCAGTAAAGCTCTTGCGGATTAGTCATCTCCCGACCTGCTGTCGGTCGCTTTTTTTACACATATTAGTTGACAAACTGTAGCAGTTAACTAAAAATAATTTTTACGAATGCTGCTAAATCGGCGATCGCCTTTGGGTCATCGATGCAGTCAAACATCAGCAGGAGCAGATTTAATGAAACTTTCTCGTCGTCTTTTTCTCGCCGGGAGTGCCGCCACAGCAGCGGTGGCGCTCGGTGAATGGGGCAAGCCTCGTCGCAGTTTTGCCCAGACAGGAGAGCTAAACCTTTATTCTTCACGGCACTACAATACCGACCAGGCCTTATATGACAACTTTACACAGCAGACCGGGGTACGGGTAAACCTAATCGAAGGAGAAGCAGATGGATTAATCGAGCGCATCAAGAGCGAGGGAGCCAACAGCCCCGCAGACGTATTGCTCACTGTCGATGCGGGAAACCTTTGGCAGGCAGAACAGGACGGTATTTTCCAGTCGATTGAATCTGCCACGTTAGAAGAGCGCATTCCAGCAAACTTAAGAGATCCTCAAGGGCGCTGGTTCGGCTTCTCCCGACGGGCGCGCGTCATTATGTATAACAATGATCTGGTGAATCCGGCTCAGCTCTCGACCTATGAAGATCTGGCCAGTCCCCAATGGGAAGGCGAAATTCTGATTCGCTCGTCGAGCAACGTCTATAACCAGTCTTTAGTGGCTTCGATGATTGAGGTGTTGGGCGAACAGGAAACCATCGAGTGGATGAACGGACTGATGGCCAATTTAGCCCGTCCGCCTGAAGGAAACGATACAGCGCAAATTCAAGCCTGTGCCGCTGGAGTTGGCAGTATTGCGATCGCCAATAGCTACTACCTAGCGCGGTTGAAAACCTCGGACGCACCAGAAGATCAAGAAGTGGCCGAAAAGGTCGGGATTTTCTTTCCCAATCAGAACGGACGCGGTGCTCACGTCAATATTAGCGGCGGTGGAGTAGTAAGTACCTCTCCCAATCGAGATGCCGCCGTTCAGTTTTTAGAGTATTTATCAACTCCAGAAGCCCAGGAGTACTTTGCCGAAGGGAACAATGAATATCCCGTTGTCGAAGGAGTTCCGCTGTCGCCAGTACTACAGAGCTTTGGCTCTTTTACAGCCGATACCGTTAACGTTGCGACCTACGGAAGCAACCAGCAATTAGCCGTTCAGTTAATGGATCGAGTTGGCTGGGCCTAGACGGGGAAAGCTGTCCCTGGTGGGACGGGGAAAGGGAAATTTGTCTCTGGCGGGACGGGGAAAGGAGAAAGGGAAATTTGTCCCTCCGGGACGGGTAAGGGACTAGGGAGCAAGGGGGCAGGGAGCAAGAGAATTTTCTCTCCTCTCCCTTTCCCCCTTACCCCTGCCCCTTTTCCCGTTGCGGAGCAACTCCTTCCCCTTTTCCCTGCGCCTGCGGCGCTTCCCCTTACTCATTAATACTGCCATCCGGCATGGTTGCTCCTTGAAAGTTTGCCTCTTCAAGGTCAACCCCATCAATGAGAGCTGCATTGAGGTTCGCTCCGCTAAATGTGGCTCCATCGAGCTTGGCGTTACTCAGATTCACTGCTCTGAGATAGGCCCCAGCTAAATTGGCTCCCGTCAGATCCGCCCCGCTTAAGTTCGCTTCGGTCAGAGCGGCCTGACTAAGATTGGCCTGAGAGAGATTGGCGTTACTGAGATCGGCGCTATCTAAAAACGCTCCTGCTAGATTAGCCCCCCTCAAATCGGCACCGCTGAGGTTCGCTCGATTCAGTTTCGCTTCTTGAAGATCTTGACTACTGAGGTTAGCTCTACTAAGGTCACACTCTAAGCATTCATTGGTCTGCTGTAGCTTGTCGAGGTCGCTTAAGGTCGCTTCCTCGTCTCCTTGACACCCAGATGCTGTAAGGCAGATGAGCAAGGCAGGGATAAATGTTTTTAGAACTCTGGGCAGCTTCAAGGGTTTTTCTGACCTGGTGTCGTGCTTAACTAAAAGTAGGCGCGATAACGCGCCTACATCAATTTTCAAAAGGGTGAGCCTCTCCACGTTTTAGTTACGGCTGCCGTTGAGCTTGGGAACAAAGCCAAGGGTTAGACTATCCTCAGCGAGGAAGTGACCGAGATGGTAAGCTCGCTCTTCGGTTTTCAGCAGAATGGTTTCGTACAGATAGCGAGTAGCGCGATCGCCTAAGCTTTCAGCTTGGGATGCTTGCCGACGAATGAGCTGAATGAGCGCTTGTTCGGCCTGCAAATCGTGCTCTACCATCGCTCGGCAGGGATAAACGCCATCCTCTTCTTGCTCAAAGCAGCACAGTTCAGCAAGCTTAGCAAACGTGGCCGCCGGAACGCCGCCGATGCCGTCGAGTCGTTCGCCGATCTCGTGAACGTGCTCTTGGACTTCTTGATAGGCTTCGTTAAAGTACTCGTGCAGCCCATAATATTCCGAGCCTTCAACGGTAAAATGGTGCTTTTGATATTGCAGGTATAGCGCCTGAAAACTAGCGAGAACCTCGTTTAAACCTTCGGTAACAGGACCAGTCACACTTCGGTCTAAAACAACAACATTGTCACAAACCTCTCCAAACTGGCGCAGTATTCCTTGAGTAGTGGACATGGTAGTGTTCTCTCTCAATTAATTAAATTTATTGACAATGTCCAGTCTAACACAGTCACAATGAATAGCAGCGCGATTAATTGTCTGTAAACGCTGAAATATATCTCGGGAAGGACAGTCTATTGAAGAACTTGGCCAAAAATCTAAGAATCTATTGCCAATAAGTGTCATTTAATTTTATACTCTACTCAAAGAACAAATTGCTGGCGTAATCGATTGTTTAAAGGTAGTTTAAGACTGCTCGTCGAGCGCTAAGCAGGAGATTCTCTTGCCAGCTTAAATGCAAATCATTATCTGCTAGAAAAAAGCATGAGCCTAACCAGACCATCCTCAGACAACTACGTAATCGCCGTTGATCGCTCCGAGCGGTGGGAAATTTATCGTCGCCTGCAAGAGCTGCATATTTCGTGTCAGTGTTCTCCTCACCAACCTCTGCAAGTCCAGATTCTCGACTCCACGGCTGCCATTCAATTGTGGAGCATTGTCAAACAGTCAACGTCCTCTCGTTATGAATTAATTAGTTGGCTTCATCGCTGCTGGCAGCTTCACAGTGAAGAGAACAGCTAAATCAGTGATTAGCGATTAAAAAGCAGTCGTTGGTTAAGATCGTTACTGGGTCACTGATCACTGTTCTCGTTTCGATCAGCGGTGTGATTTATTTCTGACTGAATAAAGTTTTGTGGTCACATACCAAGTGCACCAAACCAACGGACCGAGAAGGGCTATTTCCCGCAGCACCGTCATTAAATTATGAAGACTCAGCACCGTCTGAATTAAACCTTGCCCAACTGATGTATATTTGAATCCAGCAAAAATCTGGAAGGGCAGAATAAAGTACTCTGGAGTAAAGGGCCAGAATGCCTGCACTCCTGAAGGCGGTAGCGGATCGACGACCAGCATATCGAGCAAAATGTGAACTGAATACAGTCCCGCTGCCCAAATCCACCACCGTCCCCGAATTCTAAAGCGCTTTAGTACCATAGCAATTAATACACCGATCGGGAGCGCCACAAGCAAACTGTGAGAAGCCTGACGATGGAACCGTCCCGGTTCGCCAAACAGCAGCAATCCTGGCAGCATGTCTAAGTCTGGCAGATTAGAAATCAACACAGAACTAATTAAAAGCTGCTGTCTATTGAGCCTTTTAAAGGCGTAGGTTTTGGTAAGCAGATAACCGCAGAGTCCGGCAAGAGTATGTCCGACTGGTGATGGCATAGTTTCTTTTTGGTTGATGGTTGATCGTTTTCTAGCTATCTGAAGAGGATGCTTTACTAATTGAGAAGCTGCCAGAGTTATTATTCCCGACAACGGTAAAGTTGATAGCGGTATCCCGGCACTCGCTGATGTTTTTCAGGAGTACAGCGTTCTAGCTGAGGAGGATCGGCAAAATTGACGAGCCATAGCTGTACGGGCTGAGGAAGTTGCGCGATCGCCTGCTGTACTGACGCGGCCTGAGCATCCGGTTCCTGGTGTACGAAGAGAAAAAATGGCGAGAATTGCGGGTAACGCTGCTGAAACTGCCACGCGAGTCCGAGCAGTTCTGCGGTTTGCCCGTGAGACTTGTGAGCGATCGCGATCAGTAGCGACTCAGAAGGGTGAGTGTTCTCCACTATTTGAGGAACGACTAAATCGGGACGTTCAAATTTTTGGTATCCCAAGTTACTGACTACCGTCAAAGCGCCGAACAATCCCATAATTAAAGTGACAATGACGGCAATTTTTGGGCGATCGCCCTGCCACAATTTAGCTAAAATGGCCCCCAACAGCAACACGACAGCGGGGAAGGTCGTAAACTGAAAGCGAGCCGCCGCCGTGAGATCGGCGCCCAAAAAGTAGGTGATGGCCACAATAATAAGCGAGGAGGCAATAATATATCCGCCGATAGTCTGGATCTCGACCCGATGCTGCTTCTGTATAGCCCGTAATCCTGTCACAAACTTGGGCATCAGCCACAGCAGCACGAGTAGAACGACGACACCCGAAAGAATCGTCAGCGGTAGCGGCGTACCTTCAACAGGCAACAAGAATAACATTGTCGTGAGCCATACTAGCAGCCGTCCAAATGGACCCAAAAACTCTTCCCACGGATTGCCCTCATAAATCCAGCTAGTCAGATTATTGCCCGGAATGCGCACTAGAGCCGGGAGCCACACTAAAATACCAATGGTCGTTCCGGTGATCGCTGCGTAGATTCTTTGCCATGAAGCTGATATCAGTGTTGAGCGATCGCGCTGCCACTGCCGCAGCCACAGTGCCAACAGCACCAACCCTTGAGCGGCAAGAGCAAGCAGAAAAAAATAGTGCGTTGCAAATCCTAAGCTGTTTACTCCGATCCAGAACAGCATCAGCCAGCGTGAAGTGGGTTGCCTCCGGTGACGGACCGCGATGACCAAGCATCCTAGTGAAGCGATCGCCCAGAGAATTGCCAAAGTGTAGTGGCGAGCTTCTTGAGAAAGGTAGATCCCGTAAGGAGACACTGCCATTAGTGCCGCCGCCATCTGCCCAACTAACCGCGAGCGGAAGACAAGCCACCCCAACCCAAACATCGCTAGAATGGCGGCGGCTCCCAATAAAGCGCTTAGAGAACGAGCGCTCCAAATTGAAACCAGTTCTGATGGCGGTGAAAAGAGCTTGAGCCACCAGTGATTCACAATAAAGTACAGAGGAGGATGGGTACTGTCATTGATTAGGGCAGCCACGACATCTCCTGAGTCTTGCGCTGCGTTTAGACGCATCGGCAGCAGTAAAGTTTCTAGAGATATGACCTCATTGAGAGGAACCGTACTGAAGCGGTGTCCCAAACTAAACACGATCGTTGCCCACTCATCAGACCAAGGCGGCTTAGCATCGAGTTGGGTGCAGCGTAAGCCAACACCCACTATCAACCCGCATAACAGCAGCCAAAGATGAAGCCAGCGACATTTTTGCTGGTGACCGAAGCGCTTAGGTGCTTTCATCATTGAGAATTCTCTTAAAGTGGTATTATCTCCGCTGCTTACTCTCCGCATCCGGGAATAGACCCAGAGTCAGTACAGAAATCATGCTAACGGCTCGCGGAGATGCTTCGTCAAGTCTATTTGAATGGCCGTGGCTTAATCCTAATAATAATTGAGTAGATTGAAGAAAACACGAGAGGCTGGTATTTTTAGGCAAAAAATACCGATTTTTAGCGCGCTTAATCTGTTTAATTAACAACACTCCTGTCGGAAAATAAATAGCGTGAATTGGGCCTTCCTTCAGCTATCGATTGTGCTTTCCATTGCCCTTTAAAGGTTTATAAAAATAGATTTAAGATGGTATTCGGAAGTTATTGAGGATTTTACCTGTGTTAACTAGTTTAGTATACTGGCATACTTTTTTAGTCTGCGGTTACTGAAAATAATCTTACTCATTTCAAAGAGTTTCTTGTTAATCAATTGAGCTAGGAGCTAGAAGTAATAGAGCGGGAAGCTACCGCTAATTTTCTGTATAATAGCTAGTTAAAATTGGGAAAAAACTAATGAATACTGCCCGTAATATTTTTGCAAAAGTTAAACGCTCTGTTACACAAGAAGAACCTCGTATAAAGCTACTCAGAAAATTGCCAAAGAAAGCAATTGGAGCTGAGATTGGTGTTTGGAAAGGCGGTTTTAGCAGCAAGATTATTGAGATCACTGTCCCCAAAGAGCTTCACCTGATAGATCCTTGGTTGTTTCAAAGCGAATTTTCTGAACGGATGTATGGAGGAAAGGTGGCCAAAAAACAAGAAGATATGGATGAAATTTATCAGGCAGTCAGAGATCAGTTCAAAGATAATACCAGAGTTGTCATTCACAGAGGATTTTCAGAAGCAGTCCTGGCAGAATTCGAGGATAATTACTTGGATTGGGTATACATTGACGGCAATCACTACTATGAGTACGTGTGTAAAGATCTAGAGCTATCTTTCTTCAAGGTGAAGTCGGGAGGAATTATTGCCGGTGACGACTATACCTGGGGAGCAAAAAACGGATTTCCTGTTGCAAAAGCAGTTCAAGACTTTGTTAAAGAAAAAAAACTTGAAAATAAGCTAGAAATCATCAGCTCGCAGTTTATTATCAGACGATAGACCCCTCACTTCGCTTCTCTCAATCAATGACTCAAATTTAAGCATGTCTCTATGCTTGTCTTTTTGGCACACTGTTGACTGCAATCTTAATAAACAGATGAAGCGGCATTGTCATGCGAGCGTTAAACTACACAATAGAGCACTCTGGGGCGCTTGAGCTTGAGCATCAAAGATGCAGACTGATAAATATAGCGTTTCTCAAAAAGCGTGAGGTACACCAGAAACTATGGTGTGAACAATCAACAATCAAGCAGAGCCTGGGGACGCTGAGCGCCAGCAGTGGTTCCGGCGCGTCCCCCAGCAATCAACAAAAACTAGGATTTAGGGTTGTACCTTATTAGAGTGAGAATTGCTATATCATTCACCTTCATCTCAATTTCTATCGTTTTAAGCGTCAAGAGCGCTCGTGCTCAGAGGGTGTTAGTCCCGGTTGTTGGTAGCCAAAACGATTACTCACTCTTCTGTACTCACTAAGCATAATAAGCCCTTCCTTATCAAGTGTGATCTGAAGCGAACTGATAAGGAAGGCCACCTCCATGCCGTAGCGGGGCTAATAGGGCAGTATCAGCCTCCCATCGGTGGCACAGAAGTGATGGGCAGTGCTAATTAGGTTTTCCTTGTCTCTCTATACCTAATACTCCTTGCAAAGCGATGAAAACTATGCAAACTTTCTGAAATGGCTGTGTAAGCGTCTAGCAGACAGCTTTAAAAACTTCTTGACAGACAAGTCTGTCTGGTTTATAGTAAAAACATGAACGCCATTACAGAACAAGATAGTCCGAAAGAACGCCTGCTTAAAACCGTAGAGCGTCTGTTTTACGAACAAGGTTATCAGGCCACTGGAGTCAACCAAATTATTGCAGAGGCTCAAGTCTGCAAAGCAAGTTTCTACCAGCACTTTCCCTCAAAGGAAGCCCTAGTTCTGGAATACATCGAGACTCATCACCGCGACTTTATGCGACGAATCAAACAGGCGGTGGCGCAGCAGTCTAAGTCCTCAGAAAAGCTCCTGACGCTGTTTGACTTCTTGGAGGTGAATAACGAGTCGTGGGGAGGCTGTACCTTTATCAACATGGCAGCGGAGTTTGCTCATCCCCATAGCCAACCGCGCCAGCTCATTGCTCGGTGCAAGAGTGAACTGCGGGACTATATTGAGCAACTCGTAAGAGCCTGCTTACCGGCTAACACCCCGAAAGAAACGGTTAAGCTCAAGGCAACAGCAGTCTACTTGCTGTTGGAAGCCGCCATGATGGAAAGCCGCATTCACCACGATAGTTGGCCCGTTCGAGACGGTCAAGAAGTCGTTAGGCAGATGCTCAATTAATTTTTTTGGCCGTCTTTAGACAGACTTGTCTGTATGCGGAGTATTTGCGATCCCTTTTTAAGGAGTAAAAACAATGAAACGGTTAGCATCTCTTGGTTTAACGTTCGCCTTAGTCGCCCTAGCCGCCGTGCCTGCCGCTGAAGCCCAGGAGCGACCCACTCCACGAGTCGCCACTGGCAATGCAGCTACGGTTCTGCAACGACAAGCTAATCCCTTTGTGTTAGTGAACCTTGCTCGTCAAGGTTACTTTGAGAACTTCCCGAGTCATGGTAGCTTACGGCAAGCTAGTGTCACTGATCTTGTTAAAGCCGGAATTGAGCAAGGAAGAGTCGCTCCAGAAGCGCTGAATGACCCTGGCTACCTTCACGCTGTGGAGATCCATCTCAACACGATTACTAACTCTCGCTAGACGGATTTCTCTTTTTCATCGGTTTTGATATAGGGGGGCAAGTAGTTGGTTAACAAGTCTACTCTTCACGCAGTGAACGCAAGCCCTGTCGTTTTACAAGGGGCTGTGGCGCGAACCTGCGTCGCGCCCTTGTAAGCCCCGTGGCAGGGTACTGTTCACCCCCTCGCCAAAACTGATTCATGTTAAATCAAGCACCTAAAGATTCGAGGATAAAGTAGCTGTGACTGCTTTTAATAACCTACAATTCAGCACCCGTTCTGCTCGCAATCGCTGGACTGTCCTCAAGCAGATAGGAAAAACCATTGTTGAAGACTATGCGATCGCCTTTGCCCGAGATCCAGCGGCCCGTAACTGGCTAGAAGTGCTACTCTGCTATCCTGGTCCCCAAGCGATGCTGTTGTATCGTTTAGCTCACTGGCTGCACGGATTAGGGATTGTCTTCTTCCCTCGTTTGCTCTCTCACATTGCTCGTTTCCTCACAGGCATTGAAATTCATCCAGGAGCAAAGATTGGAAACAGAGTTTTTATCGATCACGGCATGGGAGTTGTCATTGGCGAAACCGCCGTTATTGGCGATGATTGTTTGCTTTATCAAGGAGTCACTCTCGGCGGGACCGGGAAAGAGAGCCACAAGCGCCATCCTACTTTAGGATGTCATGTCGTCGTCGGTGCCGGAGCCCAGATTTTAGGCAATATTGCCGTTGGGTGTCACGCTCGCATTGGCGCTGGGGCCGTTGTTGTGAAAGAGGTTCCGGCAAATTCTACAGTTGTCGGGATTCCCGCTCGGATTATTTCTCAACGTGATGGAGAGGTTGATTGTCATTGAGGTCACAACAACGCTCCCTCTAGTTGAGCAGTTAGTTGTTGCGAGTAAAAACTGCTTGCCACTCACTACTTACTCGAATTCACTCCCTCAAAGTCCCAATCATTAAGCAATTTCAGACTAATCTCAAGGCATAAAATATGAATCAACAATTAGATTTAACCCGTATTAATCAAGAACTGACCCAATTAGAAGCTTCAGAAATCGTTCTCTGGACCAAAGATATCTTCGGAGACGGTTTAGCGATGAGTACCAGTTTTGGAATCACGTCAGCCGTGATGCTGCATCTGGTAACTCAAGTCATTCCCAACCTTCCGGTAATCTGGATCGATACGGGGTACCTGCCGCCAGAAACCTATCGCTTTGCTGAAGAACTGACTGACAAGCTGAAGCTCAATTTGCATATTTATCAGTCTGCTCTCACTCCGGCTCGGATGGAAGCTCTCTACGGCAAGCTGTGGCAGCAAAATGACCGAGAAGCTCTCAACCGCTACGACTATCTCCGTAAAGTGGAGCCGATGAACAGAGCTTTAGCAGAATTAGGAGCAACGGCTACTTTAGCAGGCTTGCGACGCGAGCAAACTGATTTTCGCTCATCATTACAGCCAATCAATCTGCAAGGAGAGCGCTACAAGATTCTGCCGATTCTAGATTGGAATGCCAAAATGATTTACTCTTACCTCCAAAAGCATCAACTACCCTACCACCCACTATTCGACAAAGGATATGTTACTGTCGGCGACTGGCATTCTAGTCGTCCGCTTATCGCTAGCGACACCAATGAACGTTCAACTCGCTTCCGGGGACTCAAGCAAGAATGTGGTCTCCATCTTCCCGTCGCTGCTTAACTGGTGAAGTTGTGCGGCGGCAGACAACCTCAACTACTCACCGATAATTTCTGTTCCGTCCGCACCAACGCAGTGTTAGGCTGCTGGTGCTACATCCGCTTAAGCAACTCATCGTACTCTGCGTGTGCACCAATCTAAAACCAGTAAATGTGATTATCTTCCAACAAACCAAGAACTCGGTAGTCTAAACTCACACGAGCCGAATAGATTGGTTGGCGCTGGCTAACCCGTTTGAACTGAAGACTATTGTGGTAGGGATCTGAGCACCAGAGTTCATAAGCTTTAGCAGCTTGCTCTTGAACTGACGCAGGAAGCCCATCGAGTTTCTTACGAAATGCTTTTGTAACGCTTGATTTCATAACTCAGGCTGAGAGGGAAAAACTTCAGCCAGAGGTGTAACATCACCAGCCGCAATTTCCTGTCGAACCATTTCAGCCATCCGATCCCATTGGTCATCCGTCGTAGATTCAAACTGGGCTTTCCATATCTGCTCATCTTCTATTTCAACAAGAAGACGAGCAGCGATCGCATCCTGCTCATCAGCAGGTAGAGTTTTTAGTTGGGCAATTACCCGTTCTAGCAATTCAGTCATTGTTACAATCCTCCTACATAGATGTTTTGAAATTCTCCTCAGCAAACATTTTGAGAATCCGAGCAGAGGGATATGTGGACAAAGAAGCCACTCCATTTGCCAACTCTACAGGTAATAAGCCACCTTCATGTCGATAACTGAGGAGTTCTGGCAGAGTTGCAAATATGTTGGCAGCACCAATTAAATCTTCTAACTTTGGACTTTCAATGTATGGATTATCAAGATTTTTTCCAGTTGGGATGTTCAAGATCATTTGATGATAAAAATCAAGTTTTACGAATACTTTGACTCCATAGTTTGTATCTCTACCGTATGGCATTTTTGGTTCAGGGCGATGATAAATTTCCTTGCTAATATAACGCCTATCAGGAATAAATAAACAACCAATTGGGGCATCTTTGCCAATCATTTGCAAGTGATCGTGAAATACACCTGTTTTTTCTTGTCCAATCAAGTGAACTGGATAACCGCTATCTTTTGCATGGTATAGGAAACGACGGATTGGATTTACTAGCTTTGAGTATTGTGCGCGTATAGAAAGTGGACCATCTTTCACGAAAAGGCATTTAGCTAGAGACTCTCTACGTTCCTGCCAGAAGTAGCGGATAGCTGTAAAAAGTAGGAGAGTTTCATGAACTGCCATATAAGACATAGCTAAACTTTGGGGAGCAGAATCTTCTGCCATCTCTAGATGGAAGCCTAGCATATCGGTTAGTAGTAAATGCTTATCACAACTAGGGCAAGAACCTTCTTCTGAATCATAGGGTAGAGTTGCAACAGTTTCCTCACAATGAGGGCATCCAAAAAGAGGTAGTTCTCTAGGTTGTTTATCCCATTGCTCATAAGCTAACCACTTGAGAGTTTTCAATGGTTCTCCCTCAAGAGACGGATCATTGATAGAGTCAAAGATGAGCTGCCGAATTGCATGATATGTAGAGATTTCTGGAACCCCAATATTCTTCAAAGGAAAAACTGTGGCACGGTGAGAAGCTGAGTCTGCCATAATATCTCTGAGCGCAAAGGGATGTGGATTTTCACGATCCACCTTTGCTAATGCAGCACTATCAACCTTCAAAATAGCAGTTTTGACAAACGCAAGCTCTTTGTAAGGTTGTGTTTCAGATCGGATTGGTTGCATAGAACCGTCTACACCAAAAACAATCTTAAGTGGTGTGCCTGTCGATGGAATTGACTCCCAAGCAACATTAGATAGCTCAATTGTAGACTCAGGATTTTCAAAGCTTTCACAGAGACGATTTACCAACTCGCTCTTCAAAACCTCTAAATGACCTAATCGATTTGCTCTTTCACCTGGCAACCTGTTCCCTGCTGGATATGGCATCTTTAACTACTCCCATTCAAGGAAATATTAGATTCAGGATTTGGTGGCACAAACTTTCTTGCCTAGACTGATACTACAAATTTCCATATCTCATAACCTTACACCGCCTCCAATTTTATGCAGCTTTAAGGGCAGGGTAAAGCAGTTTGAAAAACTGTAGCAGCCCACTGTGTAGCTCCAGCGGGTTTTATAGCTAATGACTGTAAAGAAACGACAGATATCTGCCCGACAAATAACCTTGCGGTTACTGCCCTCACCAGGAACTGAAGCAGACTAACGTTCCTGGTCAGCGGTTGCCGGAGACTTTTCAACTTCACAATCGGCTTCGGGCAATCCGCTGCATCAGGGTTGTTATGCTGCCGTGTTTATAAACCGCTTAACATGTTCTGAATACTCCCTTGGACGCTCAAGATCTGGGAAATGTCCACATCCCTGAAACTTAATAATTTCCGCCTTCGGTGCATGATCACGCAAAGATGTGAAGTCAGTATGCCTATGCGAACGGTCTCTATTTCCATAAATCAGCAAAGTAGGAGCCGAGATTTCATTGATTTCGCTGTCCTTTATGGGTCTTAAGCCTTGAACAAGACTAGCGAGGCAGAAACGACCTCCTGCCTTTAAGGTTTGGTCTGCATATTCAACAAACTGAGACTTATGTTCACTGTTTTGGGGTAATGCTTTATTGTACCAACGTGACGATAATTTACGAGAAAATCCAGCTACTATAGCTTGTCCAAGGTATGGAACGTGCAAAATTTTAGGAATTATCCTCTCATTCCACTGCCGCATAAACTCAAATGAAGGAGTTTGAGCTAACACTAAATGAGACACACGGTTAGGGTGGATTTTTGCAAAACCCAAGGCAAAAAATCCATTTGCACAAGTGAAAGATAAACTTGCATAACTAATATCAAGTGAATCCATAACCTCAACTAAAATCTCAGTCGTTTGAGAAACGCTAAAGTCATATTTATAAGGATGGGTATGAAAACCCAAACCCTGGCAAGTCAAAGCAGACCACACGGAAGTCAGGAGACAACAAATCAATTAGGTCAGCATAATGTTCAATGACACAGGGGCCATCAGGAACAATAAGTAATGGATTTTTAGGCCCACCAGTATCTAAAACACGAAGTAAGCCTGCCTGGGTTGCTAATAACTTCATGTTCTCCGCTCGGAGGCTCTTTTCTTGCGTTTTTCTACCGCGAGTCGCCGCGATAATGCTATCGAGATTTGCGCCTTGCACACACCCTCCTCACACCCATACTGAACGCTAATTTCACTCTAGTCGCCAAATCAGAGAACTTATAACTACACCTCCAGCAAAACTTGAGGTGGCATAACTATTTAATCTATCGCACTCGTGCCATCTAAGTCCATTCTGTACGGTGTTATCCAGCAAACATGCAGTCTAACTCCGAAATTATATGCTTGATAAGCCATAGAAGCCGTCTAATCCTGCTTAGAACCTAGTTACCTCGCACTTGTCTTTACATCATTCACCCTACTAGGCGATCGCGCTTGCCAAGTGACTGCTCTTCGCCATTCTTGTCTCAATCCCAATCCACACAGATTTTCGACAGTGTAGTTGAAACTCAAACCGCGATCGCTCGCCTTGATCTGTGCTCAAGATCCACTCAAATTTTTCTAGAGCTGTAGAGATCGCCCTAGTCTGCTGACAAAGCGAGAAAATGACTCGTTGTTTTTGGAGTAACCCGATAGCCTAACTGTAGTTCTGATATGAAGCTAACAAAAGTGGAAAGCTGATTATCGTCCTGCTCATCATAGGCAACACGATCTTAACCGTTTAGCGTTGATTAGAATCGGGAAAATTATAGGCACGATATTTCCATCGTTCACAAATTTAAAGCATTTATGGTTAATATAGAAGTGAACTTATTATTTCTTAACAATGAAGCGATTCCTTACTCCACTATTCATCGTGGCGGCAGTCCTGCTCGTCAATTTAGTCCTCCGAGCAAATTTGCCCTCCGGCAGTCTGGAAAATCAACCCTACTTTATCAAAACTCTCCCCAGTAAGGATATTGTCGTAGTCGAGCCTAACTACGGCTGGTTATATGGCCATAGCCCAGAAGCTCTAGACCAAGAATACACCTCCGGGCGAGCTTTGTTTGATTCTCTCAACGAGATAGAACAAAACCATCTCATCAACAACGTAATGCTGACGACGACAGAACGGAAAGGTCAAATAATACCGAACCTCTACGTGTTTGTGCAGTAGTTAGTTCATTACGAAAATTATCATTAGCGTTAATCTCAGACTGGGACTCCTGGTTGAGGATCTCCTGCAAAATCAAAGCTAGCTTAAGCGTTTGTTGCTCCTCGCCAGGAGTTACCGATGTTGATGCATATTCAAGCCGCAGAGGAGCGTCGGGATTGCGAACAGTTGTTTCAATCGTACCAACCGAGATTGTATATCCCCCTTCAACTCTCTGGGTCATCAGGATTGGCTCACTTGTGGGCAACAATATACATTCGTCGGCTGTCCAAGGTCAGTGGCTCACCGTCACTGCCGTAGCCGCCAACTTGACTGAAGCCAGCCTGCATGAGCCAGTCCCGCAGTTCAGTATAGGGAAAGAGGCGGACGAAAAAGGATAAACGGCGCACTTGACCATCACGAATGACAATGCGCTCAGTTTCAACACAGCCTGTTATTAGGTTGTACTGGCTCAAATCGATTAGGTAGTTGTCGTCCCGTTCAGTGACCCAAGCCGATTGAAAGTTCTTCAAAACGCGATCGCGGTTCGGATGCTCAATCAAGAATTTGCCCCCCGGTTTTAAAGCTCGGTAGACTTCAGCCAGCACTCGTCGATTGTCCTTATCGTTAAAGTATCCGTAGGCTGTGAACCAGTTAACGATGCAGTCAAAGCGTTCTGTCCAGGGAAGCGATCGCATATCCCCTTCCACATATTCCACCTCAACGCCCATTTGCTCGGTATCCTGACGGGCTCGCTCTAGAAATAGCGGCGTTACATCAAGTCCTGTCATCTCGCCGCCCCGCTGAGCGAGTCGATTGGTAATCCGTCCATGTCCGCAGGCCAAATCTAAAACGGACATTCCTCCTTCAAGAGCTAACAACTGCCAGATTAACTCAACTTCTCGTTCGCTTCGTTCAGCCGTTAAATTAGGGTCATAAAAATAGAGGTAATCGTTGTCGAATAAACCTTCAAAGTCGAATGGGGCGCTCATCTAATATAAGAGGTGAAGGGGCATTCTATCTGTACGGAATCAAGCTGACTCTTAGGCAGTCGTAGAGCGTACAATGTTCAGTTGGCGTATCGAAGCTGAATTAGACAAATAATACCCCTAAATAGTAAAGAGCCAGTATTGATGCTGACGCGGCTGACGCTTAAACTATTACCCGTTTGTAAGACGTTCACCTCCACTGTGTTAAGAACCATGACTCAATCAATTCGTTTTTTAATGTGTTCTCCCGACCACTACGACGTGGATTACGTAATTAATCCCTGGATGGAGGGGAACATTCACAAATCCTCCCGTGATCGCGCCGTTGAGCAGTGGCAAAAACTCTACTACCTCCTTAAAGACCAGGCGCTCGTCGAACTTGTAGAAGCCCAGCAGGGAGTGCCAGACATGGTTTTTACGGCCAATGCCGGGTTAGTTCTGGGCAAAAAGGCCGTGCTCAGCCGCTTCTTTCATCCAGAGCGCCAAGGAGAAGAACCCCACTTCAAAAAATGGTTTGCCGACAACGGCTTTACCGTCTACGAACTCCCTAAAGATTTACCGTTTGAAGGAGCCGGGGATGCTCTGTTAGATCGAGAGGGGCGCTGGCTATGGGCTGGCTACGGCTTTCGCTCGGAACTAGATTCCCATGCCTACATTGCTAAGTGGCTCGATATCGAGGTCTTGTCCCTCAGACTGATAGATGAGCGATTCTATCACCTCGATACCTGCTTCTGTCCGCTGCACGGCGGCTACTTGCTCTACTATCCTCCGGCTTTTGATGCCTACTCCAACCGCCTCATTGAGCGGCGAGTGCCCGCCGAAAAGCGCATTGCTGCTGAGGAAACCGATGCCGTTAATTTTGCCTGCAATGCGGTCAATATTGATACGGCCATTGTGATGAATAAGGCGAGCGACAGCTTAAAGCAGCGTTTAGCAGCAGTCGGATTTGACGTGCTAGAAACTCCGCTTACAGAATTTCTCAAAGCGGGTGGGGCGGCAAAGTGCCTGACGCTGCGAGTTACGGAGCCGGTGCGCGAGGAAGTTCATGCCAATGTTCCCGTCGAGAGTCGCGTTTTACACCTAGAAGGGCATCTCCTCGATGCCGGAATTATGAACCAAGCCTTGGATCTGATCGTCGAGCAAGGCGGTAGTTTCCAGGTGCTGAACTTTAACTTGGGAGAACAGCGGCAAAGCCAGTCGATGGCAGATGTGAAAGTATCAGCTCCCGCCCACGGAACCTTAGAAGAGATCGTTAGCCAGTTAATTGGCTTAGGAGCCGTCGCCGTTCCCGAGGAGGCTCGTAATGCCCAGACTGAAGCAGTCGAAAAAGCAGGCGTTGCGCCTGACGATTTTTATGTCACCACTATCTATCCCACAGAAGTATTGCTCAATGGGGTTTGGGTGAAAGTGCAAAACCAGCGCATGGACGGAGCGATTGTCGTCAGCAATGCTTCCCAGGCGCGGTGCAAACTCCTCCGAGATCTAAACGTTGGCGAACAGGTCGTGGTGGGGGTGGAAGGCATTCGCACCGTCCGCAAACCTGCTGCTAGAGAGCAGCGAGCGAGCCAGGAATTTAGCTTTATGGGCGCTGGCGTTTCGAGCGAGCGACGGGTGGAGCTGGTGGTTGAACAAATTGCCTGGGAACTACGCCAAATTCGGGATCAGGGGGGTAAAGTCGCCGTGACGGCGGGTCCAGTGGTCGTACATACCGGGGGCGTTAGGCATCTCTCTCGGTTGATCCGTTCTGGCTATGTCCAGGCTCTCTTGGGCGGAAATGCGATCGCCGTTCACGATATCGAACAGGCTCTCATGGGTACGTCTTTAGGAGTCGATATGCAGCGAGGCGTTCCGGTTCGCGGCGGACATCGACATCACCTCAAGGCCATCAACACCATTCGTCGCTGCGGCAGCATCGCTGGTGCGGTTGAGCAGGGCATCCTGACCGAAGGGATTATGTATGAATGCGTCACTCATCAGGTTCCGTTCGCGCTGGCGGGATCGATCCGCGATGACGGACCCCTGCCCGATACCGAAATGGATTTGATCAAGGCGCAGGCTGAGTACGCCCGACTGCTCGAGGGAGTAGATATGATTTTGATGCTCTCCACGATGCTGCACTCGATTGGGGTGGGCAACATGACCCCCGCCGGAGTCAAAATGGTGTGCGTCGATATTAACCCTGCCGTCGTTACCAAACTGAGCGATCGCGGTTCGGTGGAGTCGGTGGGGGTAGTTACCGATGTGGGTTTATTCCTCAGCTTGCTGGTGCAGCAGTTAGATAAGTTGACGAGTCCCTATCGGGTAGCTCGTACTTGACGCTGACGCGTCCTTTGTCATTCGTCATTTGCTTCATTAATAGCTAATGACGAATGATCGTTTGCCCAGTACTTAGATTAAGGAGCAAAATTCTGCTTAAGGTAGGACGGCTAGAAATCTGTCCGCTAGCGCACCGATTCAACAAAACTTTATAGTTTCCGAGAAAGAAGACAGTAAATTGCCGGAAGAATGGGAACGAAAGAGTTATAATTCGCCTAAAATATTGCCGTCGCTTGTGGTGATAACTATGTCTGTCGCTCCCCGTTACGTTCTAGATCAGCTCAATACTGCTAAAGCCGTTCCGGCTGAAGTTAAGAATCTCCCCCAGAAAGAAGCTATCCTGCCTCTGTGGCTGAGATTTCTGCTCATGCTTCAGCAAAGTTCTTCTGTATTTGCTTGCTGCACCGTGATGTCGGCTCTCGCTGTTTATGGCTTGACGGTTTATACACCTCGACACTGGAATCAGCAATATCAAAAACTAACGGCCCTCCAGCGCCACGAACGCAACTTAACGGCCACCAACGAGACCCTGAAAAACGAATTAGCTCAGCAGGCAGAACGACCAGAAGCGGGTTTAGCAATTCCAAATCCCGAGCAGGTGATTTTTCTGCCCGCCACGCCACCCCCAGCCGACGACCGACACCAAACCAGGAGCGATCGCTCAGACGCTGGCTTGCCTACCCCCGCGACCGCACCAAACGCCCCTTTGGCGTACTGAAATTCCACTAGTCGTTACAACAACACCTCCATAGCCAAGAGCTGCACTTAAACCTTCTATCTACTATCTCTGCTGACCCATGGCTCCATCAAAGCTAACACCAACAAAGCCTCAATCCAGGGCCGAGCGACTCGGAAAAAGACCCGCGGCGCAAGCGGCATCTCGGGGCAGGCTTGCGTCTCAGGGGAATGCTGGCCACCCAACAAGAACGCAGGCAGGCACCAAAGCCAACCATCTATCCAAACTCAGACTAGTGCTCGTGTGGAGCCTATTGATAGCCGGAACTTTGGGTTTAGGGTGGCGGCTGTATCGTCTGCAAATTATGGAGGCAGCCGTTTTAGAACAACGAGCGCGTCAGCAGCAGGTGGCCTCTCTACGTCCGTACATTCCCCGCCGCTCAATTTTAGATAGCGAAGGCAATGTGCTCGCGACCGATCGCCTGGTGTATAGTCTGTTTATTCATCCCAAACTCTTTACGGCCTCAGCGGAGGTCATTACGGAGCAGTTAGCCCCGATTCTGGAGCGGTCTCCGCAAAAACTACAAGAGCAATTCAAACAAGGAGAAAGCGGTATCCGCGTTGCCTACGATTTATCAGAAGAAAGCGCTGACAAAATTAGGCAGCTCTCCTTTGACGGCGTGGAGCTAGTCGAGCACTACGCTCGGCTTTATCCTCAGCAAGAGATGTTTTCTGAGGTAGTGGGTTACGTAGATCGCGACCGCCGCGGACAAGCTGGCCTTGAGTACAGCCAGAAAAAATTGCTAGAGCGATCGCTGCTGTCTTTCGACATTCGCAAAGATGGCAAGGGTCGCATCGTTCCGGCCTATCTGCCAGAGGGGTTATTCGATTTTGACGGCTTGCAGCTTCAGCTCACTCTCAACCTTCGCCTGCAAAGAGCAGCACGCTCGGCTCTCAAGCAGCAAATGGAGCAGTACCGGGCCAAGCGGGGAGCCGCGATCGTGATGGATGTCCGCGATGGCTCTCTGTTGGCTTTGGTGTGCGAACCGACCTACGATGCTAATCGGTACTTTGAACACGATGTTGAACTCTTTAAAACCTGGGCGGTCGCTGATTTATACGAGCCCGGTTCTACCTTTAAGCCGATTAATGTGGCGATCGCTCTGGAGGAAGAAGTCGTTAGTCCTAGTGCCATCTTCAACGATCCGGGCAAAATTCAAATCGATGGCTGGAACATTTTTAACCACGACTACCACTCCAAAGGGGGACACGGAGCGATTAGCATTGCGGAAATTCTTCAGCAGTCGAGCAACATCGGCATGATTCAGATTATGCAGCGACTGAATCGAGAGGTCTATTACCAGGCCCTCAAAGAATTAGGGCTGCCAGAAAAAACCGGGGCTGACCTATTTGGCGATGCTCCAGGGCAGTTAAAGAGTCAAGACGAATTTACGGCCAAATCCATTGAGGCGGCCACCACCTCATTTGGTCAGGGCTTCTCGTTAACGCCTCTCAAGCTGGTGCAGCTTCACGGAGCGATCGCCAACGGCGGTAAGCTAGTAACGCCCCACGTCATTCAAGGACTCGTTGATGCGCAAAACGAATTGCAGTGGCAGCCCGATCTCCCCGTCAAGGAGGTATTTTCTTCCCAGACTAGTCAAACGGTGCTAAAGATGATGGAAACCGTCGTGGAAGAAGGCAGCGGTCAAGTTGCTGATATTCCCAATTACCGCACCGCTGGTAAAACGGGCACAGCCCAAAAGGCCAGCGGCGGAACCTACCACAGCAGCGCTAAAATCACTAGCTACGTCAGCATTCTGCCCGTGAACGACCCTCAGTACGTCGTGCTGGCGGTTATAGATGAACCCCAAGGAGGTAATACCTTTGGCTCTACCGTCGCCGCACCAGTCGTCAAATCCATTATGGAAGCCCTGATTTCTATTCAAGGAATTCCTCCCTCTCCTCCCCAGTAAAATCCATTCAGAATTCACCCGTGGGCTGCTTACGTCAGGAGGCAGCCTCCTGACTAAGCCCTCACAAAATTCAGAAGGATTCAGAAAACTCCATCAAGAAGCTTTCTCTGCTCAAGTTAACCGACAACCGACACCCATTGCTGTAATTCCTCCCACCCTAAACCTCGCCGCACGACGACAGGAGTACTATTTGTGAGGTCTAAAATGGTTGAAACCTCAGTCCCTGATTCCGAACCATCGTCAATAATGAGGTTTACTAGAGGCTCTAGTGCATCAAACAGTTTTGCCCGTTCTAAATTAATCGTCGGGAATTCTCCCTCTTCATTCGGTAGATGAGCGGAAGTAGAAATAATGGGGTTCCCCAAAGTCTGCAAGAGAGCTTGACAAACGGGAGAATCAGGAACGCGAATGCCAGTGGTTTTGCGCTTTGGGTCCATGACGAGTTTCGGAACTAGTTTAGTGGCGGGCAGGAGAAACGTATAGGGACCAGGAATGAGGCGCTTCATGATTTTGTAGGCTTCGTCGGTCACCCGAGCGTACTCCGAGATGTTAGATAGAGAGGAGCAGAGAAAGGTTAAGGGCTTGTCATTAGCAAGCTGCTTGAGCAGTCTCACACGCTGTAGAGCCGATTTGGCGTTCAAATCGCAGCCAATAGCGTACACCGTATCAGTGGGATAGAGCATCACTGCTTCCTCTTTAAGAGCCTGAGTAATTTCTGCGACTCGACGAGTTTGGGGAGTTTGGGGATGGAGGGGATAGTAAATAGCCATACTTGCTTTAGGTCGGTTGGGAAGCTCTACTAGGCGCGGGGGACGGGAAAATTGTCCTTGGCGGGACGGGGAAGGGGGAAAGGGGAACGGGAAAATTGTCATTTGTCCTTTCAGGACGGGGAAAGAGCACAGGACTCAGGAAAAAACTGGGTAATTACTCCCTTTCCCCCTTTCCCTTTGCCCTTTCCCCGTGCCGTTGGCACTTCCCCCTTCCCCTTGTCCCAGCGCCAACGGCGCTTCGCCTGTGGCGCTTTGCGGGACGCGATTCGATACAATAGAGGCAGCCGCTTGAGCTGTATCTGTTAGGTAGGATAAACCAAGCTAAACTGTTTGAAGCAAAATTGTTGAGTCGGGGATTCTGAGGAGATAGACGCACGCATGGGAAGAGTAGTCGGCATTGACCTAGGGACAACGAATTCAGTAGTAGCCGTGATGGAAGGCGGCAAGCCATTAGTAATTCCGAATTCGGAGGGCATGCGGACTACTCCCTCAGTGGTGGGTTTCAACAAAGATGGTGAATTAGTCGTCGGGCAGATGGCGAGACGGCAGGCAGTGCTGAATCCTCAAAATACCTACTACGGGGTTAAGCGCTTTATTGGTCGCAAGTATACAGAACTCAAGCCAGAATCGAAGCGAGTTCCCTATACGGTGCGTCGGAACGAAGAGGGCAATATTAGAATACGCTGTCCTCGATTGAAAAAAGAGTTTGCTCCCGAAGAAATTTCGGCGATGGTGCTGCGGAAATTAGCTCAAGAAGCGAGCCGCTACCTCGGAGAAGAGGTGACAGGAGCCGTGATTACGGTTCCGGCGTACTTTAATGACTCTCAGCGACAGGCCACCAGAGATGCCGGACGCATCGCTGGCTTAGAAGTATTGCGGATTCTCAATGAGCCAACCGCCGCCGCTCTCGCCTATGGTTTGGAGCAGCAAAACAGCCAAAAAATTCTGGTCTTTGACCTCGGCGGCGGCACTTTTGACGTGTCTATTTTAGAAGTGGGCGATGGTGTTTTTGAAGTACGAGCCACCAGTGGTGATACGCAACTGGGAGGCAGCGATTTTGACCGTCGCATTGTAGATTGGCTCGCCGACCAGTTTTTGGAACAGGAAGGAGTCGATCTGCGGCAGCACGATCGCCAAGCCCTCCAGCGCCTGCTCGAAGCGGCAGAAAAGGCCAAAATCGAACTGTCGGGAGTGACCGTTACCGAAATTAACCTGCCCTTCATTACCGCCACTGACGACGGACCCAAACACATTGAAACCAAACTGACTCGCGCCCAGTTTGAAGAACTCTGTGGAGATCTCGTCAGCCGCCTACGCCGTCCCCTCAAGCGGGCTTTAAACGATGCTGGCATTTCTCCGGTCCAAATCAGCGAAGTGGTGCTGGTGGGAGGCTCAACCCGCATTCCTCTCGTACAGCAGCTTGTGCGGAGCTTTATCGGGAAGGAACCCAATCAGAACGTCAATCCCGATGAAGTTGTTGCGGTGGGGGCAGCGATTCAAGCCGGGATTCTCGATGGTGAAGTTAAAGATGTGTTGCTGCTGGACATCACCCCTCTCTCTTTGGGATTAGAAACCATTGGGGGCCTGACCAAAAAGCTCATTCCTCGCAACACCACCATTCCCGTGAGACGGTCAGATATCTTTTCAACCGCCGAAAACAATCAAACCCTAGTCGAAGTTCACGTACTTCAGGGAGAGCGGGAAATGGCTGCCGGGAACAAGTCTCTCGGTCGATTTAAGCTCACAGGGATTCCTCCGGCCCCGAGAGGAGTGCCGCAGGTGCAGGTGGCTTTAGATATCGACGCGAACGGCATCCTACAGGTAACGGCCCGCGACAAGACCACCGGGCGAGAACAGAGCGTGACGATTCAGGGAGCCTCGACCCTAAGCCAGTCAGAGGTGAATCGCATGATTCAAGAAGCCACCGAGTTCTTTGACCAAGACCGCGAACGGCGCGAGCGCATCGAAAAGCGCAACCGCGCTAAAGCACTGACGGATCAGGCGCAGCGGCGCATCAAAGAGGTCACGTTGGATTTCGGCGGTCAGTTTACTAGCTTTTATCGCCGCCGTATCGATACGCTCTGCGCCGAGGTAGACGAGGCTTTGAAACGCAACGATGAGCGGGCCATCGACAGAGCGCACTCGGATCTGCAAGATGCCCTGTATGAACTAAATCGAGAAGTCAAATTGCAGTTTGAGGATGACGAAGATGACTTTTTCGGCTCGATTCGTCGGACGTTGATTGGGGATGACGAACCTTCTCGAAGACCAGACTACCGCGATTCCTACCGACGCGACTACCAAGACGATTACGGATATCGGGATGACTACGGCAGTGGCAACTACTACGACGAACGACCAAGGCCGGGGCGTTCAGAACCCACGCGCCGCTATCAAAATAGCGATCGCCTCCGCAATATGCCCTACGAAAACGACTGGGATGAGGAAGACGACGAATGGTTTTAAGCAGTAACCAGTATCTACCGTGACTGGCTAACTGGTAACTGATCGCTGACAACGAGCAACTGGTAACTGATAGTTAGTGAACTTCTATGCAGAACTTTCGGAACTACTATGAGATTCTCGGGGTAACTAAGGATGCCTCCATGGAGGAGATTAAAAAATCCTATCGTCGCTTAGCGCGTCAGTACCACCCCGATTTAAATCCGGGAGATCGGGACGCAGAAGAACAGTTTAAGAATATCGGCGAAGCCTACGAAATCCTCTCTGATGAGGCGAAGCGATCGCAGTACGATCAGCTTGGGCGATTCTGGAAGCAGCGCGGATTTACCCGCAATCGGGCTAAAGCCAAAGCGACTCCAAATTGGAACGGCGATGCGGCCAAAGACTACGACTTTAGTCAGTATCAAGACTTTAATAGCTTCGTCGATCAGCTTCGCCATCGAGAGGGAGAGAACGGCACAGAAGCTCGCGTCCGCTCCACAGCGGCTAAGGCGTATCGCCCGGGAACCACTAAAACGGCCAAGGTGGTTACGCCCCGAACCGGACGACGGGATGTCGAAGCGCGGTTAACGCTGCCTCTAGAAAAAGCCTATCGCGGTGGTCGAGAACGCATCCGTCTAGAAGATGGACGTTCCCTAGAGGTAGACATGCCTGCTGGGATGGTCAACGGACAGCGCGTCCGGCTCAAAGAGCAAGGCCTCAGCGGCGGCGACCTGTATCTCAAAATTAGTATCGCGCGTCATCCTTTCTTTCAGCTCCAGGGAACCGATATTTACTGTCAGGTGCCGATTACTCCTAGCGAAGCAGCGTTAGGAGGAGCGATAGAAGTACCAACCATTGATGGCTTGGTGAAAATGTCTGTTCCTAAACAGGTTCGCTCCGGTCAGCGGTTACGCTTGGCTAACAAAGGCTACAAGAGCGAAACTGGACGCGGCGATCAGCTTGTGGAAATCCAGATTGTCACTCCACCCGCCCTAAGTGAGGAGGAACGAGAACTGTACGAAAAGCTGCGGCGAATTGAAACGTTTAATCCGCGTCGGGATTTAGTGTTTTGAAGGAATTCCTGTGGGGATGGGGAAAGGAGGAAGGGAAAAATTACTGGCGAGCGGTTTAAACGAGAGGGGACAATCGTTTAGGAAATTTATATCAATTGTTGATGAGGAAATCGAAACACGTCATCCACTAATAACCCCCAACGGACCCGATGAGGTGTCTTTTGATGAGAAACTAAATTTAAGACGCCAGAGAGTAAGTTTTTTAGGTATAATTGAAGACCAAATATTAAGCAAGGCGGCATAGCCAAGTGGTAAGGCCGAGGACTGCAAATCCTTTATCCCCAGTTCGAATCTGGGTGCCGCCTTTGACTGACAGCTTTCTAATCAGAATGAGGTTCTCCAAACAAGACAACGGAGCAGCGGAGGTTAGCAATGACCTGAGTCGTTACGTCGCTCACGGCTAGTCCTCCAGCGGTGCGGCGGCGAATGGAGCGCAGCACCACAAGATCGTGAGCGCGGGCTGTGGAGACGATCGCCTCAGCAATATTATCGTGACGGAGGGTTTGAATCGTCCACTCAATCTGCGGTTGGGAGCGAGCAATAATTTCTTGGAGAATTGCTTCAAACGCACTTGCCTCCTGCTTAGGCGAGGAGCGATCGCCCACGTGCAGCAGCGTGACCTGGGCCTGATTTTCGTCGGCAAAGATTTGGGCAAACCGCATCGTTAGTAAGGTTTGGGGAGCAACGTTCTTAACGGGAACCAAGATGCGATGAATGTTGATCGGTTCATCGAGGAGGCGCATCACGGCTACCGGACAGTGACAGGACCAAAACACGCTGTCGATAACGTTACCGAAGAGACGAGCCTGAAAGCTTGTTGTGGAACTCCACCCCATCACGATCAGATTGGCCTGTTGTTCTCTAGCGGCGCGGCTAATGCCGTGAGCGACATCATCATCGATGCGGATGAGGGGCTTCGTTTCTACGCCAAACTCTTTTCCCACGGCGGTCGCCTGCTGAAGTAGCTGCTGAGCGCGTTCTAAAGACTGGTCGAGCTGGGGCTCGTCCATGTGGACGTGAGCTTTGGCAATGGCTAACGGCACAATTACTCCTGATTCGTGGTGAGCCAGCAGCGCCCCCATCTCGATTAAATTTCTTTCGGTGCGGGGATTGCAAACAGGAATTACCACCGTAAAAGACTGAGCGGGAGCTCCTGTGAGGGGATACGTTGGCGAGCGTTTCCCTGGCTCCTCTTCGGTGCGATTTGGAATCGGGAGTTGACTGGCAGAGCGAGCCGTAAGCACTGGGCCGAGAATTGCCGTCACCAGCATCAGCACAATCACAGCATTAAATACGGAATCGGCGATCACGCCAGCATTTAAACCCACCAAAGCCGCCGCTAATGTAGCGGCTACCTGGGGTAAGGACAATGACCACATGGTAATCATTTCGTCCCAACGATAGCGGTAGAGGAGTTTAGCGACAAGAGCGGCGATGAATTTAGAGCTAATTAAAGCACCAACAATGGTTAGCGTTAACAGCAATTCTGATGTAAGACTGTCAATCAAACCAGGAATACTGAGCAGCAACCCCATGCCGACAAAAAAGAACGGAATGAAGAGAGTGCTGCCCACGAACTCTACTTTTTCTTCTACGGGAGAATGTCCAACGACATCGTTAACAGCTAAACCCGCTAAAAAAGCCCCGACAATCTTATCAACGTTGATAATTTGCGCTCCCACTGACGCTAAAAAGACGGCCAGCAGCACAAACAAGAACTGATTACTTTCTTCATCTCCGGTACGGCGAAAATACTCCTTCCCCGCCCAGTCAAAGCCGATGAGAACAAGGGCTGCATAGGTGGCTAAGCTGCCTAGCTGAAGCGCCAAGCCCGTTGCAGAAAAATCGCCAGCGTGGACAGAGACGCAAACGGCGAGAACGAGTAAGGCAGCAATATCGGTAAAAATTGTCGCTCCAATAGTAACGGTAACGGCTTCATTGCTAGCTACTCCTAAACGGTTGACAATGGGGTAGCCTAACAGCGTATGAGAAGCCATCAGGGAACCAATTAAAATTGAGGCATTCAAGCCAAACCCGAATCCCTGCCCGACTAGTGTTCCAAAAATGAGAGGAACCAAGAAAGTCGCTAAACCAAAACCCAGAGAACGATTTTTCTTTTTGCGAAAGTCTTCGAGATCGATCTCTAGACCGGCGACAAACATTAGATAAATTTTGCCGATGTCTGAGAGCAGCTTTATGGTTTCGGATTCTGCATTGAGTAAGCCTAAGCCATCAGGACCAAGACAGACTCCGGCAACAAGCAACCCCACGAGTCCGGGTAAGTGCAGCCGCTCAAATACAGGAGGAACCGTCAGAATGACGAGCAGTAGGATAGTAAAGCCAAGGATTGGGCTATCTGGTAGCCCTTCAAAAAATTCCATAAGACATCAAGTAAGAGCCCTGGAAAGGCTAGGGCAGTTCCGGGATTAAGTCCTTGCAGAAACAAGGAACAATCACCAATAAACTATCAACAAAAAGCCAAAATGTCCGATGGGAACTTACGAGGTAGGTAAGCTACTCTGTTTCACTGGCTACTGTTCCTGATTAATGCGCTTAATGAGCCAGTAGCTGACCGATAAAGCGAGAATGGCAACTCCGAGAGCAACAAGATCAAGATTGGAATATTTATCTATATCAAAGATAATAATTTTACGAGCGATCGCAATTAAGGAAGTGACAATGACGAGCTCAACTTGGACAATATGCTTCCTTAGATAAGCGGTAATATTTTCTAATAGTTCTAAAGCAATTAAAATATTAAGAAATAGCCCGAAAAGCTCGATTAAAGTTTGATTAAAAAAGCCAACGGGTTCGTTAAAGATGTCTCGAAAAAGAAAAATAATCAGATCGACAAGGCCAATCAGAATAATGGTGACTAAAGCGATTGATAAAACCTTCGAGACAATATTTTCAACCCGATGAATTCCCCCCAGAAAATTTTCATCCTTGAATAATCTTGCTGCTATTTTTTGCCACTGCTTCATGGGCGATCGCATATTGAACTAAACAGCCTCGGCTAATTGGGAAGAAGTTGCGTCGGCAAGCAGCCACATCCCCTCCTCACTCTACCGCAGATAAGCATGAGATTCTTAAATTCTGGCAAGAGGTTCATGGGTCGTTCAGGTCCGCTGATGAGGACCAATGACCAAGAACAATTACAGCAAACCCCGATACCGAATAAACAGCAATATTACTGCCCACGAACCCAACGCTACTTTAATAGCAACGAGGATATTGAGTAAGGGAATCACGCCACCGCTAAATAGCGTTCCCAATTCTCCGGCGGGAAATTCCCCGCCAACTAAGGTAATCACCGCCAACAAAATGAACACCAGCACCGACACCTTTTCCCAGGTAGCTGCCTGCCATTTTTGGTAAATAGCTTCCATCCATTGAGAGTTAGAAGTAATGGCAATCAACCCAATCGCCGTGCCTCCAGCCACCCCCGCCGCAAAACCACCACCGGGGCTTAGATGACCCCGGATGGCCAGTTCAATACTCACGAGCGCCGTAATCGTTGCTCCCAAACGCGCTAACACAATCGAAGGCTGGTCGCTGAATTGATACACGGTTTCGGTGGGTTGTTCGTTAGCCAGGAGAAAACGGACCCCCAAAATAGCGATCGTAAATACGACTACTTCAAAAATGGTGTCGTAGAGACGATTCCGAAAAATAATGCCGGAAACCGCATTGGGGACACCACTATCCTCAACGATCGCTTCAACAATCGTGACTTCCTCCCATTCGGCGACTGGATTGGGCATAAGGAGCATTTTGACAAACAGAGCTAGCCCGGCTGCAACGTAAACCCACTTCATTAATGCTTGTCCTCCACGTTGGCTACAGTAATGTAGGTAAGAACCGTTTCCGGTGAGGTCAGTTCAGTTTGCATAATTTCAAACAAACGACGAACTCTAATGGCGAGGCGCTGAGTGCGATCGCTGCTGACGGCTAACTGAGAGCTTTCGCCTGCGCGATGGTCTGAAGCAAACGTCGATGGGAGCGGAGTCTTGACGCTTTCATACTGAACTGAAGCAGCTTCTTGGCGATCGCCATCTGCTTCTGCTTGTTCAGATTCAGTACAAATCGCGTGAACTTCTTTAGCGAGCAAGGCCTGTTCTAAAGCTTTTGGATTTGAGTATTTTACTAACTCAAGACGCAAATGATGACGGCTCGTAATTTTTCTCAAACAAGCGATTAGTTCTGCTAAACAACCCGCTTCGGCCCCACCGCTAAGGATACCGAGACGCATTACCAAAGAAGACCGAACTGCCACCACGTAGAGAGTAATTGCCAGCATAGTCCCGACCAAGGCTTCAGTCAAAGCCACATCCGCAGCGCCTAGAACCGCATAAACTAAGGCAGCTACTGCTCCTAAAATGGCTCGAATTACCAGGGCATGATAGGGATTAACTTGAAAGACCAGTATCAACGCTGCTAACGGCAGCAGAGCGACGATCACGTAAATATAGCTCTCGATCATAGTGATTTGTTATTTTGCTGATGGTTAATTGTTGGCTTTTAGCCTTGACTCACTTTCGACATTACTCACATCACTCGTCGGCCCGCTACTCGAACAGTAGGCCAAAACGTACCCCAACACAGTATTCCAAATTGCCAAGGAAATAATGGCTAGGAGCAACAGCGACCACTCCCGCGGGATTTTGAGCAGTAAACCAATAATGATACTCATTGAGCCTAGGGTATCGGCAACGGAAAGACCGTGGAGCTTGAATAAAACCGAACGATGGCCAATGAGGGGCAACGTTCCCCAAAACCAGAAGATAATTCCTAGCACCATGAAACCATAGCTAATCGTGTCAATCATATTTCGTTCATCCTTTTGATTAAGTGAGCCAACAGCATTAATCCGGCATTGCCCACGCTCAGAACGATCACGGCTACAACCCCAATTGACCAATCATCGCGTAGAACAGAAATAAATAGCATCATTATCGAGGTTTTCGTGGCAATACTGCAAAAAGCAAGCATTCTCTGCCAAATATCATCATCCTGACAGGCTTCGTAAATCGGGATTAGCAGAGCCAAAATCATGGCGATTAGAATCGATTCCATTGTTTTCCTGGTGTTCTTTTACGAAAAAATAATGTTCATCTAAGAACATTTTGAGGGTCGAGAAAACGTCCTCAGCGGACGTTGTTAGCTCGAATAAGCGACATCAGGAGGCAAACTTGTTTTAAAAATAGAATTTTGAAAACCTTTTAGAGAGGCATTTTGCCGCCGTAGAGCGCTTGATTTAAGCAGCAAAAATGTTCTTATATGAACATTTTGTCATTGCTGATCGGACATTAACAACAAGAGATTTTTCAATATTGTTGACTTCCATTTACTCAATCCGGCTCCTAATTTAGTTTGTAAGCATCAGTAAATACAAAACCTAGAGCTTATTAAAACTGGTGGCAGTAGCAGTTAACTATTCTCTCCGACTTCTGAGTGCTTTCCCTCTCCTGACTCGATGGACTTCGTACCAGCCCTGTTCGTGATACTTCAATACAATCGTTTTGGGGGTAAAGGTAATCAAAAAGATATCTAGAAACACCAATCCTGGCGTCCGTCGCGGTTTGACTTTTTCACAGACGAAATCTTCCTGGTTGTGGGGACGAAGCATAATTTGGATGGCTTCAATGTAAGCCTGCGGAATAGCAACAATAATCTCCCACAACACCTGTAGCCAGTCTTTCAGTGCTCCTGGTGAGGGAGCGCACCGGGGTAATAATAGAGCAATACCGACACCGATAATGATGTTGGCTAGACTCAAATCGGCAGTGAGGAGAAACCAGATTGCCAATCGCAGGATGATATTAAGATAGGCGATTACGTTATTGCGTAGCCTTGGGATCGCGTCCATATTGTCCAAAAGAGTAAAATTAACATGATTGCCATCACTCCAATGAGATGAGTGAATTCCTCGCTCGTTCTTGGTAACTTAACAACCGTTTTTTTGAAGATCGCCAGATAAGCTAGCCAGCCAAGAGCGATCGTCGCCAGTGGTTTAACAATATTACTAAGGGTATAAGCTTCGTAGTAAAAAACGTTGGCTCCAATCAAGCCGCCCAGTAAAATAACCATAGCTCCCCAGAAACCGGGCTGACCCTTCCTCCCATCAGAATTAGCAGAAAACTGGAAAGGTTGGTGAGGGAGAAAGATAAATTTAGCAAAGGAAATAGCCGTTCCTAGCGCGGCTAGGTTCATCGCCACTACCTGCCAAGGCAGAAAGTTCTTGCTGGTTAACACCTTAGCTCCAAAACCCGATAGGAGCGGAAACCCCGAAATTGAGAAGCTTGCAAGCACCAAAGCTACCCAAATGGAGGTTTTAATCGGTTGATGGTGCAGTTGGTGGAAGTTACGGCTTGGCAAAATTCCCGCAATGAGAAACAGGGCCGCCTTAACTAGGCCGTGAGTAAGGGCATAAAAACCACCAACTGATGGAGCCGCTAGCACAAAACCTAACTGGGAAATGGTATGAAACGCCAGCATCCGCTTAGTATCTTTTTCAAACACAGCATAAGCCACTCCCAAGAGCGCTGTTGCTACTCCAAAAAACCGCACCACCGGGTTGAGTTCTTCGAGCAGCAGCGCACAGCGCACCAGCGGAAATACCCCTGCCTTGACCACTACCCCCGACAGCATTGCGGACACGGGAGATGCTGAC
>JBHJGN010000080.1:0-21560 GCA_050331735.1 Cyanophyceae cyanobacterium
TTCAGGTTCAGGATAGATGCGGACTTTCTGAGTGACTCTAATCACACTTACCATTATATACTAAAACGGTAAGTCGTAGCGTCGCTGTCCATCCCCTCCTTACTGCTTTGAAGAAGGGGATTTCCGCGACCTCTTGTTAAATGGGAGAAGTAATCTTTTTAGTTTCCCTAAAAACTTAATCTAAAAACCAGTCAAAACCTCGCCCAATTAGTAATTCGGTTTTCTCAGCATGATGAGTATTTTTCATCGCGATAGGTTGTAAAGAAAATCCATAGCGAGTTGCCATATTTCTCACTTTTTCTGAATTGTCATAGCTCATTAAAAATTCTCCTTTTAACTCACTAGTCAGTCTAAGCTGATTACTGTCTAGGTAGTTGGTCAAAAGCCGCATAGCGAATGCGCACGTCTGGAGTATCGTTAAGCACCATGCCTTCGTACTCTACCCACGCATGAGCCTGAAACTGCTCAGTGCGGCGAACACCGATGCATAATTCGCTCTCAATTCCCTGACGGCGCAACAAGTACCATAGCACCAGAGACTGACTTAAACAGGCTGACCCACGGCTGTAGCGAGCTGCAATGCGGACAGCTCTGGTTGTTGCTGTTAGAGGATTTGCTCTGGGAACGACTGGATTCTTGGCCAGCCGTTTGTTGAGCATTGCTTGCGTGTATTGCAATCCTTTAAACTTGAGCAAGAGCGCGACGAGCGCCAGTAACGCTAGGGCTTGTCGCACTAAAGCTCGCTCATCAGGCGACAACTGCTGCCAGGTATTCCCTTTACGTACCAGTCGTCGCCACACCATAGCCTGCTCTTGGTTTGAGCCGCTAGCTCATTGTTGTAATCGGAGTATGCTGCTGCTGCAATGCTCCACACAAACGGTTTAAAGCACCGACGTAGGCCCGCGCTGATGCCACAATAATATCGGTATCTGCCGCATGTCCGGAGTAAATTTTCCCGTCGTGCTCGAGGCGAATGGTCACTTCTCCCATCGCGTCGATCCCTGCGGTAACAGACTTAACGGAAAACTCGATGAGCTTGTTGGGAACCTCCACCACGCGATTGATGGCTTTGTAAACTGCGTCTACGGGTCCGGTTCCGATCGCCGCATCGGTTAATTCTTGGCCTTCTGGATTGCGCAGCGTTACAGTAGCGGTGGGACGAGCGCGATCACCGCAGGAAACCTGCACAAGCTCCAGTCGATAGAGTTCTGGAGCCTGCTGAATTTCGTCCTTAACGATTGCTTCTAGATCCCAGTCGGTAATTTCTTTTTTCTTGTCGGCAATGTCTTTAAAGCTCAGGAAAGCGCGGTTCAGTTCGGTGTCGTTGAGCTCAAACCCCAGTTCTTTTAAGCGAGTGCGGAAGGCGTTGCGACCGGAGTGTTTGCCCAACACAATCTGATTGTTGGTCAGCCCAATCGATTGAGCATCCATAATTTCGTAGGTGAGCTTATTTTTGAGTACGCCATCTTGGTGAATCCCCGACTCGTGGGCAAAGGCGTTGGCTCCGACAATGGCCTTGTTAGGCTGCACCATCATCCCGGTGAGGTTAGAGACTAGGCGGGAGGTCTTGTAGATTTCGGTAGTATCGATATTGGTGAGCGGTTCGCTGGACTCAACCGGTCGTCCGAGGAAAGGATTGTAGTACTGACGGCGGACGTGCAGCGCCATGACTAACTCTTCTAACGCCGCGTTCCCGGCCCGTTCGCCGATGCCGTTAATCGTACATTCGAGCTGCCGCGCTCCGTTCTTGACGGCTTCTAAAAAGTTAGCCACTGCTAAGCCGAGGTCGTTGTGTCCGTGAACTGAGAGAATCGCGCGATCGATATTGGGGACGTTTTCCTTAATGCCGCGAATCAGCGCTCCAAACTCGTGGGGAGTGGTGTAGCCCACGGTATCGGGAATATTAATGGTGGTTGCCCCGGCGGCGATCGCTCGCTCGAGCACTTCGTAGAGGTACTGCGGATCGGAACGAGCCGCATCCATCGGGGAAAACTCGACATCATCCATAAACGATTTGGCGTAGGCGACCATTTCTGCGGCGATGGCGCTGACTTCTGCTCGGGTTTTTTTGAGCTGATGCTCGAGGTGAATATCGGAGGTTGAAATAAACGTATGAATTCTGCCTTTGGCTGCTGGCTTGAGGGCTTCGGCTGCGGCTTTAATGTCGGCTTTAATGGCTCTTGCTAAGCTACAAATCACCGGACCTTCTTCGGTGCCCACTGCCTGAGCGATCTTCTGCACCGCCTCAAAATCTCCCGGGCTAGCAAACGCAAAACCCGCTTCGATGACATCGACTCTTAATCGCGCTAGCGCCCGCGCAATGGTCAGCTTTTCATCAACATTAAGAGTGGCTCCGGGACACTGTTCTCCGTCCCGAAGCGTGGTGTCAAAGATAATAATGCGGTCTTGGGTTGTGTTCATAGCTAGAAGCGCTTGCTGAGGCGTGAAAATACTTTTATCGATAATATATTAGTCTATCAAGCTACTAGCTATTAGCCCTAAGAAAGTGAAGAGCTAAGAGCTAACAGCTAAAAGCTAAGAGCTACTGAATCGCTTAAATTTCTTTCGGACACTCACTAAAAATCACTCTTCTCGATGTAGGCTCGGACGCTGTTTAGGTCGATGTAGCGATCTGTCGCATTTCTCAATTCCCTAGCAATCATGCCCTCGGTAGACACCACCGTAATGTGAGTATTTTTCGAGCGCAACAGCTCGATGGCTCTCTCAAAATCGCCGTCACCGCTAAACAAGATCACGCGATCGTACTGATCGACGGTGTTAAACATATCGACAACAATTTCTATATCTAAGTTTGCCTTTTGAGAGTAGCGGCCTGAATTATCGTCATAATACTCTTTGAGAATTTTGATGCGAACTGTATAACCAAGGCTAATTAATGCATCTCTAAAACCCCGCTGATCCTGAAAGTCTTTTAGTCCGGTATACCAAAAGGCATTGACTAAAACAACCTTGGGATCTTTAGTGAAATACTCTAAAACTCGTCTTGGATCGAAAAACCAGCCATTTTTTTGTTGAGCATAAAACATATTGTTACCGTCTACGAAAATCGAAAGACGGTCTCTCGAATAATTATTGGAATACCCCATACAGAATAAAATTAAAGAATTAGCATGATTTATAAATAATCTTTAATTATAGCAATTTTAGATAAGCTAATTCTTGATAATTTAAATTAGTAAAATAATTGCAGGCTTTTTAGCTTAAATAGCATACCTTTCTAATTATGGCAGTTGAATCAGCAAGCAGGTGATTTTTCTCATCACAGCACTGCCCTGGAAACTAGTGAACAGGAACGTCAGCACCAGACCCGCAGAGCCGTTGCTCAGACGATATCGCTTTTAGTTAATCCCTGAGAAACGCCCGACTTAGATTCTGACTTTACTGCTCAAGGTACGAACACCAGTCGCTCCATCCTCCCGGATAAAGCTTGACATTTCGATGTCCTGTAAGCCAGAGAGAAAAAAGATTGACGCAGGCGGTGACACCAGAACCGCAATAAACCACCAAGTCACGGCCTTCGTAATCGGACCAGAGCTGGCGTTGCTTGCTGAGGGGCAGAAGATAGCCTTGCTCGTCAGAAACTGCTTTCCAGGGAGCATTAACCGCTGTTGGGATATGTCCAGCGAGCGGGTCGATGGGTTCTCTTTCTCCTCGGTAGCGATCGCTATCCCGCGAGTCAATTAGAAGTGAACTACCGCGCTTGACCGCTTCAATATCCGCAATCCATTCCCGATGGGGCTGAGGCACAAACTCTCCCACTTCTGGCTCTGGTAATTCTTGACTAACTGGGTACTGCTGACACCATCCAGTCCAGCCCCCGTCGAGTAAAGCCACTGGTTCGTGTCCTAGATATCGCAGCAGCCACCACAGCCGCGCGGCAAAGGCAAAGCGAGAGTCATCGTAAGCAACCACAAAGGTCCGATTTTTGATGATGCCGATCACCGCTAATTTTTCAGCAAAAGACTCATTCGGCAAAGGATGTCGTCCTCCGTGGCGCTGTACAGGAGCCGACAAATCCCGATTTAGATCTAGGTAAAAAGCCCCGGGAATGTGACCATTGAGATACTGCTGATGCCCCCAGTCTGGGTCTGCCAGCTTAAAGCGACAGTCAACGACGATTACCTGGGGATTCGCTAGCTGTTCGGCAAGCCAGACGGCAGAAACAGTGGGCTGAATATCAAACATTAAACCTTAATCGGACATGAATGTAAATGAGCGCTCTAGTTTAGGCTTTTGATTAGTCTCCCCTTTCCCGATCTAGATAGCAAACTGCTTAACGATCAGCAGACAATTTCGATGGTCGTCAGTCCGAATATAGCTGAGCTGGTCGGCAATTTTTTGCAAAATTTCTACTCCCCGTCCTCCCTCTTCCAGGCTCACTTTTTTTTGACACAAGTTAGCAACGAAAGCATCCAAATCAAACGGAGGACCATAATCCCAAATTCGGATTTCTAACCCTTTTTGACCTAAAGCGAGTTCAATCTCAATTGGAATCTGCTTAGAAAGTTCTTTATGCGCATGACGAACAGCATTAGTAAATCCTTCAGCGAGGGCTAGACGACACTGTAACCAATCCTCTTTTGGAATCCAAGGTTCGTTAATTTGGTTAAAGTGGTATAGTACCTGGTCTAACGCCTTTAGCTCGCCGTCAACCTTTAAGTGGGTCTTTTTGAGGACTTTCAACTGTTCGAAGCCTTGCAAAACAAAATAGCCGTCACCGTCATCGGTAACATTACCTTTAGTACTGAATTTAGTCTAACTTGGGATTTAATACAATTGCTCTTTATCTATCCATCGCAATCTTAACGCACGCTTTCTAAAAACCGACGAGTGGCTAACCCAACTATGGCTCAAATTTTAGTCATTGATGACGATCCGGCTATACAAATATTGCTGAAGAGAACTTTATCTCGCCAGGGTTATCAGGTTGTGACCGCTAACAATGGAGAAGAAGGACTGGCTAAGGCGCTTGAGCTCCGTCCAGCCATGGTAGTCTGCGACTGGCTGATGCCCAGAATGAACGGGTTAGAAGTGTGCCGACAGGTCAAGGCCACGCCGTCACTCTCAACCACTTTCTTCATTTTGCTGACATCTCTCGGCTCTGTTGAGGATCGAGTTAAAGGACTCGATGCGGGAGCCGATGATTTTTTGTGTAAGCCTATCGAAATGTATGAGCTGAAGGCTAGAGTGCGAGCAGGTTTGAGGCTTCATGAACTGAGCCGCGACCTTCAGCAGCAAAAACAACTCTTGGAAGCAGAACTCGCCGAAGCTGCCGAGTACGTGTGCTCTATCCTCCCGGAGCCCATTGCTGAACCATCGACTACCATTGATGTTCGCTTCATTCCGTCCCGTCGTCTTGGCGGAGACGGATTTGACTATTACTGGCTCGACTCAGAGCACTTAGCTATTTATTTATTGGATGTCGCCGGACACGGGCTGCGTGCTGCCCTGCCCTCGCTCTCAGTGCTTAACCTCTTACGCTCTCGATTTAACCGCTTCAATCAGGTTAATCTGTATCAGCCAAGCGAGGTTCTCCAGGAATTGAATCAGATCTTCCAGATGACTCCTCGTAATGATCGCTACTTTACAATTTGGTATGGAGTGTACCATACGCGCCAACGCCGCCTGATTTACGCCAGTGCCGGCCATCCGCCTGCGATTCTGTTCTCTCCCGATCCCCAAGGAGGAACGATTAAGCAGATTCTCAAAACTCCCGGGTTTCCCGTCGGCATGTTTCCCAGCGCCGATTATGTAGATGCCCATTGCCAGATTCATCCCGACTCTAGTCTCTACATCTTTAGCGATGGCATCTACGAATTCGATCTCTCCAATGGCAGCATCTGGGGATTAGACAACTTTATTGAACTGCTCAATACAACTTATCAGCAAGGTCAGCACAGCCTGGATTTACTGCTCAAGCAGATTTACAAGCTTAACTCCAAAATGGACTTCGACGACGATCTGTCGATTATTCAGATCCAACTGCACTGATCATCTTGTAGCCGTATTGGTCAGGACGCAACCTATTGCTGCGCGTATTTTTGCTCAAAGGCTTCGCGGTCCGGAAAAATTTCAAACACTTTATCCATGCTTGTTAAATCGAACAGGATTTTAATTTGCTCATTGAGAGAACAGAGAATCATTTGGGCTCCTGCTGAGCGCACCGCCTTAAGAGATAGGACTAAAGCGCCTAAACCCGAGCTATCCATAAAGGTGATGTCTTTAAAATCGACCAGAATAATTTGGGTGTTTTCATCAAGACTATTGCGAATCTCTTGGCGAAATTGGTCGGTTTGAGTGCCGTCCAAAATACCAGACGGTTGCACAACTTTAACAGCGGCATTCATAGATAGACGTTTAATAAGACAGCAAAACAGTGGGTCTTGTTTGACCTCAGTCTCACCAGTATAGCGGTGGGTTGGCCTCAATTCGGCCTGACTTTGTTAGTATTTTTTATTAGGCTTGCCATATTACAAAACAGCAATCGCTTTACATGGAAGAATACGATGTCGTTGTCATTGGCGCTGGACACAATGGACTGGTTTGTGCCGCTTATCTACTCAAAGCTGGATTTAGCGTTGCTCTGTTAGAAAAACGGTCGGTTCCCGGGGGAGCAGCGACAACAGAAGAAATCTTACCGCAAGAAGCTCCGGGTTTCACATTCAATCGGTGTGCGATTGACCACGAATTTATTCATTTGGGTCCGGTGGTGGCAGAACTAGAGCTAACCCGATACGGTCTGGAGTATCTGGACTGCGATCCGACCGTGTTTTGCCCTCATCCTGATGGGAAGTATTTTTTAGCTCATCGCTCCGTTGAGAAAACCTGTGCTGAAATTGCCCGCTGGAGCGATCGCGATGCTCAAAAGTACGCTGAGTTTACCGAGTACTGGCTGCGCTTGATGGGAGCGATCGCCCCAATGTTTAACGCGCCCCCGCAAGCCCTGCTTGACATTGCCACAAACTACCGCAGCAACAATCTCCAGGACGTGTTGGCGGTAGCTGGCTCCCGCAAAAAGGCTTTAGACTTTATCCGCACCATGATTAGCTCGCCTCAAGATCTGATCGAGGAGTGGTTCGACTGTGAATTTGTCAAAGCTCCCTTAGCGCGACTCGCCGCCGAAATTGGGGCGCCACCGTCGCAGAAAGGCTTGGCCATTGGCGCGATGATGATGGCCATGCGCCACTCTCCGGGGATGGCCAGACCCCGGGGCGGAACCGGAGCGCTAGTGCAGGCTCTTGTTAACCGAGTGACGAGCCTTGGCGGCAAGATTTTGACCGACCAAGTTGTTAAAGAAGTGCTCATCGACGACCGCGGCAGCGCTGCTGGCGTTCGGGTCGCTGGGGGAACCGAGTACCGAGCTAAACGCGGCGTGATTTCTAATATTGATGCCAGACGGCTATTTTTACAGATGGTCGATCCGACGGTGATCGCCGCTGTTGACGACCAACTTAAAAACAGGCTGGAGCGCAGAGTTGTCAATAATAACGAAACGATTCTTAAAATCGACTGTGCGCTGACCGAACCGCCACGGTTCGAGGGCTATGACCATCAAGATGAGTATTTAGTAGGGTCGGTATTGATTGCGGATTCGGTCAGGCACGTCGAGAAATCTCACGCCTTAGCCTCTATGGGGGAGATCCCAGACGAAAACCCCTCGCTCTACCTCGTCGTACCCACCGTCCGCGATCCGTCGATGGCCCCGGCTGGGCAGCATACCCTCTGGATCGAGTTTTTTGCTCCCTATCAAATTGCCGGAGTCGAGGGAACTGGTTTAAACGGCACTGGCTGGACGGACGCGCTCAAGCACCGAGTGGCCGATCGGGTGCTCGATAAGCTGGCAGAGTATGCTCCTAACGTTAAAGGATCCATCATGGCCCGCCATGTTGAGAGTCCGGCGGAATTAGGCGAACGTTTAGGCGCTTATAAGGGCAACTACTATCATTTGGACATGACTCTCGATCAGATGATTTTCCTGCGTCCGCTCCCAGAAATTGCTAACTACAAAACCCCCATCAAAAACTTGTTTTTAACCGGAGCCGGAACCCATCCCGGCGGCTCCATTTCAGGAATGCCGGGACGCAACTGTGCCTCCGTATTTATCCGCAGCCAAAAGTCATTCCTCACTCAGATTCAGTCGTCGTTTCAATCGCTCAGTCAGTCAGTATTTGGATAACGGCAGGAACCATCAACAATTAACGATTAACGTTGAAAACTCCCATAAGTGACGTTTTCTAAAGTGTTGCTCGCTTAGAGACAGTTAAGGCCGAGCCAGCATTCATGATAGAAATCGGAAGCATTGATTCAACAGCTTATCGCTTGCCTATTTAACGAAGAGCACCATGATCCAAACAGTTTTGATTCTTGGAGGAAGAGGTCGAATTGGTCGCAGTGTCGCGGCAGATGTGGCAAAACATACCGATGCAGAAATTATCGTGACGACGCGGCAGGCACTACCGGAAGCAGCGATCGCTCACGCCGAGTCAATACAGATCCTGCCTTTAGAGTTAGCAGACCGCGCCTCAGTGCGAGCAGCTATTGCCCAATGCTCTTTAGTCATTCACTGTGCCGGACCATTTCACTATCGGGACGAGGAGGTGATCAAAGCCTGTATCGAAGCGGGCGTTGACTATATCGATGTCAGCGACCACCGTTCCTACTACGAAAAGGCGATCGCCTACCGCGAGCAAGCCACCGCCGCTGGGGTTACGGCCATCCTCAATACAGGGATCTTCCCCGGGATTTCTAACAGTATGGTGCGCCAGGGAGTCGAGCAGCTCGACCAGGTAGACAAAATTCACTTGAGCTACATTGTGGCTGGCTCTGGCGGTGCTGGAATTACCGTGATGAGAACCACCTTCTTAGGATTGCGGAAAACCTTCAACGCCTGGATCGATGGTCGGTGGCAGGCAGTCAGTCCCTATAGCGATCGCGAAACCGTCGCTTTTCCTCAGCCCTATGGCAAAACGGGAGTGTACTGGTTTGATATGCCAGAGACCTATACGTTTGCCGAATCTTTTCCGGTCAAAACCGTCGTCACCAAATTTGGTTCAGTGCCGGATTTCTACAATCATCTTACCTGGATTACCGCCCACATCTTCCCGTCTGCCTGGATCGAAAGCTCTCAGGGCATCGAATTTTTCTCGAACGTCAGCCACAGAATGACGGCCTTTACTGACCGCTTCAGCGGGATTGGGGTAGCCATGCGGGCCGAAATTATAGGAGCAAAAGGTGGTCAAGAGACTCGGTTTTGCTCAACAATGGTTCATGAAAATACAGCAGTCGCCGCTGGCTACGGAACCGGCAGCGTGGCTCAACTCATGCTAGCGGGAAAGTTATCTAAACCGGGAATTTGGCCTGTCGAGCAGGCACTGCCCACGGCTCTGTTTGAAGAAACGATGAACAGTCGAGGCGTGAGGATTGAAGGACAGTTGAGCTAGCCTGACTTTTCTGGGGAAAGGCTGCCCAAGCAAGGACTGGGTAGGGATACCAGTAAAGACCGCAGGCGAAGGAACCAGGAGTAAAGTCTTTGATTCCCGGTGTCCGAGGCGGCGTTCTCCGTTTTGCCTTTTTCCATCACTTCTTTGAGATATTGCCGCAGTTCCTGGATGTGCGACTCCTCTGGCTTCAGTTTTTGAAAGAGTTCGACACAAGGCTGAGAATTCATGCCTTGTGCGTCTTGAATGTATTTGTCGTAGGCTTGATACGCTTCAGATTTATTCTGCAAGACGATGAGCAGATCTTACCTCTTAGATCGCTGATGGTTCTCTGGTGGTTCGACATGACTAAAATTTCCAACCGATTTGCTCTACTCCTGTGACAGCTTCTCAACAAACAGCTCATCTGTCTAACAAAAGATTGCTCGTAATCTGTATAGCCTACTCTTGTGTTTCTCTCTCGGCACTGAGCTGAGGACGAAGACCCCAATAGGCGATCGCTCCAAAGACGGGCACAATGGTAATCAGCGTCAAAAACAGTTTGTTTTTGACCCCCCGGCGAGCTAAATCGTCTCCCACTACCGTTGGGAAGCCAAGCCAAAACAAGATGAGGGCAACCGTCATCACGTTGACGAAGCGTAGAGTTTGGAACTGAACGAGAAATTCGCGACCGCCGTCAGCGATTGAGACATAAGTGCCTAACGCCACAATGGCCGTGAGAATATTTAAAGCCGTTAACGGCGAATCCCAAAACTTCAAAAAGTTGTTTTTAGACCCCTGAAATTCTTGATTTGAATCTCGTAGCGCTAGATAGGGCAATAAACCAATTACTCCAGTCCCTAGAGAAGCAACAGCAAAGAGCCAATAGGGAATCTTCTGCATTGTTCCGTCGATGAAAAGCACAGCGCTGTAGGCAGCAATCCAAAAGCCAACTAAAGCCAAAAGCGACAGTACAATAGCATTAATTTCTGACCACTGAAGAGTAAATAATTGAATGAGTAGTTCTACGTTGGCAGCACCACCAGCGGGAGCCAGAAAGATGGCATAGGCAATAAAGCCTCCCCACAGTAACCAAAAAAAAGTTTTTCTAACCATAACGCTACTTAACATCAAATCGTTCCTGCGTGTACAGGAGCATAGCAGGAGACAAGATTTGGTATCTTCTTGAAATAGATAGATTTGGCTCTTGCTCGAGGGCGATCGCCTGAATCGAGGTTAATTCTCTAGACAGGGGTTTTTGCCGAGCAAATCGTTTAGGCTCAAGGGTGTTAAGTATTGGAGAAAACATTATGCCCGGTGGTAATGCTAGCCATCAAGGTTCTGCGGCTAACGTCAAGCCAAACACGAACGCTGAAAACCAATTAGATACCGCTGCCGATTTAGCAGTCGAACCCGAAGAAATCGCTCCTCCTGAAGGTGCTGCTGCCTTAAGAGCCAAAGAAGCTCCAGAAAATGACGAAGCGACAGCAAGACCAGGGGACGAGCAATAGAAAGACGCGGCTCTCGTCTCTTTGTCGGAAAGTCAAAAATACGAAGAATTGAAGTCTGTTAGTTCTTTGTATCTTTGTCTTTCCCCTCAGTAGTCGCGCTACTGCTTGAGATGTTCGCTGCTGTTGAGCACAGTATCTCTAAAGTCTCTCAAAGAGGCTGTCATTAATCGCTGCTCACTCAATAAGTGTTCACCAAGAAGGTAGAATAAAAGACATCAAGATTATTCACTCGATGAGTGTGATCGTTCAACTGACCCAAACTGCGAGTAGATTCGCTACTCGGTCAACGCAGAAAACTCCACCTCAAGACAGCGCTACCGATATAGCCATGATGATTGAGCTTGACGGACGTCTGAAACGCCGAAGAGTGGTTCAGCTCTGCTTGCCCTGACTGTATTTAGAGCTTGCTCTGGCTCAGTTCTGAGCTCCTAAAATTTTTCATGAGGTGATGAAAGCGGTTGACAAGTTAGCAATAGCTATTAGAGACATACATGGAGCGTTTGAGATCTTGCTCCAAGGGCCAATCGCTAGAGTGCGACAATGGTTCTCAGCGTCGCCTCACGATCGTCAGAGAGCAGTCTTAAGATTGCAGCATACAGTGATAAAGTTCCTGCTTTTTTTCGCTCCTGACCGCTCCGCTCCTTCCATTACTTCCTCCCCAATCGTTCGTCAGGCTCAGGTTAGCGACCTTAAAAGGTTAGCAGAGGTTCTGGTAGAAAGTTTTCATCCTTCTCCTGAATATTTGTGGTGGATGACTCCTCTACTGAAGCTCGGAATCTACGAAGACCTGCGGCAGCGACTTTGTTCCCATGCGCCTCATTATGCTTGTTTAGTCGCTAGCGTACTCGCGAAGAGCTCCGCTTCACATGCTGAGCAAATAGTGGGGACAATAGAAATAGCGTCACGCTCTACTGATTGGTCGGTTTCGACTCAAAGTTCTGCCGGAACCTCTTCCGGCGGCTGCTTTGAGCGAGCTCAAAGTTCCAGTGCTGAACTTTCGGTGCCAGATGTTTCCTGCTCGCCCTCGGCAAGGAAGCTTAGCGCTCCTGCTCCTCAAACTCTCTACATTTCTAATCTTGCTGTTAAAGCATCTTGGCGTCGGCAAGGAATTGCCCAAAGCTTGCTAGCAAGGTGCGAGCAACTGGCTCAGCAGTGGGGTTTTTGCAGGCTTTCTCTTCATGTATTGGAAGACAACTATCAAGCCCGACAGCTCTATGCCAAACGTGGCTACCAGCTTGAGCGCATTGAATCTAGTTTAGGCAGTTGGCTATTCAAACAGCCAAGACGTTTATTGCTGAGCAAGCAAATGCCTCTCGAGTAGGGGAGAAGAAAGTTGTGGGTTTGCCTGGAGGGTTAGCTGACTTGTCATTGGAACCAGGATCATTAAATATATTTGTAACAGCTTGCTATTCTAAGAGAATGTCGGGGGGAACTTAGATAAGCAAGAACTTAGTGCAGTCAGTTAGCCTTTGCTGAGCGCGATCGCTGACTCTATCGCAAAAAAGATGGCATCATGATGACCAAATCTTTACCTCAAAAAGCTAAATTACACCGTGGCCGACTAATTTGACCTAAGTTGCCAATTAACGGGGCAAGAGCGGTATGCGTAAATACCCGAATTTTCTGAACGACCCTCCCCAAAATCAGCATTCTCTCATTCTCAATCAGCTCAGCAGCGGCAGTTTGTTGATTGTCAATCCTCGGCGTAAAAATGGATTGATCTTATTTAAACAGTATCACGCTGAGTTTGCCGGACCAGGAGCCGTTGTCGGCAGCAACTTTGATGACGATGTTACAAAAATTTTACCCGTTGGCAACTTGTCTTTAATAGAGCCTCAAACCTCAAAAGACAGAATTAATGCTTATCTGATCCGGCGGCAGTGGATTCGACTGACTAAACAAATTACAGATAATCCTGTACCGCTTCAGCGAGCACAAGTTATTCTCAATCAGTTTGAACATTGGTTTGATGACCAAACAGCTTCGCAGATACCGGATGAAGCCTATGCGCTTTTGATCGGAGTCTTACCGCAAACAATTAAAGAAGTCCGCGAAAGCGTAGCACATTTAGCGATTTAGTCACAATCAGAAAGCGTTAGTACGCGCTCCTGTAACGGAGCGGCTTTTTCCTAAACTGCGATCAAAGCGGGCGAACGAGTGAGAACGGCCATGTCTTCTTCATCTAGCTCTACTGGCGTACCGCTGCGAATCAGTTCAGCAAAGTCTTCGTTGGGAACCATCATGCATAGGGCATACAGACGACTAGACCCCGTGTTCGCAATGACATGAGTTCCGGTCGGTGGTACTAACAAGCTATCACCAGCGCGGACATTGACGGTTTTTCCATCGCAGGTTGCTTGGCCTTCCCCTTTCAAGATGAAGAACATTTCTGCTGCATGCTGGTGACGATTGGGAGGCGTTTTACCGCCAACGTCAAAAATTTCTACGCAGTAGGTGAAAGAAACGTTATCCTTTGTTGGGTCAAAAACAATCGCTAAACGGTTCGTGTCACTGGGGGAGATCCGAAACGCTTGATAATCTTGAGGAGATTTAACAACGGAAATGACGCAAGAATCCACAGTTTTCCTCCTTAGCTGTTTTCGATTGCATTGATGGCGTCTAACATGGCTTGAGACTGAGCAACAAACCCAAAACACTGATTAACATTGTAAAAAGTGGCCTGCAAACAGTACTCTGGCGAGGTTGTCGCGGTGCAGTCTTCAACAAGAACACAGTCGTAGCCGAGAAAGTTAGCATCCTGTAGCGTCGTCATCACGCACTGATCAGCATTGACCCCAGCAAAAAACAGCGTCGTTCTGCCTAAGTTGCGTAAAATGCTGTCTAGCGGGGTATCCCAAAATCCGCTCATGCGATATTTGTCTATGTGAATATCGCTGTCGTGCTGGTGCAGTTCGTCGACAACCGCTGCCGCCCAGCTTCCTGCTGTCAACACTGGAGCCTTTCTCGTCGGCAAAAGGTCGCCGAGGCCAACCCCGTCTCCAGTAGGGTTATAGACGTGGTGTAGTCCAGCACTAATGTTCAACAGATCCGCTCGGTTGCCCCAATTGACCCAGAGTACCGGAATAGGGATCTGCCGCAGTGCGGGAAGCAAAGCATTAAGAGGCTTAATGGGGGCGCGGGCCGCAGTAACATCAACACCAATATGGGCTAACCAGCCTTCTGGGTGGCAGAAGTCGTTCTGCATGTCAATGATTAATATCGCTGACTTCGCTAGATCTAAGCGCAGCGTTTTTGTTGCTGTTGGCAGGGTGATGATTAGCGGTTCTACAGGAGGACGAGTAATATCAGCCCATCGATCGTCAACGGACCAGGCATTAGGAGGAACGCCCAGAGTACGCACCGGATTGGGAACAGAACGATTCATAGGGATCTAAAGCACTGTTACTGTTCATGATGCTACTAAAGATACTAACTAAATTAACGTTCGTCCTAGTCAATCAATGTGTCAAGAATTACGAATCGTTAGAGGAAGTTTCTAGGAGACGGGGAAAGGAAAAAATGTTCCTCCGGAACGGGGAAGGGTTGAAGAAACGAGCTTAATCAACTCCTCCGTTCCCCTTGTTCCTGCTTGGTGCGATTTCCAGAGCGCCCGATGCCGGAGTAACGTCCGGCATTCAAGAGGCGCATCACCGAAACTAAATTCCGGTTGGGTCGCCGCCACTTTTCCCAGCAGTAAAGCTGTTTTCCTGTTGCGGAGCAACTTTTCTTTTGCGGGCAAACCAAGCCTGTAGCTGTTGGCGGCAGGCAGATTCCCGAATCCCTGACAGTACCGGAAAGCGATGATTAGAACAGGCGCTATCGGGAAGATTGGCTACGGTGCGAATTGTACCAGTTTTTGGATCATCAGCGCCGTAGACAAGCAAGCCTAAGCGAGCCTGAATAATGGCTCCGGTACACATCGGACACGGCTCTAACGTCACGTAGAGAGTACAGTCGTTAAGATGCCAATTTTGTAATCGGCGACTAGCACCTCGCAGAGCCAGGATTTCAGCATGGGCTGTTGGGTCTTGGTCTCTCTCTTTACGATTTGATGCCTGAGCAACTAAGTTTCCCTGCCCATCGGTTATAACCGCCCCAACTGGAACATCACCGGCCTCTCCCGCAACCTGAGCTAATTTTAAAGCGTGGTTCATCCACTGTCGATGAACTAAATAATCCGCCTCAGTAAGTTGTACTACAGGGTCAAACATGAGTCTTCAGAAGCGCCGCAGGCGCGGGAAAAAGGGGAAAGTTGCTCCACAACGGGAAAAGGGGAAAGGGGAAATAAATTAGCTTGTTCCTTAGCATTGTGTTCTTTCCCGTCCCGTTCGCGGAGCGTTCCCGTTAGGGAAAAGGAAAACTGTCCCTTTTCCCTGTCGCAGAGCGACCTTAAGCGGCTGGTTCAGCCAGTAAAGCATCAAGCTGATGATTGCCATCTAGTTCGTAAAGCTCGTCGCTACCGCCGATGTGCTGCTCGTTGATAAATATCTGCGGCACTGTGCGCCGTCCATTCGCTCGCTGTGCCATGCGGTTTCTGGCTTCCTCGTCGCCGTCGATTTTATATTCGGTGAAGTTAACGCCTTTCCACCACAGCAGCAACTTCGCTCGAATACAAAATGGGCAAGTCTGCCAGGTGTAGATTTCTACGTTAGCATTCACGCGCTCTGGATGGCGACCAAAGAGAGAATTAACAAAATCGAGCATATTAAAGTTTGAGATAGACTCTATTTTTAGTCTAGATGATTCATTCGCATCAACAATATTCTCCTACTGATTGTTTTTCAAGCGCCGGAAAATCGTTTGTACAGTATAGGCAACTAAACCGATACTGACCAAGGCAAAAATACCTGTTCCCAGTGCCGTCATGCCGACAACGAGAGTGCGAACGACAGTCGAGAGATTAACCACAATGGGATTGTCGGAAGTCACGGGTTTGCTGGCAAACGTTTGGGCGACAGCCGCCGTCATCCAGTAAAAAGCGATCGCAAACGCCCCAGCAATCGCTGCCCCGCTCAAGTAACGCCAGGGACTAAATTTAGTGGCTTCATTAGAAGTTGAATGAGTCATCGGATTAATTTACTTAGTGTTAAAGACAGTAAGCCGGAAAAGCAACATCCCTCAAGTTATGTCTTCCTTTCCCCGTTCCATAGAGACATACTCTAAGCAACAGCAATCCCGTTTCCGATCAACTGCGCTGTCCAAATCTCTAGATCCGGATCGGGAATTGATGCTCTTAATTGCTGCTGAATTTGTTGTGCCTCTGCTCGAGTTTCGCAGAGGGAAAACACCGTTGGACCAGAACCAGACATAACTGTACCTAGCCCGCCGAGGCTTTGGAGGGTTTCTCGCAGGTGCGCCACTTGTGGAAAGGCGGATAAAACGACTCTTTCAAGGTCGTTATAGAGAAGCTGCCCGATTAACTCGCCGTTTTTCTTAATCACGGCCTTTACCAGTGGACCCGAGTGGACTTGGGCAGAACGAGACAAAATCGCGTCTGGGTCTCGAACGTAGGATTCGCTGAACTGTTGCTTGTAGCGTTGGTAAGCCCAGGCTGCGGCAATACTTAAGCTCCGGTACTTAGCCAACACAATAGCCAAGTTATTCAAATCGGGAATCGGATCGAGCTTCTCTCCTCGTCCGGTCGCAATCGCCGTGCCGCCAGACACGCAAAAAGGCACGTCTGAGCCAACTCTCGCCGCGAGAATCTGTAATTCTGGCTGAGTGAGTCCCAGTTGCCACATTAAGTTAATGCCGACTAAAACGGCTGCCGCATCACAGGAGCCTCCGGCTAACCCGGCAGCAACCGGAATATTTTTTTCAATCGTAATATCGATGCCGCCGTAGTTAGCGTAGGTTTCGGGATAGGACTCGAACATCACCTGGGCGGCTTGATAGGCTGAGTTTGTTTGATCCAGAGGCACTTGCGGATCTTGACAGTAGATCCGCACGGCATCAGTTCCGTTTGGATGCAAATCTATGCGATCGCACAGGTCGATACTTTGCAGCAGCATCACGAGTTCGTGGAATCCGTCTGGGCGGTCGCCAAGGATTTCTAGATAGAGATTAATTTTGGCTGGGGCAAGCAGAGAGTAGGAACGCATTTGAGCCTTGGTAGCCTGTTATCATTCGCGAGATAGCTGATTACTCAGAGCAATCCAGTTGTGAACGCTGAGGTTTTCGGCGCGGGCTTGGGGATTTATTTCTAATTGTTCCAGTAATTGGCTCAGGCGATCGCTCTCTACCTCCCCTTTTAAATTATTTCGTAACATTTTACGTCGATTAGCAAAACCCAACTTTACTAAAGTGCCTAAGTAGCCAGCATTGCTCGCGGGGTTTTCTTGAGGACGCGGACGCAGCCGGACCACGGCAGAATCGACTTTTGGAGGTGGCTGAAAGGCTTTACTCGATACATCACAAATCAATTCGCAGGCGGCTAGATACTGAATTTTGACCGACAAAGCCCCGTAAGCTTTCGTTCCTGGTGGGGCCACAAGGCGCTGAGCCACTTCTTTTTGTACCAGCAGGACAATTAACTCGTAAGTTTCTCGCGGATGAGCGATCGTGCCGAGGAGCTTTTCTAAAATTGGTCCAGTGATATTGTAGGGAATATTAGCAACAACTTTATTGGGATGAGAGGTAACTAGAGAGTTCAGGTCGAGAGAGAGAATATCTCCCTGGAGCAGCAAAAAATTTTCGGCCTCTCCAAAACTGCTGACGAGGCGCTGACATAAATCCCGGTCGATCTCTACCGCTACAACAGACTCCACTTCCGGCAGCAGGCGGCGGGTGAGAACTCCCGTCCCGGGACCGATTTCTAGGAGGCGATCGCTCTGTGTTAGCTGAGCTGCCGCCACAATTTTTTCTAAGGCTTTCTCGCTGCGGAGCCAATGTTGAGCAAAGCGCTTACGGGGTTGAGGAGCCATACAGACTTAAGAAATCATGAGCGGATAGAATCATAAGCGTATAGAGAAAAAATATATGAGCGTATAGGAAAAGGCATAAGATGACTGCCCGTACGCCCACAGGAACTCTCAAACAATCTCAGCAATACATTTTCAAGTTAGTAGCCATGTCTATTATCAGCCAATGGGGAGATAGTCTTGCTGTTCGCATTCCAAAGCACATTGCTGAGCAAGCTGGTTTGCAAGAAGGCTCTAGTGTCTCTATTAATGTAGAGCAAGGAGGTATAGTAATCAGCTCTCAGAGGAAAAAGTATACTTTGGATGAACTTTTAGAAAGAGTTGATCCAGGAGATTTTGGTGGTGAAGTAGATTGGGGAGCTGCTGTTGGCGAAGAAGTTTGGTAATTCTGAGTATATTCCCAAGCGCGGCGACATAGTGTGGATTAATTTTAATCCTGTACGTGGACACGAACCAGCGGGCCATCGTCCCGCTTTCATCGTATCACCCGCTCCCTTCAATAAAACATCTTCTCTTGCTTTTGTTTGTCCTATTACTAGCAAAATCAAGGGATTTTCTTTTGAAGTAGTAATTGCCGGAGAAAAAATTCAAGGAGCCGTATTAGTTCATCACTTAAAGAGCATAGATTGGAGAGCGAGAACAGTTAAATTTGTCGAAAGAGCGCCAGAAATAGTCATTGAAGAAGTTTTAGCGAAGTTAGAAACGTTAGTTTTATGAAAACCTAATTTTATTACTTAAAATAAGAAACCAACAGGAGATCAATTTCGATTTTTAGCGTGCTAACTGCAGCCCCCGAAGCCAAACTTTTTCGGTAGCGACCGCCGAGAAACAACTGGCGAGAGTGAACGTTTAGGTACTATGCGATCAGAAAAAAAGGAGCGGCTAAGCGCTCCTAAAACTGCCACAAATAGTTCTTACTGCTTCTCAAAGTAGGCGTTAAGCACTTCTGCTACAATCTCGCTCATTGGCTTACCCTGTTGTTCGGAAGCTTGCTTGAGCCGCGCATGCAGATCGTGTTCTACGCTAATCCGGGGGCGATGTTTGCGAGCGGTGACAGAAGGCTGTGGCTTAATCACTTCGCTAGCGAAGCCCTGATCGGACTGGGGGCTGAACGGTGGAGACTCGTAGGCAACGGTAAAGTCGCGAATGGCTTCAAAACCAACGCGATTGCAAAAATCCCCAAAACTCTCACCGTCTGCTTTCTCCTGCTTAAAGAAAGCAAAAATTGGCTCCAGAAAGCTTTCGAGCTCCTCTAAAGGCATGCGGTCGGTGTAGGCTTGCGCTAAGCGAGTTTGGTTGGGCGATCCCCCCAGCCAGATTTGGTAGGTGTTGGGCGCACTGCCCACAAAGCCTAGCTCGGCCATATAGGGTCTAGCACACCCATTGGGGCATCCGGTCATGCGAACGACAAAGTGCTCTTGCTCTAACTCAAGGCGATTCAACAGAGCGCGAATTCGCTCAATGACGCCGGGGGCAGCTCGTTCTGATTCGGTAATCGCTAAGCCACAGGTGGGTAAAGCCGGACAGGCAATCGAGTAGCGGACGAGGGGATCGCTTGCCTCTGGAGAGGTCACAACACCGTACCTCTCCAAAATTTGCTGAATCTTAGACTGCTGAGATGGCTCAATTTCGTAAAGGATAATATTGTGGTTGGCAGTGAGGCGCATCGGCAGCGAAAACTGCTTCACGATTTCCCGCAGGGCGGTTTTAAGCTGGAAGCTGTCTTCATCCTTAACGCGTCCATTTTCGACAGAGATGCCCACAAAGAGCTTGCCGTCGCCCTGTTCATTCCATCCTAAAAAGTCATCGTATTTCCATTCAGGCAGCGGCTTAAACGGCTGTAGCGGCTTTCCAAAGTATCCGGCTACGGTTTCCCGAAATTTGTCTACGCCCCAGTCGTGAATCAGATACTTCATTCTGGCGTGACGACGGTTGAAGCGATCGCCATAGTCTCGCTGAGTGGCAACAATCGCTTTAATCAGGTCGTATACATCTTCCCGAGCTACATAGCAAATCTCGTCTGCCTGCCGAGCAAATGTTTCTTCTTTGTTGTGAGTGCGACCTAATCCGCCACCAGCAAACACATTAAATCCTGCTAATTCCCCGGCCTCGTTGAGCATCACCACCAAGCTCAGATCCTGCGTGTAGAGGTCGATGGAGTTGTCTCCCGGCACCGTAACCGCACACTTAAATTTCCGCGGCATGTAGTGTTCCCCATAGATGGGCTCTTCCCCGCTGTGAAAAATGGTGCCGTTCCCGTTGCGCTGTCTTGCCGCCTTCACGTCCGGGTCTTCTTCAGCACTAATGGCCTTTTCCCCGTCTAGCCAAATTTCGTAGTAGGCTCCGGTTTGCGGGGTGAGCAGGTCGGCTACTGTGCTGGCGTATTCCCAGGCTAGTTGATAGTCGCGACGGTTCTTAAACGGAGCCGGCGGAGCCATGACATTACGATTAAGGTCGCCGCAGGCTCCTAAAGTAGACCCCAGATTTTGAATAATGGCGGCAATGCTGGCTTTGAGATTCTTCTTCAAAATCCCGTGCATCTGAAAACCCTGGCGAGTGGTCACTCGCAGGGTGTGATTGCCGTATTCTTCAGAGAGACGATCTAGGGTGAGATAGAGCTGGGGCGGCACAAATCCTCCGGGGTTCCGCGTCCGTAGCATGAACTGGTAGTCTTTTTCCTGACCTTTAACCCGGTTATCTCGGTTGTCCTGCTGGTAGGAGCCGTGAAATTTTAAAACCTGCACGGCATCCCCACTGAAGTGGGTAGTATCCTCGGCTAGCTCAGCAATCAGTGGGTCTCGCAGGTAGTTACTACGTTCTTTAATGCCCTCTAGTTTGGATACTTTTTGAGAAGGTGGAGTCGGAGTCTTGACCATTGCTTTATCGAGATCGCAGGTGATGAATTGTACGGTAAATCTGGCGGAATTGTGGTGTTTACATCCCTACGATCTTAACGTTATTGCTTCCAATAGCGGTTTGAAAGTTTGTGATTTATTAAGAATTAAGACGGGCAGTCATGCTGACTCCCTATCCAACAAACATTTTTCCTGCCCAACTCTTTGCCGTGGAAAACAGGGAGAAGGCAATTCCCCCCTTGTAACTGAGCAATTTTTGTAGCAGCGGGAACCTTTATCAGAGGTTAGTCAGTCATAGCTACCAACCAGCGCTCCTTCATCAGTTGCTCAACTGAGAATGGTTGTTTTGGGTCTCGAAAGCTACGCAGCTAAACCGCGATCGCCATTAGATACACCTTTAAAGCCGACACCTTATTTTTTGGCTAATTAGCCAAGCACCAATTCCCTGTGGTTTTAACCAAATCTTAACTTTCAATAGATTACGATTATCCAACCTAATTTTAGTATGCCCGTTCTTTGCAAGGAGATATCACATGACTACTAAATTTTGGACGAATTCTTTTGTCAAATTCGTTTTGTCGGCCAGTACCGTTGCTTCACTGTGTTTTGCAGCCTCAATCAGCATTGCTCAAACATCTGACCCGACACCCCCCGACAGTACCGAACTTCCAGCAGATAGCGACGACGCAGTAGAAGAAGTGACCGAAGAGGGAATGGAGCCAGAAACCACTGAAGAGGGCATGGACATGGAGCCAGAAGCCACTGATGCGGGAATGGAGTTGATGGCTGTAGCCACGGAAGCGGCGATGGACGAGAGGGCAGAGTATACTGAAGAGG
>JBHJGN010000081.1:0-30995 GCA_050331735.1 Cyanophyceae cyanobacterium
GAAAGTAGTCAGATAGTTCCTTAAACTAACCAAGCATTGGAGGTTCAAGGGCAAAGAGCTGCTGTGCTTCCCTTTCCCCTTGACCCCTTCCCCTTTCCCCCAACTCATCAAGTCTCCTATTACTTTTTCTAATTGGTATTACTCATAGAGTAGTTTGTTGATTCGCCAGATTAAGTCGCTTTTACTGCCAAAGTTTAAACCTGTAAGATTTGTTTAACAGTTAGATCTAACTTTGGGAAAGTCGGTGAAGTTATCTTATCATCACCTTGGTATTCTTTTTCCTCATAGAATCCTTCTATTAACTGCAATACAGTCACTTTTGCCTTGGCTGGGTCGATAATCCAATATTCAGGAATCCCCGCTACAGAGTATTCAGAACGCTTATAGCGATAGTCTATGATTGATGAGCTGTCGCTTACTATTTCTACGGCTAGTAAAGCGGGGAACTCTAAAACAGCCGATACCTCCAAATACTTTTGCATCTGCTCGCGAGCAACGATGCAGAGGTCAGGAATTCTGGCACGATTAACAGAAGTTCTAATTCCAACGGATTGCAAAACAACCCAAGGAAATTTGAGGCGATTAATTTCAGCTAATAGCGCGTTGTGAAGGGAGAAGATAATCAGCGCATGACGACCTGTTGGTGGATTCATTAAAATTAGTTCTCCATGCACTAACTCATAGCAGTTATCGGTTCCGTCGTCGTAACTGAGGTATTCCGCAAAAGAGAGTTTTTTATGTGTTGGAGTCGCAGGCATGAATTAGTAAAATTGGTGTTTCAGTAAGCTGAAATACTGTTGAACAGGGTATATGGCAATAAGCCGATGATCTCCTTAGTTGGTTTGGGAGTAAAACAATTTATGAGGCGAGGCGGCTATACTACTGTTTGGTTCCTGAATTGTAGCAAATCAGCTAAGCCATCTTGAATCTATCTGGCTGCTTGTTGTTGCTGTTTTGAGGTGATCGCATAAATCATCGCTTATCTCAACCAATTGGCATAAGCACTGACATCGATCATAGGCACTGTAGCAAACAACTGAAGCTGTGCAATTAGCTCAAGAAGGAAAGCTGTAGCAGACTTGCCTCCGTCGTCAAGCGTATATTTGCCGTCCTCTCGAAGAATAAATGTTCCATGAGTTGCTATGCAGCCCATGTTTAACTTTTTTTGTTTATCATCTGTTTTTAACGAGTTTAGCAGCGAACTTCCTAATGCAGGCTTCCAATCGCTTTCGAGTGTAAGTATGCCGCCTAAAATTGGAAAAAGTTTTTTCGGTGGGTATTTTCCTCCAGCATGGGGAATTGGTAAACTTGTTCGATGTAAAGTACGAACGCTAGCAACTTTAGCTTGTGCGTAACGTACTTCTGATGCATTGATAGATTGTTTTGCCTCGAAGACTGCATAGACACTCTCGGCAGGAACAACAGTTTCTCCTTGATAATGAAATATAAAAGGAGAATATTGGCGATCGTGAATAACAATATCTATTTGATCGCTAAACTTGCCATTACTGTCAACAACATGTGCTTTGGTAGCTTGATATCTACGCGGCAAATAAGTTTTGAGTAACTCAAGCCAAACGTCTTCACTTGCATCGCCCTTTGTTCCTGGATGAGCAAAGGTTCTGCGTGCTATTTCAAGACGCTGTTGTATGTCATCATGAAGACTCGCAAGTACCTGTGATAATGACCAAGAATTATTCATTTAATTATCTGATTCCAATTATTTGCCGATAATGCCTTTCTCGCTTCTCTCACAATCGTATTTTTTTCTGATATGCTTATATCGTCGGATATTACATTATTACTATTAGCAGGGTCAACAAAATAGCTATCAACAAAATAATTTTTTAGATAGGAAAATACTTTCAAAACATTGTCGGCAATATTGCTACAAGATGCATGGCTAAGGACTTTGATAGTGACTAGCTCAAGGTAAAACGAAGGGAAGTTAATTCCTTTTTGGTCTCGCCAGAGTTTTATCAGTCGAATTTCATTAGTTCGGTTTGAGTTTCTAACAAGCGAAATATGAAGAGAAATATTTGTTTTAGTCCAGGTGTTAGCTTTGCGACGATATAAAATATGATCGTTGCCATGTTGAGATTGACGTTTAGCAGGAATTATATCAACGTCATAGCTATTTACTTTAATGCCTACTGAAACATTCTGCTTGCGGGGTAAATATCCCGCTGCTTGAAGCTCGTCAAAAACATTGTTATATAGATCTCTAAGGTTTATCAGCATACTAGATGAGAATGAAAACAAGAGATCGATGTCTGTTCCACTACGGTTAGGTGTCCCTTTAGCAAAAGAACCACTCTGATTAACACAAATTAAATAATTCCCCGCCCATCGCCTTAGTATTGGCTCAATTACCTTCTGTACTTTAATTATGTTATGGGCGATGTACTGCTTGTATCAACTTTCTCACGCCGTAAGATGTTTCTGAGGTACTGCTCGGATGTCATTTAATTTCCTTTTGTCTAAAATACTAAGCTTGCTCGTTCGGCAGAAAAAAGGTTGCAATCTAAGTATCCACATTAAGCTATGGGATAATAATTGCCAAACAACTGATTTATTTCCTCCCCCGAATTATTGGACATGTTCGAGCATATTGATTGGCTATCCTACACAAATCTGGTTGAGTTGCAAACCTGTGTCCCAGCTCAAACGCCACCTCCACTTCCAGCCCCAGCGCCCAATCCGCCGCCAGCAGAGGATGTTGAGCTGCTCAAGAGCCAATTAGAATTCCTTGAGCAGAGCCACAGACAGATTATGGAGACAATGAAACAATTTCTCGATCTGATGAGGAACATTTTCATTGTTTTAGGGTTTACTCTAGGGATTGGCGGAAGTTTGGCTGCTTTCTTCATTGGTAAAAGTTTCAAAGATTTTCAGGAGTTTTCTGCAAAAGAAGTTCAAAACACTACCCAAAGTTTCAAAGATTTTCAGGAGTTTGCAAGAAGAGATATTAACGATTTTCGAGATTTTTATCGAAGAGAGGTTCAAGAGGCTATTCAGCGAGTTCGTCAGGAAGCTGAGGCGCAAATTCCCAATCTAGTTAAAACTGAAGTGGGCGATCTAATCCGTACCGAAATAAAAAATGTAGAGCGGACATTACGAAGAGAGGAAGTAATTGGTTCGACACTAGTTGATTATTATTTACACAATGGGACAAGCGAGCCAACAGAATTTAAACTACTACAAACACGCAACTTTAAAAGTATACGTTTTTGCAAAAATATTGATGATTTGAGTACATCTCAGTTATCGAGGCGATCGCCTAGTGATGTCGTTATTCTGGATTTAATCAATTACACTACTGATTCAGGACAAGCTTTTGCTAGCTTGCAAGATTTGGAGGAGCGCGACACCGCCGCTCGACCGCTTATTGACGAACTCCTCAGTCGTCTGCCGGAATCAACAGTATTAATCGTATACGTCAATGTTCCACCACCGTTGAGGTACCTCAACTCAATCCCCAAGAATCGTTATGTTGTACCTGCTAACAGCCCAATTACACTCGTTGGCAATGCAGCAGATGGGGCTTACGTGGCTAGGGGTGATCGCAGATCCAGACGTGCTTGATTTTGTTTAAGGTTTACGAGGCGAACGTTCTTGGTAGTGCAGTAATTATGATTCAACAAATTTAATGTGCTTAATACTACCATCCTCTTTTAATGATCTAATTTGTACCTTGACTGTGCCACTTTCGGGAATCTTGTCGAATTTTTTGGATTCCTTTTCCGTAAATGGAATTCCAGCAACAGAGTATGTTACTCTATGGCCTTTAGAGTGCTTTCTATATACTTGGGCTTCAATAATCTGCTCTACTTTAAATGTCTGGATACTTTTTGGCGCAACCTTGTAGTAGCGCATTAGGCGGGCAGCCCATCCCAGAATTTGCAATACATCGAATACATCAAACTCTTCATTTCTTAAATGAGTCTTACAGGCTTTTTCGATATTGCGATAATATTCGGGAGTTTTATCACTATGCCCAATTTGATTCCCATTTTTTACTAAAACGCTGAGAAAGTTGAAAAACTGGGTTTTAGCATTTGATAGATCGCGGTCGATTGCACTGCGAAGATAAGCAATTGTCTTTCCCAGTTCATTTACGTCTGTCTCTTCTTTGACCAGTTTGAGAGCGATCACATGGGCAATCTGCCACTGAGCACTAGTTAAGTCACTAGTTGCTTGCATCATTAAATATTCTCCGGTAAGGCTTTGTCAGTCGGCCACTTGAGGATTTCAGCTAATTTTTCGAGCTGCTGCTTTTCTACCAAGCTTTTATGGGCAGAGGCAATAACTCTATCTACGAACGATTTCAGCTCTTCGTCAGTCAAGCGATCGCATTCTTGAGAAAAATAGCTGCTATAGCGTTCTTTTAAATTCTGATGTTTCTCTAGAGATTTTACGCTAACCGTCATCGTGCCCATGCCGATTGGTTTGCCCCCACCAACTTTGAGCGCCATAGGATAACGAGCATCTTGACCAAGAACAATGAGGAGTGTTCCTAGTTGTGTCTGAGATATGTTTTTAAGATGCAAAGTGGTTTTGAAAACATAATTTCTTGTTGCTATTTGAGCGTCGAGACCCTTTTCAGCTTTATTATCTACTTCAATATAATGGTGGTAAAACTTGCGACCTTTGATAGTACCTCTGTCAGGTTGAGGCTTATACAGCGAAGGGACAAAACCGATATTATCAGATGCTTGCTCTCCAACTACATCAGGAAAGGAAACGATTCCTTGCCATCCCATAGCACCAAAAACCTGGCAAGCAGGGCATACTAGCTCTTCGCTTTCTCTGTTTTTCCTTGTGACTCTACATTCTGAATATTCATCAGGAACTGTAGCCTTGGTTTTACATAAGCAACTTTTGGTGATTGCTTCGTAAGCTGAGCGAACAGCGCCTTTTAGAGAACTTCCTGGTATAAGTAGCTTCTGATTTCGATGATAAGCAGTTTTGATAAGCGGAACGTTGGCAGAAACATCGCTACCTAGAACAATATGACCAGTTGCGACAAAAGAAGAGGTTTGAACAGTTAGATCTAAAGAGAGCTTGCCATTAATCAACTCTTCCTTGTAAGCTTCATGTCCGACGACTTTCCCTCTGTTTGTACCACTGTTAGACAAAGGGACGAAATCATAGCGCTTAGGCTCTTTATTCGTAGAATCTGTTGTGCTTGAAATCTTCTTTTTGAGCGAAGGTTTTGGCTTTTGTGGTGTCATAAAAATTATCGAGCAACTAAAGCAACGAAATAGACTGTGGCAGTCTGTTGATCAAAAAAGTAACGTTGACGAATATTAATGTTCTGGTATTCAAGCCTCTTCGGAAATCGAGTTTCCGTTTTAGGATAAACGCATGCTCCTTGCTCTCGAACATTCCAAGATTGCCCTACTAGCTTGAAATCAGGGAATTCTTCGCTTGCGCTGAGTAGCAAAACGCTATAGCCTTTCCCATGCTGTTTCCAGCGTAGTTCTTGTTGACTGTTAAAAACTTGACCTTCAGGACTGGGAAAATCTGTAGGCAACTCCGTGCAAAAACCACTAACTTTATGGGGCCATCTAAGAAAGAAATAGCAATTTGTGCTTTGAAGTTGATTGATTAGCGATCGCAATTCTGCGGAATCTATCACTATTTTTGTACCGACAAATGCCATTATGCAGCTACTCCCAACAATGCACTCCAAGATTTTACTGCTTTAATAAACAAATCCTTGACCTGTTCGTCACCCGTCCAAGTAAGCTGTACCCCAAATCCTAATTTCGTCCCCTTGGCAGCAACAGGTAAGTCAGCTTGGATATCTTTTTTTACCTTGTCATAACCATATTTTTTCTGCTCTTCTTTCTGTTGCTTATCATCTGGATTGAAGAACTGGCTAACTCCTAGCAATGTTCTTTTATCCCAAGTACGGAGACTACCTAGATGACAAATCTTATCCGTGGCTTTGTCAATGATACAGCCAGGATATTGCACTACTGCGGAGTCTAGCCTAACTTTTACTAGCCCCATGCCGCGAGATTTCGCAAATCCAATACCAAACCAACCCTCATGCAGGTCGCGCAAGACAAGTCCAATTAGCCCCAACTGCGCCAAGGTAAAATTTTTAAGGTGAATCTTGGTACGAAAGTCCCCAGACGTACAAACCTGATAGTTGAATAGAGCACCGGAAACGGCAGAGCCAAATACCCGATCGATAGCAACTCCATTTCTTTCTTCGATTTTAAGTTTTTTAGGATCTACCGGGTAGGCATCTTCAATGCGGAAACGACTGGCGATTGCAGTGTTACCAAATATCTGATCTGTAAAGGAAGACTCCTTGTAAAGCTCATAGGAGGGCAACTTCTTCTGCTTGTCCTTTTTATCCTTTAAATAGTTATAATCATCGTTGAGTGGATCGTTTGCCCAAATGCCTTGGTTATTCTCAGGCTTGTGATCGCTGCCTACCGTCCTAACAATACGCTCGGCATGGGCGCGTATTGCTCCTTTTAGGGAACTTCCAGGCAGGTAGATCGAACGACCATCTGCATAATACGTTTCTACAAACTCCATATCTGGCTTTGTTGGATTGGCTCCCTCTTTACCCGATTTGATCAGAATTGGTCCATCGGGAATTAAGGTTAGCTCAATTGTGCAGTGATTAACTAAGCGTTTATGCATAGCAGATTTAAGTTTTAAGGGACATTGCCTGCAATTAGCTTGACAATTAGTTTGCAGTATTAGCAGTCGTTACTCTGAACCTTTCTTATTTTGGTTTTCTGAGTTCTTCAATGAGAGTCTCTGACCAGTCAGTCTTGTAAGTTTCATATTCTTCACTCGTTAGTAAGTAGTAATCTTTTTTGTTATTCAGCAAACGCTGAAGATACTGAATTAGCTGTTCAGGATCGCTTGCTGGATAGTCAAACCACCAGCGTTTTTCTAGCCTTAGTTTCACTACTCCTAATCCCCGCGATCGCCCGCCCCCCAAAGGAATCTGCTGAGTCTCAAACTGATGTAGTCCAATCATTAGTAAACCTAGTTCCCACTTTTCGGCATTCTCGACAATTGCATGAAAGCGAAAGGGAGTCCCAGCAGGCACTACCTGGAAATCGTAGAGTTTGCCATTTGCAGCAATTTCTGTATCCCGGTCAATGGCAACACCATCTCGCTCTTGGTATTGATTGAACCAATCATTTGAGGAAACGTTGAGGTCTTTTATTTGAAGTTTGCTTGATAGCCAAGGAGAACCAAATAATCGCGATGCCAAATCGGTTTCTGCAACAATTGCTGTAGTCAGCCGTGCGTCATCTGAATATTCTTCCTTGAGTTCTTTCATTCTGTCCGAGGTAATCGACCACTCTTCTTCAATTGCAGGGTTAGCAACCAACTTGCGATCGCTCCCCAAAATTCCTCTTAGAAAGCTCTCTAGTCGCGCTCTCATAGCTCCCTTAAAGCTTGACCCTGGAATCAATGGTCTGCCAAAAGCATCCTTAACGACTGGCAAGTCAGAGCCAATTGGCTCCAGCGATCGCCCTTGGCTAATCCGCAAAGCTGTCACAGTTGTCAATTTACCTACTAATTCCAGTCGATTTCTAAAAACATCAAACATTGTCAGTTCAGGCTCGATAATTACTGAGATTAATTTTTTTGGATTCAGAATCTTGGTTACTTTGCCAGGGAATTCAGGTACACAAGGCGACGTTGGCCGTATCCTAAATAAAGGCGAATAAGCCTAATCCAAATCTCATTTAAACTTTTGTGGCTTGTTTGCGTCTGGATACTTGCAGCTTGTTCCTGAATTGAACAGTCAATGTCATCAATAATTTTTTCTGCCAGCGAACCTTCTCCTCTTCCCCATTTTTCATCACGACCAACCTGATAGCGGAGAAAGTTTTTTATCACCTCTGGACTCTCGGTTGTTTGTGCAACTCGCAGTAAGTTACGAAACTGAGACTCCTCCAGCTTTTTCTCTCCTTTATTGTAATATTTCCCCTCTTTTAGGGCTTTTTCAACCCACTGCACCAACTTTTCCTCGACTTGAAGAATTTTCTTTTGCACAGCAAGCTCTTGCTTTTGCATTGAGTGTTCTGATTGCTGCTCCACTGTCTGACTCATACCGCATCCTCCCGAAAAATGAGATGAAAATCGTCACAAACTTTTATTTGACCCAACCCTTCGCTAGTGCGATCGCCCACTCCCCGCAGCTCTAGCTCAGCTAGTTTCTCATACCACCGTTCTTGCTGAGTTTCTGAAATACTAAACAGAAAGACTCCTCCCATCTTGGCGATTAGCTCAACATCTTTAGGTAGTCCCCAAGCGGTATTCCAACCAGAGCGATAATCATAGCTGCTGTAAGTCATGTGGAGTGTTACATCAGCATTGTGCAAGCCGACGAACTGACGCAGCATGTCTTCGGAAATGACCATCGTGCGCTGCCACTGCTCAGTCAAAATTGCATCAGACTGAAGATTGACTGTGAAGAAGGTTCTTCCTTCAAGAGGATTTGGGTCAGGAACGCCAAATGCATTCCAAAAGCCCCAGCGTTCTTTTAGCTTTTCGTTAAAGCTGCCGATGCGCTGCTTTAACGAACTTTCTTGAATATTTGCACTCTCAGAGATTTTAGCTTTTATCGTAACGTTGCCAAGTCCCCGTGACCCAGACCCTCCAAGACGAAAGCGATCGCAGTTGCTACGAATAAACTCCGAAAGTTGTTCTGCTAAATCGCCGTCATCTTGAACCAAGATCGAACTTCTGTAGGTAGTAGGAACTTTCTCTTTCTTCCCCTGAACCTCGTTAAGGACTTCGATACTGTAGAGGATTTCTTCTTGAGCAGTAGCAAGCCTGCGATTGATTCCAACTCTCGTCAGCAGGCGCTTACTCACAGAATGAGAAGAGTAACAGTTTCCGGCTTTGCTGTAGAATCCACTGAAAGATTCAACCCGATCACCTTTAATATTGTTCGGCTCATAGAAAAGACCGTGCTCTCTCGCACAAAAGCTATCAATCAAAGAATCAAAGACGCCTGCCTTGTTGGGTTTAAAGCCGCTGTCAGTTTTAGAACTCAGTGCCGTTGCTGGCAAGAAAGCGATTTCGCCGTCCCTAATTTCGTACTCATCCTCTCCAACTTTCGCGATCGCTGGATAAGCATTTTGAAAGACTGCTGCCTGTTCGTCTAAGAATAGAGCGTGAAAGTCATCTCCAGCTTTAGGTATCTGAGTAGAGGATTTTAAGATTCTGCTAGCGATCGCCCCGCGAATAACGCTTCCGGGAATGTAGTCCATTGCTTCGCTAACAGAGCCGCCTGGCTTCCGCTGTCCAATAGCCAAAGGAGCCTGAGCCGTAATTGTCAAATCAATGCGTTTCATTACTCTTATCCTCGTTCAATATTGTTTGAGCGGAAGAGTTTGAAGATTTGCTCCTACATAGAAAAGCCCAAACTGCCTCATCAATTTCAGCATTCTCGAAGATTGAAGGTTCCCATTGCAGCCACCCCAATCCGGTAGATTTGCTACCCCCCAAAGCGTGGATATGTTTGAGTCCAGCTAAAATTAGCGCTTTGGCAAAATCAGGTTTGCCATCATCTTGCTCTTCAGTAAAATTGCACAAAGGAGGCGAAAGAAAAATCTCGCCTGCAAACCTTAGTGCAGCATTGGCTGGAGAAGTTTCTAGGAAGTAGAGCTTTTTTTCTTCAGCAGTGCGGCGGCGGCGGTTGATAGTTACACCGGGACGTAGCACTTCAGGAAGGGTATTAGGGTCTTCAGTGCAAATCAGGTCGGTAAACTGAATTCTGGACGGCAGGCTGGGATTGCCAAAAATTTGGCAGATCAAGCAGTGATACAAAGGCAGGTTATCAGAACTGCGCTCGCCAATTGCATATTCGTCGCGCTGAAAATGTTCGGTTAATCCAACTCTATGGGGACACATAGTCTGGGCTACCGGAGATTTGCAGGTTGCCCATTCTAAGGCTCTCGTCAGTTTCTCGCATTCGTGACGCAATCTTCCTTTAATCTGTGAAGCTGGAATCGCTAAGCGTCCGTCAGCCGTTTTGAGAATTGGTTTATCAGCCTGTGAGCCAGACGACCCCCCGGCTCCTACACACAGCGCCGTATCGAGCGTGGCAACTAGTTGAATTTGGTTTGCCTGACGAGACTGTACTGACTGGTTTAAGTCTCTTAACTGAATCATGGCTCCTCCCGTTCTCTGGTACTCTTCGCCACCGTGTTTTGCGAGGCATCTGCGCTCGCGCTCTCTGCTACGTCAATGAAGGGATATAAATCAACCATCTCTCGCCAGATAGTTTCATAGATCGTCTTGTCTTGGTTTTCTTTGCGAATAGCAGTTGACCAGGGAGCCAAATTGCCGTTGTTAGATTCTGCTTCACACCAGGCAGCTTCAAAATTTGTTTGCAGTAACTCCTGTTCTTTTTGACCAAGCCGAACGCGAAAATAGCGGTAGTTGAGAATAGCTGAACGCTTACCGCGTTTGAGCAGGCTACGAATTTGGTAGAGCTGAGATCTGGGGAAACCAGATTTTTTAAGAGCTTCAACAGTCGCGATTAGTCCTTCGAGTTCGTAGAGAGTGTAGGGAGCGCCATAGAGCTTAAGTTCCTGCGGTCGCTGTGGAACCCGGACGGTTAGTCCTTCATTGCGGAAGGAAGAAATATCAGAGGAAATCATAGTGACGGCTTTGAGAACAAGAAAATCTACCGTGCCGCCGAAATAATCTTCGCTCCTTAAGTCTTTTGCTCGCTTTTTGGCTGATTTGAGCAATTGCGAAACGAGTTTATCTGCGTAGTAGATTGGGGTATTAGCCGCCGTAATTAAAACTCCGCTAGAGATGCTCAAGCAACAACCCGATTGTTTTCCAGAAGCTGGCAGATAGCGGTGATGAGCTTGCTCAGGAGCAACTTCAGCAGACTGTTTAAGAGCGTATCGTTTCTGACTACCAGTTATTTTCTCCATCAAAATCGACTCAAATTTGAAACCAATTTTAAGAGCGACTTCCAGGGCTTTGTTCGCAGGTACAACCAGCAATACGTCGTCACCACCGATAGTAATAATTTCAAAAGGATGAATCCAGACGGGAGCTTTATTGGTACGGGACGATTTAGCATCCGGTTTGTAGTAATGAGGGGCGATGCTGTGGGCAAGAGCCCAATAGACCGACTGCTCAGTAGCCTCAAAAACATCCTGGCTGAACTCTTGATAGTGAGCGGGAGTTTTAATTTGATCGCGAATGTACTGCCCCATATTGTTGCCATCAGCGTAAATATAAGCCACAAAGCCATCGCTAGCATCTCCAATCTCGGTGAGCGATCGCGCTTCTCGCTTGTCAGGAGCTTTAATTGTCCCATTGCCATCAACGAACAATTTATGTTCTTTGTCATAGTGCTCTACGAGTCCCTCATCGCAGAGAAATTGCTCGAACTTAGACACCCAGCTACGGAAGACCTTATCGTCGGTTGTGGGATTCCAAGATTTATTGAAGTTAGCGCTTTTGTACCATTGCTGTCGTTCTGATGCTTCTCGTTTTGCGATCTGGCCCACTCGTCGCTTTCGTGCTGTTGGCTCAGAGAGTTGTGGGGTATTGGGTAAGGTATCTGCATCCACTTTTACTACTGCCGAACGGCGATCGCTATCATCCCGCATTAGGTAAGGATGGGTTTCAAACAGCGGTGGATAACGACGGCTAGGACGAGCTGACGAATCGTGACCGCTGCGGCGTTGGTTAAACTGACTTGCCAGCTTCCCGACAAGTTCGCTAAATCCCTTCCGCTGCTTGAAAGCTGCTTCAATCTTTTCAGCATCGTCATCCTCGCTAATTCCAAAATAAGCTTGAAAGACTGGATTGTTAGCGTACTCTTGAATCGTATCTAGCCAGATAGTTCTGCTAACTGAATCTTGTAATTTCCCCAAATAAATTTCCAATGGGCAAAACAAATCTCTAACCGCGCAGGAATTTGCTGTCAAGGTTTCGCAAGTGTAGCGTTTCTCAATAGCATCAACTAGGTGATCAACAAATGCGGCTGGACAAAATGCTAGAATGTTGCCTCCAGTGGAGTAGATAACTAGTTCTGGAATTAGGACATTAGAATTAGAGAAGTGCGAAAAATTGCTCTTAAGCCATTCGCGAACCTGATGGCAGTAGGCTGAAGCCTCTTGACACTGAGGAAAGCGGCCTGATGTATCGCCATGGAAGAACGCAGGAAGATCGACAAGGTTGATTGCGTCAAGCAGAGCAGATGCACCGCGAATTTCTTGCAGATCGGCAGACTCAAACACGTAGCTTTTGATTTTAGTTGCACCGCCATAAACTAAACCAATCTTCGCCTCTTGTAGGTACGGGTAGTCTGCAACCAGTTTTTCAAGCTCTGCCTTGGTTTTAGGAGGATTAAAAGACTTATTGGAAAAGCTGAGCAACGTTTTTACCTGCGTCAAGACTTCCCGCAGTTCGAAGTCATCCGGCTCTCGATTGTTTAAAATCGCCTCCCGTAAACTTTGTAGCTTTCTAAAAGCGTCATTTAGTTCGGTGTTCCTTCCCCAGAGCAGGCACCAAGTGATCGCAATAGCTGTCTGCTTCTGAATTTTTGTCAAACTAGCTGCTGAAGAAAACATGTAGAAATAAACAGCAAACGTTGTAATACCATTTAGCTTGTAAAGTAGTCTATTGCCTCAGCTTAAGACTTTAATATTCCTCCTTTCCGATTAGAGACAGGAAAAATCTTAATTTTTAAACTGGCTTTCTCTTAAATCAATAGGCAACTCTTATTTAACAGTACTGTTTTTGCAAAACTCAAAAAATTTATTTTTTCTTAACAAGAAAGTCAAGTCATGACTTTTTCTACACTTTGTTAATTTCAAAGAATGCTTTTGATATCGCCTAATGTCTAAAAACCTGTTTTTAGAGTTTTTTGAGGCTAAAACTTTATTTCAAAAATGTTTTTTGTGGGCAAAAAATATAAGAATATTGGCATTGGTTCTCTTTTGACTAGTTGCAGTGACAATTTGATAGTCAAAGTTAAAGTCATGGCAACCAGTTAACCAAGTCTCAATTTTTCACTCATTCAACAAGCTCCGTTTTTCTGCAAGGCTGACAGGTTCTTAATTTTCTGTAACAATCAGGCTTAACCAATTGTTCTAGTTGCTAAACTTAATTGCTGCTGTTTCCCTTTCCGTACATTGTTTGTCAGCCGCGCTAAAAAATTTTCGGTCATCGAATTGTCAGCGCTCAAATATAGGAAGTTTTTACTGTCGCCTGAATAAGCATAGCTTTGGCTCTCTCGTACAGAACTCGTCCCTGCTTTGCTCGCACTATCGAAGAACCGGCCAGTACTCCAGCCATAATCTTTGATTTGGCTGGCGGTGTAGGACGCGCGACCGACAGGGAGCATACCTACAACTGATGTGATACCACGTAGGCATGCTAAATATGACATGGGAATTTAAGCTAGAACCGACCGCTGAGCAAGCATTGGAGATTGAGCGCACATTGACGGTGTGTCGCAAGGTCTGGAATTTTGCCTTGCGCGAGCGGAAGGATTGGCTTAATTCTCGCAAGTGCCTGATAAACGCCTGTTCATTACATTCTGAGTACATCTTGTCTGCTGATGAGCCATTCCCCGGCTATCACCGGCAGGCTAAAGCGTTGACAGTTGCCAAAAGGGAAATTCCTGAATTGAAGTCTGTTAACGCGCAGATGTTACAACAGGTGCTTAGAAAGCTTGATATTGCTTGGGAAGGGTGGCGCTTAAAGCGATCGGGACTACCTAGGTTTAAGAATTAAGCCAGGATGCGTAGCTTTGTATTTCCTCAGATGCTGAAGAACTGCATTTCTGAGGAAGGGATCAAGCTTCCTCAACTTGGCTGGTTAAAGGTTCGCTGGTCTCGCGAGATTCCAGACATTTTCAAAGTCAAGCAAGCTCGCATTGTTCGCTCAGCATCTGGCTACTTTGTCATGCTTATACCATTTCTGAGAAAGGTTGCACTGGTTAGAGGTGCTGCGTAGCAGCCAAAAGATAAGACCATCCAGCTAGAGAGCGAAGCCCTGTTTCCGTTAAAGAGTTCACAACTTGAAAAACACGTTGTCGCAGAGCTGGTAAAGAGGAAAAATTTTGGTCTTTGAACAACTTTTTGAGGACTTGCCAAACGCGCTCAATCGGGTTGAGTTCGGGAGAGTGAGAAGGTTGGAAAATCGGCACAACGTTGTCTGGCCAGGTAAAGGTCGTAGCAATATGGGCACTAGCTTGGTCAGGGACTGAGCCGGAATCGATTCCGGCTCACAAGCCCTGACCTGCCTTCCGCAGGTCAAGGTGGAGTAGATTGAGGGGATCTGGAAACGCGGCTCCAAACAGCTCCACAAAACGCCCGAAGCAAGCCGCATCCAGGTGGGAAAAGCTATCGAAAAAATGCTCTCCCGTCGCCGGTTCCACCGCCCCATACACCCAAAAATTGTCTCGCTGCCACTGTACAGGCATTGTTGGTTTGACTCCTTTGAGCGTAATCCGTCGTCAAGCGCAAAGTCTTCAGTCCAAAACGGCTTTCGTCTTGGCAGAAGTAACGCACTCGACGACCGGCTCCAAAATGCTCGACCATCACCGCAATCACGTCTGGCAGTTTTTTTTAAACTGGTCTTGCACCTTTGGGTTTGCCTCACTGCTGCGCGGTCGAGACGCTTTGAGTTTGGCTTTCAGTCGGTATCGCACTGTCGCGTGTACTGTTGAATAGGCCGTCTCTAGTTGATGCTCTTCGGCTAGCCACTCTTGAATTTCTTCGTAGCTGCCAAACCCGCTTCGCCTTTTGAGCTGCTTTTTGAGGTCTTTTAGGGCTTCTCCACTGATCTTCGCCGGACGACCTGGACTAGTTTTGACTGCTAGGAGTCCTTTTAGTCCTTGTTTTTGGTACTTTTTGAACCAGCGATAGATGGTTGATTCGGCACAGCCTAACATCTCGGCTAGTTGCCTTCTACTCTCTACTTTTCCAGTTCTCTGTAGGTACAAGGCTCTCAAGCGGTCCCGCTTTTTCGCCTGGTTTTGTGTCCTGATTAGTTCAATGAGTTCTTCTGCGCTTTCTTTGACCTCAACGTCATAAACACTTGCCATTCTTTCTCTCTTTGAGTTCCTCCTTGTCTTAGCTTACCTAACCTAGTGCTTTCTTTTCAAGAAATGGTATTAGCTTAGAGGCTGATATCAGTATCCCTGACGTGCCGTATCACGGGCATAGTATCGGGATTGATGTCGGACCGCTCCTCGTGCCGGAACTCGGCTCCGGCACTCAGATGGGCGGTCGCCTTCCGCGACTCAAATACTTTCTGTCTACTTCTATCGGCCTGCAAGTTAAGCGCCCTCGGTTTTTTGATGCTCTACACCGCAAGCTGAAATTGCTGCAACGTAGACTCAAGACCAAACAAAAGGGGAGCGCTAACCGAGTCAAGTTATTGAAGAAAATAGCCAGAGTGCATCAGCGGATTGCCGATACTCGTTCTGATTGGCATTTCAAACTGGCTCACCAGTTGTGTGACAAAGCGGACACCATATTTGTCGAGGATCTGAATTTTCGGATTATGGCAAAAGGGTTTCTAGGCAAGCACACACTAGACGCTGGGCTGGGGCAGTTCTTAAATCAGGTTCTGCCGTGGGTGTGCTGGAAGCGAGATGTATTTTACGACAAAGTTGACCCTAGGCGTAGTTCTCAGGAATGCCCTGATTGCGGGGCTGAGGTACGCAAAGACCTTTCAGTCAGGATGCACCACTGCCTTGAGTGTGGGGCAGTTAAGCCGCGCGATATAGCAGCGGCACAAGTAATAAATAGCCGTGGGCAACGGCAAATGGAAAATGCCTGTGGAGTCGAGGTGGCGGGGGTGTCGGCAACGGCATCTAGTCAACTGGCCCTGAAGCAGGAAATCTTTGGGGCGACCCAAAGAATCTCACTGCATACCGCTTAGCGGTTGCTGGGAGAGTATGTCAAATTTTGTAGATTTCGCTTCCGATGAAGAGTTTTTGTTCCCCTGCGGTGATTATGTGTCTGAGCGGTGCTTGCCTGAGCAAATGCCCGTGTTAACCATCAGGAGTAGACCCTTCGACGATTAACGGTGGCTCAGTTAGGATTCCCACTAATACACTCAGAAGTTCTTTAATGCCCTGAGGCTCTGTGTAAAAATTGATATCGCGCTCCAGTATTTTTGACTTGGGATTCAACCGGCCAAAGTGCCAAGTTTCCCCAGTGGTGACGGCTCCGTAGATAGAGATTTCTAGTTCTTCTCGCTGCTGAAAGGCTACCATTTCAGCGATTAACTGCTTGAAACCCTTTTCCGTGTCGGCTAGCTTGGCTTCGACGATTAAAATTTGGGAAGATTGGGAGCTAATGTAATAATCAACGGTTCCCTTAAGCTGGTCTGAAACAGATAGCCAATACTCGATATTGATCTGTGGTTTAACAAGCTCGACTAAACGAAACATCAGTGGCGAGATCAGAACTTCGCGCCTAGCCGTTTCACTATCAAGATTGACGTAAGGAAGAATATTATTAATCTGTTGCTCAATTTCAGCAGCTATTACTTCTATGCCGTTGTCATCAGAATACGGCAGCGTTAATCTCTTCCGATGCAGCGTGTAGCCGAAATGCTCTGCAATTTCAGCGGCTGTTACTCGGAGTGAATAGTAGTCGCTGAAGGTTAGCGATGCTTTCTGGTCAATGACTGGTTTCGTCACGATGTCGTGTCTGAATCTTCAACACAGCACCAATCTTAACTTAAACGCGATCGCCTTTTTAGCTCAAAATCTTCTGACATAGAAATTATTGAGATTTTTTAAATCAAAAAAAGCAGCTCGCGTGATGTTGGGCGATCGCTCTTTGGGTAGGCGATCGCTTTTTATCACGTCACCTTCAGGTGGTCACGCGCCCCAAGCGAAAAATTTGGATATGGACCGCTGTTGACCACTTCAAGCGAGGGTTTCTGGCTTGGGTTGTCGGAACAGTGCCACTATCCTTGAATATTCACTTGCGGGGAAGAGATTAGCGCGGAATTTAGGCTTCCTCCGATTAGAACTGCCGCATTCTTTCACATTTCCATTCCTTTGCGGGGAATAGATTAGCGCGGGTCTCTCTACTCGAACGCATATCTGTGAGTGCGGGCATATGTTTCCATCCCCTTGCGGGGAAGAGTTTAACGCGAGTGGAACTGCCCAAAACTCCAATCTTCAGGTAGCAACCGTCCTCAGCACGGCTCTAGGGAAGTTTCCATCCCCTTGCGGGGAAGAGTTTAACGCGGGGCGGGTGAAGGAGCTCACGGTAGCGATCGCCTTTAATCGCGGCAGTTCCGATGCCCCCAATCCCAGGTTGGTCGCTGAACTCCGGATTCTCGAAAAAGTGGCGCGAAATATCGCTGTCGGCAGCAAAACAGTCGATCAGGTCGAATATACTGCCGTTCTGATCCGAGGAATGCCGCTCTCTTTACAAAAGTTCGCCGTTTCCCGTTCAGATGTCTTATTCCTCCTGCCGCCAGTCTATCCGCGCCTTCCTCCCATCGGCTGCTATCTTAACTATCCCTGGAAATCTGCTGGTCAAGGCGACCATCACTTTACCCAGCAAGGGTACTACGGAGCGCCATTTCTCAGCGAGGAAGGATGGTACTGGTACTGCGTCGGACTCGGCGGCGGCTTCAACCGCGACAGATGGCTAAATTCCTGGAGACCGAGCACCAACCCCAAGCAAGGACACGACCTAGCAACGCTGTTTGTCACCGCCCGCCACGCGATTAACTCCGAAGATTAACAACTTTTATGAAATCAACCAATTTTATTCAGCAGAGGTCTCTCAACCTGCCCCCTTTGACGTGGCATCGCTTTCGTAGCGCCCTGCTCTCGGCTAGACAAGAAAACGAAGAAGTCATCGGGTTCTTTTTCTGCAAGCGTCATCAGTTAAGCCACAACAAGATTCGATATATTCCCCAAGCATGGGTAGTCCCCACACCAGACTGCTACGAACAACAATCCACCAGCGGACTCGTTCTCAAACAGAGTTTCCACTGGTATCTGCTTAAAACTCATTTCTCCAGCCAGTGCGATATTGTCCACGTTCATACCCATGCTGGCACAGAGCCTCCCTTCTTCTCCGCCGTAGACGATCGCCATGAATCCGCGTAGAAATGTAGTGTCGTTTACCGCCATAACTAAACCTTAACTGTAAACGCTGGTTTGAGCTGATTATCGATACAGAACCTTTTGAGGCGCGTCCTGTCGGTGTTTTTTAGAACATTTGTATTAATGGTGTAATGCTCCTCTAGCCTACACCATTTACACCATCTTTACACCAGTTTTCTGTCTAAAGATGTCCAAAAATACCTGAAAAATTAGTGCTCTACAGAGAACCTAATTCTCTAGCGTAGCCGGGAAACTTTGAATGTTCGTCGGGTTCACTGATTTTGCTAAATGCCAGGAGGCAGATTTGAACTGCCGACACGAGGATTTTCAGTCCTCTGCTCTACCAACTGAGCTATCCCGGCGCACTTTTTTAGTGCTTATCCAAGCTAACAAAATTAGTAGTTCATCGCAAGCTTTTAGGAAAAATTTTTCGCTCAACTGGCTTCATGGAGAACAACCCAATGGCTTCATGGAGAACAACCCAATAGCGATCGCCTCTAGGCTTCCCCACATTACAATCAATTAACCTTTTCCCCGCACTGCCTCTATCCTGCATTACTCTGACAAGAGATATCGAAAACGGCATCATCTGAAAACCTTTGACATGATCTCTTCCCATCAAAAATCCAAAGCCCTCAAACCGGGCAGCCGCCGTCCTGCCAAAGAACTCTGTAGCGAATGCGGGCTGTGCGACACTTACTATATCCACTATGTCAAGGAAGCCTGTGCCTTTCTCAATCAGCAAATCGCTGAGCTCGAAGAGCGCGCTCACGGACGCCGCCGCAATTTAGAGTGCTCTGACGATCTCTACTTTGGCGTCCATCAAGAGATGCTGGTGGCGCGGAAAAGCCAGCCCATCGAGGGAGCACAGTGGACGGGCATTGTCAGCGCGATCGCCTGCCAAATGCTAGAAACTGAGCTAGTAGAAGGCGTAGTCTGTGTCCAAAACTCTCCCAGCGATCGCTTTCAGCCGATGCCTATCATAGCCAGAACGCCAGCGGAAGTGCTCGCGGCGCGGGTCAATAAACCAACTCTCTCTCCCAATCTTTCGGTACTCGAGGAGATCGAACGCGCTGGCCTGAAGCGCCTATTGGTGATTGGAGTGGGCTGTCAGATTCAGGCGCTCCGGGCAGTCGAAACCGAATTAGGCTTAGAAAAGCTCTACGTTCTAGGAACGCCCTGTGTTGATAACGTCACTCGTGCTGGGCTACAAAAGTTTTTAGAAACGACTAGCCGTTCACCGGAAACAGTGGTTCACTATGAGTTTATGCAGGACTTCCGGGTGCATTTTAAGCATGAAGACGGCTCCGTAGAAACCGTTCCCTTCTTTGGACTGAATACGAAAGAACTCAAGGATGTCTTTGCGCCTTCGTGTATGAGCTGCTTTGACTACGTTAACTCTTTAGCCGATCTCGTCGTGGGCTACATGGGAGCACCGTTTAGATGGCAGTGGCTTGTGGTTCGTAACGAGACAGGACAAGAGATGCTGAACTTAGTCAAAGATCACTTAGAAACTCAGCCCGTGATGTCTCAAGGCAGCAGACAAAAAGCCGTACAGCAGAGTATTCCAGCCTACGATCGCGGCGTAACTCTGCCGATGTGGGCGGCTAAAATGATGGGTGTTGTCATCGAGAAGCTCGGACCCAAAGGGTTAGAATACGCTCGCTTTTCCATCGACTCTCACTTTACCCGCAACTATCTCTACGTCAAGCGCCACTACCCTGAAAAACTAGCGACCCACGTTCCGAAATATGCCCAGCGGATCGTTGACCAATACAAGCTCCCCGAGGACTAACTCTCGGAGACTGATAACCAGGCGAACAGCTAAGTTGAAGCCGAGCTTTCAAGAGTGAGTGGTTAGTGGGAATTGGGCTCCACTTGAGACGGCTAACCACTCACCAAAGCTCAACCTCTCAAAGGATGCTAGTTAAGCAGATTTATGTTGGTCACTGCTGATCGGGATCGTCTGGACGAGGAGCGGTGAGGGCCTCCCAAGCAGCTTTAGCCGCATCGCTGAGGCGATCGCCTAAACTGGCAACTTCAGTCAAGAGAGCGTCCCAATCTCTTTCTGCTTCTCCCTGCATCATCTTAATCGATTGTTCGATGCGCTCCGGGTCAAAAAGATTCATCTGTTCGAGTTCTGTGCGCGCTGTCCGTACCGCCTCTAAATATTTCTCGCGGGTGAACTCCCCAGCTTTTTGAGCTTCTGACTGGGCCTCGCGCCGAATTGCTTCAACAAGCGCCATGGTTTCATTCTTGACCTGCTCGGTTTCATCCGGCATTTCATTTTCTACAAGCGTTTTAGTTTCGTCACTCACTTCAACGATCGCCCGCTCTTTGGGTACTTTAGGTTGGTCAGTCATGTTTGTATCTCTCCTGGAATGCGTATAACCGCGTCAGCTATTGATTAAAAAAAAGTTGACGATACCAACAACTCTGGTACTGTCATTAAGATATTTGCTGAAGCAAATACGCTTAGTTTAGCCGCTCTTCTATTTTATAGACTATTTGCTGCAAACTAAGGGGACTGAGCACAAGGAACAGATTTCGCTGTCTCAACAGGGAGCTGGAATGGAGAAATTCAAGCGCACCCTCGGTCGCCGCCAGACTGTTCTATCGGCATTGCCCTTTGGTAGATAGCATTCCGTTCGATAGAATTAAGCAGTGTCCGTCTTCTATCAGGCTAAAGAAGGTTAACTTTGACCGAAGATACCACCTCTATTCAATCGGTTTCCCGGAGTGAGCTGCGCCAGCTTGTGCGCAGTCAGCTTCAGTTATTGCTGGAGCAGGGCAATTACCAGGGAGCAAAAGCCCTGCTGTTGCCAGTCCAGCCAGTAGATATTGCGGAAGCCATCGAGGGGTTACCGGAGTCGATGCAGGTGATTGCCTTTCGGCTGTTGAACAAAACCGAGGCGATTGAAGTTTACGAGCATCTTGATTCTGTCGTCCAGCAGTCGCTGGTGCAGGAGTTTAAGCGTCAGGAAGTGTTGGATGTCGTCGATAAAATGTCTCCCGACGATCGTGCGCGGCTGTTTGACGAACTGCCTGCTAAAGTTGTACGTCGTTTGCTTTCGCAGCTCAGTCTCAAAGAGCGCCAAGCAACAGCGCTGCTGTTAGGGTACGAGGAAGATACGGCGGGGCGGATCATGACCCCGGAGTACATTTCTCTGAAAGAAACTTTAACGGTCGGTCAGGCCTTGGAGCGCATTCGTTCTCTGGCCAATGTTTCGGAGATTGTTTACTACCTCTACGTTACCGATGCGTCTCGCCGACTTACTGGGATCGTTTCGCTGCGAGATTTAGTGGTTTCTTTGCCCGAAACTCCCCTTAGAGAAATTGTTACCCGCGATGTGGTCTACGTCCACACCGAAACCGATCAAGAGGAAGTAGCCCGCATGATCCAGCGCTACGATCTGCTAGCGCTTCCGGTGGTAGATCGCGAACAGCGTCTGGTAGGAGTGGTGACGGTTGATGACGTGATTGATATTTTAGAGCGGGAAGCCACCGAAGATATCTATGCTCTAGGCGGGGTGCAGTCCGATGGCGATAACTATTTCCAGACTAATTTAGTGACCGTGGCCCGCAAGCGGGTGGTGTGGCTGTTTGTGCTGTTGCTGACCAATACCGTGACCGGCACAATTATTCGCTCCCAGGAAGCTCTGCTTCAGCAGGTTGTAACCCTGGCTGCCTTTATTCCCCTGCTGACGGGAACCGGCGGCAATGTGGGGGCCCAGTCTTCTACCGTGGTGATTCGCGGCTTAAATACCGAAGAGATTAGCGACCTCGGACCGGGGCAGGTTATCTTTCGAGAAGCTCTGGCAGGGGCCCTGCTGGGAACAATTTTAGGAACGGTGGCAACGCTTTGGGCTTACTGGCTTCAGGGCAGTTTTTTTGTGGCTCTGTCGGTAGGCATCAGCCTGGTGGCGATCGCCATCCTAGCATCAGTTGCTGGCTCTTCGCTGCCGTTCTTGTTTCGGACGCTAGGATTCGACCCCGCACTGATGTCAGCTCCCTTCATTACCACCGCTGTCGATGTGTTGGGCGTTCTCATTTACTTCAACATTGCCAGACTAGTTTTAGGGCTGTAATTTTGCTCAGACAGCCACGGCGGAACCCTAGCACTATAGACTGGTCTATAGTCTAACCACTTGCTCAGGAATCAAGCGACTATGCGGATTTTATTTGTAGCGGCAGAAGTAGCCCCCATTGCTAAAGTTGGCGGGATGGGGGATGTTGTGGGCGCTCTCCCCAAGATTCTCAGACAGTTAGGACACGATGTCCGCCTCTTCATGCCCTACTACGGTTTCCTGCCAGACAAACTAGATATTCCCAAAGATCCGGTTTGGTGGGGCTTTGCCATGTTTCAAACCTTTGCCGTTTACGAAACCGTCCTCCCGGGTTCGGATGTGCCTCTATATCTGTTTGGGCATCCGGCTTTTTCGCCCCGTCGCATTTACGCCGGGGAGGACGAAGACTGGCGCTTCACTCTCTTTGCCAACGGGGCTGCCGAGTTTGCCTGGAACTACTGGAAGCCGTCGGTGATTCACTGTCATGACTGGCACACGGGCATGATTCCGGTATGGATGCATCAGTCTCCGGATATTGCCACCGTCTTCACGATTCATAATCTCGCTTACCAGGGTCCGTGGCGCTGGTATTTAGAGAGAATTACCTGGTGTCCGTGGTATATGCAGGGCCATAATACCCTAGCGGCAGCAGTGCAGTTTGCTAACCGGGTCACGACGGTTTCTCCTACCTACGCCCAACAAATTCAAACGGCTGACTATGGAGAGACGTTAGAAGGATTGCTTTCGTTTATCAGCGGTAAGCTGGTTGGCATTATCAACGGCATTGATGTAGAGAGATACAACCCCAAGACAGACAAAGCCATTGAGAAACAGTTTACGATCGATACCGTCGACCAGCGCCAAGCCAACAAAGTTGCTCTTCAAGAGGAAGTGGGGTTAGAGGTCAATAGCGGGACTTTTTTGGTCGGCATCGTTTCGCGGCTCGTAGAGCAAAAAGGCATCGATCTGACTTTGCAAATTTTGGAGCGGTTTATTTCTTATACCGACACTCAATTTGTCATTTTGGGAACCGGCGATCGCTACTATGAAACTCAACTGTGGCAGATGGCCTCACGATTTTCCGGTCGTCTCTCTGTGCAGATTCTCTACAGCGATGCCCTAGCGCGACGCATCTATAGTAGCTGCGATGCTTTCCTAATGCCCTCGCGGTTTGAACCCTGCGGTATCTCGCAAATGCTGGCGATGCGCTACGGCTGCGTTCCCGTCGTGCGTCGGACTGGCGGCTTAGTCGATACGGTGTCCCATCACGATCCAGCCAATCACACTGGGACGGGCTACTGCTTTGACCGCTATGAGCCTTTGGATTTATATACCTGTTTAGTGCGAGCTTGGGAAGGCTATCGCTACCGGGAGCAATGGCGGGAACTGCAAAAGCGCGGCATGGAGCAAGATTTTAGCTGGCGTAAGTCGGCTTTAGAATACATCAGAATCTATAAGGAAATTACTGGTCAGCCACCGGAACTAAGCGAAGATGAGCAGCAGAAGTTAGCGGTCATGGCTGGTTCAGTCACTAGTCCCCGCTAGGCAGCAAACAGCAAAGAGTATAACACCTACTTGAGAAGCTAAATTAGGGAAGAGTTTTTGAGAGCGAATAGTTAGTTGTTATCCGTAACATCTGTTGCCCACTAACGACTAACCAACGCTCGTCCTATCTTATACCAATTAGAAAAAGTAAAAAGTAATAGGAGACTCGATGAGTTGGGGGAAAGGGGAAGGGGGAAAGGGGAAAGGGAAGCACAGCATCTCTTTGCCCTTGAACCTCCAATGCTTGGTTAAAGGAACTATCTGACTACTTTCGGTAAATGGTATTACTTCTGATAAATTGAGCTGATCCATTTGAAAGTAGTTGGAATTTCGATTATAATTTTATATTTGGGGTAATAGTACGACGATAGGAGAAGATAAGCTACATGGCTCGATATAGAGGTCCTCGCCTGCGGGTGGTGCGTCGCCTGGGGGAGTTACCAGGTTTAACTCGCAAAAATGCCCGACATGCTTACCCACCCGGTCAGCACGGTCAAGCTCGCAAAAAGCGTTCTGAATTTGCGATCCGTCTTGAGGAAAAACAGAAGCTGCGCTACAACTACGGAGTGAGCGAGAAGCAGTTGGTTAACTACGTCCGTAAAGCCCGTCGCGCGACAGGCTCAACGGGTCAGGCGCTCTTGCAGCTACTGGAAATGCGCCTAGACAACACCGTGTTTCGGTTGGGAATGGCCGGCACAATTCCCGGCGCTCGTCAGCTCGTTTCCCACGGGCACATTACCGTCAACGGTCGCGTTGTCAACATTGCCAGCTACCAGTGCCGCCCCGGAGACATCATCGCTGTCAGGGATCGGGACAAATCGCGGCAGCTAGTGCAGCGCAACATGGAGTACCCTGGTTTAGCCAATCTGCCTAGCCACTTGGAATTTGACAAAAACGCCCTCACCGGAAAAGTTAATGGTGTCATCGATAGAGAATGGGTGGCTCTGCAAATCAACGAACTGTTGGTGATTGAGTACTATTCTCGGAAAGTATAAATATTGTTCCTCCAGGACGGGGAACGGGGAAAGGGAAAACTGTCGTGTTCGGGACGGGGAAAGAATACAGGCTCAAGGAATAAGCTGTATACTTCCCTTTACCCCTTACCCTTTACCCCGCGCCCTTGGCGCTTATCCTCCTATCTGGGACATGGTGCGGCTATAAATCCCGGTGTCGGTGCCGGAATCTCGCTGTTTGAAGTTGATTTCTGGTTTAATTTCCAAAATTTGTCGGACTTGCTCTCGAAGCACTGACGAACTGACACCGCTGCGAAGCGCTGTTTTGAGGTCAATTTGTCCCGTCTCATTCAGCAAACAGGGGCGTAGCCAACCATCTGCTGAAAGACGCATGCGGTTGCAGCGATCACAAAAACATTCCGACATCTGACTAATAAAGCCCAAGGTTCCCTGCGCCCCCGGAATTTGGAACACGTCAGCGGGTCCATTGCCTCTCACCTGAGACTCAATTAATCCCCACTTATCTCTAATTTTTTGCCGCAGTTCTTCAGAAGGAATCCAGGCGCGATCGCCAAATAGCTCTGCGTTACCGATGGGCATAAACTCAATAAAGCGGACGTGCCAGCGCCGATCGACCGTCAAAGCGGCTAAATCCAAAACTTCTCGGTCATTCACTCCCGGAATTACCACTACATTGAGCTTTAGCGGATTGAACCCAACCCGATAAGCCGCTTGAATCCCTGCCCAGGTTTGAGTCCAGCGGCTGCGACCGCGATTGCCAATAATGCGATCAAACGTCTCAGGATCTAAAGAATCTAGGCTAATGTTGAGTCGCCGCAAGCCAGCCTCATACAAATCCTGCGCCATTTTCTCTAGCAGAAAAGCGTTGGTCGTCATCGCCAAATCTTGAGTTTCCGGCAGCGCGGCAATTTCTCGCACCAAATCAACTACGCCGGGACGCAGCAGCGGTTCGCCTCCGGTCAGACGAAACTTCCTAAACCCGACAGGCATGAATACTTCTTTAAGCAGCGTCAGCAGTTCAGAGGCGGTCAGTAATTCTTGCCGCAGCACAGTGTCTAGTTCTGTTCCTTCCGGCATACAGTACTGACAGCGGAAGTTACAGCGGTCGATTAAACTAATACGAAGATAATCTACTCGATTCATGCTGTTGATGGTATCTGCGGACACTCTTATAGGATACAAAAATTGCCAAGAAGTATTGGCTACCGTTGAATGATGAAAGATTGGAATTTGACTCTCTCAACTGAACGCCTGATTCTTCGTCCTCAACAACCCAGTGACTATGAAGCTTGGTACGCAGGCTTTGCGGGTCGATTACCTAGTCAACACAGATACGATGCCGGGTTAGTTGATTTAACCGAATGCGATCGCCAATGGTTCTCCGACTTATGCCAGCGCCACCAAAAGCGGGCACTGCTAGATCAAGATTACATCTTTGGAGTATTTTTACGAGAGACGCATCAACATTTAGGCAACATCGATCTTTCTACCATCCGCCGAGAAGAAAATCAGTGGGCCAATTTGGGGTACAGCATTCACAACCAGTATCAGCGTCAAGGGATTGGTAAAGAAGCGATTCGCGCAGCTTTGGTGGCTGGGTTTGAGGAGTTAAATTATCATCGCATTGAAGCAGCGATTAATCTAGATAACAAACCGTCAATCGCGCTAGCTAAGAGTGTAGGAATGGAGAAAGAATGTATGCGACGGGGGTTTTACTACGAAAATGAACAGTGGGTAGATCATCTGATTTATGTAGCATTGCCCTCAAACTTGGGACTTGCTGAAAAACCGCCAGTGACAACCCATGATGGGATAAAGAGCCATTAACCACTAACCATCAACACTGTACTGTAGTGACGAGAGAATCTCTATTCCATGTCAGCAATCGCATCTCTAAAAGAGAGCACCTCTTGGAGCCATTCTTGACAAAGAAAAGTCTGGAATCAAAGCTTACTTTGATTCCAGACTGCTTTAGTTTTGTTGTGTTCAGCTTTACTACTTTAGCCAACTGATCGGCCAAAATAGCTAACTATCGACGCTCGTAGTAGGCTCTTTCGGCTTGCAGAGCGCGGACTAGATTTTCATCTCCTTTGGCTCTGGCTACCTCTAAGCGATACTCCAGGCTTTTTAGCAAGTTGGCACGATGAGCTGCTCGAACTTGCTCAAGGCGTTGATACGATTGAGTCATGATTCTTTCCTCAGCTAATCTGTTGGGCTTGCTTTAGTTGTCTAAGCCGACTTCCGCTGCTGCTCGCTGCAACATCGTTTGGCTGCGGTTTTGCTGCCTCTGACGACGTTGGCTCATTAAGAAACGAGCTTGGGCAGAAACAGATCGAGAATTAGTTGATTGAGTGTTTGAGTGATTAAGCATTTCGCCTCTTCCTTGTTTGTGTAGTGGTCGGAGGCGCGTTCCTTCGGGATAATGTCCCTACTTCCGTCTCTATAAGAGAGATGAACGATTTATCCTTTACATCTAACATACTAGCCTTCCTATGAGCGCTCGTCACTAGGGAAAACCGTACTGACGCGCCCCCATCGGCTCAAAGATAGAATCAGCCGGTGTTATTGATTCTCTAAACAAAGGTCAATATTAGCGGCGGTTAGTTTGCCTAAAATTTAAGGTATCTGCATAAACACTCAGAAAGGTAGGGACATGGAGTTGAAAGAAAAATATGTACGCTGGCTGGAAGACTTAAATTCTCAAGATGTTGAGGTCGTTGGCGGTAAAAATGCCTCCCTCGGTGAGATGATTCAGAATCTTAAAGCAGAAGGAGTCAGGGTTCCTGATGGCTTTGCCACTACTGCTGCTGCTTACTGGGAGTTTGTTAAAGAGAATCATCTTGAGGAGAAGATTCAGGACTATCTTGATAAACTGAACGACAGCGGTGAGACTCTAGCAGAAGTTGGACAGGCCATTCGTCGCCTCTTTCTAGAGTCAGCATTTCCTGAACCGGTAGAAACGGCGATTTGTCAAGCTTATCAACAGTTGAGCCAGCGCTATAGTCAGAAAGAAGTAGACGTAGCGGTGAGAAGTAGCGCGACAGCCGAAGATTTACCAGAAGCTAGCTTTGCTGGACAGCAGGAGACTTTCTTGAACGTGAGTAGCCAGAAAGAGCTGCTAGAAGACTGCCGCAAGTGCTATGCTTCTCTATTTACCAATCGAGCCATCAACTACCGTCAGGAACAGGGGTTTGACCATATGCAGGTTGCTCTTTCTATTGGGGTACAGAAGATGGTGCGCTCCGATAAAGCCGGGGCTGGAGTGATGTTTTCGATTGACCCTGAAACAGGTTTCCCGGATGCCGTCATCATTAGTGCGGCTTGGGGACTGGGGGAAAATGTCGTTCAGGGAGCGGTCACTCCAGACCAATATACGGTGTTTAAACCTCTGTTAGGAAAATTCCAGCCAATTATCGATAAACGCAAAGGCAGTAAAGAAAAGAAAATGGTTTACGCTGCCGAAGGTAGCGACAAAATTCAGAACATCAACACATCCGGTAAAGAGCGTCAGGCGTTTGTTCTAGAAAATTCAGAAATTCTCAAGCTGGCTCAGTGGGCGCAGGCGATCGAGTCTCACTACGGCCAGCCTATGGACATGGAGTGGGCAAAAGATGGGGAGACGGGCGAGCTATTCATTGTGCAGGCGCGTCCAGAAACGGTGCAGTCGCAGCGAACCGCCGGAACGCTTAAAACTTATAAACTTAAAGAAACGGGCAACAAGCTAGTGGCGGGACTGAGCATTGGGGAGGCGATCGCCACCGGCAAGGTCTGTCGGGTGCTTAACGTCGAGAATATCGACCAGGTAGCAGACGGCAGCATTTTAGTGACAGAAATGACCGATCCCGACTGGGGACCGGTGATGAAGCGCGTCGCCGGGATTGTCACCGACTACGGCGGACGCACCTGCCACGCCGCCATTGTCAGCCGCGAACTTGGCATTCCCGCCATTGTGGGAACGGGAGAAGCCACCCGTATTCTAGCAGATGGACAGGAAGTGACGGTCTCCTGCGCCGAGGGGGATCGGGGCAACGTCTATGAAGGGATACTGGAATACGAGTCGCCGGAAGTTAGCTTAGCAGACGTGCCGGAGACTAAAACCCCAATTATGATGAACATCGCTAGTCCTGCCGCTGCCTTTCGCTGGTGGAAGCTTCCGGCTCAGGGGATTGGATTGGCACGAATGGAGTTTATTGTCAATAATATTGTCAAAATTCATCCGATGGCGCTGGTTCACTACGATGAGCTAGCAGACTCCCAAGCCTGGAAAACCATTCGCGACCTCACCCAAGGCTACGAGGATAAGCGGGAGTATTTCGTCGAACAGCTTTCCTTGGGGATTGCCAAAATTGCCGCCTCCCAGTATCCCCATCCGGTAATCGTGCGAATGAGCGACTTTAAAACTAATGAATACGCTAACCTCATTGGCGGCAAGCAGTTTGAACCTACTGAAGAAAATCCGATGCTGGGGTTTCGGGGAGCCAGCCGCTACTATAGCGATCGCTACCGGGAAGGATTTGCCCTAGAATGTCGAGCCATCCGGCGGGTGCGCGAGGAGATGGGCTTCGATAACGTAGTGATTATGATTCCCTTCTGCCGTACTCCCCAGGAAGCGGATCGAGTGATGGAAGTGCTAGCAGAAAACGGGCTGAAGCGGGGTGAGAATGGTCTTCAGGTGTACGTGATGTGCGAACTACCATCAAATGTCTTCCTCGCAGAGGAATTTGCCAAGCGATTTGATGGCTTTTCGATTGGCAGTAATGACCTCACGCAACTGGTGCTTGGGGTAGACAGAGATTCGGCTGAGTTGGCTCATCTGTTTGAAGAACGCAACGAAGCCGTCAAAATTGCCATTCGTAAGGCGATTCAAGCGGCCCACGCAGGCGGCTGTAAGGTGGGCATTTGCGGACAAGCACCAAGCGACTATCCTGATTTTGCCGCTTTTCTGGTTGAAGAAGGCATCGATTCAATCTCTCTCAATCCCGATAGCGTGATTCAGGTTAAATATCGTATTGCCGAAGCGGAAGGGAAGGCTTCATAATGAGAGTTTTGAGTTGTGCCACTGCAATCTCTATCGTCAAGCCTAACTGTTCTTAAGGTTTGGGGCGAAGCTGCAACTTCAGTTCCTCCAAAGATGGTATCTCAAATTGAATCACTTGCCATTTGTGGCAAAATTCAGCAATTTTTGCCATTGGTAGTTCAACAGAAATGCTTTTTATGTCAAGATAACCTTTACGTTTTATGCATCAAGCTCTACATTTTCGTAGAGATCCGCTAAACGAATTTCACAAGGAATTGAAGAGAGCGAAATCATCGATTCAGCATCGTTGTATTCAGTAAAAATCCATTGGTGAGGATTGGTTTGAAAGTATTGCTTAGCATGAATACTGTATTGATTGACTAAAAGATATTCTTGAAAAGTTAGAATTGTACGATACGCTGTAAATTTTTCGTCTCGATCGTAGCTCTGAGTAGATTTGGAAAGCACTTCAGCAATCATGATTGGGTTGATGATTGTGTCCGTTCGTCCCTATTGCCTTTTGAGTGGGCGAGGCACAACCATTACGTTTGGATAGGTGTAAAGCGTGCGGTCGGGAATCCAAAGCCGTTAATCTGCCACAAAAATACTGTACGGTTGCCCTTTCAAACTAACTCTTAAGGCAGCGTTAAGAATCCTGGCAATTTCATTATGTTCGGGAGTGCCACCAGTTATGGGGACGATTTCTCCATTGATATACTCATGTCGAGTATTTGAACTCACCTCAAACTCAAGCTACTCTTCGGATGTATCAATCTTTTTCTCTTCAATGTGCACGATCGTAAGTTTTTCACCCCCAAGGCTTCAAGTTGTTGCTATTGCTTCATCGGTTCTGTTTGCTTGTTTTCCCTCTCGCCCAAAATCCACGTCCTACTTCACCTAATTGCGACTGAGAGAAATCGGTGCTAAGCTGCACCTTCGGCGGCAAATCTCTGGTTCTAGATGTTTCCTGTGTTTCGGTGGGAAAGAATTCTCCGATTACCGTCTGGAAAAATTGCCGACCGTTTTGAGCTTCATCCTGATTGGGCAATTGAAATTCTTTCTCCTAAACAGCCACAAACAACTGTATTAGACAATTTGCTGCACTGTTCTAGCTGTGGAACTGAACTTGGGTGGATGAACTACCCCTGCTTACTTCGTTGAAGCAGGGGTTTCTAGCTTCGCAGGAAATTGCCTTGTCTTAGTCTTGCGACCGCGAGTTGGTCTGACATTTCCTCCACTAGCAGAGACGGGTGTTCCCTCCGTCTTTAGTA
>JBHJGN010000082.1:0-43909 GCA_050331735.1 Cyanophyceae cyanobacterium
CACCACATTATCTGCTCCACACCTTCGCAGGCGTTCTGTGACGTAGTTTAACGGGATTCCGGTCCGGTCAACAGCTCTCGGATTGCCGTCTGAGGGCATTAGGTAATCTCGGTCTTCAAAACGGATGCCGTGACCGCTGAAAAAAAACCAGAAGTTGTCCCCAGTCCGTAATGGGGGAGACTCAAAAAAGTCCCACAGAAAAGACCAAAGATTCGCATAGGTCGGTCGAGTAGACTGAAGCGAACCGTTGGGAGCCATTAGGTCGGGGGAGTTATCTGAGAAGTGGAATACTTGCTCAAATCCTGCTTCGGTATGCAAGTAATCTCGCACCAACTCGGCATCCCGCTCAGCATAGCGAAGCGATCGCAATCTATCGTAGCGATTAATGCCAACCACCAGCGCCCAATTTCTCGGCATGTTACTCAGTCTGATTCCGCTTGAACTTGAGGGTAATGGCTCCTTTCGCTCCGGCTTTGCCGCCAGTTCCAAGCAGCTTAACTTCTCCTTCTCCGCTAATTTCTACCGATAGCTCTACTTCATCGAGCTGCATCCGTGACTTTTTCTCGGCTTGTGCGTCTGCTCGTTCAAATATTCCGGCAACGACCTCCAGAAATTCGGTCATGTTGGCCTCTAGCTTCTCGCTACTGACCTGAACGACCGTCTCTGTGACTACCACCCGTTCCGTCTGCCAGGGGTTAGACAACCCTCTGGATTTATCTCCCTCGACGGCAGTTGTTTCTGCTTCTTCCGTAACAATCCAAATCGATTTAGAGTTAGCTTCTGACATGCTGCATTTTTGGTGTTGATTTGACCTTTGGTTCAGCTACTCTTGCTGATTATTGTACGTCACTCTCATCGTTTGGCAGTTGGGTAACTGAGCGATCGCCTTATGTGTACTACAGGTTCATCAAAGGATATTCCGCATTATTCTCAGAAATATTGATTTCCGAGAAAACTAGGATGACGACAGTTTTGTGCTGTGTTAGAAAGGCGGCATCTATTTGGCTCATTCAGACTTGAAAAACATGAAAATACACCAGCGCCTGAGCGAATGGCTAGAATCTCGTTACTGTGCGCCGGCCTACGGCGGTTGGGTGTTGATTGCTATTGCTCTCTGCTTCTTTGGAGCGGCCACCAATACAATGGCGGGCTGGCTCTACGTAATTAGCGGCATCATCCTAGCACTATTGGTGCTGGGGGCGGTTCTGCCTGTGCGATCGCTCTCTCACCTAAATATCCGCCGCTTCCCAATTGAGCCGGTCAGTGCGGGTCATGAGTTGACAATCGAGCTTGTCCTCGAAAATTTAACGTCTCAGCCGAAGACGCTTTTCCAGGCTCAAGAGCTGCTGCCGTTCGCGCTCTCAAGACCCAAACCAACAGCAATTGCTGCCATCCCGGCTCAGGAGACATTTATCTGGAGCTACAGCATCACGGCTCGTCGTCGCGGTATCTATCAATGGCATGAGGTTCAGCTCAGAACAGGAGCACCGCTCGGGCTGTTTTGGTGTCGTCGGTGCTGGCAGGTTCCGGCAAGAGCCGTTGTCTATCCGAAAATCTTACCCCTCAAACACTGTTCCCTCATCGAGGCTATCGGGAATTCCCCATCAACTCCGAAACGTTACCAAGCTGCCACTGAGGGCTTAACCAAGGGATTGCGCCCCTATCGTCATGGGGATTCGATTCGTCTGGTGGCGTGGCGAAGGAGCGCTCGTTTCGATCAGCTTCAGGTCCGGGAACTGGAGGTCATGACAGGAGGACAGGAAGTCGCGATCTGCCTGGACTGTCAATCCCCTTGGCAAGCAGACGCTTTTGAGCAAGCCGTGATTGCCGCTGCTTCGCTCTACTGCTACGCCAGTCGTCGTCAGGCGAATGCAAAACTGTGGACGGCTGACAGCGGTCTCCTTCAGGGTGATAGAGCGGTGCTAGAAACGTTAGCCGCCGCTGCACCAACCCCAGAGGCGATCGCCTCTATTCCTGCTGCTCCCTTGGTCTGGCTCACCTCCAGTGTTGCCTCGCTTCACTCTCTCCCGGCTGGTAGTCAAGGGGTACTCTTCCCCTCCTCTCCTCGGCTAGAGCCGCTACCGTGTCCTACTTTAGTGATCGATTCAGGTCAGCCTCTCCAACAACAGTTACAGCAAGAATTAGAAGCGAGAGTTTAGTTTTGACCCTGTACGGAAGACCGTCCTCAGCACAGGAAGCAGGAATAGGAAGGCCAATACACCCAAGGCATGTTAGCGTCTTCCTCACTTCACGGTTTTTTGCTAATTTCAACCACTGACAAGTTTAATCAATCGTCCTGCTGCGGGGTCTTCCACAGATTTTGGTCTGAGATTAAACTACGCGCATTTTTTCCGCTGGAGCACTAATCCTAGTCCACTAACACCGAGAAGGCCCAGAACAGTTGTTGGTTCAGGAACTGGAGCAGGAGCTTCAAAGCTACTGATGGTAGCAGAAGCAGGCCCTAAAAGATTATCAACGGTCTGGACCGCAAAACCGAAACTATCTCCTTGCTCAACATCAAAGGAGAAACTACCGGATTGATCGTCTGGTCCAAAATTATCTGTAAGCTGAGTGAATATTTCATCGACGACAATACCAAACGGATCGAAAAACGGACCATCGACATTGAAACTGCTGTAGTCGTAGTCGAACGCGACCGTTCCATCTGCTGGTGCTGATATAACAAAGCTCGTACTTCCCAAAGAGAATGAACCGTCATCTCCTCCAGTGAGGGTAATCGAGTTGGGAGCATCGGTGGTATCTACAAAGCCATCTGCATTTTCGTTAATCAACGTCCAGTTAGTCGGATCGTACGGGCCTTCAAACCCGGAAACTGAGATGATAGAAGCGCTAACAGGGGCAGCAGTAGTTCCACAAACCGTCACTAAGGCTAAGAGACCGGGCGCGACTAGTCCAACTCGGGGAGTTCTATAAATCAGATTCAACACAGATAAGGCTCCTTGACTAAGGTTAATAGCAGCTTAAATAGGAGTTACGCACCTACCCCCTAAATCCCCTAATTCTGGGGGACTGTAGGGAGACTAGATTCATTCAACTGCGTAAGTCCTGAGAACATCGAAACAGAAATCACCGAGATAATAGCTTTTTTAATGCCATATTACAAAGCCAAAACGTCAGGAGATAAGTCATGCCTTCCCCTTATATTCTCAACAGCTTGCCACCAATGTTGGTGAGCAAGCAGTGAATTCGATGGGAGTTTTCTCCCCATAATGCCTTGAACGGGTAACTTCCTAAGTTTTTACTGCTGCACTTCGACTACTCAGAAGGAAACTGTTCAATACGCGTTTTAGCCTGTAGAGTGATTTGCCCTTGCTGGACGTCTAGCTGCTGAAATTTGAGCGTCATTCCCTCTAGCTCAAAGTTACGCAAATCGAGCAGTTCTTGAGCGCTTTCAATCAACGCATTCGTCAACTCTGGCGAGTGATACTTTCCCTCATGATGTTGAACATTCTCTAACGTTACCTGGTGTCCCCCTTCCTTCATGGTGGGCGTAGCAGAAAATCCAACGTGTTTGGTTGCTTCCATATCTACCAAATCCACGTCACTGCTCAGCGCAATCTTGCCGTTTCCTGGCAGAGCGAACTGAACGTTCTTGGGTTTAACTGTCGTAGACTGGCCATCTACGTCTATTTTTAGGTCTTTAAACTTATCCTGGATGTAATCTGAATTAAAAGCACGCTCCAAATCCGAATCTTTAAGCACAACGCGAGCGGAGGCTGCTGTCGGACGTTCGAGTTCAATTTCCCCGAAAGCTGCTTTAAAAGGATTAATCGAAATGCGGTCGGTTTGTATATTTAACTCTTCGGTGCGCAGATCTTTGTTCATGACGAGACCATCGCCATCGATTTCGACGGCATCTAGCTCGCCCTGCATCACTTTACCCGGGTCGGTATGAACGTCTACGTCTAAACCTTCTTTCTCATCAAGCTGAGTAGACATAGCCGCTTCTGCCGCTTTGCTAATGGCTTCTTCACCAAGATCTTGATTAGGCATTTCTGATTCGCTTTGGATATACTGTCTTGGGCTCACTGTAGGCGTTTGTTAACTGCCGATGAATCTGCCAGCCGATATAAATTGAGAATTAGCAAAAGCGCACTGGATTAAATTGATGATTTCGCTAAAAAAAACTCAAAAATTGCTTGTTTTTCGATTAAAAGCGGAATGAGAAGCTTCTGACTAAAAATATACAAAAAAGCAGAATGGGTTTTGTCTCCATTCTGCTAATGAGAGTTATTAATCAACTGCTATCGACCGACACCGACGTAACGGAAGCCTGCTTTTTCAACTGCTTCGCGGTCTAGGAAGTTACGTCCATCGATCATCACCGGATTCGTCATCAGCTTGGCCATTTTTTCTAGCTCCAGGCTTAAAAACTCCTTCCAGTCAGTCACTAGAACCAAAGCATCGCATCCGTCTGCCAGCATCACCGGATTAGTTTCAATGAATACCCCGCTTAAGCCGTGGCTGATGCCGGTTTGGGACACAATGGGGTCGTAGGCTTTGACTTTAGCCCCGAGGCGATTTAGTTGCTCAATGAGGTTAAGGGCGGGAGCATCGCGCATATCGTCGGTGTCTGGCTTAAAGGTTAAGCCGAGTAAACCCACGACCTTTCCCTTAAGGATCTTGAGTTCCTGCTGTAGCTTTTCAATGGCAATGACGCGCTGACGCTGGTTGACGTTAACGGCGGCTTTAAGCAGTTCTGTTTCGTAGCCGTAGTCAGCGGCGGTATGAATTAACGCTGAAACATCTTTCGGGAAGCAAGACCCTCCCCAGCCAATCCCGGCCTGAAGGAACTTATTGCCGATGCGGGAATCTAGACCGATGCCTTTAGCAACTTGGGTAACATCAGCCCCAACGCGATCGCAGACATTGGCTACTTCGTTGATAAAGCTAATCTTGGTTGCCAGAAAGGCATTGGAAGCGTATTTGACCATCTCCGCTGAGTTCAAGTCGGTGACAACGACGGGAACAGGAGGCAAGGAGGCATCCTCGGCAAACTGACGCTCGACGATTGGTTTGTAGAGTTCCTGCATCATGGCGATGGCCTGGGTGCTGTTGCCACCAAGCACAATGCGGTCTGGGTTGAAGGTATCGTGAACCGCAGAGCCTTCGCGCAGAAACTCGGGGTTACTGACGACATCAAAATCGGCCATGATCTGCTCGGGGACATCTTGAGCGCCACCGCCGGAGGTGACGAGGGTTTTCTGGCGTTCAGCCACTCCATCCAGCACGATCATTCTTACCCAGTCTCCAGAACCAATCGGGACTGTCGATTTGTTAACGATTACTTTATAGCCGCCGTCGAGATGAGCCCCGATTCCGCGGGCGACCGCTTCTACATAGCGGGTATCGCTTTCTCCGGTTGGCAGGGGAGGAGTACCGACGGCAATAAACAAAATTTCTCCATGTTTGACTCCCGCTTCTAGGTCTGACGAAAACTGCAATCGTCCGGCTTCTGCCGAAGACTTCATCAGTTCTGACAGTCCGGGTTCAAAAATCGGCGACTGTCCCGACTTCATCAGCTTGACTTTCTCTTCGTTGTTGTCAATACAGATAACATCGTGACCAATGTGAGACAAACAGACACCCGTCACTAGACCAACATATCCAGTTCCGATCACACAAACGCGCATAAAGCTAATTCCTCCAGTTACTTTAATTGAATGGCGGCACCGATATCCTCGTTACCGTGAATGCAGAGTCACAAAACCTGAGATTACTGTTTAACAAGCGCTGGTTGTTTTTCCAGGCGATCGCGAAAGTCTGCTATTGTCAGTTTTAACCCTTCTTGCAAAGGAATGGTGGGTTCCCACCCGAGCCAGGTTTTCGCCCGAGTGATATCTGGCTGTCGCTGTTTCGGATCGTCTTGAGGCAGGGGCTTAAACGCTAATTGAGCCTCTGGATTGACCATTTCCTGAATTGTTTTGGCTAGTTCCAGAATCGTATATTCCCCGGGATTACCCAAATTAACGGGGCCGATATGCTCTCCGTTCATCAGGCGCATCAACCCTTCTACCAGGTCAGAGACGTAGCAAAAACTGCGGGTTTGGGAACCATCTCCATAAACGGTCAGCGGAATATTTTTCAGGGCTTGAACCACAAAGTTACTAACCACGCGACCGTCATTTTCTAGCATTCTCGGTCCGTAGGTATTAAAAATTCGGGCAACGCGAATATCAACCTGGTTATCTCGGTGGTAATCAAAAGCGAGCGTTTCCGCCACTCGCTTACCTTCGTCGTAGCAGCTACGGATACCAATACAGTTGACGTTACCGCGATATTCTTCGGGCTGAGGGTGAACGTCGGGATCGCCGTATACTTCGGAGGTCGAAGCCAGCAGAAACCTGGCTTTAACCCGTTTGGCCAACCCCAGCATGTTGAGCGTCCCAATCACGTTAGTTTTGATAGTTTTCACCGGGTTGTACTGGTAGTGTACCGGAGAAGCTGGACAAGCTAGATGGTAGATCTGCTCTACTTCTAAACGAATCGGTTCGGTGATATCGTGGCGAATCAGCTCAAAGTAAGGATGATTTAACCACTTCAGCAGGTTACGTTTGTGTCCCGTATAAAAGTTGTCTAGGCACAACACTTCGTGACCCTGTGCCATCAATCGATCAATGAGATGGGAACCAATAAAACCGGCACCGCCTGTGACGAGGATTCGCATACAACTTCTAAGCTGAGAATATTAAAATTTATAATAAATTAACCTTAGTCTGGATTAATGTCCAGCACTATTAAAGTCACAAGTTAGTCGCGCAGCGACGAGAGAAGCGCCGTCGGCGCGGGACAAGGGGAAAGGGAAGGGGTAAAGGAGGGATAATCAAGTTTGTTCTTTAGATCCAATGTTCTTTTCTTTCCCCGTCCCGCAGGGACAGATTTCCCTTTCCCCGTCCCGTCAGGGACAATTTCCCCCTTCCCCGTCGCGCAGCGACCCTAGTACTGATAAAGCGTCCGGCGCTCCCGATCCGGGCGACCGAGGGAGCGAATGGTCTGCTGAAGCGTGGACACCTCCATACAGGTGCCTCCCTGCGCTCCGGCCATGGTGGTGATGTGTTCTTCCATTAAGGTGCCGCCCAGGTCGTTACAGCCCCACTGTAGAGCTGCTGTGGCTCCTTCTAACCCGAGCTTGACCCAGCTAGGCTGATGATTGGGAATCCACTGGCCGAGAAAGATTCTTGCTACTGCCGTCAGCAGTAGAGCATCTGCCAACACGGGCTGATCGCGGCCAACTCGACGGCGTAAGGGGGCCGGGGCTTCTTGTCCGACGAAGGGCAGTAAAATAAATTCGGTAATTCTGGCGGGATAACCGCGAGCGATCGCCGTTTTTTGCAGCGATCGCAGCTTTGCTAAATGAGCAATCTGCTGCTTAGGAGTTTCGATGTGCCCAGACATCATGGTGCTAGTGGTGTACATCCCGACGCTATGGGCAATACCAACAATTTCTAACCAGGTAGCGGTATCAAGTTTTTCTGGACAAATCACCCGCCGGACGCGGTCGTCGAGCACTTCGGCGGCGGTTCCCGGTAGCGACCCCACTCCTGCTGCCTTCAGCGCCACAATCACGTCTCGATAGCTGATGCCATCTTCTCTGGCGATGAACTGGACTTCCTGGGGAGAGAAAGCGTGGAGGTGAAGCTGGGGATAGTCCTGTTTGATTGTTTCTACTAGCCGAAGATAGTAGGCTAAAGCGGAGCCGTTGAGCTTGGCTGCTGGGTTTAATCCTCCCTGCATACAGATTTCTGTCGCATCTCGACTGACGGCATCGGCAACTTTTTCCAGGATTTGAGCGCTATCGAGCCAAAAGGCTCCGGCTTCCCCTTCGTCCCGGCGAAACGCACAGAAGCTACAGTGCTGTTCGCAGATGTTGGTGAAGTTGATGTTGCGATTAACAACGTAGGTTACGGTATCGCCCACCTGTTGCTGTCGCAGGCGATCGGCAGTATAACGGATCGCTGTAAGGTTATCAGGCTGCTGTAGCAGGGCGACTCCCTCGGCTTCTGAAAGTTCTTCTCCTGCTAAGGCACGCTCTAAAATAGCGTCAGTCGTTATTTCCACCGTCATGAGTGTTAAAAATTACCAGTTGCCGTTACTGACCATTGTAGCTGGAGTGCTGTTTACCCTCTATCTGCATAGTCAAATTCCTGACGGAGTTTATTTTAGTGGCGATGCTGGTTTAAAAGCGTTATTGGCCCAGCAGCTTAGTACAGAGGTGCGCTTTGACTTGATTCCTCCGGAAGAAACATGGATAAGGACTCTCTGGAACGAGGGGCTATATCCTTACGCAGAACCATTTGTTTATCATGTTGCAAACCGCTACTACATTACGTTTCCGTTCACGTTTCCGCTGCTCACGGCTCCTTTTTATGCTCTGTTTGGCTACCGAGGACTATACGTGGTTCCCCTCATCGCTCTCTGGGCCACTTGGCTGGTATTCTACTGGATGTGCCGCCGTCTTCAGCTCCGTGGAGTCTATGCGGCGATCGCCCTAGTCAGCCTCATTTTTGCGTCGCCGCTCACGCTCTACAGCGCCATGTATTGGGAGCATACTCTTGCTGTCGGCCTGTGTTTAGCGGGTTTAGCCCTGCTGCTGACAGATTTGACACGCTTATCAATCTGGAGAGCGGTTTCCAGTGGAGTGTTAATTGGTTTATCGGTGTGGTTCCGACCCGAATTTCTCTGTCTTGCCGCACTGTTAACTCTCGGGTTCTATGTAATCCCGTTACTAGATAAAATTGGACTCCGAAAATCGTCTCTAGCACAATACAGAGTCGATCATAGAACCTTACTAGTCGCCAGTTTATTTGTCACTATCGGTCTATTTTTCATCTTTAATAAAATTATTTATGGTTATGCTTTAGGCATTCACTCAATTCAAATAGTTGAGGAAGTAAGCTTGTTGCAAAAGCTCAAAGATGCCTGGAATAACTTTCGGGGACTAAGCTGGGCATACTTTGAGTTTTTCCCAATAGCGTCATATTCAATTCTGTATGTTTTTTATGGCTTTTTTAGTAAAAAATTCAAAATTACTTTTGAAGTAGTTGCCGCCTATTTATTCTGGCTATTGTTTACCATTGGGGTCTCGATAATTGTTCCCGTAGGAACAGCAGGTCTCATTGCCGGAGGTAAGCAATGGGGACCAAGGTTCTTATTAATCTTAGTGCCAATAGTTTCTCTGCTTACTGTTGTAGAACTAGCAAGCATTGTTGGCAAGCTCCGCCGTACCAAAAAATATTTCAGCACCGGACTGATTTCTGTACTTCTCGTGATTGGAGTTTATCAAAATACTATTTTAGGGACTAAATATCTCCAAAAAAATTACCAAGAAGTCGTTCCTGTTCTTCGATTTCTACAGCAGAATAACGACAAAATTGTGGCCGTTTCCCATCAGTTTGTTGCTCAAGTTCTAGAAGCCTCTATTGCTGAAAAATTATTTCTAACAGTTGATGATAAGCAAGATTTAGCGAAGCTAAGTATAGCTTTAGCGGCCCGGGAAAAGCAACAATTTGTTTATATCTGTTATCCCTTCCGTCCCTGCCCACTTCCGCAAGAAATCTCGGACAATTTTGAAGAAAATCGACACATCGGCACTCGCTTTATTTTCTTAGGCGAGCTAGGAAAATATTCGGTTTATAAAGGGTCTCTTATTGAAAAATAATTAGGCATTTTATCAAGGGAAAAACGCCTAAGTTTTGGCGATTGGCCATCATTGAAGTTGTCTGTGTATTTTTAAGTAAAGAAAAAGTTCATAGTGTTTAAGCAAGCAGACAGCTTTAATATCAGCAACCTAATACCAATTAGAAAAAGTAATAGGAGACTTGATGAGTTGGGGGAAAGGGGAAAAGGGGAAAGGGAAGCACAGCAGCTCTTTGCCCTTGAACCTCCAATGCTTAGTTAGTTTAAGGAACTATCTGACTACTTTCGGTAAATGGTACAATCTATTTACTAGTCCTGTTTCAAGAGATTTAAGCTAGTGGAAGATTACCCACAACCGTTTGCTCTAATCTGTATAGCTGACTTGTTTAATCAAAGCAGCCACTCAGCGCTGATATTAGCGATGCCCCGCATTGGCTGATTACTGCTTCCCAAAAGCTAACTCCTCGTACTGGCTTGACGAAAAAACAGTAACCCAAGTTGAACCTTTTGACCTAAAGTCTTGTGAGCAAGACACGAGTTAGCGCAATCTAGGGAGCCAAATTTAGTACAGGCAACCATCTGAGCACGTAACTGTCGTGCGCGACTGCTCTGCCAAATCTCACGGGCACTATTTTCTTTGGCATTGCCGATAGCCGGGTAAAACCAACAGCAAATAACATCGCCGTTGGGTTGGATATGATAATCTCGCATGCCAACTCGGCAAGGGGAAGCACCATGGTAAACTTGGTTGCCTAAAAAGTGGTCTAGAAAAGAGCGCAGTTTTGCTTCACTCGTTTCTATAGGCGCTCCCTTGCGTTTCATGTCAATCAAAGTATCAATAATTTGCTTAAAGGTTTCTTGCTCAGCTTCATCGTTCAACCACAGTTCTGTTTTGACTTCCGAGGTCCACGGTCGAACAGGAGCAAAATCGATTGTCGTTGCACCGATACACTGAGTCCACTCTACTAGCTCTGGGAGATAGCGGAAATTATGCTTATGAATCGTTGGTTTGATGCGAATCGGAAAGTTTAATCCTAGCCGTTTTCGCTCTTCTCTGAGAAAACCGATTCCTCGAGCAATCCTACTGAAGGAACCGGGTACTCCTCTTACATAATCGTGAATCTCAGCCCGTTCGCTATCAACTGAGATACTAACATTAACTGGATGCGCGGCTACGACTTTTGCTACCGTCTGACGACTAAAAGCGGAACCGTTAGTAATTACTCCCCAGTCAATTCCGTGGGAGTGACAAAAGCTGAGTAAGTCTACAAACCCTGGTTTGATAAAGGGTTCACCACCCGCAAACTGAATGACGTAGGAGCCAATAAACTCTTTTAAGCTTAGCAGTGCTGCTTGCCACTCTAAAATTGTCATCTCTTCTTGACGGTTTTCTAACCGCCAGAAATCGCAATAGCGACATTTATAGTTACACTGCTCATTGATGGTAGCCCGAATCGACAAAGGCTTGGTCAAGTCGTAGCCGCTTTTTAAGTACAAAGATTCAACTAAGCTATGCCTGATATGTCTTGTTCCTAACTCTATCAACTGCCCTACTGTTTCCATTGAAATAGCTCCTCCAAATCATCAAAAAATGGCAATTTTGGGGAGAGTATATAATGGTCAGCTCAAATTAATCTGTATATTACGCAGCAAGGGTTGTTCCCTTTTTGCAGGTCACTAATTTCTATGGACAGTATTGAGCATCGAAGTGCAATTGAATGCTGTTAGACCAAATTTAATACAGATAATTAGACATTTGTTGCGGGTCGGGAGCAAACGCTAGCCACTGAGGGAACTGTAAGAGCGACAGATCGATTTGCTCTTCGGTTTCATCAATAATGACGAGGGGCAACAAGCCTTCTTCAACGAGGCGGTCGGCTTTTTGAACCAGCGCCTCTGGAGACTCAAACAGAACCACGCCGCGGTTGGGACCAAAATCGCTGCGCGAAATGCCCAGACAGTCCTGGAGTCCGCGCCGCCACTCACCGAGGCGTTCTGGAGTATCAGCTAGGACCAGAGTACGACAGCGATCGCCGTTGAGACGACGCACAATCGAAATCACGGCAGAGGCGACCAGAATATTTTGGAGGCGACTGCCCATTGAGCGAATCGCTCCTCTGCCGCCCTGGGAGAAAAACCAGTTTTCGACTCGCTCAGCATGCACGGGTTCAAAGGTACGACGCAGTTGCCAAGGAGGACCGTAATAATCGGGCAGCGTCCGATACTGATCGAGCAGGTCTTGAATTTGCTGGGTTGGCTGACGCTCCCCTCGTTTGGGGGGAGGTTCTTCATCAAGGGGATCTATAGGTGGTTCAGGCGTTTCCCACACCTCGTAGGTAGGTAACTCTAGCTGCTCTGCCGCTGCTGCTAAATCTTGGAGACTTCCCACAAGGTAATCTTTAAAACCCTGCACCCGAATGGCTAGCTCTTGAGACGCTCCGGCAAAGGTCGTCCGCATTTCTTCACGAATGCGCTCTCGACGGCGTTCAAGCTGCTCAATGGAGGTTTGCAGGGTTCCGCGCCGCTGCTGTAGTTCCTGTAATCCCGTTTCGATCAGGCGCCCAAGGGTCTCCTGCGCCTCGGCTACCTGTTGAGAAAGGTCAGCTTTGTGTTCCTGTAGCGCCTGGATTTCTGCTTGCAGAGCCTGTTTTTGGCGCTCTAACTCGGTCAATTCTGGTGACGACGTTGTTGAGTTTTCTGCCCTAGCTTCATCGGTAGCATCGGCAGCAGAGTCTTGACTCGGTAGGGAGGAGTCAGCGGCTGCGGAGGAATTGTCTAAATTGTTGCGCAGGGGGTCGTCAGAGTTCATTGATTAGCTTGAATTAACTCACGGCTGATTGCATCAGTCTTGTTTAAGAGGATAGTACGTTTCCAGACACGATTGTAGCTGCTGAGGAGAAAAAAGCACGGGCAGGAAATGAATGCTGTTGACTTCCCGAAAGTAGAAAAGAATTGGCACTGGAGACCAAAAGATGCGCCAGTTCTGCCATTCGGAGTACGGAAAACTCCGAATTAGCTTGGTGGAGCGATAGACTTCTAAAGCCGCTGCCGTAAACTTCAGGCGAATGGTGGCTGCCTGAATGAATAAAAACACTCCAAACAGAGCGATCGCGCCACCGAGCCAGGGCTGGAGCAAACAAATTGCCCCGGCTCCTACAATAAGCGCTAGAGGAAGCCGATAGCTAGGAGAAAGTTCTTCTATCTGAGTATCTGCGGGTTTGGTAGTTGTCACGGTTTTCCCTCCCAAGTTAATCGCTGATATTCTAAGTTTAACTGCCTGAACAACGCGAATGAGAAGTTTTCCAGTGAAGGACCAACGAACCCACCAAAAACTCAGTCGCCTTTTCCCGAAGCGATCACTGTTTTCTTTACCCCACCACTCCTTGTCCTAATCCTTGGAACATAATCCAGGACAGAAAGAAATTGGTAATAAAAATTGCCAGTAAAGCCGTCACCACGGCAGTTGTCGTTGAGGTGCCCACTCCTTTCGCTCCTCCGGTAGTTGTCAATCCCCAACTACAGCCAATAACAGCGATCAAAGCCCCAAAAACGCCAGCTTTTATCATCGAGCTGAGCAAATCCCAAATTTGCAAAAAATTGCGAGCCGAATTGAGAAAAACCGTCGTCGGAATATCGTACAGATTGTTGGCAATAATCAACCCTCCGGTCATCCCGGTAATCAGCGAAAAGATTGTTAGCAGCGGCAGCATCAAACAGCAGGCCACGACGCGAGGCGTGACGAGGTAATCAACAGGGTCAGTTTTGAGCAGATAAAGCGCATCAATTTGCTCAGTAACTCTCATCGTGCCGATTTCTGCGGCAAAGGCCGAGCCAACTCTCCCCGCCAACACCACAGCCGTTAACACCGGTGCTAGTTCGCGGGTCAAGGCTAGACCCAAAACCCCCCCAACGGCGGTCCCAGCCCCAAAATCCAAAAATTCACGGGCCACCTGAATGGTAAACACCATGCCCACAAAACCAGCCGTCACCAGAGCGATGGTTAATGATTCAGGTCCGACGGCTGCCATTTGTTCGAGGGTATTGCGTCGATGAATTTTCGCTTTGAGGAGATGCAGGATAACCTGTCCGCCCAAGAGAGCGGCTGCGAGCAAACGCTGAATCCACATTGATAGTAATTTAAGTCAAAGGACTAATTACTTTGTATCAGGTTCTGCGTCCAGTTCGACCGATACCCGAAAGCGTTCTACAGAGTTGAGCAGATTGTGGGAGATGCTCACTAGGCTCTGGAGAGAACCAGCAACCCGCTGAGACTCCTGCGACGTTTCTTGAGCCGTTAACTCGACTGACTGCATGACCTGAGCCACGGCGCGGGAGTTTTCTCGCTGTTCGACGGTATCTGCCGTAATCGAGCGAACGAGGGCATCAATATGATTAGAAACTTGAATAATATCTTCGAGAGACTCTTTGGCCTGTTCGGCTCTATCGGTCACATCAATCACCTGCTGAATGCCCTCCTCCATCGCCGTCATCACTCCTCCCGTTTCGCTCTGGATCTGGAGAACGATCTGCTCAATTTCCTTGAGGGCTTTGGCCGCTCGGTCAGCAAGCTGACGAACTTCATCGGCAACAACCGCAAAGCCGCGTCCAGATTCTCCGGCTCTAGCTGCCTGAATGGACGCGTTCATGGCTAGTAAATTAGTACGCGAGGCAATCTGAGAGATCAAGGCGACGATTTTAGAAATTTCTTGGGAGGCTTCGGCGAGGCGTTTAACCTTGCGAGCCGTTTCTGACACTGTTTCGCGAATTTGGAGAATGCCGGAAACAGTCCGCTCGACTGCCTGTCCTCCTTTAAGAGCAGTGGCTGATGAGGAACGCGCCACTTCCTCGGCTTCCCGGGCATTGTCGGCCACCCGCTCGATCGAATCTGTCATCATCTGCACCGAGTTGAGCGTGACGGCGAGTTCCTCGGCCATTCTGAGCGCGTCGGAGGACTGATTGCGAGCAAAAGATTCGCTGTCGGTAGAGCCTTTGTTGACCTGCTGTGCTGCTTGTTTAACCTGCTGCACAATTTCCCGCAGGCTCTGAATTGTCAGGTTAAAGGCATCCGCAACGGCTCCCAAAACGTCGGCGCTGACGGCTGCTTGAACGGTTAAGTCTCCTCGGGCTGCTCCTTCTACATCGTCCAGCAACCGAATTACCTGACGCTGAAGGTCTTCTCTGGCTTTTTCGGTTTCTTCGGCCCGCTGTTTAGCTTCTTGCGTGGTCGCCCGAATCACCTGCGTCATCTGGTTAAATCCCGCCGCCAGCTGTCCGAGTTCATCGGCGGAGTAAATGGTGGCCTGAACATTAAAATTTCCCTGGTTGACAGCATCAAATTGAGCCTGCAAATTTCTGGTGGAGCGTCTGACCTGTTGGGCCGTTAGCTGTCCCAGCAGCAGGGTAGTTCCCAAGGTAGCTGTTCCCCCAACTAAAGCCATCATTCCCGTTGTTCTTGGCGTTGGGTTTTGGGAGTCAGTGCCGCTAATGAGGCCAACAAGACCCACAGCGATCGCCGAAGTGAGACCTGCTGCTCCCGCAATGAGCCATTGCTTGGTTTGAAACGAAAAGTTTCTCATGGGAGAGCGCAATTGCCCTGGGGTGGCCGTCGGCACCAGCAGTTCAGAGTTCTCTTCCTCTGAGGCAACTGCGCTGCTGTCAGCCGGATTCGCTAAAGGAGACAGGCTGCCAAAGCTAGGTTCATCGACAGTCGTTCCGTTCTCTGGATGTGTCGGGATAACAGGGCTATCAAATATGCTGGTGGCAGGTGATGGCTCCAGGTCTTCCCGGGCATGACCAGCATCGGCTGCTCTCTCTTCTTGAATGGCCGTGTCTTCTAATTCATCTTGAAAAGGACTCTCGACACCATCATCCAGTTCATCGAGTTCGAGTTCCTGGAAGGCACTGAGGTTGTCGTCTAGTGCTGTGGGATGCTCGGTAGGGGGAGACAACTCTGGACTGGTCTGTTCAGATTTAGCTTGATGAGCAAAGATAAACGTCGTTTCCTCACTTTCTAGGGCATCGGGATCGTCGCTGTCATCATGGCTGTCAAAAAAGGCATCAGAAGCTTGCTGGTCTGCGCTCTGATAGATTTCAGTGTCGGCGCTGGCGAAGGGATTGAGCGACTCTTCAACGACTGAAGAGGGCTCTGAAGAGGGTTGCTCAGACTCGTCTAACCATTCCGCTTCTTCTTCCGGTAGCGGCTCGTCTGGAGCGGACAAGGACTGAGGCTCGGGTTCAGGAGCCGTATTCGTTACCGGACTGGGTTCGCTCTCCCACTCTTGAATTTGTTCGATCCCTTTTTGAGCAAACGACACTAGCTCTGGCTGTTCTGTCAGTTCGAGAACAGCGCGGTATTGCTCTTGCGCTAGGTTGTACTGTTGAAACCCGTAACTATAGATATGTCCTCGCAGCAGGAGGAGAGCGGGGTCTTCGGCATACTCTTGAACTAGCTGGTCAACAATGGTCGCTGCCTCTGCAAAATTCCCCTGTAAGTAAGCGAGTTTCGCCTGTTCGTATGTTTGTTCGTAGTCTGTCACTGATGTCATTAGCTCTCTCCCGGCCATGCGATCGCATCTAGTAATTGATAAGTTGATTCAATAAATTAAGCAGTCAAATCATATTGGTCACTGGTTCCTGTTCACTGAGCTTCCCCATTGCCTATCGCGACCACTGTTCCGAGCGAAGAATGGCTCGGTGATCGAGCAGTCGGAGCGGTTTCTCTGCCAGGCTCCATTCTCCCTGAATGTAGGGAGCCAACTCCTGGGAAATCTCTGTGGGAGATTGTAGCTGTTGGGGATCTAGCCACTCCATTTCCCCGAGCTGCGCGATCGCTAGCCCCAGGATCGTGTCTTGGTCCTCGATCGCAATTACGGGAATTTCTGCTTCAAGTTGATAAGGAGTAGAGTCTCCGAGAAGCTTTGCAAGGTCGGCAACCCAAATGACTTGACCGCGAAGATTAATCGTGCCGAGTAGCAGAGAAGAAGCATTGGGAATGGGCGTAATGCGGTCGGTAGCTTGCTGCATTACTTCTGTAATCCCTGTTGCCCCTAAAGCAAATTCGCTATCTGAGGGTAAGAAAAAACGTAAGTGAAGCTCGCCGACTGGCGCTTCTAGTTCCTGAATTTCTGGCGTTTCTGTTAGTAAATCTGGTTGAGAGGCCATAGTTATCTGTTCGTTGTTGATGGTGAAGCGGCGCAGTCTTCGTTCACTCTCGCCAGTTATTTCCGAAGACCGCTCGCTTATTGGCTTAAGGGTTCAGTAGCTTTTCGATGGTGCTCAGGAAGTCTGCTGGTTTAAACGGCTTAATCAAGTAAGCGTCAGCTCCCTGTCTCATGCCCCAGTAGCGATCAAACTCTTCTTTCTTCGACGAACACATAATGACGGGGACGCCCTTGGTTTGAGGATTCGACTTAAGATTACGGCAAACTTCATACCCGTTCATGCGCGGCATCACCACGTCTAGAACCACGAGGTCGGGACTGCAGTTTTGCAGATAGTCTAAAGCTTCTACCCCATCTTTGGCCATGACTACTTCTAATCCATTATTTTGGAGAAAATCGGAAATAATTTCTCGCTGTGTTACGCTATCTTCTACGATTAGTATTTTGCTCATTGTTGGCATCCTACGCTGCTCGATTGCACATTATTGATGTCGAGTTGGCTTTCAATTAGCTGACCGTCGTCTGCTGATAAACAACAGTTTTTTACTCAATTACCGACCTAAATTAACACCGTAGAACTACGGTATTGGCCTGAGTTTACTTCTACAAATACGAGAAATTAACTCAATCAAAATACGGATACAGCCTGACGTTGGCCTGACAGTTAATCAGGCACTATTGTTCTTGCTGACGATTGCAGTCATAACTGGTTCACTGAGACTTTGGCATTATTTAATTGACAATCTACCTGTTAACTAGTCTTCCCGCATTGGCATCTGAATCTTGCAGGCGACTAGCAAATTAACTTAAGTTTAAGATTTAATAAGCTGAGCTAATTTTAATTCGTCAGTTCTCCATCTATAGGTATAGATTCAAGACTTGGCAGATGCGAGGGAAGTGGTTATCTTGGGAGTACTAACGGTTATCTGCCCTTCTGTGAGTTTGCCAAAGCGCAAACTCACAGAAGCGGCTGAATCCGTTGCTCATCGAAAATGTTTTTAAGTGCTTGGCGAAGAGAAGCAACCTGGTACTCTCTCAGTCTGTAGCCAATTCCATGTATTGTGACCTCAAGCGAGCCAGTAACTCTGTAAAGTTGCTTAACTCCAATTGAAGCGGTAACTCAAATCGATTTAAATTTTCTGATTTAAACAATTAAAGCAGTGTTGGGTTTAGCCAAACACCAGAGAAAGGAACAATTGCAGTGCTATATCTTGCAGAAGTAAAAAAGCAAAATAAAGGCTTAATCGGCGGCGTTAAGACAGAGCTAAAATTGCTGGCGTTTCAGCGGAACGATCAGTCATGGAGTGCCGTGACGCAAGGAGAAACGATTAGCTGTGAATCTGTCAATCAGGTGGGAGAAGGAGCGTTACTGATGGTTAACCTCAGCCCAAATCGGCAGATTCAGGGAACGCCAGAACCAGCCGGAGCAAAAATCGTGAGCTTGTTACAAAAGTTTTCTCGGCTATCAGAAAAATCAAAAGACCAAGACCAGGAAATTGAGCAGTGGAAACAGTCCTTAACGTATCAAAGCCAAGAACTAGCGCGTCGCGAGCATGAATTAGAATCGCGGCTCGAACAGCTCGAACGCATGGAAGAAGAATTTGGCCCCCTGCAAAAGCAGCGACAAGATATTGAAGAAGCACGGCGGCAACTCAACGAGCAGTACAAACGGTCGGAGCAAGAGCTAGCCGAGCAGATCGTTTTCGATGCTGAGCAGAGTCGGAACATGCAGGAGCTGGTCTCGCGCTTATCGCGGGTTGACATAGACTCAAACTTAGTCCAAGAACAGCTTCAGTTAGCGTTGGCTGCGGTTGATCATCAGCAGAGTTTCCTCGATGACTCTCGGCAGCAGCTCGAACGGCAGCGAACGGAAATTGCCCAACGACAAACCGAGCTGGAGCAGCAGGCGCAGGCGTTAAGCGATCACGTAGCGGCACTCTGCTCAACAGCCGACTCTTTAGCCCAAAGCCAGCACCACCTTCACGAACAGCAACTCTGGTACAGCAGCCAGCAAGAGCTTGCCGAACGTCTCGATCGGTACCGCTGGAAACTCGAAGAAATTGAGGAACTCGTAGCCTGTTTAGCGGTGGAGTCGGGAGCGGTGTTATCGGCTCACCCAGTCGATACCGATGCCCTAGAAAAGATGCCGCTCGCAGAGCTACAGGGCAAAGTGGAGGAGCTGCGGCAGGATCTCGAGAAGCTGATCGGTTTTGTCAAAGACCAAGAGGAAGAGGTCACCTATCAGTTCCAGGCGATTCAAGAATTACAGGAAAAACTCAACAACGCCCACGATGACGAACGGAGCCAAATAGCAGCAGAACTCAAGGACGAGAAAGAGCGCAAGAGAATGCTCGATGAAACTCTCCTCGGTCAGCGCCGCAATTTACGCGAGCGACAGGAATTTTTTCTTCAGCACCAGCGAATTTTGCACCGTCGTCAAGGAGTCGTTGAGGAATCTCCGGTTGATTTCCAACCCGTTTTGCGACACATTGAAACTCAGCGACACCTCCTGCAAGAAGACCAGCAAAGCTTAGCGGCGAATGTCGAGCAAATCAGCGCGAGCCTAGCACACCTCCAGGAACAGGTTCAGCAGCAAAGCCAACAGCACCAGGACCAAGAACACGAGCGACAGCACCTAGAAGAAGCGTGGCAGCAAGGACAGACTGAAACAGCCCGTCTACAATCCCGGATCGAAGTTTTCGAAAGTTTAGACCCTCTACAAAACGACCTCAACAAACTGCGACAGAAGCTAGAGGACATACAGCAAAATCTAGCTCCCGTCCAGCATAACGAGCGACAGCAAATTGCTGAGCAGATCCTCAGCCAGTTAACAGTGACTAGTTGATCGTTAGAGTTAAGTCAACGGTCACTCTGCTTATTGTTGACTGTTAATTGTTGATTGAAAATAATCCAGTCACCCTGGGCTTCGGCGCTCGCACCGCCGCTTAAAGATGAGGTGCGGGTGCGGTTAGGAGCCTGAATCAGATTAGTGACGCTTTCGATCTCTTCAAAGTTGGGCGCTTGGGGAAGAACCTGGTGTAAAAACTGCCGCACGACGCGACGCTGTAGCGCAAGGGGCACATCCCGCAGGCGCAATCGATTCAGGCCGAGTGGCGATCGCACCTGCTGAAGAAGCGCTTGAGCGGTTGTTTCTAAATATTCCACGTCGGCGCGCAGGAGTTCTGCAGTCTGAGCGAGCGCCGTTTCCACTTGCGGATTGAAATGGCGCTGGAGGTACGGCAGAAGCTCAGCGCGAATGCGGTTGCGAGCGTACTTCAAATTTTGATTGGCGGCATCTTCCCAAACGGGAAGCTGAAACTGCCGACAAAATTCCAGGGTTTCGGTCCTCGAAACCGTCAACAGCGGACGAACCACAATGACTTGCTCGGTCAGCGATCGCTGCCAGGTAAGCGCCTGAAGCCCGTCAGCCCCTGAGCCGCGAACCAGATTATACAATAGCGTCTCAGCGCGATCGCTTTTGGTGTGGCCCGTTACCACCGCCGCAAAGCCATTGTCAGCGGCAAGCTGAGCCAAAGCCTGATAGCGCCATTCCCGCGCCGCAGCTTCGGTTTCCGCTACAGATTCGGCGGCCAGATAGAAAGGAAGCTGCCACTGCTGGGCAATCTGCTGCACCCATTCTGCCAGTCCAGCATCGACAGACCAGCGATGGTTGCAGTGAGCGATCGCCAAATGCCAGTTCCACTGAGGCTGAAGATCCAGCAGCAGCTTCAGCAAGCACAGGGAATCCTGCCCGCCGGAGACGGCGACTAACGCTCGACTCCCCCGCGCCAACAGGTGTCGCTGACGCAGGGTTTGATGCAATCGCGCGTGGAGTAAAGTCCAAGTCATCGGTCGCTCCGCGACGGGGAAATTGTCCCGGTTGGGACGGGGAAAGGGGAAGGGGGAAACTGTCCCTTTTCCCTGCGCCTCTGGCGCTTCCCTGCGGCGCTAGAAGAACCAGCCGTAGGAATGCAGTCCTTTGCCGAGCAGGTTAACTCCTAGGTAGCAAATCCAGACGACAACGAAGCCGCTGGCGGCGAGGATGGCTGGCTTACGTCCTTGCCAGCCGCGGGTGATGCGAGCATGAAGATAGGCCGCAAAGACAAGCCACGTGATCAGTGCCCAGGTCTCCTTGGGATCCCAACTCCAGTAGGATCCCCACGCTTCATTGGCCCACACGGCTCCAGCGATAATGCCGATGGTGAGGAGGGGAAAGCCTAAACCGATCGTGCGATAGCTAAGATTGTCGAGAGTATCGGCTAGGCTAAGGCGCTGGGGAGACAGAGGAGGCTCGGGCGGAGCTTTCTCCATGACGGCGGTTCCGGCTCCGCTGGTGCTGGCCTCGGCGAGGGTATAGGCATTGCTGGGGGATTGATGACGCAGCTTGATAAACTCCGAGCTGCGGTAGCTTCCCGTGCCGACTGAACTACCTTTAAGCTCGACGGACTGACCGCGAGTCACGACTAAAAAAGCGATCGCCAGCAGCGCTCCCACCATCAGAGCCGCATAGCTGAGCATCATCACGCTGACGTGCATCATCAGCCAGTTTGACTTGAGAGCCGGCACGAGGGGAGCAGCAGACTGCATTTCGGCGGGGAGAGAGAGCGCGGCGAAAGCGGTAATGCCCATAGCGACAGGAGCGGTCACCACGCCAACCAAGCGACTGCGACTCACGTTTTCCGCTATTAGGTGGACTGCCGTGATGCCCCAGGTGAGGAAGAAGAGAGATTCATAGAGATTGCTGAGCGGAAAGTAACCCGCCTCCAGCCAGCGAGCCCCCAGCAGGGTAGCGATACTGAGGTTGGCGATCGCCATGCCAGCGGTTCCTAGCGCTGATAAGGCAGGCAGGTTGGAAAAAACCGCGCCTCCCCAGTAAACCAGCATGGTCACGAACAGCACCAAAAAAGATGTGTTGTCGAGGACATTCTGAAGAGTAATCAGATCCATCATTATTTAAAGCCGTTTTTAAAGATTCTAAGGAGCTAGGGATAGTAAACAAACAGCGGTCGAGACAAGGTTGAAATTTTAGCAGGCTAGGAGCAGAGACAAGTTGTCGTTGTTTTTCCTCTTCCCCGTCCCGAAGAACCCAGTTTCCCTTGCTCGCCCGCAGCGGATCCCCTTCAGTTTATTCTACTCAGTCGAGGCTTTGGCAGGGCCAGAGATTACGGGGCTTGTAAGACAACTAGCTGATCTTCAGGCAAAAAGCTGCGAAACTCTCCTTCATCTGCCAAGATGGCAATCATGTTGAGCTGAGAATCTGGCTCGACGTGCAAATCCGCCCAAGGCACTGCTAATTCTAGACACTCGTTGAACGCGACTTCCGCTCGGCTGGCTCTGGAGTGCCAAGCAAAATTCTCTGTCGCTTCTTCAAACCAAATGGCTTCAGTGAGCAAGTTAATTCCTAGGTGATGACGAAACAGATAGTTCAACGGTGCTTGTTTAGGAATCGCTGCTAGCGGAATTGGGCTATTGTGTCCGGTAACGCCCGAGTAATACCACAGCAAATGAAGTTCAGTGGGGAGATTAATACCGGGCTGGACTCCAGCTTTAAAATCTAAACGGAGGTAAAAGTTAAGGTGATCGAGGCCGTAAAACAGTCGCTGAATGGTGCTGCTGCGGTGCATCGTTCCTCTCGCACCGCCAATTTCGATGCGACCAGCTTTGTCCCAGTCTTGTTCATCTCCGATGCCGTTAATGACTGGATGAATAAAGCTTTGGGGGTGTAGACTGCCTTTGTGTTCGTGAGCTTCAATCGGCTGTCGCAGATGAGCGGGCACTGGCTCATTGAGAGCGCGGTATATAGCGCTAAGATGTTCGCGAAAGAGCTGATCGAACATGGCATCTTGGTTAGAAGAATGTCCTTCTCCAAACCACCAAAACCAGTCAGAGCCTTCGGCGGCATCCAGAGCCTCCCACACTTCTGGGTTATTTTCCTCCGTGGCTTCAGGATGCTGGGCTAAGACCGCTCTGGCTTCAGCTAACAGATCCCAGGCGCGGTTTTTAGCCGGATCGCCGATCCAGGTCGTGAAGCTGCCGTCCACCCAAGAACCGCTGTGGAGGGTTTCGGAGGAAATGGTTTCTGTGGCTGGAAACTGCTGCAAAAATTCGGCGACGGTCACTAATTGAATTCCTGTGTGGGCGCTTAAGCGAGAGTACAAAGCCTCGAGAAAGGGCAGGCCATCTTGCTGGTAAAATTCCCAGCAGTTCTCGCCATCGAGGGCAATGGTGACTAACCCAGGCTGTTCTAGAGCCCCCGGTTTGCCCTGACGCTGCTTTAAGGAGCGAGAGATAGCCTCTAGGTGTCCGATAAGATCGGAGGCAGCGTGGTGAGCGTCCATTGAGCCGTAGGTAAACCCAATCAAGTCTGACAAGCGATGATCGCGGAAGACGATTGCTAGGTCGCCGTGGGGCGTTTCCAACCGATAGGGACGATAAAGGAGTTCTGGTTCGTAGACATTGCCAACTTCATCTCGATGAAAAAAGTGGCGGAGGCTCCAGCCCAAAATGGCCTCATCCGAGCAAATCCATTGAAACCCAGCTTTAGCAATGTCGGGTAAGATAGCGGGGCTGACTGACTGTTCTGAGGGCCACAGCCCGCGAGGTTCTCGACCAAATCGCTCGATATACACATCCCAGGCTTTGCGGAGATGCCGAGGAATATCTTCTGGCCACTGAAAGCGATGCTGGGGGAGCGGCATCCCGGGAACGGCGACGCGACCAGAGTTCGTGTCTGCCAGCAGCGGCAAAATCGGATGCGTGTAGGGAGTGGTGGTTACTTCTAGCTGTCCGGTTTCCTGCATCCGGCGGTGCTGAGGCAGGATGCGGCCAATAATCTCTCGCTGTTTGGAGTAGATGCGCTGGCGATCGCTCAAGCTAAAGTTCCGGCCCTGTCTGAGCCAGCCTTCGATGTCGGGGTCATCCCAAAAGAGGGGATCGATCCAGGCGAGATTGTGCCAGGCCAGCAGGTCGCTGTAGTCTTGAAGGGACCAGTTTTCCAAGCACCAGGGGCGTCCTCGTTCCTGACGGTGACGATACAGCTCGGCATAGCGAGGATGGGGATCGATTAAGGTGCGGTGGTGTCCGTCAAAAAAATGTTCGACGATATACTGCCTTTGCTCGTGGTTGAGCTGCTCGTCTGGGGTCAGCGCCAAGGCGAGGTAGGGATCGATCGCTGTTCCGTTTGCGTAGTCTTCGAGCTGGAGAATCAGTGATGGCACTAAATTGACGGTTTGATGCAGTTTTGGATAGCGTTCTAGAATCAGGATTAGATCCAGGTAATCCTTAGTGCCGTGGAGCCGGACCCAAGGAAGGCGATACTGTCCGGACCGATCGAAACGAGGCTCTCGGGATTTATACAGGGGCTGGTGCTGATGCCAAATAAAAGCAACGTAAAGAGGATGAGGCATAAAGAAAAATCAGATTACTGGTGTTTAGGAGCTTTCTGAGCTAAGAGACAGGACGCGTTATCGTCAACAAGAGTGACTCGTTGGCACTAAGCGAGTTTGCTGATCTGCTTTTTGCTTATGCTACATCAACCGTCTATAACCGCCTATCTCTTTGACAGCAAATCAGGCTTGGTTACCAGTTGATGTGAGTGGCGGAATATTGCTATTAGGATGGCCTCTTCAGAGAACCTTTCCTTTAATTTTGATGCTTCACTAGGCCACAAAAAATGCTCCCAAGAGGGAGCACGAAAGAACTTTGATTGAGAGCTTAGAGCCGTTTATGGTTGTCTTTTAAATGAGTCTAGCCATTCCCGCACCTGGTTAGCCGCAATATCTCGACTGCCTAGGCCAAAGGCCAGAGCGATCGCTACGGCCACTGCGCCAAAGAGCAGGCCGAAGGCGAGGTTGACAATATTGCTAGCAATCCCCATCTGCTGGAGCGCCATCGCGGACACTAAAGCAATGATCGCAATGCGCGCCGTCTGAGCTAAAATCCGTGACTGCCGAGAACCAGAGCTGATGATGAGATTAAAGGCAAGATTCGCTAGGTAGAGACCAATGGCAAAGACGATTAAGCCGGCCAGGATTTGACCGGAGATTAACACAATACCGCTCACGAGGGCCGTCAGCGCTGGAATATCAATGATATTAACTGCCGCCAGGGTGCCAAACAGCACGATGCCGACCCAAGCAATAATGCCTACTAATTCTGAAGGAGAGCGGCTGGGAACCGACGGTGTGGGTCGTGGGGATGTGGGATCTGCCATTTCTGGGGCAGTCGCCGGGGGAGGCTGAGGAGGAGTGGTACTAGCGGGACGGGTCGGAAACCCGAGCCACTGGAAAACGCGGTTAAAGCCTACGCTCGTGAGGATGTTGGTCAACAGCTCAGAAACAAAATGCCCGGCGACGTAGGCCAAGGCCAGAATCACCGCTGCCGCAAATAGGTTGGGGAGGAAGTTGAGAATCTCGTTGAGCATGGCGATCGCTGGTTCAGAAATCGCCTCGATTTGAAGAGCCTGGAGCGCGGCGATCGCGGTGGGAATCAGAATGAGCACGAAAACAATGGTTCCCAGCAGCCAGGACAGAGACTGATTGCCCGGTCGAGTACTGAAGCCAAATCGGGCTCCGAGGCGATCCGTGCCAGCGGCAGCGAGCAAATTCGTAACGATGCGGCGGACAATTTGAGCAACCAGCCAACCGGCACCAGCGATGACGATCGCTGCCAAAATATTGGGCAGAATTGCCAGAATCTCGTTTAATAGCTCCTGAACCGGGGCTAACGTCCCTTCTAAACCGAGAGTGCTGAGAATGGAGGGAAGAAACAGTAAGAAGATAAACCAGTACAGTGCGTTGCCGATGGTTTCGCTTAAAGAAAACTGGTTGCTGGCCGAAGGGCGATCGCTCGTTCTAGCGGTTGTTCCGGTTGATTCAGTCGAGGAACTCTCATCGGCAAACCGCGTTGTCGTGGTTGAACTGACTGTCGTCCCCGTGGTTCTGGTCGTTCCGGTTGCTGTTTCGGGGTCTTCCATTTGCTGACCCAAACGTTCATCTAGTCCAAAGGCTTTAAGGGCACGAGTCACCACCAGCTTGACAACCGTTGCTAGTAGCCACGCCACTCCAAGCAGAATTAACGCGCCCACGATGTTAGGCAAGAAACCGATCACGCCACTCAGGAAATCGTTAATCGGCTGAGTAACCGCATCGAGCTGGAGGGTCTGGAGAACCGCAACAATCGTTAAGATAACGACGAGCCAGAAGAAGGCACTGGAGATCCAGTCTTCTACCTTCGGTGCGTCTGTATCTGGTCGTCCAGATATCCAGTTAGCAATGCGATTATCAATGTTCGTACTGTTTAAAATTCCCCGGACGATCGCCTTGACGATGTAGGCAATAATAATGCCGACCACCAGAATCACGATCGCCGCGATAATTGTCGGCAGGAAGCCCGTCAGGTTGCGCCCTAATTCCTGAAAAAATCCAGGGCCTGGTTCAGGAATATTCTGGGCATCCGGGACTGCCTCCTGGGCTAGGACTATTGGCAGTGATGATATACCACCGCTTAATATTTTGATTTGCCAATCATTCATAATCTTGTTGAATTTACCTCTAATTTAATCAACAAACGGCTCAAACCTGTAGCGGTTTTCAGTCTCCAAACTTTTCTTGCTGCCATCAGCGATGGCTAAGCCTGCGAGGAGGCGAGCTCAGTTTGGATGACGCCATTTTGTTGCGTGTAGATGTTACCATTGCACTCCTCCACTCTTCGTGTTTTTCGCGGTGGAATTATTTTGCTCAAGCTAGCCAAGAAAGTCGTAGCCTAGGGTAAGTAAAAATCGCTCTGTTGGCCTCTATCTTAATAAAGATTTAAGCCACAAAAATAGGTGATTTAGCTGAGTTTCTTAACCAAATCCTAATCAACTTAGCTAACAGATTGAGTAAAAAGACCCCTATCTAACCTGTTTTACCTGGGAGAGGCGTCTTCACTAAGCCGGTAGCTATGGCGCTAAGCGCTTTTGAATTTGTGTTAAGAATAGTAAATAAGAAATTTAAAATATTAGCTAATTTACTCCTCGACGTTCTATTGGAGATGTCATCTTATCAAGTTTTTGAGCAATCTATTCAGATTCATGCCAGTGCTACAACCGTTGAGCACTGTATTACTGACCAAAGTTTAATGCATCGGTGGTTGAATCCTGCCCTGCGCTGCGATCCGGTAGGAGAATGGAGGACGACCGTTGGCAGTCGCAGTCGCTTTGTGATTCAAATTCCTTGGATTGAACCGACTTTGGAGAGTATCATTCTCAAGCGAGAGCCGGGGTTGGTCGTGTGGGGATTCGAGGGATTCTTTCAAGGACGCGATCGCTGGGAGTGTCAGCCGAATATCAAGGGAACTCATCTACTCAATCGGTTTGAGTTTAAAATTCCCAATCCATTAATTAATTGGGGATTCAACACCTTTGCTGCCACTTGGACCAAAAGCGACATGAAAGCTCAACTCCGACGACTCAAGCGCCTTGCCGAAGAAATTTATCAGCAAGAATCGTGATATATTAGGCGACAAAAACAGTTGAGGTCGAACGGCACCGCCTGAGAGTTGTTATGATACTGTCTGACTAAAATGACCAACAGACAACCGTCGCTGATATTTTCTCGTTAGTTGAATAAAGCTTGCCCTTAATATTGAAGTGCTGTACAGCCAGTTTAAGCCGACAAAGCGGAAGCAATCGTCATGATGCATACACGTACGTTTGATGATATTCTCATTGTTGGACAAGGACGCTCGGGGACAAATTGGTTGCTCGATCTACTAGATATCAGTCCCAGAACTCACTGTCGCAACGAGCCGGATAAATTATCGTCTTCTCCACTAGCTAAGCTACCGTCTCCGGTTACCAAACAGCCGCTAGGAGAAGATTTTGCTAAGCGGTGGGAGCAGGCCCTCACTCTGACTTCGCTAAGCATGGGAGAGCGAGATCGCATTGGCGTTCATCCCAAGTTTCATTTGTACGAGCCAGTGCGTCGGCTGGGAGGGGGGTATTTAATCAGTAAGTCTAGGCTGCGTCAGCTCTTTGCCCTCATTATGCCTGGATGGGGACAATCGGAGTGGATAGCCCCTCGATGGCTGGCTAATCCGTCTGCACTGAGGCAAGCAGCAACGGTTTTGAAGCTCAATCAAGTTCCAGGATGGGCAGAGTGGGTACTGCTAAATCAGCCAGAAATCCTCGTGATTCACATTGTGCGTCATCCAGGAGGTTTTTTGAACTCTTGGCAAAATCGGTATTTAAAAACTCAGGAACCGGAGGCAGTCGAACAAGCTAATCAAGAACGTCTCCGGCAGGTGGCCCAGAGAGAGCCACAATGGGCGGCACTGTTCAAAGACATCGGCGATATGTCTGTAGAAGAATCAGAATTGTGGTACTGGCGTTACGCCGCAGAAACAATTCATGCGGCTGGAGAAGGACAATCTAACTACTTAAGGATTATCTACGAAAATTTGGTTGCCGACCCACTAACCGTCGTCCGGAATCTTTATGAAAAATGTTGTCTGCCCTGGACAGAGGACATTGAAAAACAAGTTTTTCAAAGCTCATCTGGCTCTAATTCGATAGCCACTGCTTGGTCTGAAAAATTGCAGTCCGAGCAAGTTGCTCTAGTAAAGCGCATTCTGCACGGTAGTTCAATGCAGGATTGGTGGGGAGAGACATCATAAAGCATCAGGTTGGCTAGTGAAGAAACACACCCGTGCTGGCAGACAGCATGATGGCCCTGGAAAAGAGAGAGGGACATAAGCACTGTACACTGGAGAAGGTCAGTAGTTCCGGTAGAGTAGCCTTTCCGGGCTTCCCCCAGAAGACACAGAGATTGGGTGTTACTTTTTCCTCTCTTTACCGATGTCAACTCCTTCTATTCAATGGTATCCCGGTCATATTGCCAAAGCTGAGCGGCAGCTTAAAGAGCAGCTCAAGCGTGTAGACGTTGTGCTAGAGGTATTAGATGCCAGGATTCCCCTAGCCTCTCATCATCCTCACGTTCTGCAGTGGATTGGGAGCAAACCGAGAGTTTTAATTCTGAATCGCATGGACATGATCAGCGACTCTGTGCGCTCTCAGTGGCAAGAGTGGTTCGATAGGCAAGGAGAGTCTCCTTATTTTACCAATTCAAAACAGGGTAAAGGAATTAAGGCGGTCAGTCAAGCGGCGCAATCAGCCGGAGTAGAAATGAATCAACGGCGGCGCGATCGCGGGATGCGTCCTCGTCCAGTGCGGGCGGTGGTGATTGGATTCCCCAACGTCGGTAAATCTGCCCTGATTAATCGGCTGCTGGGGCGTAAAGCAGTGACGAGCGCTCGTCGTGCCGGGGTTACTCGCCAGCTTCGGTGGGTGCGGATTTCTGAGGAAATTGAGCTTCTCGATGCTCCGGGGGTCATTCCTGTTAAGTTAGATAATCAAAAAGATGCCGTTAAGCTCGCTATCTGTGAAGATATTGGTGAAGCCGCCTACGACAATCAGCTCGTCGCCACTGCCTTGGTGGATCTTCTGGTCGAGCTGGACTTTGAGCCGGTGCTCACTCGCTATAGCTTAGAACTTGGCCTGATGAACGGGGCAGAGTATGTTCATGCTTTAGGAACCCAACGCTATCAAGGCGACGTTGAACGAGCCGCCGTTCAATTACTCAACGATTTTCGCAAAGGATTATTGGGAGCAATCCCGCTAGAATTACCGCCTCACGATTAGAGTCTATAGATTAGTAGTAGAGTTCAGACTGGCTGGAAATCGGGAAAAGGGTCAGGGGGAAAGGGGAAAGGTTTTCTGGTTAACTCTCTACAAATTTGTTCCTTATTGTTGAAGAGATTGAGCGGTTTTTTGCAGGGGTTAAACGATGGCAAATTCTAAGCTGTGGCTGTTGAGGAAATCGTGGGTGAAATGATCGACGACGTTTGTATCGCTCAGTTCTAGATTGTAGAAATCAACAATATCGTGGTCGAAATAAGGACCAGCATGCCAAGTGCCAACGGCTAGCTTGATAAAACAGTTACCGGGAATCTCAAAGGCGGTAATGTCTTCTATGGCTGGTTGTTCTGAATCGGCAGGAGGCGCAACGGCCATGAGCCAATCTTTGCCTGCTAGAGCGCCTAAACACTGCGTACACTGGACGTGACGAGTAATGCGATGAAACTTGCGTCCGCGTTTGCGCAAGCGCATGATGTAGAAGCGAGGAATTCCACTGCTTAGATGAAGCTGAGCGTCGGTTTCGTCGAAAGGCTTAGCGTCTTCAGTCGGAGTAATCAACTGACCGTAGGGCTGAAAATTTTCGTGGGTAATCCCCTGAGCCTGAAGCTGTTTGATTAAGGCAGACTGATTCATCGTTCAAATAGAGAGAAAGCTACTGAAATTTAATCAACGAAACGTTCTTTAAGGACACAAGTCCTCTCTTTACTCAAATACCGTGACTTTTTCCAATGACCCAGTGACGACGAAAAAAGCGAGCTAGTGACGTTTCTTCTAGGGGCATATAAATTGGTCGTCCGTGGGGACAGGTGTGAGGAGTGCGGGTATTTTGCCACTGATCTAAAAGAGTTTGCATCTGAGCCAAATCTAAAGGGGTTCCGTTACGAATAGCGCTGCGACAGGCAGTTGCCACTTGAGCAGACTGGACGTCGCCGCCTAAACTGAGTTCGATTAAAGCATCAGCACAATCGTCTCGTTTGACGAGCAGTTCTGGGGCAGACCGAACGGCCCATAGCTCTTCTCCAAAGGGTTCCACCGCAAGACCAAGGCGCTCAAGCTGTTCTCGCTGAGCGGTCGTTAGCTGGGCTAACACAATGGGAGTTTCTAGAGGAGTGAGGGTCCAGGACGCTTGAAGCTGTTCGTACAAAACTCTTTCGTGGGCAATATGCTGCTCAACCAGCCATAGCCCATCCGCATACTCGGCGACAATATAGGTTTGGCGAACTTGGGCAACGGCCCGTAGCTCGATCAAATTCAGAGGAGTCTGTTGAGAGGGCTGCTGACGTTCGGGGGTGAGTCGATACGCGCCTCGTTTCTCGGAGGCCTGCAGCAGTTTGCCAATACGACGATTGTGAACTGCCGCAGGCAAACTAGCCGGAGTTAGGCGCAGAGCCTGTTCAATAGCGTGAGTCACTTGCTCTTGCCAGTGCGGCATTGAGTGCAGATAAATTTCTGTTTTGGCCGGGTGGCGATTCCAGTCTATTTGGTTTGGAGAAATCTTCAGATGAAGGAAACATACCGGATAGCGATCACGGGGGAGGGTTTTAGTAAACGCGCCGACAATAGTTTGTTCGAGGGGCTGCGAGCGCACAACGCGACCGTTCACCGCTACCCGTACCCAGTCTAAACGGCGGCGGTGACAGCGATCGGGTAAACCAACGACTAGCTCGATTTTACCCATCGCCTCCTCGCTTTGTGTGCCGTTGGGACTAGCTGCTAGCTGTAGCTCCTGCAAATCGCCGGAACGAACAGAGGAAAGGAGCTGAGGCAGCACTTGCTGAGCTGTACCCGGACTGATTTTAAACCACAGCCGTTCGTTTTGCCATACCTGCCAAGTAACGTGGGGATGGCAGAGGGCTATTTGCCCAATTAGGTTTTGGACTGCTTTAAGCTGCTGTGATAGCGGAGGTAAACCTTGACGACGGGCCGCCCAGTTCCCAAACAGCTCGGAAACTGTGACAATGGTTCCAGGGGCGATCGCCGCCGTTGCTTCTGCTACTAGGTGACCACCCTGATAAAGAATTCGCCACCCAGCGGTGGGGTCGGCGCTGCTGCGGCTGACGATTTCTACATCCGCTAGCTGCGTTAAACTGTGCAGCGCTTCTCCCCGAAAGCCAAGACTGGTAATGCGACCCAGATCGTCACTGGTCTGGATTTTGCTGGTACTGTGGGCTGATGCACAAAGACGTAAATCTGTCAAGGTTATGCCGTGGCCATTATCGGCAACCTGTACTCGCCATCGTTCAGGGTAGAGAGACACAGTAATTCTCGTCGCTCCGGCATCGAGAGAGTTTTCCACCAGTTCCCGAACAACGGCGGCCAGAGAATCAATCACCTCGCCAGCAGCAATTAAATGAACAACGTCTGAGGGGAGTGTTTGAATTGAGGGTCTCATTGACGACTGTGCTAAACACATCGTAACTTCTGTAGTCTAATCAATTTGGAGCGGAAATAATTGGGGGGTGTTAACACAAAGATGAGGGCGATCGCTGGCGTTCACTGCCGCCGCTCGCCATTTTCCTCGCATTTTGATGCCATCGGGCCAGTAGATTTGTCACAATAATCATCAAGACGCTTCTGCTCTATTTCAACAGCCTTGAGCTGGGGAGAGATTCTCAGCCCTTTTAGCTAGCCATCAGTGTGAGAATGCCACAAAAATAATGTTTGATCTAGCACGCCCCCTCTATCCTGCTCTTTTTGCCGTCGCCGGAGCCGATCCAGAAACCGCTCACCAGCAGATGCTCAAGACTCTGAGCACGATTGAGCGATCGCAGAGTCCTTGGGGACGCTGGCTGCGGTCTCAGTTCGAGGCGTCTTTTTGTTTAGAAGACGAGCGCCTTCATCAAAATCTGTGGGGACTCGCTTTTAATAACCCCGTCGGGCTGGCAGCAGGCTTCGATAAAAATGGTGTCGCGGCTGGCATTTGGCCGAGCTTCGGCTTTGGCTTTGCTGAACTGGGGGCGGTGACTCTACAGGCTCAACCGGGGAATCCGCGTCCGCGCCTGTTTCGCCTCGCGGCAGATCGAGCGGCCCTCAACCGCATGGGAGCCAATAATTTAGGAGCGGCGGCGATTGCCAACTCTCTTCAGGAAACCTGGCAGAGAACGCCGCGTCCTATTCCAATGGGGATCAATCTGTGTAAGTCCAAATCGACTCCCCTCGATGAGGCTGCTGCTGACTACGTGGGCAGCTTTCGCCTGCTTAAAGAGTGGGCCGATTACTTTGTGATCAACGTCAGTTCCCCCAATACCCCCGGGCTGCGATCGCTCCAGGCTACCGAGCAGCTTCATCCGATTCTAGCGGCTTTGCAGAAGGAACAGGGCGGCAAACCCCTGCTGATTAAGATTTCTCCAGATTTAGACTGGGAGGCGATCACCGCCATCATCGATTTAGCTCAAACCTATGCCCTCGCTGGCCTCATTGCCATTAATACAACGACCCGCCGGGACCATCTCAAAACTCAGACGCTACCATCGACAGGCAAGCCGCTAGCTGAGGAAGCGGGAGGAATTAGCGGTGCGCCCCTCAGCAAGCGGTCTACAGAAGTAATTCGCTTCATTGCTCAGCAGACGAAGGGGCAGCTACCGATTGTAGGGGTCGGCGGTATTTTTACCGCCGAAGATGCCTGGGAGAAGATTACAGCAGGAGCCAGCTTGCTCCAGATCTACACCGGGTGGTTTTATGAAGGACCCTGGATCGTGCCCCGAATTTTGGCGGGATTAATGACTAAGCTAGAAGAACGCGGCTTATCTAAGCTATCTGAAGCGGTTGGGCTAGAGCGTTGATGCGCCGTGTTGCCTGTCTCTACCCGCATAGCCGTTTGTCGTCAATTCATAACAGAGTCAGCTTGTTACAAATCTTTAACATTTTTTATTTGTAGCGTATACTACCCAAAAGAGAGTAAGGAGCAATGAGCGTGCAGTCGGTTCAACTGCCCCCATCACCAAGAGAGTTTTTGAAACCGCATGGTGGCTTTAATGTCAACGTGTGGATGTTTTTAGTAGCCTTAGCGCTATTAGCGCTGTCTCACTGCGGTTACTGGCTGTGGGGCTGGCTAGGCTGGTGCTGCTTTAGCGCGAATGTGCTGGCTCTGCACATGGCAGGAACGATCATTCACGATGCGTCCCACAACAGCGGACACAGCAACCGCATCATTAATGCTGTCTTAGGACACGGTAGCGCCCTCATGCTGGGGTTTGCTTTTCCCGTGTTTACGCGGGTTCATCTTCAGCATCATGCTCACGTCAACGATCCCCGCAACGATCCCGATCATTTTGTGTCTACGGGTGGTCCTTTGTGGCTGATTGCCGTTCGCTTTTTCTACCACGAGGTATTTTTTTTCAAGCGACAACTCTGGCGAAAGTACGAGCTACTGGAGTGGTTTTTGAGCCGTCTGTTTTTAGTCACGATTGTGACTATGGCCTGTCGTTATAACTTTTTTGATTACGTTTTGACCTATTGGTTTTTACCCGCCTTCGTCGTGGGCATTGCCCTCGGGCTATTTTTCGACTATTTGCCCCATCGTCCGTTCCAAGAGCGCAATCGCTGGAAAAATGCCCGGGTTTATCCGAGTTCGGTCCTCAATCTGCTAATTCTAGGACAGAACTATCATCTTGTTCATCACCTGTGGCCGTCTATTCCCTGGTATAAGTATCAGTCTGCCTACTGGGAAACCAAGCCTCTCCTAGATGCTCAAGGATGCGAGCAACGTTTGGGGTTAGGGGAAAGTCAAAGTTGGTGGAGATTTTTGTATGATGTTTTCTTCGGCATACGCTGGCATCGTCCTCAGACGGGAGGCAAAAATTTGTAAGGAGCCCTAGTATCTGTGGGATAGCAGCTACCGTAACCACACGAGCACTCAAAGAGGTGGTTCTTCGCGTTCGCATCGAAACAGAATGCTCAAAACTGTTAATATCAAGCCAAACTAGTGTAGAAATTGACAAAGCATAACGTTCCGACGAGGGTGAGGTGTCAGTCGCCCTCAAGAAGAGATGAAAGGACTGTTTCGGAAAACGGTGTTAGAATCCAGCTCAGGAGCGGATGTTGCCCTTGGAGCTTGGCGAATGCTCTCTTAAGAATAAGCCGTTGTCAGTTGGCAAGGCAGGTTCAGTCGATGACAAAGTAATGACCAGAATCTTCTGAAATTTAGCAGTATATTAAGTAAAGTTAACGGTAAAACGCGGTTATGTCATCCAAAACACTTGCCGTTCGTGGAGCTGCTTGGACTATCATCGGCTACGGTTTTAATCAAGGGTTAAGACTCGTTAGCAACCTAATTTTAACACGACTGCTGGTTCCAGAGCTTTTTGGACTGATGGCTCTAATTAACACCTTTATCATCGGTCTTAATCTGTTTTCCGACGTTGGGATTGGTCCCAGCATTATTCAAAATAAGCGCGGCAATGAGCCAGCTTTTTACAATACTGCCTGGACCTTACAAGCGATCCGTGGCTTTGGACTCTGGTTGTGCTGTCTGGCGATTGCTTGGCCTGTGGCCCAGATTTATGACGAGCCGCAATTGAGATGGCTGATTCCCATCGTTGGGCTGTCAACGATCCTTGCTGGTTTTAATTCCACCGCCATTTTTTCTCTCAACCGTCGAATGGCTTTAGGAAAGCTCACCATATTTGAAATAGCCATCCAAGTTGCGACTCTCGCAGTGATGGTTGGCTGGGCATGGATAAGTCCAACTATTTGGGCTTTAGTGGCGGGAAATTTAGTGTCAGGGTTTGTCAAAATGGCGCTCAGTCACGGGTTAGTACCGCAGACACAGAATCGTTTTGCTTGGGATCAAACAGCTCTTGAAGAGCTGTTTACTTTTGGAAGATGGATTTTTGTCTCTACCGCAATGTTGTTTCTAGCCACTCAAGCAGACCGGCTCATTCTAGGAAAGCTGTTTTCGTTTGAGCTTCTGGGAATTTACACCATTGCCTTTATGATTGCTGATGTTCCTCGCCAAGTGGTAGCAGCCGTTAGTCATAAAGTCATATTTCCTCTAGTTTCTCAGCATGCCGAGCTATCGCGAGAGACACTGAGAGCCAAAATCCTACCCAAGCGTCGATTGTTGTTAGTGGGATTTGCTTTTTTAACAACGTCTCTAGCCTGCTTCGGAGATGTGCTAATTCTCAGCCTATACAATGACCAGTATGCTCAAGCTGCCTGGATGTTGCCGATTTTAGCTCTTGGGATTTGGCCAATCGTTCTGTTTCAGCTAATTAATCCATCACTGCTTGCTATTGGCAAACCGCTTTACGGAGCTTGCGGCAACACTCTCAAGTTTATCTATATGGTAGTCGGGGTGCCTCTAGCCTTTTCTTTCCTCGGAGTGTTGGGAGCCATCGTAGCGATCGCGTTCAACGACCTGCCTCTTTATGGAGCGGTTACCTACGGTCTTGAGAAGGAACACCTATCCGTTTTGAAGCAAGATTTTCAGGTAACGTTATTGTTGATTGGCTTAATTACTCTAATTTGTACAGGGCGTTATTTTCTCAATCTTGGGCTTCCCATTGAAGAAATTTTATCAGGATAACCATGCGATTACCCGATTTTCTCATTATTGGAGCTGCCAAATCTGGAACAACTACTCTATATAGATATTTGTGTCACCATTCACAAATTTATATGAGTCCTCACAAAGAGCCTAGTTTTTTTGCTCGAGACGAAGTTTACGCTCGAGGAATCGAGTGGTACGCAGCCCTCTTTGATGAGGCGAACCCCGAACAGATCTGTGGCGAGGCATCAACCGACTATACTAAGTTTCCTCGCTGGCCCCACTCGGCAGAACGAATCGCGCAATGGCTGCCGCAGGTAAAAATGATTTACATCATGCGCAATCCTGTAGACCGAGCCTACTCCTATTATGTTCACATCAATCGGGGTTTAAAAGTTGACGAAACTTTTGAAGAGCATCTTGAGAAGACCAGTATTTGTCTAGACGGAAGCCGCTATCTGCTCCAGATTAAGCGTTATCTACAGTTTTTCCCTCAAGAATCCTTTCTGTTTCTATTGCTCGAAGACCTCACTGAGCAACCGAACCAAACTTTATCAGCGGTTTGCCAGTTTTTGGGAATCGCTCAAGACTTTGATTTTAACGATCAGGGGACGATTACCGCCAATTCTGGTAAAAACTGGTTTGAGCAGAAAATGCGTGTCCAACTGACAGCTCCTATTAAAGCGATTCCGGGGGCTGAGGCAACCGCGGCTCTACTACCGCGGCAGTGGCGTGACTGGGTTTACCATCACCTCATCAGCGGCTCGTTCTACGGTAAGCAAATTAAACAGCAGTATATTAATCCGCCGATGCTTCCCGAAACTCGCCAAAGGCTCATTGCTCACTACCGTCCCCTCAATCAACAGTTGTCAGAGTTTCTCAATCGTGACCTCTCTCTATGGAATCAGTAGGTTTGTTTCCGAGGGAATGAGGAGAAGTCCGATAACATTACTTCAATTGGTTTTAGTATGTCCTTCCAAGCTCAGCTAGTCATGTTAGCCTGGATGCCACTGGTAATCTACTTGTTTTGGTGGTTGCCAGCGCCAAAGGCCGTTGTCATTAGCTTTATCGCTGCGTGGCTATTTTTACCCCAAGGAGCTGGCTTTGTCTTTACTGGCATTCCAGACTACACCCGGATGTCTGCCACTTGCTACGGAATTTTTTTGGCCACCCTAATCTTTGATGCTCAGCGTCTGCGGTCATTTAAGTTCAGTTGGCTAGATTGGCCGATGTTAATTTGGTGCTTGTGTCCAATCCCGTCATCTTTGAGCAATGGACTTGGTGCCTATCATGGTTTCTCTCTAGCTTTAAGCCAGACAGTTGCCTACGGACTGCCTTACTTTCTTGGTCGCATTTATTTAAACAATCTTGCTGGGCTGCGTTACTTAGCAATGAGCATGTTGGTTGGCGGTTTGATCTACGTTCCACTCTGCCTTTATGAAATTAGAATGAGTCCGCAGGTACACTACCTAGTTTATGGCTACCATAACATGCGGGCTTTTTTACAATCCATGCGTCTAGGCGGATACAGACCCTATGTATTTATGCAGCACGGACTTAGCGTTGGTATGTGGATGATGGCCGCCACCTTAATCGGAATTTGGCTTTGGCAAGCTGGTTGTCTTAAAAGGCGGCTTTGGGGAATCTCAATTGAGTGGTTCTTGCTTGGGTTGCTGTTTACCTTCGTACTCGTCAGATCGGCAGGAGCTTATCTCTATTTCGCCTACGGAATTGCTACTCTGCTGATTGTCAAGTGGTTCCGCACAGCTATTCCTCTGTTCTTTTTGGTAGGAGCAATTTTGTTCTACTTGTTTTTAGGAATCAGCGGGAATTTTTCTGAAACCCACGCAGATAGGCTGGTGACCATTGCCTCTCAGCTAGTAGGCTCAGAACGAGCAGGCTCTCTAGAGTTTAGGATAGAAAATGAAGAAATGCTGGCCCGTAAAGCACGGGAACAGCTCGTTTTTGGTTGGGGTGGATTTGGGCGAGCCCGGATTTACGAGGAAAATTGGGAAGGAGACCTAGTCGATGTTTCCATTACCGATAGCTTGTGGATTATTGCGTTTGGAGATTATGGAGTCGTTGGTGTAGCGGCTATTTTTAGCTCGTCACTGCTGCCGACATTTGTCTTTTTTGGATTCCGCTATCGGGCTAGTTTGTGGTTCAATCCAAATGTAGCGCCAGCTGCGGTCCTCGCTCTCGTGATTGTTCTCTACATGGTAGACTGCACACTTAATAATCTCCCTAATCCAGTTTTCACGATGACCTCTGGAGGAATTGCAGGTCTTGTCCTCACAGGAGGAGCTAAAAATGTTTCTCAGCGGACTGTTGCCAATTCTCACGACTCCGCAAGGCGGCTGCGGGTCAGAGCTAATTCCCTCCGCCGCAAAAGCACAGCCGATCGCTAGGCAATCGTCATGATCTTTCTCAAAAAACTCCCATGACCAATTCTTTATCTCACCCCCTATTTCTTGTCGGTGCTGAACGCTCTGGAACCACTCTGCTGAGGCTGATGCTGGCTTATCATCCTCAAATTGCCTGGTGTTTTGAATTTGAGTATGCCGTTGACTTAATCGGCGAGGACGGCCAGTTTCCTCAGCTTGCTGATTATTACGAGTGGCTAGAAACCCACCGTATTTTTCAATCAACGGGTTTCACGATCGCTCATCATCTAGATTATACTCAGTTGGTTAATAGCTTTTTGATTCAGCAGCGCGAGCGCACTCAAAAACCGATTATTGGGGCCACCGTTCATCGTCATTTTGACCAGCTTCTCCAGCTTTGGCCTCAGGCTCGGTTTATTCACCTTCTGCGTGACGGCAGAGACGTTGCTCGCTCCTGCATCGGGATGGGCTGGGCTGGTAACGTCTGGACAGGGGTAGAACGCTGGATAGAGGCTGAACACCTGTGGAAGAAGCTCCAAAATTCTCTCTCTTGCGAAGCTTGGCTGGAAATTAAATACGAGGAGTTGATTGCCGAGCCGACGGCTACTTTAACCCAGATTTGCGATTTTATTGGTGTTTCCTACAGTGAAGCCATGCTGAGCTATCCCCAATCGACAACCTATACTCAACCAGAGTCCAATTTAATTGGGCAATGGCAACGCAAATTAAGCGAGCGCGAGGTGCGTCTGGTTGAGTCAAGGATTGGGCAGATGCTAGCAGAGCGCGGCTACGAGCTGAGCGGGTTGCCACCGTTAGTCGTGACTCCCGTTATAAAAACCCAGCTTCAGCTACAGGACTGGTCGTCTCGTCTCCAGTTCCGAATCCAGCGCAACGGACTGCCGTTGGTTTTATCCGATTACTTAGCTCGGCGGCTGGGCATTAAGCAGTGGCAGAAGCGGCTTCAGCTTAAACTGAATGCCATTGAAGCAGCCACTCTCAAATAAACACGGAACTGTATAGCTTCTGACTCAGTTTTGCCTTAGCTTGGTTGCTGCCGCTTTGATGCGTACGCTGTTCCGCCAGAAGTCTTGCAGAAGATAGGGCGGATCGGTATTGGGTTGACCTTGAATTCCTCGACGAATTTTCCAGAGCAAAAAACCAGTTAGCCAGAGGGAATCGGCCAGAGACGTATAGAGCCTGCCGTGATTTTTCAGAAAATAACGATGTCTAGAATCGAACCAGTACTGGGGTCGCCGTTTAGGAGGGACTTTTGTATTAGTGACTCCAGAGCTTTGACCAACAAGATGCACAACACGACTTTCAGGAACGTACCAGCAGCTCCAGCCCGCTCTGCGAGCCTGTAGACAAAAATCTACTTCTTCATAATACATAAAAAAGTCTTCGTCTAGTAAGCCTACTTGCTCAAAGACTTGGCGGCGCACAATCATGCTGGCCCCGGCCACCCAATCTGTTTGAACGGGAACATCGGATATTGGAGGAGCCACCGTCCAAGACGTGAGTAATTTTGACACGAGCCCGAGGCGTAAACCAGCGTCTAGCTCACTAAACACGGTATGGAATCGAAAGGCCGAGTATTGGGGGGTTCCGTCTGGATCTTCAAGACGGCTACCGGCAATGCCCACTGCGGGATGCTCGTCCATAAAGTCTACCAAAACCCGTAAGGCTCCCGAACGCACGACTGTATCCGGGTTGAGCAGAAGAAAATAGCGAGGTGGATGCTGCGTTAGGGCGGGTCGAATGGCCAAATTATTGCCAAAAGCATAGCCACCATTGCGTTCTGACGGGATTACCGCCGCCCACGTCCATCCTTGTTCCTCGATAGCGGATTGGATCTGCTCTACGGAGCGATCGCCAGAGGCATTGTCAACCACAAAGACGCGCAAAGTGGGGAGCTTTTCTACTTCACTGGTTAGAGAGTGCAGACAGTCAATCGTCAGAGCGGGAGTGCGATAGTTGACAATCACGACGAGTAAGGTCGGGGAACTGTCTGATTGCTGATCGAGCATAGATTCTCCAGCAAAGAAGAAAGTATTTTGATGTAGGGTTAATAATAACTCAAACGCGAAGGAAATTAAACCTTGTCCGCTCAATTTTTTTAACAAAGCCTGAGAAAAATAGCCTTTCTTGAGCCGTGCCTGGAGCAGAGAAATAAAATAGCTATTTGTGTCACTAACTACTCAAACTTTTTCTCAGTTATGTTCTAATACAGAAAACTCTGGTTTTCTGCATTCCTAGCAATAGCAACAGCTCCCTGAGTAAAGTTATTTTATCCACCTCTTGAGGTTCCTGATTAGTCAAGTTGATTAGTTAATATTTTGATGGCATACTCAGGCAAAATGCTCGCTCTGATTCAGAAATATGCGGAATACCGGCAAGTTAATTGCTTTCTCGAAAACCAGTAGTAGGCAACAAAATTCATTGCAGATATTCAATCCTCGGACTATGAATAAACTGACTGCCTGGTTAACGATCTTTGCGTTAAGTTTTGCTTTAGCGATCGCAACGTCCTGTACAGAGTTAGCAAAAGATTTCAGCGTTACAGCCGAGAGCCCTAAGCTGGCTCGTCCGTCTTCTCAGTCTCCAATGTCTCTCGGCATCAATTTGGCAGGAGTGGCCGACTGGTCTAGCGAAATTCCGTTTGTAGATGCTTTTAAATCAACCAAACAATGGATGACTCAATGCCTAGCGAGCGAGCTAGGATGTAGCAGGCCGTGGAATACCAATGAGTACGACAAACTAGATTTGGATGAGAACGGCTGGGTTAAGTCTCTGCCCTCCTTAGAAGATCCGGCTGAATATACTCGCGTCGGTACGCTGATGTTTCGGAATATTGACCACTATCCGGGAGGAAAGTACCTGGTGCTGTACGACGGAGAAGGGACGATTGAGTATGGGTTTGATGCTCATAAAGACCCACTCGCTTCTCAGTCGGGTCGAGATGTCATCGATGTCACCCCCTCTAACGCGGGGATCTATCTGGCCATTACCTCTACCGATCCTCAGCAGACTGGCAACTACATTCGTAACGTTCGCGTTATTCCGGAGCAATACGAAACTAGCTACCGCCAAGCAGTTTTTAATCCCGAGTTTATTGACAAAATCAGACCGTTTACTACCATCAGATTTATCAACTGGATGGCTACTAGTAATTCTGAGCAAAGCGAATGGCAAAACCGACCTACGACTCAAAGCTACACCTACAGCTTCTATGAAGGAGGCGTACCCCTAGAAACGCTGGTTGAGTTGGTCAATCGCCTCAAGGTTCATCCTTGGTTCAATATGCCTCATCAGGCTACGGATGAATACATTAGAAACTTCGCTGCAATGGTCAAAGATTCACTAGATTCGCAGCTAAAAGTTTACGTGGAGTATTCTAATGAGGTGTGGAACGTCGGCTTTAGCCAGAGCCATTGGGTAGAACAGCAAGGAATTGCTCAATGGCCGAATAGCGCTAGCGGAAATGTGGCTAAGCGGCTCAACTGGTACGGCAAAAGAACAGCAGAGATGTGCGAGCTGTGGAAAGGGGTTTTTGACGAGCAGAGCGATCGCGTTGTGTGTGTGTTGGCTTCTCAGTCGGCCAATTCTTGGACAGCCAAGCAGTCGTTAGATTGTCCGCTGTGGTCTGAGGGGCCTTGTTATCAACACGGCATCGATGCTTTGGCGATCGCTCCTTACTTTGGCGGGTATTTGGGCGACCAGGACAACGAGCAGCAAGTCCAAAACTGGACAACCGAGCAACTTTTTGAGGAAATTGAGAGTGGAGGTGTACTCGTTGACGGCCCTGCTGGCGGAGCTATTCATCAGTCGGTAGAAGCCATGAAAACAAATTATGCTCTTGCCAGCCAAAGGAATCTACAGCTATTTGCCTATGAAGGAGGCCAGCATCTGGTCGGTCGTCCGGGAGTAGAAAATAATGAACAACTTACTAATTTGTTTATTGATGCCAACCGAGATCCCAAAATGTACGCTGCTTACCTCGAGTATCTGAACTATTGGCAAACCTCTGGAGGAACTCTATTTATGAACTTTTGCGATATCAGCCGTCCTGATAAATGGGGAAGTTGGGGCGCTTTAGAACACGTGTCGCAAGAAAGCTCGCCCAAATATGATGCTCTTCTAGTCTTTACAGAAAAAGCTCCAGACTCTTTGAGGCCAAGTCACCCGTAGTTGGTCAAGGACATACTTTAGCCATGAAAACGGAATTTTGTTTTACTCTATCGACGAGCTAGCAATTGCCCACTAGTACTTGGATATTGATCATTTCTGCATCGACTAGTGCTAGATGGAATGCCGTTTTTCTTTCCTCCCCAATATTTCGGAAAAACAATGGTTAAACAATTTTGAAAATGTATGGACATTGTATCTATTGGAGGTCAATTTAAGTGACAAAATACTTAAGATTTAAGTTATTTGTCTGGTTACTCAAGCCATTTTCAATGGCAACAAGAAAAAGGAGAATGGCGCTTTTTGTTAAAGTTATGCAGCCTAAGTCTAGAATGAAAATACTAGATTTAGGGGGTCAACCAAGTATCTGGGATTTTGTTGAACTTCCTCTTAACATTACCTGTTTAAATCTTCCGGGAATTGCCACTGTAGAGCATCAGTCACATCACCAAATCACCTATATAGAGGGAGATGCCTGTAGTATGCCTTACTTTCAGTCCGGAGATTTTGATTTGGTGTTTAGCAACAGCGTGATCGAACATGTGGGAGACTTCGAGAAAAGAGCCCAATTTGCGAGCGAAGTGCTTCGCCTCTCCGACCAGTACTGGATTCAAACTCCATCCATCTATTTTCCAATCGAAGCCCACTGCGGAATGCCTTTTTGGTGGCTTTACCCGCAGGCACTTCGTTCTTATTTCTTGAAAAGATGGCAAAAAAAACTTCCCGGGTGGACAAAAATGGTGGAGACAACATCCGTAATTTCTGAAAGAGAATTAAGGAGTCTTTTCCCGGGCTGCCGGATCAAGTATGAGCGTTTTCTGTTGCTGCCTAAATCCATTGTTGCCTATTCGATTGGCACTGATCTGCTGAAAGACGCTCGCTAGAGATAAAACAATATTTGAATTTTTGCCCAGTCAACGTCAGGTAATCGATTGGCTATAAACCGAGAGCCCTTGATGTCAAATGCTCGGGCAAGTGCGATTTTCCGACTATTCTTGATAGTTTTTAATGGTTTTCACCCTAGTAGTAACGCAGTTACCCAGCCCGAGCCGAAAAGCTTAACTCCGTTAAAGCGTCATGTCGTGGCCACTGGAGCGGCATTGACGAAGTCTAGCAGCGCCTCGTATTTGGGAGAGGTGTCCTGAGCCACGTTTTCTAGCGCTCCCCAACTGCCAAAGCGGTCGTACTGGCTGATGTCAACATAGTGAGCAAAGGTGCCGCCGCCCAGCTCGAACCACTGGGACAAATACTCGCGATACACCTCACCCATGCGCGAGTCTCGGTTCGCTGTCATAAAAAGATCGGCGATGGCGGCGTTATTTTCGACTCCCTGAACTCCCCTCAGTGCTTGTCCGCCTTC
>JBHJGN010000083.1:0-27212 GCA_050331735.1 Cyanophyceae cyanobacterium
TGCCTCGCCTTGAAAAACATTACTCAGAAATGGACCATGCCCATTCCTCACTGGAAGAGAGCTTTAGCCTATTTTGCCATTGACAATCCTAGTGATTTTCTTCCTTAAACTCTTCGCTTACACAAAATATTTGACACTCCCCGATCGCTTGTTAAAGCAAAAGTAATCACTCCTCAGTTGGTTGGCTTTTTTTTCTTGGCAGGAATCCCTTCTCTTTCAATTGTCGTTCTAAACTGCGAGTATAAGCTTTTTGAGAGTCAGCATCTCGCTTTTCTAGATAAATTTTAAGAAGATTTCTATGCTCGGTTTGACTAAGGTTGAAATGACTACTCATGAGCAATTACCTCTCCATCCTCAAATATAATGTACTCCAGAACTTGCTCCTCTGGGTCAGTAAACAGTCTTCCCTCCAGCCTTACTTGTCTGCCTCCAAAAATGACGATTAGACACCCCTCGACTAAGCCTTGCTGAGCAACATAAGCAGCTAACAAAGGTTTGCCTTGGAGGGTGGTGTTCGATTCGATTAGCCAATAAAGCGCATAAAGTTGTTGAGCAGTTGGTTTCATCTACACTGAAACATGAATATCTGCCCAGTCTTGTATCTGGTCCAGGCAATGGTAGCGCAGTTGCCGATTCCACTGTTGGGCCGCAGTGAGGGCATCAGGAGCACAGGCGAAATCCTGTTGCTCTAAGTGCCGGAGGTATTTTTGAGCTTTCTCAAGATGCTGCTGTAATTTCTGGTCGAGGTGATTGAGGCCATGAAACAAAAATACCATAGCTCTCCTCTTCAACCTGCGGAATGTAGGGTTATTGGGCTTGAGCGGACGATAGTTAGGCGTTCGTTTACAAAACTTAGCTCTTGCAGATGCTCAAATTTAGCTCACTTAAAACAACGTGTCTTGACAACGCGTCATTAGTTACTGCTCATCTTTTGCTGAAACTGAATTAACTCTCTAACGCCCGTCTCTGCTAGATCCATCATTTGATTGAGCTGAGTGCGGCTATAGCTGCCTGCTTCTGCTGTTCCCTGAACCTCAATGATGCCCATGTTTCCATTCATAACAACGTTAAAATCTACCTCCGCCGCCACATCTTCTGCGTAGTTAAGATCTAAAAACGTTTCTCCTTGGATTAATCCAACCGAAACAGCAGCGACGGGAGCGAGCAGAGGAGAAGTTTCAAGCTCTCCTCTATCTAAGAGCTTTTGGATGGCTAAAGCCAGGGCAACATATCCTCCCGTAATCGATGTTGTGCGAGTGCCAGCGTCAGCTTGAAGAACATCGGCATCGATCGTAATCGTGCGTTCTCCGAGCGCCTGTAGGTTGAGGGCAGCCCGCAGGCTACGTCCGATCAGGCGCTGAATTTCCTGGGTACGCCCAGAGAGCTTCATAAATTCTCGCGCTTGACGTTGGGGAGTAGCGCTGGGTAACATGCGGTATTCAGCCGTGAGCCAGCCGCTCCCCGTATCTTGCAGAAACTTAGGCACTCCGGGTTGAACACTGGCAGTACAGAGAACCTGGGTGTCTCCGCACCGAGTCAATACCGAACTGGCAGCAAATCGGGTGAAATTGGGTTCAAAACTGAATGGGCGCAGTTGATTGGGTTTTCGACCATCGGGACGTTGCCAGGACATGAGGTGATTATTTTGTCAGGACAACGCAAATTTTACCCTGAGATTTGGGCTTTTGCCGTTTTAATTGCAGTCGGATAAGGCGATCGCTATTCTGCTGTTTTTAGACTGCGATCGCCAGTGAAGCTTAATTCGAGTCATTTATCAATCATTGGCGTTTTTAAACTATCACGTCTAGCCGGGATAATATAGAAAAGGCGTTAACAACAATCTTTGACTGAAGGGCGATCGCTACTTGTCAATAGAGGAAAAAATCAGTAGCAAGTCATCTGCTAGCACAGCCAAACACTTTGTCATGCTTTCGCCTGAATCTTCCTCACGAGTTCATTGAATGGTTCCCAGTCGTCTTCACCCGTAATCGAGTTCCACACTGATTCAATTACGGGTCTAAGTAAAGCCGTTTTGGGGTTGTAAAAGTGGAGGCGATCGCCCACTCGTTCCATCTCCTCAGCGGGTAACTGAGTCAAAGCCTGATGGTAAAGATGTTGCCAATGCAAAAAGGACTCCGAACGAGGCAGCGAGAGATTTTCTAGGATCGTTGATTGCTCCTCCCGCCAGCCATCGTTAAACTGTTCAGCCAGTTCAGCAAAAAAAGCATGGTAGCCGACCTGAGATTCACTGAGCACAGACACCGTTGACTCTACTAACTCGGCTGCCTGACTAGGTGTATTCTCAATTCCTAGCTTATTCAGCATAAGCTGAGTGTAGAAGACCCCATAGTAATCATCGAACTGAGCTAACCCCGCTTGTAAATCCTCAGCAGCAATCACCAGGGCTAACGGCAACTGAAGCATTTCTAAATTTAACTTGCAAATCAGCGGTTGATTACCGTAACTGTAGCGTCCAGCGTAGTCGAAATAGGCAGCGATAAATTGAGGATCGTAGGTGGGAATAAAGGCGTAGGGTCCATAGTCAAAGCTTTCCCCGGTAATCGACATATTATCAGTATTGAGCACTCCATGACAGAAACCCGCCGCCATCCACTGTGCTGCCAGTCTTGCCCAGCGTTCCACCAACTCCGCGTAGAATTGAGCATAGCGGTCTGCATCGTCAATGGGTGAATAGTAGGTATCAATAACATGATCCAAAAGCCGTTTGATTAAGTCAGGACGCTTGAAATAGTGCAGCCGTTCAAAGGTTCCAAAGCGCAGATGAGAACGACTGAAGCGCACCATCACCGACGAACGAGTCGGAGACGGTTCATCCCCTCGCCAGAGGGATTCCCCCGTTTCAATTAAACTGAGGCATCGGGAAGTCCGCACTCCAAGCTGATGCAGCGCTTCTGCCGCTAGAACCTCTCGCACTCCGCCTTTAAGAGTGAGCCGACCATCGGCACTCCTAGAATAGGGCGTTCTCCCCGAACCTTTAGTGCCAAAATCATACAGCGTCCCATCAATGCCGCGTACCTGTCCGTACAGAAACCCTCTCCCGTCTCCTAAGAACGGATTGTACTCACCGAACTGGTAGCCGTGATACCGCAGAGCTAATAAAGGACGGACCTGCTGAAATTTCCCAAAAGCTTCTATAAAATGTTCGTCGGCTACGGCATCAGGTTTAAGTCCTAGCAGCAGCAGCAGTTGGTCGTTACGAAAGCGGAGAACGTGTTGAGGAAACTCCGCTGCTGGGACTTCATCATAGTAGTCGTTGCCCAAGCTTTCTAAGGCGGGTTCGTAGTTAAGATGGAGGAAGGGATTTGTCCCTGTTGCAGTCATTAATACTTGGGATAAAACATCAACAATGCCAGACTCAATTATGTATCAAGAGGACGGCTTCGTGGTCCTGGAAACCGATCGTCCAGAACAGTTCTTAAGCGCAGAAGAATTGCGGAATAAGCTTAAAGGCATTCTACAGTCTCAAGACGAACGACCGCGAGAACTGCAAAAATTTGACTCCATTGACGAACAGGCTCAGTACTTACTCGAAAACTTCTGCGAACTCGACGTCGGTGCCGGACAGTATTTGCAGTGGTACGTGGTGCGACTAGAAAAGTAGTGAGATAGTGAGCAGTAACCAGATTCATCAGTTAATGTACAGACTTAGTCACCGATAATCCACTCAGCACAATTAACCAGTAACCGATTGCTGCTTAATCAGTGCCACATCAATGCGGTCTTCTTCTGAGTGTACAATCTCTACCCGAATGCCGGGGCCGAAAAACTTTTCAATTTTCTCGCGCTTTTCCTGCCATTTCTCCAAAGAGATGAGCGGTGAATCAAACTCCATGATCAGAGTATAGTTGCCGTCTATTGCTGTTTCTCGCAGTCCGGTGAGTACCGGCCTTTCTTCATCTGTTGGACTGAGACCCAAGCGTTCTAAAGATTCGTCGAGATGAGCTTCCTGTCCGTAGCGATAGCGAGTGACATCGCTGCGTACCTGGTTCTGAGTAGATGTAGCCTGTTCCCGGAGGTCAATAATTTCAGGAGGAGTCGGCTGGCTAAACGGAACAGGCTTTAGTTCTGAGGCTTTTAGGGCTAAACCACCCAGTAGAATGGGAACTCCGTAGAATAAGCCAGCTAAATTTAAGGTTGCGTTTCCCGTCGCGTAAGCAATAAAGCCGACAACCGTTAATAATCCACCGACAACTAAACCAACTGACCCCAAAGAGATTCGACGTAACATTAAAAGATATTCATTGAATTGAGCGATAGCTCCATCGTAACGGGCGAGGTTCCTGTTTGCTCAAGCCGAGTCATCTTACTTTATGCTAAAGATGTCGCTAACCTTTTACCCTTCATGGATCAAACAACTTTACAGGCAAGAATTAGCATCATTAAAACTAAAAGGGAGTCTTTGGTCAGACTGCTCGAGGAGCCAAATTTAGGAACTCTGCGGATTGATGTTAACCAAGCCTTAGAAGAACTGGACGAGTTAATTCAAGAGATTGAACTGACTTTTCCGAATCAGGCTTAACAGTCTCTGCCAGCTTTCTTAGCTTAATGAAAACGCTGGCAGAATCCTTGATGAAATTTTTGTGCTTGTCGCCCTAGCCGCAGGACTGAATTCAGCAAGATTTCGGAGGAAATATCTTTTGGATAAAACAAGTCTACGGGAACTGTTTGACTCATGACTTCGGCTTGAGGATCTTCAACGCAGGAATAGGCAATAACTTGAGTATGTCTGTTGAGCTTTTTAATCTCATAAGCCGCACTCAGACCATCCATCACGGGCATTTGCAAATCCAAAATCGCAACATCAGGAGGAAACTGCTTGGCTAGCTCAACGGCTTCTTTCCCGTTACTGGCAGATCCCACCACTCGAATATTCTGTTGCCGAGACAACAATAATTTGAGGCTGATTCGCGTGAGTTCGTGATCGTCTACCACAAGAACGAATATAGGAAGCTGCTGCACCACTTTTATGAAAAATTGTAAAGAAACTCTAACTATTAGCAAGGAGATTGAATTTAAGTGTAGACAGAGGATTTTCTTTCGTCGTCTATCCGTAGGTAAACATTGCGAAGAACGTGTATCGAATCGTTATCAGTCCTGAACAGAAACAAGACGAGCAAATATTGCTGACGGCAGAGCAACAGCATTACCTTTATCGAGTTTTGCGTCTGAAAAAAGGAGAGCGCTTTGCGGCTATGGATGGACAGGGATTTACCTGGGTAGCCCAATTAGCTGGGGACATGGCTCAAGTATTAGCCCCTGTAGAGGCGGCAACTGAGCTATCGGTTGCTATCACTCTGTTAGTGGCCCTTCCCAAAGGCAACGGATTTGAGCAGGTCGTGCGCTGCTGTACTGAATTAGGAGTGGCTACCATCGTTCCGGTCGTGAGCGATCGCACGTTACTGAATCCTAGCGCCAACAAACTAGCCAGATGGCGTAAAATTGCTCAAGAAGCGACAGAACAATCAGAACGTCAGTTGGTGCCGACGATTACAGAAGTCACCCAGTGGTCAGCAGCCGTAGCGATGGCGACGGGAAATCGCTACATCTGTGTTGCCCGTAAAAACGCTATTCATTTGTTGGCCCATCTACCACAACCCGAGATTGTCGTTGCCACCGGACCCGAAGGCGGCTGGACTGAGCCAGAAGTGGCTCTGGCGATGACAGCCGGGTTTCAACCCGTTTCACTAGGACAGCGGGTTTTAAGAGCAGTAACGGCTCCGATTGCGGCGCTTTCTCTGGTCGCTGCCGTCAACGAAGCGTAGAAACGCTCATCGCCCGTGTAAAAATACGGCAAAGTGGGAACACTACACGAGGCTGATTTGTCTTGAGTGTCTAGTGTCAAAATTGACTATTGTTGTTCATCATCGGTATAGTCACAGCCTGTCTGAGCGCAGGAGTGCCAAATTCGGACTGTACTTGCTCAGCCAGACATCATCCGTGATTACAAACAATATTTAAAAGCTTTATTTTTAAGGAGCGACCAGATTAATGATTAAACTATCACACCGCTTAACCGCCCTAGCCGCCGTGGTTTTTTCCACGCTCTCGTTTGGCTCCGCTAAAGCCGCCACCTTTGGGGAAACAGCTATGGAGCAGGATAGAGTTGTGGCGGTGGCAACACCTTTGGGCGAAAACAGATATGACTTGCTCGTTATCGAGCAAATTCCTGGGAAAAGAGCCTGCTGGGAAGAATCTGGTTCTAACCCAGTGGCGATTGAGCCACTGATGGTTAACTTTGATTTCACAGGGATCTGTCGGCGCGCGACCGACAGCAATGGCTACTCGATCCGCGTTGCTGGACAAGATTTAGGCATGGATTACATGCTAAGAGTTGTTGAACGCGATGGAGAACTGCTGCTGGTTGGCACTCCGCGTAACCTACGCGATCGCTCAGAAATTGTGATTGGCAGAGCGGCTGGTATCAGCGAAACTGGCTTTACCAAGCTGGAGCTAAATCCAGGTTGGGAGTTTGCCCAAAGAACCTATGAAGGGAAAACCCTCGGACACGTTTACTTTAGCGCGGCTCTCACCGCTACCGGAATTCCCGACAATCTCTTTCCCGCAGGTGCGCCTTTCCCAGACGTTGCTAACGACATTTACCTCTCAGAAATTGAGCAAGCCGTTGCTTTGGGCTTCATCGCCGGGTTTGACGACAACAGCTTCCGTCCAGAAGCGCCGTTAACCCGCGAGCAATTGGTTTCTATCGTAGTAGAAGCCTTAACCCCCCTAGAACAGCTTGACGTAACCGTACCAGCCCAGGTAGCAACCGCGCCCTATCCCGATGTAGAAGCTTCCCGCTGGAGCGCCGCTAAGATTGAATGGGCCAAGCAAAACCAGGTTGTTACTGGCTATCCTGACGGCACTTTCCAGCCCGCCAAAGAGGTCACGCGGGCTGAATTAATGGCGGTACTGCGCCGCGCTGCCGAATACGCCAAAGCTCAGCAGGGGCAAACCCCGCAACTCACGGCGCAGCAAACAGCGCTCAGCTTCGCCGACATTTCCGGTCACTGGTCGGAAGATTTAGTCACGCAAATGTCTGCTTACTGTGGAGTAGCGACCCCACTCAATGAAACGGGCAGCAACTTTAATCCCGATTCATCGGCTCTGCGCAACTACGCCGCCGCCGCCACGCTGCGAACGCTCAACTGTCTCGACGAGCAGACTAACATTGTCACCGAGGATGCTAGTCCGGTGACTGAAGAAGCCGCTCCAATGATGGACACGGAGTCGGTTGACGAGCAGTAAGTAGAACCGACTAACTAATCAGAAATATCCAGGGAAAAGGGAAAGCGTCTTCTCCTGCGGAGACGCTAACGCGTTTACGCAGTTCTTCCGCAGGAAGCACGGCGCAGGTAAAAGAGGAAAGGGAGGGACTCGACAGTTATCGGTTAACAGTGATCAAATCAGCTAGTTAGCTTGGTCACTGGTCATTGTTTCCCCTTGCCCCGTTCCCCATCGCGCAGCGATATCCCCTTTCCCTTTTTCCCCTGCCGTAGCATGTTAGCCTGAAGATACAAAACGGTTCTCCACAGTTGCTCAGAACCGTTGACGTTAACACTGGACAAGGAGATAAAGACTTGAAAAGTCAGCAAAGTTGGCAATCACTGGTTGGGGGAATTATCGCGGCATTGATTGTGCTCGTCGGCTTTAATTCTTTTGTGATTATTAATCCCGGTCAGGCAGGAGTTCTGAGTATTTTAGGAAAGGCAAGAGACGGTGCTCTTTTAGAAGGCATTCACTTTAAACCGCCTTTGGTTTCTCAGGTGGATGTTTATGATGTCACCGTCCAAAAGTTTGAGGTTCCTGCCCAAAGTTCTACTAAAGATCTTCAGGATTTGTCGGCTAGCTTCGCCATCAACTTCCGTCTCGATCCGGTTCAGGTGGTTGACATTCGCCGAGAACAAGGAACACTACAGAATGTCGTCTCCAAAATTATTGCTCCCCAAACTCAGGAATCGTTCAAGATTGCTGCGGCGAGAAGAACGGTAGAGGAAGCGATTACGAAGAGGAGTGAACTCAAGGAAGATTTCGACACTGCCCTCAACTCGCGCTTGGAAAAATACGGCATTATTGTTCTCGATACCAGCGTCGTCGATCTAAATTTTTCTCCAGAGTTTGCCCGGGCAGTAGAAGAAAAACAAATTGCCGAACAGCGGGCGCAGAGAGCGGTTTATATTGCTAGAGAAGCCGAACAAGAAGCGCAAGCAGACGTTAACCGGGCCAAAGGTAAAGCAGAAGCCCAAAGACTGCTCGCAGAGACTCTTAAAGCCCAAGGCGGCGAACTGGTGCTGCAAAAAGAAGCCATTGAAGCCTGGAGAAAGGGCGGTGCCCAGATGCCCCGAGTATTAGTGATGGGAGATTCTAAAGGAAGCGTTCCTTTCCTGTTTAATTTAGGGGACGTGCAGCAACAGTAATAACGGTTCAATCTGTCTACGTCTGAATTACTAAAGTTCCCATCATGCCTAAATCTTCGTGGTCAAGAATATGGCAGTGATACACGGTCTGACCGGGAAAATCACGAAAAGGAATGCGCAGACGGACCGTTTCTCCCCGACGAACCAAGGCCGTGTCTTTCCAAGCGCGGTAGGGTTCTGAGCGACCGTTGCGACTTACTACTTGAAACTGATTGCCATGAACGTGAAAGGGATGATCCATCGTTCCGGTATTGACAATTTCCCACTCTTCTACCGTACCGAGCTGAACTTGCGTGTCAAGGCGATCGCGCTCGTAGGGCTGTCCGTTGATCAAAAACACCATTCCCTTACCGGGAGACATGCCGTGATTCAGCTCAAAGCGTCGTCCCTGCTGCGGTGCGGGTAAAGGCGGTACGGCCAATAGCTGCGTGGGTAAGGCAACGGAGTCGCTGGCAGCATTGTAGGTCAGCGTTGCTATCGTTGCCGGATCGCTATTGGTGCTATTGCCTCCCATTCTGCCTCTCCGATTCATCATGCCGCCCATCCCCATCGTGCCTCGGTCGTAGGGCCAGTTGAGCAGGCGATACTGTCCTGGTTCTCGATTGCCCTGCACCAATACGTCCACCCGTTCTCCGGGTGTCAGCAGCAGTTCGCTCACTTCTACAGGTTCGGCTAACGCGCCTCCATCGGTGGCGATTAGATGAAAGGGGTGATTTTCTAAAGACAGCCGATAGAAGCGGGAAGGGGAAGCATTAAGGATGCGCCAGCGCAGTAACCCATTCGCTGGAATGGAAAAAGAGGAATGGGGTTGACCATTTACAGTAATTAATTCTCCTTCTCGCCCCGTCATTAGCGACATCTGTGCTGACGGCAAAGGCTTTCCTGCTTGGTCAAGAGCAAAATCTTGCAGCACCAAAAATTCTTCTGTAGCGGTTTTCACTTGAGGAATTTCATCTAACTCCCCGCGCACTACAAATAAACCCGCTAACCCGCCAAATAGCTGTTCGGCAACGAAGCCGTGACGGTGGGGATGATACCAAAACAAACCAGCCGGATGGTCTTGAGGAATTGTAAATTCGTAGTTGAATGTCTCCCCTGGCTCAATGCTGAGCAAAACGTTATCGGCATTGCCTGTGACCGGAATGTGCAGTCCGTGATAGTGAAGATTTGTTGGCTGGGAGAGGCTGTTGGTAAAACGAATGCGAACCGTATCACCCCCTTTGTCTTCTAGACGGGGTGCCGGGACTTGACCGTTATAGGTCAGCAAGTTTGCCTGCTGACTTCCCAATTGAACAGGATGGTAGCTGGCTTCTAAATCTAACTCCAATAAAGCATCGCTACTTTTGTACAGCCGAGTCGCATTGACAGAGTTCGGTTTGGATGAATTAGAGTCAAAGCGTGTTTGAACGCAACTAGAAATAACAGCAGTTCCCGCACTGGCTGCACTGAGGGTGAGGAACTGGCGACGATTAATTTTTGTCATCTGCTCAAATCAGTGCTAATAAGACTGATATTCGTTAAATACTTCGACTGCGCCATCTTTGTTAAACGCTACGACTTCAAAGGGCTGTTTGATATCGCCCGACTCCATTCCCGGCGTTCCGATAGGCATTCCCGGTACGGCTAAACCAGCATAATCGGGCTTTTGGGTCAGGAAACGCTTGATATCATCGACGGGAATATGACCTTCCATCACGTAGCCATCAATAACGGTAGTGTGGCAGGAGGCTAGCTGGGTCGGTAAATTGTACTTCTGCTTAATTGCTGCCAGGTCGTCGGTTTTAATGTCTGTCACTTCAAAGCCGTGGCGTTTAGCATGTTCGATCCATCCTCCACAGCAGCCACAGTTAGGACTGCGATAAACCGTCATTTCTTTCACTCCCCTGTAGGATGGTTCGGTCTCCTGCTGCCAAACGCTGGCAGTTGTCACTGATGCAGGCTCTACAGGCGAATGGTCATGGGAAGCAACGGTTCCACCAAACAGGGTTACGGCGGCGTAAGTCGCTCCTAACCCAATCGTTACGATTCCAACTACCATCGGACGCGACCATTGACGTATCCAGGAAGATTGTTTGCTCATTCTCAATTATCAGTGATGTGTTGTATTGAAGCTGTTTTATGACGAAGTAAATACGTCGCACCATCTTATTAATCTTTAACTAGCTCAGATAGTTTTTCTACTTTACCGAGTATTTTGCAGTTGAACGATTGCGTCAGGTTCAACTTCTTTTAGCTTTGCGGATTCAGCTTCTCCTGTGACAGTAGAAAAAAGCAGAACTGCACCCATAACCGCCATGATTGCATTTTCTGCAAAGCTAACGATGCCTAATGGCGTTCTAGAACCGCCGCCAACACAGGCGCAGTTAAGATCTAGCTTGTCGATGTAAACTGCTTTGAAAACCGAAATTCCTCCGCTAACTCCAATCACCAAGGATGTTATGCCTGTTGCTAAGGGTGCAACTCCTGATAGAAAGCCCAATCCGATCGCAAGTTCTGCAAAGGGATAGACTCTAGCATAGGGTTTAAGTTTTTGAGTAATTAAATCGTATTTAGCAAATCCTTCGGCAAAAGAGTCAATATCCATGAGCTTGAGAGAAGCTAACAAGGATAGAGAAAAACCCATAAATCCCGTCAAGCCCATTGTGGTTGCTAAAGCCATCAGTCCGGCGGTAGAAAATACAGCAATAACGGGAGTATAGGAAGTTTCTGATTCTTCAGATGCTACTTCTACATCTAATTTTTCTGCCAAATCGGTATAGCCACCGATTCTTTCCTCTCCGGCAAAAATCTGTGGAGTCATGCTAACACCGTGTTTAGCCTTAAAAGCATCGATTTCTTCGCGCGATCGCAATGTCCGATCTTCAAAGTCAATGCCTTGTTCCTTGAGTAAATCAACGGCTTTAAGTCCCCAAGGGCACTCGTGTTCTGGGGTAGACATCCGATACAGCCTGACTTTTTCTAAAGCTTTACCCATCTTTTTAACCTGAATCAACTAGCGATAACTCTAAGATAGACTCTCCAGTCAGCTAGAGAGTCAAGAGATGGAATAATTAAATTGTGTGAACAGTCCTCCACTTCGCGATGGGGCTTGCGTTTACTTTGACGGTACTGACTCCTATCCCTCTTCTGTCAAACTCCGCAGTTAAGAAGTAATAAATAGGCGAGTTTATCCGTCAGAAAAGTAAGATCAAAACTGATTCATGAGGGCAATGAGAGTCACGAAAGCCCAGCAATAGCTTAGAATTGAGAAAAACAGCTATCCAGGGATAAATACACCACAATAAGATGAGTGGTTGAAGAATCAAACGAAGATTATTGAGGGCATGTTTCCAGCCCCTTTTGATGATTCCATTGTGGATGACGAGGAAAATTCCTCGGAATCTTGTCAGCAGTAGGTAGGGTTTGAGATTAATTGAAAGAACAGAATACTTTCGTATTCAAACTAATCATCAAATAAGCACTCATGATGATTTCCCACCACTTCTCAAAGTTCCGCCGGAAGAGGTTCCGGCGGCTGCTTTGAGCAAGCTCAATTTGCTCAAACTTGGTGAAGCGATAGTCGGTCCAACCCAACCCTTGTTTGTACTGTCGGAAGCTATATTCAACCCAGGTTCTCAATCCATAAAGATTGCCAAGAACCTTCTTGAGCTAAGAACTTTTACCAGCAAGGTTGGTCAGAACGAACGAAGTAGAATTGTCCGGCATTGTTTCCGGGTCAGTGGTAACTGCCCAATAGGTTCTCGCATCTCTCTTGCCGAAAATAATTTCTCGGATATATCTAGTTTCAGCAGTGTGGTCGCTAAACACTCGCTCAAACTTACACCACTTGTTAACTCTCACCTTCTGCTCGGAGGGCATTAACACTCCATGATTACGAGAGATAAGTAGGTGGGCACAAAAAAACTCAAAATGAGCGCTGTCTTGCCTCCCCTGTCTCTGTTTTTAACTTGTATTACGCCTCCCTACTTAAAACCAGATTTGTGGCTAGAGCCGCTGCCTTAAAGACAAACTCCAATAATCTACTCCCTAAGCGATCAATCGGGCGCTTTCAGTAATTATGCTCATTTCCGATAATGTTGTGTTTCAATTCGAGCTTTTTTTCCTAAATAACGCCGATTACGCCTTCTGAGAGTTTTTGTTATCTTTTGTAAACAGTATAATCGGTAACGAAAACTAAATGTGTAGGTGTGGGAAACCTCTCCTGGATATGGGAACTAACTTAAATCGACTAACGCCGCTCGTCACCAAGCTGGCTATAATTCCTTTCGTATTTCTGTCTGGAGGTGGATGTGCCGGACAGCAAATCCAAGCCAGCGACTCTGTAGAGGGAGAAACTCAGGTGGTTGGCTGGGTAGAAAACGGAAAAATTGCGGGAATTGAAGAAGAAATTAAGTTCAAGCTCGATACAGGAGCCACAACAACTTCTATTAACGCCGAAATCATAGAACAGCCCAATGCAGACACCGAATCTGGTGGAATGATTAAATTCCGCTATCTAGATGGAGAAGCCGTGTCTCGGGTTTACGAGCTTCCGGTCGTGCGGTGGGTTAAAATCGAGAGCCGCACCCAAGACTATATTCGTCGTCCGGTTGTGCAGATGAAGATGTGCGTCGCTGGTCGCTGGATAGAATCCGAAGTTAACCTCTCTGACCGAGACGATTTTAACTATTCTGTGCTGGTGGGACGCAACATGCTATCGAAAGGAAAATTAGCCGTCGACTCAGCTCAGACGTTCACGCAAGAGCCCACCTGTCCAGCGGAGGAAGGATCGTGAAGCGGAACCTCCATGCCATTCTATTAGCCTTATTCTTATCAGCAGTGGGGCTGACGATCTTTGTTCACAAGCTGATGGCGGCAGATTTCCCGTTGCTGCCTGAGCGCACCTTTAGCAGTTGGTATGTCGAAGCCAAAATTGCCTTAACTTCGCAACTATCGCCTCTAGCAACAGCGGAATTACCAACCAGCATTCGGTTTCATCTCCCTCAAGATTCTTCCCGCTATCGGATTGTTGCCGAAGATTTTGTTAACGTAGGATTTGAGCGTCAGCTCGAACAGCAAGACAACGGCAACCGCCTCGCTGTCTTTAGCAAGCAGCAAAACGACGACGGTAGCGAATTTATTTTTTATCGAGCGAATGTAGAACGGAACTCCGACTATTCCCCAATCGAAAAGCCAGTGACTATTTCAGGCAGGCGGCTGGTGGACCAGCAGCTCGTTCAGTTTGGCGCTCATACAGAAAGAGTCAAAGAAAATCGGGCGGAAAATTTACCAGCCCCAGAAATAGTGGGACTGATTCAGGAAGCCAAAGCTCAATCTAGCGATCACCTGTCTTTCGCTCGGCAGATCTATCAGCTAGCGCTACAAACAGACGATATCCGCATCCAGTCTATTAGCAGAACGGTGAGAAAACCGGATTCTACGGTTCAGACCGCCGCCTTTTTGTTAGAACGAGCGGAGGTTCCTGTCAGAATCGGGAACGGCATTTTCCTGCGGGGGGATGAAGTTTATTCCACCGATTTTATTGAGTGGCTAGAAGTTAAAGACGGCGATCGCTGGCTGGCATTCGATCCGGTGGATGGCAGATTTGAAGAACAAGACCGCTACTTAACGTGGTGGTATGGAAGCGATCGCGTTTTGCAAGCCGCAGGAGCAGAAAACGTCACGCTTGCCGTCGTCGTTCAGCCGAACACCAATAGCGGACTGACTCGCTCCGTTTTACAGGACGAGCAAATTGAGAGTCCCTTCCTAAAGTATTCCTTTCTCACACTACCGCTGGCAACCCAACGAGTCATCCAAATTCTGCTGCTCATTCCCATTGGGGCTTTACTGATTTCTATTCTGCATCAGATAGGAGGCTTGCCGACTTTTGGGACATTCACGCCCATCTTAATTTCCCTAGCCTTTCGCCAAACGGGACTAGGAGTCGGGATTGGGCTATTCGTCCTCGTCGTCATCATTGGGCTACTGTTTCGGGGCTATCTCAACCAGCTACAGCTATTAATCGTCCCGAGGCTCGCTGCCATTTTAACGGCAACAGTCTTAATCATCGGATTTTTGGCCATCCTCATGAATAACCTCAACCTCAATTTAGGGTTGTCCGTCTCTTTGTTCCCCATCGTTATCCTGGCGATGACCATTGAACGAGCATCGTCTATGTGGGAAGAAGATGGAGCAACAGAAACGATCGTTGCTGGACTCGGTACAGCGGTCGCCGCTATCGTTGGTTATTTTTTGACGACCAACGACTACGTTCAGCACTGGCTCTTTCTCTTCCCCGAACTCTTACTTGTTGTTTTAGGAATTAATATTTTGGTCGGACGCTACAGCGGCTACAAGCTAACCGAATATTTCCGCTTTAAATCTTTAGAGCAGCTCAAGCAAGCGAACGGGTGAAGCTTAATTAAACCAGAGAGCCTGCTGTCTCAAAAAGTAGGCAGAACGCAAGCGCAGTAGTCAGGGCGCAATCAACAATCAACAATCAGCAAAAAAACAAACACCCCACATCCGACACTCACCTTCCCCATTTTTTCTTGAACGACACCCAGCCACTGATGTTTCCTTTTTCATTTCAGAATCACGGTATTTTAGGCATCAACGCCCGGAACCTTGATTATTTATTTCCTAACAACCCCCGTCGCCTCTACAGCTTGGCAGACTCTAAGCTAGAAACTAAAAAAATTGCCGAGAGTATTGGGGTTGCCGTTCCAGAAACTTACGGAGTGATTCGGTTTCAAAATGAGGTTAAAACCATCTCTAAGCTCGTTGGCGATCGCCAGTCTTTTGTTGTCAAACCAGCTAGAGGCAGTGGGGGAGACGGAATCTTGGTGATTAAAGAAGCGACAGCGGAAGAGTATCGGCAAGCCAGCGGTACTGTTCTCAGTCGCGACGACTTACAGTATCATCTCTACAATATCCTCGGCGGGATGTTTTCTCTCTCCGGAAGAGATGTTGTCATCATCGAAGCAGTCGTCGAGTTCGATTCGGTGTTTGATGAGATTGCCTATCAGGGAGTTCCCGATATTCGCATTATTGTCTATCATGGTGTGCCAGCAATGGCCATGCTGCGTTTACCCACGCAGGCTTCTGACGGAAAAGCTAACTTACACAGAGGCGGTGTGGGAGTGGGGATCGATCTGGCAACGGGCAAAACGACAACCGGAATTCAATCCAATCGCTACATTAACAACCATCCTGAAACCGGTCATCCCTTGGGCGATCACCAAATTCCTGACTGGCACACTCTCCTCGAGATGGCAGCAAAATTGGGGGAAAAGACGGCCTTTAACTATCTAGGAGTCGATATCGTCCTCGATCGCCAGCAGGGACCACTGCTATTGGAAATCAACGCTCGCCCAGGGCTTTCGATTCAAATCGCCAATGGAGAAGGGCTGATTGGCCGACTCGAAACGATTGATGCTGCCTTACCAAAGCTGACCAATGTTTCCGAAAAAATCGAGTTTGCCCAGAGGAATTTTAGCTTGCTAAACGCAGCCCTTAGAAGAAATTCCGAGTGAACGTTTAGCGTGCTTGACAGTAGAAAAGTCTGTTCTCGATCAGAACGAGTCAAGCCAAACTATCTAGTCGTTTACTGAGCTAGCCGGCGATCTTCAGGCAATCTACTGAGAGGAGCAACGATAAGTTGAAGGCGATACTGGGCGATTTACGGAGGTAGCGCGAGGGTCAGCCCTCCTACAATGGAACGTGTTTTATCTGACTACGCATCCTCGTTCCTCTAGGAAATTGACATGGGCGTTACCAAAATTAAAGCAGCTATTACTTTGTCAATCTTGTTATCGAGTTGTCATGTCCTAGCAGATGACCCAGTTTTAGTCGATTATCGTTCTTCTCCAGAGCTAACGACCGATTCAACTCACCCGGAGTCAGTGCTCACTCAAGCCGTTCCGGAAACTCCTTGTCCAGATGCTACGCCTCAAATTTTAGACGCTGCGGTTGGCTCCTTTACTGCTGCTAACACCTCTCAACGTGCCTACTTAATTGAGCTTGGCGATCGCTGTCGCGTCACTTCTCCTCGCAACACTAGCACCACAAGACTCGCTATTTTTTCCGGAACGGAGCTGATCGATCATCAAGACTTTGTTGGCTTCAACAGCATTAGAGCCGTTAAAGACAGCAATCGAGATGGGACAGATGAAATTGTCATCGAAGCAAGCTGGCTCGGTCAAGGGTATCAAACAATCTCTGCCCAGCTAATTGATATCAAGCCCGATCGCATCGCTATTCTCAAAGACTTAGAGCAAGTTTACCTAGATAACTTCGGGCTACCACAAAGCCAATATCGAGTGGCGTCCGTCATTTCTTTAAACAGTAGCTCTAGCACCGAGGGTTTTACTAGAGAAAACTATGTAGCATCTTGCTCTCAACCCACCAATCAACGTGATGCAGAATGCTCGCCGTATGAATACATCTCCTCTGGCGATTTTCCCACTCCTGATGAAATACAGAAATTTATTAATACAGCAGATAACTAAGCCCTCTGTTGCGACAAGCAATTGAAAACAACAACAAGCTTACAGCTAATCGCTAACGGCTAACAGCTAAATTCAAACCCTTGCATTAGCACTCAAAAGGAAAGGTTAATTGTGGTAACTCAAAAAGATTTAGTCCCGGTTCCTGGTATTGAAAACGTCAGTCAGGAATTTAAAGATAAAGTAGTTCAAATTGCTAACGACCTTGGAACCGACCCCAATTATCTCATGGCCGTGATGAGCTTTGAAACGGATAGTACGTTTAGCCCATCGATGCAAAACTATGCTGGCAGCGGTGCTGTTGGTTTAATTCAGTTTTTGCCTTCCACCGCCGCCAGTTTAGGAACTAGCGCTGATGAGTTGGGGCAAATGTCAGCCGAGGCACAGCTAGACTTTGTTGCCAAATACCTCGAACCCTATAAAGGCAAGCTCAATACTCTCGAAGATACTTATATGGCGGTATTTACCCCGGCAGCAATCGGGAAAGGAAAAGAACACGTCCTCTACGAACAGGGAACAACAGCCTACCGCCAGAATAACGGTCTCGACAGTGACCAGGATGGCAAAATTACGGTAGGCGAAGCCACCCAAAAAGTGAGAGACAGGCTAGAGCAAGGATGGTCCCGTCAGCAATCTCAGGCAGAATCCCTCATTCAGGGACCATCGAGCCAGTCAGCACAACCCGTATTTAAGCACAGCGTTCCTGAACGACAGCTCGATGCTTCAAACTATCCCGCTTTTGACTCAACCGTGATTGGAAGCGGTTATTTTACGGGCGGATTTTTTGAGCCAGACGGTCACGGTCAAAAAAGCTTTACGACCAAATACATTGCGGGCGACACCCCCGATGAGGTGCAGACCAAAGCACCAGGACGCTACAACATCGGGGTTGATTACGTTGTCAGCGATAATCAGGTAAAAGCGCTATACGGTGGCACCGTGATTAAGGCCGGCAACGAGGGCGGGTATGGCAACCGCATTCACGTGCAAACCGACCTCACTTATCAGTTTCAGGGTCAAGAATACCCACTCTACGCTGCCTATGCGCATCTGGCAGAAATTGACGTGAAGCCCGGTCAAGCCATTGAGCAAGGAGAGCACATCGGCATTCAGGGAAATACTGGTGCGAGTAGCGGTCCCCATGTCGATTTAGCCACCTGGATAGAGGTTAATGGGGAGAAAATTTACGTTTCGCCTAATGCGATCGACAAACAGCTCACGCAGCAGCGGCAACAAACAGGTATTGATGCCACCCTCAAGGCCACTGCGGTGACGGATGCGGCCCAAACAATTTTGACTCATTTGGGCAAAGACACCGCAGCGGGACGGGAATTTCAGGGCAACACCTACAGCTTTAGCCAGCAAGAAGGAGAGCTGAGCGTGACGAAGGGCGAAGCAGAAATTCTGCGAGTAGAAAATGGAGCTGTTACCGTTAATCAACTGTCAGATCGCGATTTGAGCAACCTATCTCGCGTTGCCTACGCACTCGATTATGAAAGACATCCCAATATCAACGGTCTCAGCGATCCTGGCTTGACTGCCTTAACCCTGGCTAATGTCGCAAGAACAGTGGCCGAATTAGACCCAAGAAGCAGCAGGGAAGCCGGGGCATACTCGCTGCAAGGATACGATTACAATATTGAGCAACGCGGCAACGATCTGCACGTAGAAGCCAAAGACGGACGCGGTACTATTTTAGAGATTCAAGATGGACGAGTTCACCTCAATCGAGCCACGGTTCAAGATGTGGCGGTGCTGAGCCGCACTAGCTTCGCTCATAGCCAACAGGCAACGATGAGCTCTCCCGCTCAGGGGCAAGCAACCTTGCGCTCCGGCGATCGCGGTGAAGCTGTGCGATCGCTACAAACGCAGCTCACCGAACTTGGCTACCTAAAGGGCGACATCGACGGTCAATTTGGTCCCGAAACCACAGCCGCCGTCAAGGACTTTCAGCGCGAACACAATCTAGAGCCAGACGGCATTGTGGGACCGAAAACTTGGCAAAGCCTGGATGAGGTCAACCAGCAGCAGTCCGCTCCATCACCCCAGACCCCCTCTCTCCCCCCCGATTCCTACCTCCGCACTGCTCAGTACGTGCAAGACTCTCTCCAACGTCCCGTTTCTGGGGCAGAGCTCGATACCTACGTGGCTTTAGCCGTCCTCAACGGGACGCAAAGCGCTGAAATGGCCGCCCAGGTGGTCAGCCAAGGCCCCCAAGCCCAAGCCTTGCAGCAGAACCCAGAGAAAGCTCAGCACTACGTTCAGACCTGTTTAGAGCAGGCCAGCCAGCTCGCCGAACCATCCCCTCAAGCGGAGCCAGAACTGGGATAAAGTCCGAAGGAGCAGTGACGCTAGCTAGAATAGAAGCATGCTAGAACTCCACTGCCATACCACCCTTTCAGACGGAACTCTCACTCCCACCGAGCTAGTTAAAGCCGCGCAAGCAGCGGGCGTGAGGGCGTTAGCGATTACGGACCACGATACTTTAGCCGGCTGGGACGAAGCTCACGCGGCGGCGGCCTCGACGGGGCTAGAAATTGTGCCCGGCGTTGAGCTGAGCACAGTTTACAATAATCGTTCGCTTCATATTCTCGGCTACTATCCCGATCCCGAAAAACTGCTGCCGCCGCTGCGCGATCGCGTGGAGGGACGCTACCGCCGCGCTCGGCAGATGGCGGATAAGCTAGCCGCTTTAGGCTACCCGATCGAACTGCCGGAAATGCAGGGCATTGCGCCGGGTCGTCCTCACCTGGCGAGAGCTTTAGTGAAGGCGGGGTACGTCCAGTCATCCCAGGAAGCCTTTGCCCGCTGGCTCGGAGATGACGGCCCCGCTTACGTCTGCTACGAGAAATTGACGGCGGCTGAAGGCATTGCGCTGCTGCGAGACTGCGGGGCAGTACCGGTGTGGGCGCACCCCTATCTGTTTCGCGGCGGCACCGTGACAGAAATTTTACCAGAGCTAGTGACGGCGGGTCTGATGGGCTTAGAAGTCTATCACCCGTGTCATTCCCCTTCTCAGGTGCAAAAGCTTCAGAACTACTGTCGTCAGTGGCATCTAGTGGCAACAGGAGGCAGTGACTACCACGGACCCCAGCGGGAAGCCAGCGGAAAGATCATTGATTCCCTCAATCAGCTTCAGTTGCCCCTCAATTTGCTTGCGCCTTTGCAGGTGGCAGTTAGCAGCCTCACGACTTAATGCTTATTTAATCAGAGATTAAAACAATGACGACAGTAAAGACGATCGGCACCACTCAATTACCAGAAGGACCAACAGCGCCTGCGCTAGTGCAGTTTGTCAACTGGCTCGCTCGACCTTTTGACTATCTAGAAGAATGCGTCGAAAGATACGGAGATGTTTTTACGATGAGGCTAATTGGTCTTCCGCCTCTCGTATTCATCGCCGATCCTCAAGGAATTAAGCAAATTTTCAGCACAGACTCTCAGTCTTTTGATGTCGGACAGACCAACGAACTGGCTCGTCCCATTTTAGGCGATCGCTCTATTATTTTAATGGACGGTTCTCAACACAAGAGAGAGCGTAAGTTACTGATGCCTCCGTTTCACGGAGAGAAGGTGAAGTCTTATGCTGAGTCGATCTGCCAAATTACCGCTGCCGTCACGTCCCGCTGGGAAATCGGCAAACCGTTGATTGCCAGAGATGTTGCTCAAGAAATCACCCTCAAAGTGATTATGCAGACGGTCTTCGGGGTTGACGGCAAAGAAAAATACGCCCAATTCGGCTCGCTGCTGGCTGAGTGGCTGAATATTACGGCTTCTCCAGTGCGGTCGAGCTTCATCTTCTTAAAATTTTTGCAGGTGGACTTGGGAACCTGGAGTCCTTGGGGCAATTTCATTAGAACCCGACAAAAAATCTACGACCTGCTGCAAGCTGAAATAGACGAGCGACGAGCACATCCAGAAAAACTGGGCAACGATATTCTCAGCTTAATGCTGTCGGTCACTGATGAAGACGGTCAGCCCATGAGTGACGACCAGCTCAAAGATGAACTCGTAACCCTGTTAGTCGCCGGACACGAAACCACGGCGACCAGTCTAGCTTGGGCGTTTTACTGGCTCGAACAACGTCCTGAGAGCAAAGCAAAACTATTGTCAGAAATCGATAGTTTGGGTAAAAATCCTGACCCCATAGAGATATCTCGCTTTTCCTACTTAACGGCAGTTTGTCAAGAGACATTACGACTTTATCCAATCGTGCCGATCGCTTTTGCCCGGATTGCTAAACAAGATATTGAAATTATGGGTCGCTTTTTTAAAGCTGGTACTACCCTCGTTCCCTGTATCTATTCCACCCATCATCGAGAAGATTTGTATCCGGATTCCAAACAGTTCCGGCCAGAAAGATTTTTAGAGCGTCAATATACTCCTTACGAGTTTCTCCCATTTGGCGGTGGCGTGAGGCTGTGTTTGGGGTACGCTTTAGCGATGTTGGAGATGAAGCTAGTTATTGCTTCTGTGCTGTCTACATATACTTTAGAACTAGCGGGTCGCCAATCGATTAAACCAAAGCGTCGCGGCGGCACCCTTGCCCCCTCCAATGGTGTTCTTTTAGTGCCAACTGGTCTTCGCTAGTTGGGGCTTTACCTAGGTCGGCAACAACCATTAACAGAAAACGATGCTATCAAGCTGACCCTCATTAAATTGAATCCCCAATGATTCCAATTCTGCCCCCAGACGCGAACAAGCTCACAGAACCGTCTGCCATTGCCTTACTGACTAAATTGGAGCAGCGGGCGATCGCCACTCCTTTAAGGACCGAACCTGTTGCTACAATCTATGTTCGCCACGGTCAGGGCGGAATTCCCCTACTGCTGCTGCATGGCTTTGATAGCTCGGTGCTAGAATTTCGCCGCCTCCTGCCCCTGTTAGCAGTAGAGAATGAAGCGTGGGCCGTCGATCTTCTGGGATTTGGCTTTACGGAACGTTCTGCGACCCTTGCCTACGGTTCAGAGGCGATTCGGACCCATCTATATGCCGTTTGGCAAACTCTCATTCAGCAGCCCGTTATCCTAGTAGGGGCTTCGATGGGCGGGGCAGTGGCTCTCGATTTTACCCTCACCTATCCAGAAGCCGTTCGTAAACTGGTGCTGATCGACAGCGCTGGACTGGCTAATCCCCCCTTGCTCAGCAAGCTGATGTTTTTTCCCTTTGACACCCTAGCAACAGAATTTCTGCGCCGTCCGCAGGTGCGTCAAAGTATCAGTCGCGCTGCCTATTACGATAAAAGCTTAGCGACTTTGGATGCCTACCGCTGTGCGGCTCTTCACCTCCAGCAGACGGGATGGAATCGGGCGTTGGCAGCTTTTACGAAAAGCGGTGGCTATGGTTCCTTTGCTAATCGTCTCTCAGAAATTGTAGCGCCCACCCTCATTCTTTGGGGAACCGACGATAGAATTTTGGGGACTAAAGATGCACACAAATTTGAGCAAGCTATTTCCCACAGTAAACTAGCGTGGGTCGAAAACTGCGGTCACGTTCCCCATTTAGAAAAGCCTCAAGTGACTGCTCAAGAGATTCTGAAGTATTGTCATGAAGGCTAATCGCTAGTCATAAATACAGTGGGGACTAAGTCAGTCAGATTCACTTGGCGATATTCAAACATACCATCAACAATCAACGCTCGACAGAAATCAGGATGCAAATTTATCCCTCATCCAGTGAACCATGACAGAATCAAATCAGTCGTCCTGGAGATTGGACTAATTATGCCCTCTCCTTTCCCTGGCATGGACCCGTACCTTGAAGGCTATCTTTGGCCAGACGTGCATAGTGCCCTAGCCAACAAAATCCGCCAGCAGCTTACTCCCCTACTGCGTCCTAAGTATACGGCTCGCCTGGAAGTCTATCTGGCTGAAGATCCTTTTCCCGAAGGTGAAATCGGCATTCTTTATCCTGATGTTGAAGTGATAGAAACCCCAGCCCGTCAGCTTCCCGCTCAAGCAGCTACCACTAGTAATACTCTCATCATTACGCCACCCGCCCTGACTCTGCCCGTGCCTCAAGCGGTACAGGTACGTCTGACTAGCGTAGAAATCCGCGATACTGCTAAAAATCGACTGGTTACCAGCATTGAGATTCTTTCTCCCGTCAACAAGCGAGAGCCAGGGTTGACCGCTTACCGACAAAAACGGCAACGAATTTACCAAGCTAACGTTCACCTGCTCGAACTCGATCTTCTCCGGCGCGGGACTCGCCCCTTTGCCCAACCCCGTTTGCCTGCTGTTCCTTACTGCATTGCCCTCACCCGCGATCGCGCCAAACAGATCGAAATTTGGCCTGTCGAACTGCCAATGACCTTACCCGTCGTCCCCGTTCCCCTGCCAGACCCCGATCCAGATGTGCCCCTCGATTTGCAGGCTGCCCTCACGGCTATCTATGACGAAGCTGCCTACGATCTGTCTGTGGACTATAGCCAGCTACCGCCACCTCCTGCTCTTTCGAGTAATGACAGTGAGTGGCTACAGGCTCAGCTACAGCAGCGCTAGCTGACTCGCTCAAGCCGTATAGGTGACTGTGCGATTTAGCTTTGGTCTGCCGAAGCGTTCCCAGGCGTTGCCGCCGCGCAGAAACAGCTCCATCCAGCGCACTTTCTGGCCGTTTGATAATTCCCAACCGGAACTGCCAGGAGCAAAGGCTAACGTTCCTTCAGATACTTGAAAACTGCCGTCTGAATACACGGCATCGCTAACAACATCTCCCACCCGCACCACGACTTGAGAAGATGGTTCTACCTTAACAGTGTAGTCAGGAATGGTGGTTTTGATGTTTCCGTAGCCATCCACCCAGGCAATCCGCTCAGTGGGAGCGTCGGGAATATCCTCTGGCTGAAGTGCGTCGCCGATCAGAGAGCGATCGCCTTTGGCAATGGCCGCCGCAGCCTGGGGAAACACGTCGCGGGAGCGAAACTGAGAGCCTCCCCGCGAGACATCTAAGGGGTAAATTTCCTTCGCTGAGTTCTTAATAAAAGAAAGGGTATATCCCGCTAGCACTCCCACCACCTTGACCTGATTCGGCAACAGCGCATAGGTGAGACCTTCCCCTTCGTTATCTCTCCTCGCTTCCGGGTCATCCTGGCGAGGAGCGCAGTTGTGGTAGATCAGTCGCTCAGAGGGACCGGGGGTAAGACCAAGTTGAGCGATCGCAAATCCCGTTGCTAAGGTATTAAAAGGAGGTACTGAGAGACTGGCAATCTGAGCAGATGGCAGCTCCTTGAGTAGCCGTTGAGTCACTTCGGCAAAAGCTAAATCTCCAGTTCCATAATCAGCGATTAGATTAATCAGCATAGCGCAGCAGGTAATTTCCCCCTTAATCCTATGGCGACTCTGAGCTTCTGGAGCAACTCTCACTAAAATTTCTGCGCATGCTCACTTCATGGTTCAGCGAACGCTAATCAATGGCTGTAGTAACAGGGTAATTGCTCCAACAACAACAAAGGATATCGTTACCCAAATCAGAATGTTGTTCAATCTCATGGTTTCTTAGGGTGTAAGGTGTATTTATCAAAAAAACAGCTTTTTCCCTAAAGAACATCTTTCTAGGGAAACACATTATTAGAGGTAGTGGAGGGAGCAGAGTTTGCTTCCGGTTCAAAAAGTCTAAACCCTTCCCGTTTAGGTGGCGCTTAAGGCGATCGACTGTTAATCGAGGGGCTGATCTCCAATAACTTGACTAATGCGACGTTCCAGGCGATCGAGATCGAGACCGCCCTCATCGCGGCTGATTCGCCGGACAGTCCGATTCACGTTGGTCAAATCGGATAACAAATCTTGCAGAATTTCTTGTTGCTGCCGAGCCATAATCACTTCCTGGGGTTCCTGTACCAGGTCGCGTACGATGGTATTTTCAGACCGTGAAGCGATAATCGGCTCGCTTTGTCCTTCCAGATGGACGTGGGTGCGCCGTCCCGGTCCTCGGTCTTCTTCAATGGGCAAAATTGCTTTTACCTGATCGGAGCGCACGTATTTCCCAAATCCTAAATGGACGAGCGCTGCTGACTTGATCTTCATACGGATTAAAATAGGTTGCGTGTAGCATTTTTGTCGCTTCTTTAATTATACCGTTGGGGAAAAAGTTCCAATGCCCTACTGGAGTGGGTTTATACGAATTTTCCTGCCGTAATTTCCTCTAGCGATGAACAAAAAAATGAGCTAATTGAGAGAGCTGTCTACTGACAATTGGGCTGTTGAGAGGAAAGTTTGTTTTCCCTCTCCAGGGTGATGAATGAAGCTATATCAATTAGAAAAATGATGCTGTAACGACCGCGACCATCTCGGTCTCAATAGAAAGTTCACTAGAGGAAAAAAGATGCTTACGAATGAAATTAGACATGCTGTTGGTGTTTTTCCAACTCGTCAAGACGCAGAATATGCCCTCCGCGAACTTCAAGATGCGGGGTTCAATATGGATCAAGTCTCTGTCATTGCCCAAGATGCTGGTCGCCAGGGAGACATTGCTGGTGCTGGAGTTAGCAAAACTCCTGAAGAACAGGCAGAAGGAGGCGCGGGAGCAGGAGCCACTGCCGGAGCAGCGACTGGAGGTCTTTTGGGCTTAATTGGAGGCTTAGGCATCCTGGCAATTCCAGGAGTTGGTGTCGCCGCTGAAGCCGGAATTGTGTTGGCAAATACTCTTTTAGGAAGCGGCATTGGAGCCGCCGGTGGTGGTTTAGTTGGGGCGCTCATCGGTTGGGGCGTACCAGAAGAGAGAGCCAATTACTACAACGAACGGCTGGGTGCGGGAGAGTACATTGTTTTGCTAGAGGGCACTGACGCTGAGATTCGTAGTGCTGAAGCTATCTTGAACAATCGAGGGATTCGCGACTGGGGGATTTATGGAACTCCTGGAGCGACGAGCGATAGAAGTACAATTATTTAACGGTTCGTGGTTGACTGTTGATTGTTAATTGAAACAATCAACGAAAAACATCGATGGCAGTCGGTCAGATAAAATAGTTAAAACTAGCGGAGACAGGCGCGTGAAAATTGGATTGATCGGCACTGGGTTGATGGGACAGCCAATGGCAAAACGGCTTTTGCAGGCTGGTTTCCCTGTAACGGCCTACAACCGCACTCGGTCAAAACTGGCACCCCTTGCTGATGCTGGAGCCAAAATTGCTGATTCTCCCGCCGCTACCGTCGAAGCTGCCGACTGCCTCATTTTGATGCTGACGAACAAAGAGGCCATCGAGGAAACCCTGCTGTCTAATGCTTACAAGTCCCTAGCTGAGCGGACCGTCATTCAAATGGGAACCATTGCTCCCTCTGAAAGTCAAGCTCTTGGAGAGACAGTAGCGGCGGCGGGAGGAGACTACCTTGAAGCACCTGTGTTGGGCAGTATTCCTCAAGTTGAAAGCGGTGAACTATTGGTGATGGTGGGAGCGACTCCAGCTCAGTTTGAGCGCTGGAGCGTTCTGTTAAAGCACTTTGGTCCTGAACCGATGCACATTGGTCCGGTTGGCACTGCTGCCGCCACGAAGCTTGCCTTAAACCAACTGATCGCCGCCCTTACAGGAGCTTTTGCCCTCAGCTTTGGGTTTGTTCAGCGTCAGGGGGTTGATGTGGAGAAATTTATGCAGATTCTGCGGCAAAGTGCGCTGTATGCACCTACCTTCGACAAAAAACTCCAGCGCATGAGCGATCGCAACTTTACTAATCCGAACTTTCCCACAAAACATCTCCTCAAGGATATCGATCTTTTTCTGACAGAAGCTCAACAGAATGGACTAGCTGTCAGTAGCCTTGAGGGAGTTCGTCACGTTGTCCAACAGGCAGTAGAGTCAGGATGGGCTGATTCCGATTACTCATCACTCTACTGTGCCGTTAATCCCGAAATTAAATAGGACACTGCATTGATTCTGTTCTGAGCAAGATTGTTGACGAGGCCAACAGAAAGAACTGAGTAGTTCGGTGACTGCAAAGGCCACACTATGTGGGAAGATCTTGTAAAATATCATAGAATGATAATCATTGTCAAAAAAAGTCCGCCTTTAATTGAGAGAATGAACAGAGGAAAACACTATGCGTTGTTTATCTATCGGGTTTTTGTCAGTGCTTGCTTTGGGGTTAGGAAGCTGTGGGTCAAATCCCTCCCCATCAGAATCGCCGTCAACGGATGCGTCTGAAGACACAACAGAGGGCGAGCTGCAGGTGGTAACCACGTTTCTGCCGATGACTCAATTTACTAAAGCCGTCGCGGGCGATCGCGCTGAGGTCGAGCAACTGATGTCAGCCAATACCGGACCCCACGACTACCAAGCAACGCCAGAAGATGCTCAAAA
>JBHJGN010000084.1:0-2321 GCA_050331735.1 Cyanophyceae cyanobacterium
CCGCCGAGGGCCAGGTAGGCGCAGGGGAATAGTAAGATTCCCGACCAGCCGACAAACACGAAGCGATCTCGCTTGAGCCAGTCGTCTAGGGCGTCGAACCATCCTCTTTCGGCTGGGGCCCTCCCAATTGCTATTGTCATAACGTTATTCTCCGAATAGGTATAAGGACGAAAACAACTCACATTGCAGAGGTCTACTTCTATGGTGAAGCAAATTCCTCTGAGAAATGTGAACTTTGTTTACTTTTCTTAATTTACTTAATGTTAAGAGATAACTTTTAAAATTTCCACCCCAGATTCTGTAAAAAAGCTAAAGACCAGCAGAGCGTTGGCACCCAAATCAGGGGGATTCTGTCTCATAATCAATAGATAGGTAGTTTATTGAATGAGTTGTGCATGTTCGCTATCGATCTCACCTTGAAAAATAGTCCGTTCCCTGTTTCAGTGCAGCGTAAAGAATCTGATGAGGCAGAAGGAGTCTATCAGCAGATATTAGAAGCCATCCGCTCACAATCTTCTGAAGTGCTCGAACTGACCTGCGATAAGCAGCCAGATAAAAAAGTCGCCGTTTTAGCAAATCAGATCAGCGCCGTCGTCATTTCGCAGAAATCTGGGGCAACTGGGACAGGCCGGGTGCCTGGTTTCTTTGCAGCGGCGGCTGAATGATAGCAATTCAGGTACAGGATTTGACCTTTGGCTGGCATCGGCATCGTCCGGTGCTACAATCCTGTTCGCTAGCAGTCCCCGAGGGAGAATTTTGGATGCTCTTGGGCACGAACGGCAGCGGTAAATCTACTCTGCTGCGACTCCTGGCGCACCTACTCACTCCGGAGTCGGGCCAGGTTGAGGTGTTGCCGCCGATTGGTTTTGTGTTTCAAAACCCCGACCATCAACTGGTGATGCCGACAGTGGGGGCTGATGTTGCGTTCGGATTAGTGGAGGAACAGTTGTCAACCTTGGAAGTGCGGCAGCGAGTACGGGAGTCTCTAGCAGCGGTAAATTTGCTAGAACTAGAGCGACGACCTATTTACGCTCTCAGTGGCGGGCAGAAGCAGCGGATTGCGATCGCCGGGGCCTTAGCGCGTCACTGTCGGGTATTACTGTTTGACGAACCAACAGCACTACTGGATCCCGATACTCAGCTCGAACTCGTGTCCCAGGTTCAGCGTTTAGTCAAAAGTCGCGGTCTGACGGCTCTCTGGGTCACTCACCGACTAGACGAGCTGAGCTACTGCGATGGTGCTTTTTTCTTGGAAGAGGGCAAAGTGACGGCTCAGGGCAACGCCGAACGTCTGAGACAGCAATTGTTACAAACTGACAACAGTGAATCATAAAATATTGTTAAAATTGTCTAATCCTTATTAATATTAGCGGCTCGTCGATTAGACAGTTTTGGCAAGAATGCATGCTCCTCGACTTCAAACCCTCCTGCTGGTCGATGGTTATAATATCATCGGCGCTTGGCCTCATCTTGAAAAGGTTCGTGATCGCCACGGACTAGAGCCAGCACGCCAGGACTTGGTGGAATGTTTAATTAACTACAGTGCTCGCAAAGACTTTCAAATTCAGGTAGTCTTTGACGCTCACTATCAAAATAGCCCCAGCCATCAAGAAGTTTATACCGATAAACTCCTGGCTCACTATACAGCCTGGTTGCAAACAGCCGATACCTATATAGAAAAGTTCTGCGCCGTTCAGCGAGATTCTAGTTCCCGGTTGATCGTTGCCACTTCCGACAGAGCCCAGCAGCTTACTGTCATTGGCTATGGAGCTGAATGGATGTCGGCACAGCAGCTCAAGAGCGATGTCGCTCTCGTTGAGCGCCAGAGCCGCCGTCGTCACCGCCCCCAGAAATCTCAGGGGCGTTTTTTATTTCATTCCCTCGATGCTCAGGCTCAGCAGCGCTTAGAAGAGTGGCGCCAAGGCATCTATTAGGGGGATTGTCATCTAACCGAACACCAAAAGGTCTGCTCCTACCCAACAGGATATTGACGAGCAATTCAAGGATTTTTCTTGACAAGAGTAGAAATTCTAGCTAACCTAATAAAGGTGTAAATAACAAGCCCCCATCGTCTAGAGGCCTAGGACACCTCCCTTTCACGGAGGCGACAGGGATTCGAATTCCCTTGGGGGTATTAGATTACTACGTTAGTAAATCGTCAGGGCAAAGGTAGTCAGAGCCACTGCTAGTAGACAACCAGATTAATTTTGACAAGCATTAAATTGGGGGAGAAGATGAAAGAAACTTGATGTGTATAACTAAATCCCATGCCAGACAAGTATAGTGTCAGCCTCACTGATGAGGAGCGCTCACAACTACTA
>JBHJGN010000085.1:0-7799 GCA_050331735.1 Cyanophyceae cyanobacterium
TTCAGGTTCAGGATAGATGCGGACTTTCTGAGTGACTCTAATCACACTTACCATTATATACTAAAACGGTAAGTCGTAGCGTCGCTGTCCATCCCCTCCTTACTGCTTTGAAGAAGGGGATTTCCGCGACCTCTTGTTAAACTACAGACGACAGTTGATAAGCTTGGTTTAATAACTGCAACAAACGGCATTCTATAAAAAAGAGAAGATCGATTAGATAACGAGGGGCGATCATCTATGTACCCAAATAGCTTTAAGTAAATTTCTAAAATAAGAACAGATGGTAAACGAGGATGGATCAATATTGTTATTGGTAAAATGCTTTTATTGACTGCTATAAATCTTAACTTGACGAAGTTCTGATGTGTAGTTTAAGGAGCGTTGCACTACAGTCTTCCCTAAGACAGAGGACAGAGGAAAGCTATATTGTCAATTGAGTTTCCTTTGCAAAGAGGAGGACGTACTCTTGCGTATATTATTGCCGATGAAGCTTCTATATGACGAAAAAGTCTGCTTTTTCAGAAACTTTTCGGATAATTTTTCTTCTATAAGTTAGGATGGATTTTTTCTAATAATTAAATTAAGGAGTGAACGTGAATCCTATTTTTGGCAAACCAATTCGTTACCTCGGTGCTATAGCTTTAGTTTTTGGTTTGGGAACGTCAGTACAGGCTCAAACCGAGGAGACTCCGCTCACTGGCCCGAACGAATCTCAATCAGAAATTATCTTTGAGCCAGCTTCTAACTCCGCTGAACCTCTTCAGCCTGTGCCTGCTGAAGCCGACGACTTCCAAAGTCAAAGGGACATTGATTTAGGGAGAGCGACTCGCTCTGGTTCCAGCTATATTGGCATTGGTGCTAATATTGGCATTGGCGAAGGAGATACCGCCATCGGAGAAACCAGCTTTGCGGTGCTCAGCAAGATTGGCATCACTCGTAATCTTTCAGTTCGACCAGGAGTATTGATTTCAGACGATCCGACTATTTTAGTCCCCGTTACGTTCGACTTTATTCCTGTCGTGTCTGAAACCACCGCCGATGTTACTGAGGAAGTAGCTGGTTTGAGAGTTAATCCCTACGTCGGAGCGGGAGCAGCTATTTCTGTCGGAGACGATGCTGCCGTTGATTTCTTGGCAACAGGAGGCGTTGATGTCCCGCTGTCGCGCCAGATTACGGCAACGGCAGCGCTGAATGCGTCACTCTTTGAAAATCCGGCGGTGGGCGTGACGTTGGGAGTTGGCTACAATTTCGACTTGTCTAGATAGTAATCTATCAATGGCTGAGCGAGGGGATGATGGGGGGACTACTCAGATTAGGATAAAAGAGGAGTGAAATATAGCATTGCTATTCCCCCTTCATCTTGCATTCAATGAAACATTATCTACACCTTCTAGGGTTATTTTGGTCAACAGCGATCGCCGCTGAACTAGAGTACCGCCTGAACTTTGTGATCGCCTCTTTGAGCAGCTTGGCTAATCTAGCAGGTAGCCTGTTTGGACTGTTTTTGTTCTACCGCACGGGATACACGTTCGAGGGCTGGAATTGGCAAGAAGCGATGCTGGTTCTGGGGATGTTTACGTTTCTCCAGGGGTTTTCTGCTACCTTTTTAGTTCCTAATCTGAACCGCATTGTCGAGCAGGTGGAGCAGGGAACGCTAGACTTTGTGCTGCTGAAGCCAGTTAGCAGTCAGTTTTGGCTGTCTAGCCGGATGGTTTCTCCGTGGGGACTGCCGGATCTCGTATTTGGCTCAATGATTGTTTTCTATGCGGGAGCGGGTCTCGATTTGAGCCTCAGCAACTATTTGCTCAGCATCGTCCCCATTTCGTTTGGTCTCATCATTCTTTATAGCCTCTGGTTTATGTTGGGCGCGACCAGCATTTGGTTTGTCAAAATCTACAACGTTACCGAAGTTCTTAGAGGCTTACTCGAAGCCGGACGCTATCCAATCGTTGCTTACCCAGCAGCCTATCGCGTCTTTTTTACGTTTGTGGTTCCGGTGGCGTTTTTAACGACGGTTCCGGCTCAGGCTATGCTAGGCCGTAGTATCCTCTCCTGGATGATTGGGGCGGGACTATTAGCGGTGGGGCTGTTGCTGGTCTCGATATTTTTCTGGCGGTTTGCGCTGCGCTTCTATACGAGTGCTTCAAGTTAAGTTGCAAAGCTGTTGGGAGGATGATTTAAGCAGTGGAGAGTGGGGCAAGAAATTGTATCAGGAGCGAAACAATGGACAGTAAACGCTTAGGAACGACAGAGATAGAAATTAGCGCCATCGGGTTAGGGGGAATGCCGCTCTCGTTGAGTACTCGTCCTCCGGTCGCCCAGGCTCTGGCGGTGATTCATCGCGCCCTTGATTTAGGGGTTACTTTAATTGATACGGCGGATTCCTACTGCCAAGATGAGTCGGATAAACATCACAATGAACGACTGATTACCAAAGCCCTTCAGCATTACCAGGGAGATACAAGCCAGGTCACGGTAGCCACTAAAGGCGGTTTAATGCGTCCTCGCGGCGAGTGGACGAGCAATGGCAATCCAGAGCACTTAAGAGAAACCATTCGCGCTAGTTATGAAGCTTTAGCAGGACCGATTACTCTTTGGCAGTATCATTCTCCCGATCCAAACTATACAATCGCCGAATCCTTAGCGCCTGTAAAAGCAGCCGTTGCCGAGGGACTTGTTCGCTACGTTGGTGTCTCTAATTTTTCAGTCGAACAGATCGAGCGAGCAAGAGAGGTAGTAGAGATTGTTTCAGTGCAGAATCAGTACAATCCCTGGCACCGACAGCCGGAATTTGATGGGGTTTTAGAGTACTGCGAACAAGAGCAGTTGACCTTTTTCCCTTATCGCCCGCTGAGGGGGAGATTTAAGGTCGATAGCGTCGCAGAGAACGAGGCGATCGCCGAGTTAGCAGCAGCAAAAGGAGTATCGCCCTATCAGATTGTGCTAGCATGGCATCGAGCAAAATCTCCCTGCATTGTGCCGATTCCGGGGGCGACCAAACCAGCCAGCATTGAGAGTTCGGTGGGCTCTGTTGCCGTTAACCTTTCTCCTGAAGAGGTGCAGCAAATAGATAAAAGCGGCTCCTGATTCTAGGGAACCCGCAAACCAAAATAGGTGAGGACTAAATCAGTTGAGCCGCTGTTGAGTACTTCATGGACTTCTCCCGGTTCTACGGCAATACAGCTTCCCGGAGTGAGGAGATACTCTTGACCATCAATAAAGATGGTTCCAACTCCTGCTTCAACAAAGAAGACTTCGCACATATCCTGATGAGCATGAGCTTTGGCTACCTGTCCGGGGGAAAAACGGGCTTGGGAGAAGTTAGTTAGGTGCGGTAAGTCGCCCAATTGCAGCATCACTTTCTTTTTGATAGCTGGGTTGTGAGATACTTCCTGTTCAGGAAGATGAGCTAAAGAGGTTATTTTCATAAGATTCAGACCTCGGCTTTTGAGGGCATCGTAGCATTCAAGACCAGAATTGTCTGAGGAGAAAGCGATGTTGAAAGGCTTTCTCAGCGGGAACGCCCTGGCTGCGGCGGTACTTTTTTGAGCGACTCTTGACCTCAATATTACCTAGACAATGAGAAGAACACTGTTTGTGCCCAACCAATTTTCGATAAGAGTGTTAGGATGAGGAACGAGAATAAAATTCGGCGTTCAAGTTTGCACTCAGTATTAATCGGTTTTTCCAAAAGATATTGGTCTGCTTCTTTCCGAAAATATTATCTCGCTTCGCATCAAGGAATTAAGGAGACAATCAATGTCAGTTTATATCGGTAATCTCTCTTACGAAGTTAATCAACAAGACCTCAACGAGGTTTTTGCCGAATACGGAACCGTGAAACAGGTTCATATCCCAACAGACCGCGAAACCGGTCGCGTTAGAGGCTTTGCTTTTGTAGAAATGGAAACAGAAGCAGAAGAAGAGAAAGCAATTTCTGCCCTAGATGGTGCTGAATGGATGGAGCGTCAGCTCAAAGTCAATAAGGCGAGACCTCGTGAAAACCGCTCGTCTTTTGGTGGCGGACGCAGATCCCGCTTTTAATCAAAGCTCAGTAGCTACGCTTCTCCCCGAAGCCGTAGACAATTTTCAACTCTAAATTAAGTGACGCTTCTAGTCGCTGGACGAATTATTTTCACTGGCATCTAGAAGCGTTTTGTTGTATCGAGAGGAAACTAGCATGGCTAAACGTCGTAATGCAAAGAAAGAAAAAGCGGCTCGGAATAAGATTAATGCCCGGAAGTTTCGCAAAAAAACTTCGCGTTATTCTTCTCGATTTAAAAAATTCTCCTCTAATAACGAAACTGAGCAAAAACCTTCAGAAACTGAAGAAAGCAATAAAACAACTCTCTAGCAAGCAGACATTCCCCCGTTCTGATTATGATTGGTTAGGGGAGGTTTGTTGATCATTGCTCAACTCTGTTTTATGTGTGGACGATTTACTTTAACGGCAACAGGGAAGGAAATTGCTCAGCATTTCGATCTCAAGGAAGCTCCAATCCAATCGCCCCGCTATAACATTGCTCCGACGCAGGCGATTACCACAGTCGTTATGCAGTCTCAAAGACAGGTTCAACAGATGCGCTGGGGGTTAATCCCCAGTTGGGCCAAAGACCGCAAGATGGGTAATCGACTGATCAATGCGCGGATAGAAACCGCTGCTGACAAGCCCTCCTTTCGCCACTCCCTTAAGCACAAGCGCTGTTTAGTGGTTGCTGACGGCTACTATGAATGGCAGCGACAACAAGACAAAAAGCAGCCCTATTATTTTCAACTTGCTCAAGGACAACTGTTTGCCTTTGCGGGTTTGTGGGATTCTTGGCAATCTCCAGACGGAGAAACGATCGTTTCCTGTACGATTTTGACCACCGCAGCGTCTCAGCAGGTGAGTCCCGTTCACGACAGAATGCCCGTAATTGTTTCTCCTGACTTTTACTCTCAGTGGCTCAATCCAAGCCTGCAAGAGCCAAAGCAGCTCTTGCCCATGCTAGAGTCGGATATATACCAGCGGCTTGGTTTTTATCCTGTTAGTCCGGTGGTTAATCGCCCGACTCACGATAGCGATGACTGTATCCGCTCCCTGAACAGCGCGTAATGGTTCAGAAGCCCCTCACTCATTTAAGCTGGCTGCCCCGAAAGTGGCGTTGAACTGACGACACCAAACAGCCACAGATTGATACTCGTCGAGATTCACCCCTTCGGGAATGGCGTAGCGCTGCGTACCATTCACAGTTTCTAGGGGCGCAATCGTGACGTAATCTCCCTCAGCAATACTATGCGCTGGCGGTGATGTGTTGCCAATGACGTCGTTTGAGCGATGCAGGATCACAAACAGATCGGGACCGCTATCGGTTTGGAAGTCGCTGCCAAACTCTAGATAGGGCTGCTCGTTTTCTTGCACCAGGCGCACAGTTCCAGAGGTTGGATGCTCACCATCTTGAAAGGTTCCCTCTCTGAGTACCGTTGCTTCAGCTTGGCTGATGGTTTGAGTCGGTTCGGGGAGAGTTTGGGTAATCGCCTTTTGCTCGGTGGCACAGCTAACAGCGGTAGCGAGAAATAGGAGAGATAAGCCACTCAAAAGTGAACGCTTCATAGTTTTTTAGGATAGTTTTGCCAATTTTTTCCAGGTTGACAGAGCAAACTGAGATTAAGATAAGAAACTGATTGAAATTCGGCATTGGTCGCTGACTAATCGGTGATCGCGCGACCATCGCGCTCGTGCTGAATCAGTCTAGCCTGTAGTCAAGGAGGACGGTGTAACTAAGTCGGGTGGGGTCGAGAGCCGCATCCGAGTTTGAGCGTTTTTTCTAGTGACCGAGTGACAAGTCTGAGGGGCAAACGGCTGGCTAAAAATGAATCTGGAAACTTTACTGAGACTAGGGCGCGTGATTCGGGCAGTTGGCTTTGACGATGCTCCCTTTATGCGTCGTGTGGAAGTTAGTGTTTCTATTGCAGGGGTTATTTGTGGATTGACTCGGTTTGAAGGCATGGTGTGGGGAGAAATTCAGCCCGATGGGTGGGACGCAACCGACACCATCTGCCAGATGCTGCTGAGCAGTAAGTTTTACCCGCAGCTACACCTTGTCCTGCTAGACGGCATTGGTTTTGGAGGCTTTAATATTGTCGATTTGCCCTGTCTTGCTGAGCGTCTACAGCTACCCTGCGTAGCCGTTATGCGTCGCTATCCTAACCTCGCTAAAATGGAGTACGCGCTGCGCCGTCTCCCCGAACCGGAAAAACGCCTGTCCCTATTGCAGCGGGCCGGGACAATTCATGCCTATTCGCCTTTTTTCTTTCAGGTCTGCGGAGAAAAACCAGACATTATCGCCGCAGCATTGGCTCGTCTAACTGACTGTGGCAAAGTTCCTGAAGCTTTGCGGCTCGCTCATCTAATCGGGTCCGCCGTTGTTAAGGGAGAAAGTGGTTCTCAAGCTTAAGTAGGTGGAAAGCGGTAAAGTTGAGAGAAAGCCGGAACAACGCTTACGCTTTTGTCTGCTTCCCGATAGCTAAACGGTAGCAAGTGATTGGAAAACAATTTGAATAGATTCAGTGTTCATTTGGGCTCGATATGGCCAACTCAAGAACCACTAGTAACCATTAACTGATGACTTCAAGTGCCGATTCAGTTCAAGCTCACACTCCTATTCTAGATGCCCTGCAAACTTTAGCTCGTCAACCAAATGCAGCGTTTTTTGCCCCAGGTCATAAGCGAGGGCAGGGAATTAATCAGCAGTTGGCAGATTTATTGGGAAATGCGGTCTTTAGAGCCGATTTACCAGAATTACCCCAACTCGATAATTTATTTGCGCCTGCCGGAGTGATTGCAGCCGCCCAGGCGTTAGCCGCTGCTGCGTTTGGAGCCGACAAAACCTGGTTTTTGGTGAATGGTTCTACCTGTGGAGTGATCGCCGCTATTCTAGCCACCTGTGGCCCTGGGGATAGAATTATTTTGCCGCGCAATATTCATCAATCGGCGATCGCCGGATTAATTCTCTCTGGCGCCACTCCTGTGTTCATTACCCCGAAGCACGATGCCCAGGACGAACTCCTCTACAGCGTTACCCCAGAAGCGGTTCAGCGGGCGCTAGAGCAACATCCAGACACGAAAGCGGTGATGGTAGTCTATCCCACCTACGAAGGAATCTGTGGAGATGTCGAGGCGATCGCCGAGATTACTCATCGTTACCAAATTCCCTTACTGGTAGACGAAGCCCACGGAGGACATTTTGTCTTTCATCCCGACTTACCCCCTGCTGCTCTGAAACTGGGTGCTGATTTAACCGTTCAGTCTACCCACAAAGTTTTAGGGGCAATGACTCAAGCATCGATGCTTCACGTCCAAGGAGAAAGAATCACACCGCAGCGAATTACTCAGGCTCTTCAACTGCTCCAGTCTACTAGCCCGAGCTATCTTTTGCTGGCTTCTCTTGATGCCGCCCGACAGCAGATGGCGCTTCATGGCCAAGAATTGATGGCCAAAACGCTTCAGCTTGCCGACGAGGCGAGAAGCCAGCTTGCTCACATTCCCGGGTTATCAGTTTTAGATCCTCCGACAACACCTCTGCCCCATTTTGCCACCCTAGATCGAACGCGGCTAACGGTGAACCCTACTGGTCTAGGCTTCAGCGGTTTTGAAGCCGACGAACTGACCCAACAACTCGGAGTCACCGCTGAGCTCCCCACCCTTCAACACCTTACCTTCATCATCTCCCTCGGCAACACCCCCGCCGACATTCAAAACCTGATTAACGCCTTCACTACCCTAGCCCGTCACCCCAAACCGCCCCTGCCCCCTGCCC
>JBHJGN010000086.1:0-31021 GCA_050331735.1 Cyanophyceae cyanobacterium
CTGAGACAGTTTTCTCCCAAGACCGCTAAAAAAGTTGATTTGCTCATCAAAATAGCGATGTATCTCATAAATCCTCAGCATTTGCGTAACTGGTTTACCCACTGCTGTTATTGTCCCTCATAAACCTGCAAAGCGCTGTAAATTAAAAATAGGGGAAAGGGCGGCAAAACTTACATAAACGCTGACTTGATTAGCTAGTTTGCGCCTCACTAGCAGACTACGAGAGGCTTTTAGAGCGAATGGGCGATCGCACCAGCATGCGGATACGATTTCGAGATAATCAAATTCTACGGATGGCTCCCTTGCCCGAACACGGTAACCAGGCAGATATGCTCTCCGAGCTTGTTAAAGCCTTATTGCGGTACCAAGGACAAGATTGGCAGAGTTGCGATCCGATTACGTTAAAAAAAGCGACAATACCAGGAGTAGAGCCGAATGCTTGCTTTTATATTCAAAACTATCAAGCAATTCTGGAAAGACAGAGGCTAGCTCTCAGTCGAGATCCACAAATTTTTCCTCAATCGGTTAGCTATTTTGTTTTTTCCTCACCCACCGAGATCTACTGATAGTAAACCCAAAATTTTTGGGAACTTTTGTAATAAATCTATCGTATAGTAGAGGCGCGAGCAATGGCAGCACCGCCAACCCGTAAACCTTTAGCAAAACCAATGATTATTACGACTTTAGAAGGAGTTCCCGGCAAAGAAATTGTTACCCACTACGGTTTGGTACAGGGTAGCACCATCCGGGCTAAAAACGTGGGAAAAGACATTTTGGCTGGTCTTAAAAATATTGTTGGGGGAGAACTCAAAGGCTACACGCAACTGCTGCAAGAAGCCCGGGAAGAAGCGATCGCTCGCATGGTTGAGCAAGCGTCTGCCCTCGGAGCCAATGCCGTCGTCAACGTCCGCTTTGCCACCTCTTCGGTAGCGCAAGGAGCAGCAGAACTGTTTGCCTACGGAACAGCGGTGAAGGTTAGATAGCCATGATTGAACTGTTAACGCTGCTAATTTTGCTCATTGTCGGCTATCTGGTTGGCACTTGGGCAGAAAAACGGCATTACAAAAGTATCAGACAGCGAGAACGTCAGACGCTGCATTTACCAGCAGTCACGTTTGGCGCTAAGCAGCCGCTGCCTCAAGCTCAAGAAGCGGCTCTCTTTGTGGGCAGCGTTGTCGTTTCAGTAGACTATTTTAAACGGTTTGCGTCTACCCTCCGCAACCTGGTTGGCGGACGAGTCGTTGTCTATGAAAGCTTACTCGACCGCGGACGCAGAGAAGCCCTCCTACGCATGAAAGAAGATGCCCTGGCTTGGGGAGCGACACAGGTTGTTAATGTGCGGTTAGAAACGGCCAGGATTGGCAATCAGGACGGAGGCAATGGACCAGTAGCAATAGAAGTGATTGCTTACGGTACTGGAGTGCGGTAAGCGATGAGCTACACTCCTAAAGAAGTTCCTGAGCACGTTAACGTTACCCCAGTTCACCCTCTGGTCAACTTTCTCTACTTAGTAGGAACTGTCATCACGTTCAGCGCCTTGGTGTATTGGCTCCTCGGGCTTGTGGCAGCGCAACTGATTATCCGCATCAGCCCGGAGATGGAGGCTAGAATTGGTCAACAGCTCATCGCTACGGTCGAAACCTCCAAACCCCAACAGCAAGAGTACCTAGAGGAACTCCTGGCGTCCCTCCACGAGCCACAGACGATTTCGGTTCCCTTAACGCTGCATGTAGTAGATTACGAGCAACCTAACGCTGCGGTTCTTCCCGGTGGGCATATTCTCCTTACAGAAGGTCTTTTAAAGCAAGCCGAATCGGAAAACGAACTGGCATTTGTGTTAGCCCACGAACTCGGTCATATTGTTGCCCGCGATTCTCTGAGGGGCTTGGGGCGATCGCTTGTTCTACTCACCGTCACCAGCGCCCTCGGCTTTGGGACCGGCGGTTCTCCCCCGTCAGGTCTCGTCACCTTAACCGGACAGTTAACCGACCTCCACTACAGCCGCCAGCAGGAAACAGCAGCCGATCTCTATGCGTTGACTGCCCTGATTCGAGTATATGGTCATGGAGGCTACGGACTCGATTTTTTCGCCCGCACCCAGAAGGAAGACAAGGGCAAGCTAGGGCTATTTTCCACTCATCCCCTTACCCAGCAACGTCTTGATTATCTTCGCAAAGTTGCGCGAGAGCGAGAATGGAAGATGACGGGCAAGGCGACGGATTTACCGGCAAGTTTTGAGTAGAAGTTCTCTTGGTCGGCAGAGAGTTATAGGGCGCTACAATTTGAGACAAGCAGCCTTAAACCGAAAGCATGACAACAGTATCGATTTTACCGATTTCTGATTCTAGCAGGGGAAAAACTTACCGGGCGATCACGGCAAAAGTATACTTCGCTAACAGTCAATGACAACGCAAAGACACACGTTGATTCGATCTATCACGATTGAGCCAGGACAAGGGGCGCACGGTACACTGGAAGCGGGTCAGATTCTCCGCATCATTGATGTACAAGGACAACAGGTTTTTGACTTCTCTTCCTTTAATCGAGAAGATCCAACTGAGTATTGTGATTTAATTTATTCCCTGTTTGCTAAAGAGGCATGGAAACTCTCTGCTGGAGACAAACTATATACACAGCGCATGCGCCCTTTGTGGACGATCGCGGCTGATACCTGTGGAGTTCATGAGTGGACAGGTGGTTTTTGTTCCCATGACTTCAATCGGTTTTTCGGGCATGACCAGCCCGGATGCAAGGAAACTTTAGAAGCAGAACTCAACGCAATGGGGCGATCGCCCCGGCTATTAATTCCCTCGTCCTGCCTCAATCCGTTTATGAATATGCCTCATAGAAGCGATGGTTCCTGGCGGGTTGAGCCGCCCGTATCTCGTGCAGGGGATTACCTTGAACTGCGGGCTGAGATGCCAGTCCTGTGGATTGGTTCAGTTTGCACGATGCCTCCACCAACAAACGGATACCCATTCAGTCCGATTCGGTGTGAAGTTTATGAAACGAAGTAGCGATCGCTGCCAAGGTATAGCAATACAACGCTTACACATAGATTCAGTGACGATCAACCCTTGTTTCCTAGAAGCAGTGCTGAAGTAGCTTGATGGTACGGCATAACTCAAATATCGGGATCGATCTACCAAAAAGCATTTCGATTTTAAACACGATGAAGCCTCACCAGTCAACTCGCCATTCGTCGCGATCGCCTACTGATTATTCTCCCTGGATGGGAATAGCGATCGCCTTTTACGCTTTCATTGCCATCGGTGTTGCGGAAAGCGTCTTAGGCATTCTGTTGCCCTCAATCTCAGAAACGTTCGCCCTGACCCCGGCAACCGTCACATTTCTCTTCGTCAGTCAGATTACAGGTTATGTAGTAGCAGCGTTCAGCAGTAGCTTAATTAGCTCTCAATTAGGTCTAGCACCGATGCTGCTGATGGCGGCTGTGACACTGACAATAGCTTTAGTCAGCTACTCGCTCGCCGCGGCATGGTCGGTTATGGTTGCCGTTGGCGTACTGCTGGGTTTGGGAATTGGGCTAATCGATGCAGGTATTAACACCTACATGGTCAGCGCTCGACGCGAAGCCAAATGGATTGGGCTGCTGCATGCGTTCTATGGCATCGGTGCCTTGTCAGGACCAGCGATCACCACTACCCTACTGATAGCAGGATTAACATGGCGACAGATTTATCTTGTCATTGCCAGCATCGTTGCCCTATTAATTGGGGGAGTCAGTTGGATTATTAAAGCTCGTTATCCACCCATGATGACAAGACTAGCAGCATCTGGCTCTAATCCTGGGGTAAATTTACGTCTGGCGCTACGAACGCCTGTTGTCTTGCTCGCTGGGCTGTTGCTGCTGGTAGATGTGGGAGTTGAAGCCTCGATGGGCAACTGGGCCTATACTGTACAGCACGTGAGTCGGCAGGTTCCGGCAGCGGCGGCTGGCTACAGCGTTAGTGCATTGTGGCTAGGATTTACGCTTGCTCGCGTCCTGCTCGGATTTTTGGTGAATCGGTTCGGTGCTGTCCGTTTTGTCAACCTTTCGTTAGCCCTGCTCATTGCTGGACTCTTGAGCTGGTGGCTACTGCCTGGGCAGTGGTTAAGCTTGCCCCTGATTGGTTTTGCGATCGCTGCTATTTTTCCCGCCACAATCTGGTTAATGCCTCAGCGAGTCCCCGCCTCAGTCGTGCCTGCGGCAGTCGGTTTTGTCACGAGCGTTGCCAGTATCGGTGCGGCGTTAATTCCAACCGTGATCGGATGGATTGCAGATCGCTTAGGCTTAGAAAGCATTCCTGGATCGATTTTGCTACTAGCGGTGGGGCTAGCAGTTGTGCATTACTGGTTAACGAGAGCGTTTCAGTCTGAATAAAGGAAACCATTAATGAATTTGGAGTGGCTACAGTGGGCGCAACAACTACAGGCGATCGCAGCACTACACAGAATTGTCTTCAGGAGAAGTGTTAATGAACGACCGATGACCCAGGCTTGTACCATATCCTAAATTGCTTTATACAAATTAGTTTGTACAAGTTGCTCTATAATAATATTGTTGGTACGGCAAACTGCCGTACAATTGCAAGTCCTATCCTCAGTGAATTTGTTCAAACTGCTTTGTAATCGTGATATGGCTACCACAAATCGCTCAAGTTCAGTGGCAAGATTGGAGGCTCGTGTTAGCCCAGAAGTCAAAGCGCTTTGGCAAAAAGCAGCTAGTCTAGAGGGATGTACCTTAACGGATTTTGTCATTGCCAGTGTCCAGGCAGCGGCTTGTGAAGTGATTGAAAAGCATCAAACCCTCAAGCTGAGCGTTGAAGACAGTGAAGCTTTTGTCGATGCGCTACTAACCCCCCCACCGCCTAATGATGCGCTTAAGGCGGCAGCTTTAAGACATCAGGCAACAATTAAAAATTAGTGGTTCTTATAATTGAGCCACTCGACAGCCGTAAGCACGAGCGCTCAAGCTTTTGCTGCGGCAAAGAAAGTTTAGATCACTACATCCGCAAGCAAGCATCTCAGGATCTAAAAAGGCGAGTTGCTACTGTATTTGTTTTAGTTGACACTCCTGACACAAATGTTCTAGCCTACTATACTCTCTCTTCATACACTGTTGATATTTCAGTTCTAAATTATGCTTTCGCAAAACGCTTGCCTCGCTATCCTTTACTTCCTGCTACGTTACTAGGTCGTCTTGGGATTGATAGCAGTCAAAAAGGCAAGCAATTAGGCGAATTAATGCTGGTAGACGCTCTTAAGAGGTCGTTAGCTGTAACAACACAAGTGGCATCCCTGGCTGTCATTGCAGAAGCGATAGATGAAGAAGCCGTAAATTTTTATCAAAAATACGGATTTCAGCGGTTTCAGCAAACGCCGATGAAGCTTTACTTGCCAATGAAGTCTGTTGACACACTGTGTCGGGAACTCGAATAATGGCAAGAAGCAGCGGTGGCATTTAATTTGGCAACGAGTAGGTTAGGCTAGGTAAAGGTAGATACAGTGCATCCCTCTGTTGAGTATGCTCTCTTGGCTCGTTATTCCCATTTTTGCTTCAGCTAATGCGGTACTATTGCCTGGTAAAGAACCAAGTGCTAGCTCGCTCGCTCAATCAGAAGTAGGCGCAGCCAGAGATGAACTCAATTGTGCAGAGTCTATTCTTTCTCGCGTACAGCGCCATCGTATTGCCCCTGGAGAATCTGTAGAAGGAATTGCTAGCCAGTACGGATTGCTACCAGGAACCTTAATAGCATTTAATCCTACTTTGCAGAACGGGGCGGCTCCGATTGGCACAGAAATCCTCGTTCCCCCTGTTAACGGCGTTCGCATAGAAGTCCCTGCTGGAACTACCTGGCAGGATTTAGCAAGCGCCTACGGAGTCCGCGCCGATGTGCTGTTTGAAGCTAACGGATGCCAACAAACGCCAACAGTGGTTTTTCTCCCTGGCGTAAGCTGGAGTGCCGCCTCTGAAACCGTCGACAACTACACCGGATTAGCAGGCTACCCGCTTCCGGAAATTGCTTCTGTCGGATTGTCCTACGGTTGGCAGTCCGATCCGACCAATCAAGACAGCCTTTTTCACAGCGGCATCGATCTGCTGGCAGATTCTGGAACATCGGTATTAGCGGCTGATGCAGGCACGGTTGCTTATGTCGGTCAAGACGAAAACTACGGCAACTTCATCGCGATCGATCATGGCGAAGGCAGGCAAACTCGATATGCTCATCTCGGCAGCATTCGAGTAAGCGCCAGTCAATCCGTTGCCTCCGGTGATGTTATTGGCACCGTTGGCACAACCGGACAGCCAGATATTGAGGTGCCCCATCTCCATTTTGAGGTTCGCTTCAACTCGCCTGCTGGCTGGGTAGCGCAAAATCCCCAAATTCACTTAAAGACACGGTAAGTCCGGTACGGGACGGGGAAAAGGTCGCGAACGCGACGGGGAAAGGGAAAACTGTCCCTAGCGGGACGGGGAAAGAACACAGGACTAAGGAAAAACTTGGTAATTACTCCCTTTCCCCCTTTCCCTTTTCCCGTTGCGAAGCAACTTTCTCCTCTGCCCTTTTCCCGTGCCTCTAGCACTTCCCCCGCGCCATCGGCGCTTCACCGATAGGTTTTCTCCGGATCTACATTGCGGTTCGCTACTTCATCAGCATAGGCTAGCATCTGCCCGGAACTGAGACGCTGCATATAGCTGCTGAGGTCTGAAGCGACTCGATTAGAGAGCACGTAGCAGCCGATGAGATTCGGGAACGCCATAGACAGCAGCATCATGTCGCTAAAGTCGAGCACGGCTCCCAAATTAACAACGGCACCAATAAAGACACAAACAACGAAGATTGCTCGGTAAACCATAATGGTGCTTTCTCCAACAAGATAAGCCCAGGCTTTCTCTCCGTAGTAGCTCCAGGAAATCATCGTTGAAAACGCAAACAGCGCTACAGCGATCGCTAAAATAATCGGAAACCAGCCGATCACGCTGCTGAAGGCTAAGGCAGTAAGCTCAACGCCATTGGCTTCTGCGGCGCTGGTATCTTGATAAACTCCAGTAATCACAATTGTCAGCGCGGTGAGGTTGCAAATCACGATCGTGTCGATGAACGGCTCTAGAAGCGCCACAATGCCCTCTCTCAGAGGCTCATCGGTCCGGGCTGCTGAGTGGGCGATCGCGGCTGACCCAATCCCGGCTTCATTAGAAAAAGCGCTGCGCCGGATTCCCTGAATAATCACGCCGACAATGCCTCCTTCAACGGCTTGAGGCGAGAAGGCTTGGGAGAAAATTGTTCCCAATGCTGTGGGAATCTCACCGACATTAGTCACAATAATCCACAAACAGGCCAGCACGTAGATGACAGCCATCGCCGGGACTAGGCTGCTGGTAATCGAGGCGATGCGGCTAATCCCGCCAAGAATAACAATGCCAACTAGCGTTGCGACAACAAGCCCAAATACCCAATTAGCAATGGGAACCACGCCAGCAACGGCAGCATAAGCTTGGTTGGACTGGAACATATTGCCGCCTCCAAATGAGGCTCCGATACATAAAATCGCAAACAGAAACGCTAGCCCTTTACCAATCGGACGCATCCCCCGTCGGGATAAGCCCCGAGATAGATAGTACATGGGACCGCCCGATACCGTTCCATCGGGTCTAACCAAGCGGTACTCCTGAGCGAGGGTACACTCGATAAATTTACTCGACATGCCGAAAAAGCCGCCTAGGGTCATCCATACCAACGCCCCAGGACCGCCAATCTGAACCGCGATCGCTACCCCGGCAATGTTGCCCAGTCCAACCGTTCCAGATAGCGCTGTTGCCAGGGCCTGGAAGTGGGAAACGTCTCCTTCATCTTCTGGATCGTCGTATTTACCGCGGACTATATCAATTGCATGCTTAAAGCCACGCACGTTAATAAAGCCCATCCGCAGCGTGAAGAAGATTGCTCCTCCGATGAGCCAGAGAACGATAAAGGGAAAACCCGCTATCTCAAAAAATAGCACTGCCCCTAATCCTTCAACGAGCTGAGAAAAAACGGCATCGATGCTACCGATGAAGCCACCCGCAGTTTCTTCTTGTGCTAACGCCACGTTTGGCATTGCCAGGAACGCCATCACTCCCACTCCAGCTAGGAGATTGAGCAAAACGCTTTGATAGGCTTTGGCCTTATTTCTAAGAAATCTGAAATATTTTTGTAAATTGCTGCTCAACATACAGGCTATATCTAGAACCATATCTAAATGCTGGTATGGTACAGCATTTGGTAAATCAAATTGCCACAAGCATAACGAGACTGTTGAATACAGTTTGTAGCTTAATTAACACTCATGCCTATTGTTGTATGCAATGAGCGTTTCTAAGCATTGAGCCATAATGCTACCAAATAGGGCAATAGCAACTGAATCAACCCTAAATCTTGTTGATTATACCTAGAGTTTGATGCTTTATTGTTTATCAGCACCTAAGCTACTAGAAGTTGCCTATATCAAGAGCCGTACACATGAATCAGAGTTGGGTAAAACTTCTTCTTTTTGGTCTGGTTATTTTATTAGTCCTTGCTCCTTTTGCCGGTCTTGCTCCGTTGATGCTGATTCTACTCGTCGCTGCAATCGGCAGTGCTTTTTGGACTATCGTCCGAACTTTCTTCGGTCAAGTAGATACACAAGATGCGCAGCGCGATTCATAACCAATGAGTTCTAACTGCATAGCCGAGGATAGCTGCCGTTATCTCTGGCAGCATCATTTTACTTGTCAGAACCAGTCGACGATCGCCTCATAAACCAAGCCAACACCGATCCCCATCGGCATACCCTGTTTCTCGAAGTAGCGTACCTCCTCAAATACCCTCTGTGGTTTTATCATCCAGCGGTAGTCTTTCAGGTTTTAAGAGGGAGAAAGGGGAAAGGGGAAGGGGGAAAGGCTGTAGCACTCTTTAGTTGCATAACATCCACGCTGGGAAATGGAATAACAAGTTCCAATCAGCAAGCAACTATCACCCATCAACCAAAACCTTCAGCCTCTACCGTTTGCCAGAGAAATAAGCTAGTACTCTTAACTACGATGAAGCGTGGTCAATTTATTTGCTTTTGAGGAAAAACCGTGAGTAGACGATTAGAAGGAAAAGTAGCGATTGTTACCGGCGCTGGCGCTGGCATTGGCGAGGCGATCGCTCATAAGTTTGCCAAAGAAGGAGCAACCGTTGTGGTCAATGGACTGCCTGGAGATCCGGCTCCAGCAGTTGCCGCAGCAATTAAAGAATATGGTGGTGAGGCGATCGCTCATGTCGGAGACGTTTCCCAAGCCTCAGCCGCTCAAGAGTGCGTTCATGCGGCGATTAACGAGTACGGCAAGCTCGACATCCTGGTGAACAATGCTGGAGTTTTCTTAGCCACTGGGGAAACGCAAGATTACCCCATTGAGGTATTCGAGAAAACCATTAAGATGAATCTCTACTCTGCCTTCCTGATGACGAAGTATGCGTTGCCCCATTTGCAAAAAACGCGCGGCAACATTGTCTCTGCGGGGTCAGAAGCCGGATTCAATGGTTTAGCCCAAAACACTCCCTACGGAGGAACAAAGGGCTGGATGCATTCATTTATGAAAGGCGTTGCCGTCGAACAAGCGAAGTACGGCGTTCGCGCCAACTGCGTTTGTCCGGGAGCCATTGATACCGCCTGGACGCACAAGGAAACCGGACCGATGGACGACCAGATGGAAACCATGCTCATCAATGCGACTCCAATAGCGAGACGGGGAACGCCGGAGGAGATGGCAAACGTGTATGCGTTTATTGCCTCCGATGAAGCGAGCTACGTCACGGGAGCCCTGTGGCTTGCTGATGGCGGAGTCACCGTCGCCAAGGGCGGTGTGGGGCAACAAACCCCCGAAGAACTGCGTCAGCCGCCCCAAGGAGAGCTACGGTTAGACCACGCAAAAGAAGGATTGGAAAATAAGCAAACTCAGACAGTCAAGTAATTCCGCACTACAAACGATTAAGCGATCACCTACTGAGGTAAAGGGCGATCGCTTTTGCTCACATCGTGGGTTTCTTACGCGCCTGATTCGGTTTGACTGTACTGCTCAATGAGCTGAGCGCACTATCTACTTTCTTCTTAGCTTATTGCCTTGAATCTTCAAATGTAGAGAGCTTGATTCTCCATTGCATCAGATGTAGTGCTGTTCAAAATTATGAGCAACCTTCGCAGAATTTCTTGATAGGAATTTCTGACAGCAATAATAAACATGAATAGAAATTTCCAGCAGTAGACTCCAAGTACACAGAGAAACAAAGCATAACCATAATAAATTCAGTGCCTAGAAATGGCACTTAGCTAAATACTACTCAAGCTTCCTGTGCAAAGTGAGCAAGACTGCATTGAAGAGCATCCCTGTATGTCATTTTGATAAATAACGCTAGCATGATGATAGAAGCACTGTGAGCAGCTTGAGCCGCTTTCTTATCTAGCGCTGGTAGCCATGAAATTTGGACAAAGAGCGATCGCCCTCATCGCCTTAACCGTACTGATCGGTCTCTCCCTGGTTAATACTCTCATTCACCTCTTAACAGAATCCTGGTGGTTCGAGACGGTGGGGTTTGCCGACGTGTTTTGGACTCGCTTAACCTGGCAGGCGATCACCTGGGTAGGAACCTTTGCGATCTATGCCGTCTTTCTCTGGGGTAACTATCAGTTAGCTCTTAATCTAACCCGCGAGCGCGCCTTTACCTATCTCAAAGGCACTGAGTTTGAACCCTACAGTAAATTTATTGCCAACGCTGTCGCTCTCATCATCATTTTTGTTTCGTCTCTCGGTGCGGCTCAAGCAAGCGCGGCGGACTGGGAACTAATTTTAAAGTTCCTCAATGGTACTAACTTTGACGTAACCGAACCGATCTACGGGCTAGATGTCGGGTTTTACCTCTTCAAGCTGCCGCTATTTGAAAGAGCCTATGGCTGGCTGCTGTCGCTATTTGCCATCGCCCTCGTGCTGTCGGCGGGGGTTTACGTACTCAAGCAGCGCATCAGTCTTGACTATCGCTTCATCAACTCCATCTCCGGTAGAGTCAAGACGCATCTGAGCGTGTTACTGGCGGCGATCGCTCTCCTGATTGCCTTTGACTTTTGGCTAGAGCGCTACGAACTGCTCTATTCCACCGAGGGCGTGGTATTTGGCGCGGGCTATACCGATACTCACGCCCGTCTGCTAGCTTACTGGGTGATGTTTTTCTTGGCTCTTCTGCTCGGTACGCTCTTTATTCTGGCAGTGTGGCTCAACAATTTCTCGCTTCCTGTGTATGGAGTCGCCCTCTACTTAGTCGCGTTGATTCTGGTTAACGGTGTTTATCCAGGGTTCCAACAGCAGTTTGTCGTAGAACCCAATGAACTGGCCAAAGAAAGACCTTATATCGAAAACAATCTCGAATTCACCCGCAGTGCCTATAGTTTAGACAACATCCCCACCGAAGACTATCCCGCCGCCGCCCAGCTTGATAGCCAAGACTTACAGGAAAATCAGTCAACGGTACGCAATATTCGCCTGTGGGACTATCGCCCCCTGCTGAGTACCTACCGTCAGCTTCAGGAAATTCGCCTCTACTACCACTTCAACGACGTAGACGTAGACCGCTACACCCTTGATGGTAACTATCGCCAGGTCATGCTTGCACCTCGGGAGCTATCCTACGAGCAAGTTCCCCAACAGGCTCAAACTTGGGTGAATCAGCGCCTCAAGTACACTCACGGCTACGGGTTAGTCATGAGTCCAGTGAACCGCGTTACTCCCCAAGGCTTACCGGAACTATTTATCAAAAATATTCCGCCAGCGTCAGCGGTAGATCTAGAAATTGACGAGCCAGCAATTTACTACGGAGAAGATACTAATACTTACATCTTCACTGGCACTAGCACCCCAGAGTTCGACTATCCGCGCGGCGATGAAAATGCCTTTACCAATTACGCAGGAGAGGGAGGAGTGCCGATGCCTTCGCTGTGGCATCGCCTCGCCTATGCCTACGATTTCAGCAGTCTCAAAATCCTCATTTCCAACTACTTTACCGATACCTCCCGCGTTCACTATTATCGCAACATCCGCGAACGGGTGAGCCATGTAGCTCCGTTTCTGCGCTTCGACCGCGACCCTTATATCGCGGTGGTTGATGGTAAGCTTTACTGGATTGTCGATGCGTATACGACAAGCGATCGCTATCCCTATTCTAAACCTGTGGCTCAGAGCGACAATGCTGGTGAAGCAGTTCAGGCGGTTGGTGAGATCAACTATATTCGTAACTCTGTCAAAGTGGTCGTCGATGCTTTTAACGGCACCATGCAGTTCGTGGCGATGGATGAAGACGAACCTGTTATGGCAACTTATCCCAAAATCTTACCCAGTCTCTTAACCTCACAAGCAGATATTCCTCCTGAAATTCAAGCTCACTTTCGCTATCCTCTAGACTTCTTCAAAATTCAGTCCCAGATGTTCCTGGCGTATCACATGAACGATCCGCAGGTGTTTTACAACCAAGAGGATCTGTGGCGCTTTCCCACCGAACTATATGAAGGGAATCAGCAGCGGATGGAGCCGTACTATGTGATTGTGCAGTTGCCGGAGGAGTCCCAGGAAGAATTTATTTTGATCTTGCCTTTTACTCCTGTTAATAAAGACAACATGATCGCCTGGATGGCAGCGCGGTCCGATGGTGCAAACTACGGCAAGCTGCTGCTGTACGAGTTTCCCAAACAGGAGTTAGTCTACGGTCCCTCGCAGATTGAGGCTCGCATCGATCAAACCCCCGATATTTCGCAGCAGCTCACGCTATGGAGTCAGGAAGGCTCTCGAGTGATCCGCGGTAACTTACTGGTGATTCCGGTGGAGGACTCTCTACTCTACGTTGAACCCGTGTATCTGCGGGCAGAACAGGGAGAGCTCCCGGAGCTGAAGCGGGTGATCGTCGCCTACGACAAAGATGTAGTGATGACTCCCACTTTAGAAGAATCGCTGGCCACTATTTTTGAAGGGCTAACCGTTGAAGAATCGCCACCGTCTCCGACAGCAACCGCACCCAGTACGCCAGATGCTTCAATAGCTGAGTCGGCGTTGGCAGCTTATGAAAGAGGACAAGAAGCACTCCGCCAGGGAAACTGGTCGGAATACGGTCGCTATCAACAAGAGCTCAGAAATCTGTTGCAGCAGTTGCAGACTGAATGAACCGATGGGAATCAAACCTAGGAAAGAGGAATAAACCGAGGAAGTCAAGTTAAAAGGAATGCGTTTCCTCATAAGGCAAAAACCATGACAAATCCACAAGCTCATCCTGATAGTCCACGCCATCACACCAGCAAAATCAAAGGCATGCTGAGCGATCTGATCGAACACTTGCGAGAGGACGTTACTAAAATTGAGGAGCCAAAAGCCGAGGCTTTATTTGAGACGGCGGCGGAGGTTCTAATTGGACTAAAAACCGCTTTTGAAGACTACGAAAAGAACAACGAAGAAGCTTGGCAAAAGTAAAAGTAACGAAGATTTATTGCGCTTCTAGATGCAGGGAGAGTAAAAACATCTTACTCTCCCAAACCTTTATTTCTTTTTGTTAATGTCGCGAGCCATATTGCGGAACATATCCATGTCCTTGCTAGCGCGACGGCGCTCAGAATTAGCGCTACTTGTCTTCTGCTCAGCAGAGTTGAAATCAATCGGAGCTTTCGCGTTGTCGATCTGTTTCTTGACATCAGCCCCTTTGCGGTAAAGCTCCATATCGCCAAAAGTTCTTGCATCATCTGGCTCTAGGTAATAAGCCTCTTTCTTGTTTTGAGGTTTAGGCTTCTTTTCCGGCTCTCGCTCTTGATTAGATTTATTAGAACCGAATAAACCTCTGATAATTCTTACCATTGTTTGTTTTGTCGTTAGCTCGATCTACTTACGTTGATCTTATCAGAATTAATAGTGAACATAAGAATATTTAAAGTGATTATTTTTACGACTTGAGCTTTCTTGAACGCTCCTAAAGAGTCATGCTGCTCTCTTGAGCTACGATACCAGCTAAAACGGTGATGATACCTCTCGGAGAGCCTCTAAATCTAGCTCTATCAGACGCTCGTATGCCCGCTCAATTTTACCTCGGCCTCGTAAAAAGCCCGTGTTTGCACCGGGGCAAATGTACTGAAGAGACTGGGGAGTAAAGCGATCGCGCAACCATCCTACGCTCCGCAACTGGCGAAACCAGTGAAAGGTTTTGGCCGTTCTTAGGGGAGTGGGGTTGCCCTGCTGGTTGGGCAACAGGTGTCGCCCAGTAAACAACACCCCACCGTGAGCGCGATGGTAGAAACACGAAGAACCCGGAGAATGACCGGGAGTCCAAATACCCTGGATGTTCTCGGTTAAGTTTATTTCTTGGGCAAATGGGGTTGTCTCGATATCCGGAAGCAGATAGGCTTCTTGTTCTTGAAGGACTACCTCGCACTGCATCGCTTCCTGAATGTGCTTGACCTTGGCCATCCCGCCACGATGGCTAAGCAACAGCCAGCGCACTCCCCCTTGAGCCAGCAAAAAATGATAATTTTCTTCACTCCATAGAGGACAATCCAGCAAGATGCCGCTTCCTTTCTCTACAATGTAGTAGGCAGTTCCTCCCAACGTATCTCGGTTAGGCGGAAAGGCATAAATAGTCTCAAAAATCTGCTGTGGTGGTTTATTTGTACTGCTAAACGTCCAGCCAAAATGAGGAGACTGACTATCTGATTTTGAGAAGTTTTGCTTCATTTACTATTGCTAGATTAAGCCATCGGAATTTACTGGTTCGCCTAGATTTGAGCTTGCCCGGGCGCGCTGCCGCATTACCTTGGGCGGAACGTTTAAACCCAAGGCAGCTTTGCTATTGATATCATCAAAGCTAGACTGTAAGGGTACTCTTCTTGTAAAAACGCTTCTATATTTTTAGCCAATCAATATGGAACTCTGGTTACTTTTAATATTACTAGGTTCAATTACATATCTCGCTATTATTCGTAGCGTTGCTGTTCGCACTAAAAAAGCCTCGAAAACTCGGTCTAGTGCTCCAGTTCTCCCAACGAAGCAGGAAGAGGCAACAGCACGTCCCATTAGTAGAAATGAGGAAACGGCTTTGCGAAACTGTTTTCCCTGGGGAACCTATTATTTACAGCACATTGACTACCGTCCTCAAGCAATTCTCTGTCGGGGAAAGCTGAGAGCTGTGCCAGAAGAAGCGTATAAAATCATTAAGCAAAACGTAGAAAAAGCCTTTGGCGATCGCTTTTTGCTCATTTTTCAAGAAAGTTTTAAAGGTCAGCCCTTCTTTGCTTTGGTGCCTAATGCTCAACAGCGTTCCCAAGATGAAGCTTTGAGTAAACCGGGTTTGGCGCTAGGACTCTTGCTGATTACCGCCTTTACGACGACCGTTGTGGGGACAAAGTTGAGCGGTATCGACTTTGACCAATTGCAGACCAACCCACAATTGCTGCTGCGCGGGCTACCCTACAGCCTCGGGCTGATCTTTATCCTAGGCGTACACGAACTCAGTCACTACCTGACAACGGTGCGCTACAAAATTCGCGCGACTTTGCCGTACTTCATTCCAGAACCTTTTCTGTTTCTAGGGACTTTTGGCGCGTTTATCCAAATGCGATCGCCCGTTCCCAACCGTAAAGCCCTGTTTGATGTCTCAATTGCCGGTCCCATTGGCGGTTTTATTGTGACTCTGCCCGTCCTTTGGTGGGGGCTGTCTCTATCCGAAACCTTACCGCTGGTTCAAGAGAGCAGCATCCTCGACTTTGAAGCCTTTGACCCGCGCTTTTCGCTATTGCTCGCGCTCGTGGCTAAATTTGCCCTAGGATCGGCCTTGGAGCCGGGAATGGCGATCGCTTTTCATCCCTTAGCCGTCGCTGGCTATATTGGTCTGATTTTTACGGCGCTCAACCTGATGCCCGTCGGTCAACTCGATGGCGGTCACATTGTCCATGCCATGTTTGGTCAGCGTCCTGCTGCCATTATTGGTCAGGTTAGTCGTCTGCTGGTGTTTGTGCTGGCGATCGCTCGCCCAGATTTTCTGCTCTGGGCGATTATTCTCTTCTTTATGCCCATTATCGATCAGCCGGCTCTCAATGATGTCACAGAACTCGATAACCGGCGCGACTTATTCGGCTTGCTGGCGCTAGCGCTGTTGGTTGTCATTCTGCTGCCGTTACCGGGAACCATTGCTCAGTGGTTAAATATTTAGCGACAAACTGGTAACTCGGAGGGCGATCGCTCTTGGGGGTTAGTTTATCTCAATGGATGAGGTGTTGAAAGAGTTGGCTTGAAGCGATCAGTTATGTGTCTCCACAAAGGCTAATGTTACATTCCTACAGCATTTTTCCCTTAAGACTTCGCTGATCACGAGGGGCTAGCTGAGTTTCTGGGAACCAGGTTTGTCCCTGTCCTCTGTAGTACCAAAGCTGTTCGCCGCGATGCCACGTCGAATCACTAATCCTGTCTTCTCCGGTTCCCTGTTCTGTGGAAACGAGCACAGACTGACCGATGCGAAAATTAGGTTCAGGAAGCTTTTCTAAAGCAATATACGCCATTACTTCATACCTGGCGGTTCTCTGAGCCGTTTCAAAATCTGTACCAATAGCCCCTTGCCTTAACCACTGATCGAAATCGATACGAATGCGAAACACCCAGAAGTAAGGCGATGGAAGCGTTGAGTCTTTCCGAATCTCAATCAGAAACCCTTTGTAGTATTCTATATAACTCATCTAATACCATTTCTTAATAGTGATGCTACAACAAAGTTAATTGTGCAAGTAGAGCCAACTCTATTGACGGCGCCATAGCCAACGCACACCTCCGATTGCAACCGTCAGTAACCCCAAGAGTGAATTTGGTTCGGGAACAGCTTTCACCTCAGCAATGACGCTGACATTAGGTGCTTTAGCTTCTCCATCAAAAACTAATTCAAAAGCGTCGGCGTCATCTAGCACAGTAGCCCGCAGAAACAAAGCACTCCAGCGGGCAATTGTTTCAATGGCTTCATCCTGAGCCAAAGTAGGATTGCTAAAATCAGGGAGCGCACCAGGAGGATTATCAACGTTAGTAATACTGAAGTGATTCGCACCATTAACACTAATTAATGCTTTGGGCGGATCTTGGATTAAATTAAACGTAGCCAAAGCTTCCTCCGGTGTGGCTACCCCATCTAGACTGCCCTGTACTAAAGCTATCGGAATCCCCTCATTGTTTGTCGGAATAAATTCCATTAAGAGGGGATCGAATCGATTGGTTCCGTAAAAAGCACCCGCCATGAGTGCCTCTGGACGACTAAAATCTCCCAAGCAGAAGGGGAAAATGCAGGAGCCTTCAATAGCGGTTAAACCCACTGCTCCTCCTTGAGAATGACCGAGTAAAGCTAGCTTATCAAGATCTACAATATCTGCTAGCGGTGAAGTAGAATTTTCGCTTTCCGTCAGCACAAAGTCATAGACTGCATTGATTTGCGAGGCTTCTGGAAGTAAACCATTAAAATCAAATTGGGGAAGCGATACCGTGTTGTTTGGCACAGCAACGATAAAGCCGTAGCTAGCAACTTGAGTTGCAAAATTAGAGTAGAAAGATTTATCTACTAATGCACCTGGTAGCAGAATAGCGGTGGGAAATGATTCATCGCTGGTAGCAGAGACACGGGGAAAATAGATGTCTGCCGGATTTCCATCGGTTGGAATCGTAGTCGTAAAGCGGTTAACTTCAAAAGAAACATCGCTCAACGCAGCAGCAATGGTTGTTTCTGCAACGCCAAAACCCATAATAACGGACGCGAAGAGAAAGAATGGGCAATTTATGCTCGAAAAGCCTGCTGTTATCGCTTTATTGTTTGCTAATCTCATTTTCAAGAATTTAGAACTCACTTTATTGGTTTTTCCTTCACATGAGTGTAAAGTGTTGCCAGATAAAAAAACAATCTGTTAAATAACTTTTAATTCTGCGCTCGCTTTCGATGGCCCAAAAATTTTACTCAGGGCTTCTTGCTCGTCCCTAACGCCTCATTGACATAACTGCTTCAAAGATGCTTCCATCACCGCCGTTGTCTGCCCAGATACCGAGAACACGAGCGCTTCTCGGTAAACACGCCCTGCGGCATGACAGCTAGCATTAGCGGCACCGCTAGACGCAATCACGGCAGCTTGAGTACAGCGTCCAGCTAGGTTAATTGCTCCAACGCGTAACCTCAGCCGCTGTTCAAAGGATGCTGTTTTGCTCAAAGCCTGAAACATTTGCTGACGGCAGCTTGCTAACTCATGACCCAAAGAGTCATAGCACTGCTTAATAGTCCCCAGTCCTTTGGACTGATAAGTGCTTTCGAGGATATCTAGCGCCGCTTGAGCGCACCCAAGCGCAAAAAAACCCTGATTGAGGACATTTTGGCGATCGCTTGTATAAATTGCTGCTGCTGGTTTAACAGCAACAACCGCAGCATCGGGCAAGAACCAGCCTGCTAAGGTCGCCGATACAGTATTAGTAGCAGCCATCGCCATTAGCTCCATTGGCGCAGAAAATCGGATCGTGCCTCCATCGTGACTCTCCTGGAAGGGAATCAGGCCATAGACGGCTTCTCCATTCGGCAACTCAGCGCCAATGATAAAAGCGGTAAAATATCCCCAGCCACTAATCCAGGGAACCTTTCCCTCTAGGAGATATCCTCCCTCCGTCCGCTTCGCTTCAACAGGCGAACCACCGCGACGACGCAGGTGAGAAAACCCTACTCCCACTAACGGCTTCGCGCTCATTTGAGGAAGATACTGCTGTTTTAACTCCTCGTTAATCCCGTTAACCAACAAAGCACCAGCACTTTGATGCTGAGTCTGAAGGAAGGCTAGTGCCCCAGAATAGCGGGCCATCATCATTTGAAAAGCGCGAAAGCTGGTTTCGCTTAGTTCAGAACCGCCCCACCTTTGAGGAACCTTCAGCGCGAGAAGAGAGCGATCGCCCAATCCTTGCAGAGCCTTTTTCAAGGTTTCTGGCTTACGATCGAGCTGTGCTGCCTGCGGCGCTATTGTCTGTAAATAAGCTTCAGCCGCTTCCAAGAGCTTGTATTCATCCGTTTTTACTTGACGTTGCATCGATTTAGTTATTGCATGACCAATCAACAATGAACAGTGGTTAATGACCTGATCTGAGCATTGGCCTGTTGTGCCAAGATTAAGCATTGGCAGAGAGGAACGGCAGACGTTGTGCTAGCGGATCTTTAATCGTTAGCTGCTGTTTTCTGGCCCAATACTCGCTCAAGAAATGAATTTGTCTGAGTCCGACTACTAAATTAAGACCGGGCACAAAGATCCACCAAACCACCAGCGGTTCCGGTAATCCTGCTTGGCGGTACAGTTCGTTTACTGTCCGGTACAGGCGAAACTGCACAATGTAGATCCATACAACTCCCAGCAGAGAAAACCAGCCAAACCAGCCACCAACGTCCGGGTCAAGCCTCCAAAGCAGTTGAGGAACGGCTACTCCTAACACAAACGGAAGTAAACATAACGTCCCCGACCAACCAGTACCTCGGTAGCGGCGGAGTTCTTCTTGGATGATCCACTTGTACCAGCCGTAGTACAGCATGGCCGTGGCAACAGAAAAGAGAATGACTTTCCAAAGGGGGCGGGGTTTACCAACAGGATTCAGCATTGCTCACATCGTCAAAGGAATATCAAACGGCCACAATAGAGACAGCGGCATCAAGCAAAACGTTCTGGGATTTAAAGGTGGCAATGAGCTGCTCAATCGCAGATGTACTGCCACTCAGCAGCAAAATTCGTTCTGGGGAGCCAGAGTCAATTCGATCTACCTGCACACCGTCGCGCTCAAATTCAATCGCTTCAGCGAGTCGAACAATCGCGATCGCCCGCACCTGTGATGAGGAATAGGGATGCACCGCAACTTGCTCGACCGACGCTAGCCTTTCCAAAGTCCGTAGCAGTAACTCTTGCTTGCGCTGAGTGGCCCGAAAGCAAAGCACAAAGCGCCCCGATTCTACTTCAACGAGAGTCCCGCCGCCGCCAAAAATCGTTTCTAACGAGACCCCCCGATGGGAAAACACCGCTGTTGCTGCCGTCAACACTCCCGCCCGGTCTTGAGATTTAATTGTAAACACCCAGCGCTGTTCCATGCCAGTCCTCTCCTAACCAGAAAATCTTACCGCTCTGTCCATTGCTGAAGCTTCAACTTAAGGCGATCACTCTGGCGCTTGAGAAGCCTTACTTCGTCCTCCCACAATTCTAAAGGAACCACCTGAGTCCAGCCAAACGGCGTGACCACAATTGGAACTCCAAAAGGTTCACGAAGGTCGTAAAATTCTCCGTCTAGCTTCACCTGTCCCGACACCACGATCTCTTGTCCTTCCATCAGATGACGGACTAAGTTGACAGTTACATTGGCAGTAGCGCTAATCGTTTTAGCCCCAGACATTTGAGTAACAAACGGTTTCAACACTACTCGTAAATCCGGAGGTAAACTATCAACGTATCGATAGGCCTCCTGAATATTTTCGGCTTTCAAATAGTCAAACACCGTCTGTTTGACCTGACGGATCTCTTCCGGAAACTGGTCAATGCTGCGTCTTCGGACTTGCTCGATGGTCCTCGTTAACTCTTCGCTATCGAAGCCATAGATTCTGACGCTACTCCACAAAGGCACCATCCCTTCGCCGTGTTCGCCAACCACAAACCCCTGAACAAGCTGCCGCCGTACGCCTAAATCTCTGGCAATCTCGCGTCGGAAGCGCAGGGAATCAGAGTAAGCCCCAATGCCAATCACGCGCTGTCTGCCTAAATAGCGGCTAAACACGTCTACGGCTAACTCGACCGGATTGGTGACAATCAAAATAATCTCTTGACCGTGACCGTAGTGTGCGATCGCGGCGGCGTAGCGGTGAAATAGCGGTAAGTTAGACGCTACTAGCTCGTCCCGCGATGTGGCTTTGCCGTCAGCAGAAAGCGTGGCTCCCGCACAGAACACAACGATATCGCCAACGACTTCCTCTGGATGCAGTGCCACATCAAAGTGAGGAGCGACTTCTGCATAAGCATCTTCCAAGTCGCTCCTCAGTCCGTATAGGCTCCTCGCACTTTTCCCTTGCGCTCGGCCAACTAGCTGTAGACGTTCGGTCGGAGCCAGAACCCGAAAATCTAGGAGTTGAGAGACAATTTCTCGTCCGCAGTCTCCGCTAGCACCAACAACAGAAACATCCATTGCCCTCAGTCGGTGAATGTACTACCACTGCTACCTCAAAAAAGCTATCCTCAACGTTTCGCCGCAGTTTCCTCCGGCGGCTGCGTTGAGCTAGCTCAATCTTAACAGTCTCATTTTCTACCAGCAGTCAGTCACAATACAAAACGCTCGGCTGAGCACTGCACCAGAGCCAGGAGGAGCGAATGACAAGCACAATAGTCAGCATCCGGCGTTTGACTGCTGCTATAGCAGGCCCACCAGTAGTCCCAACACCGCTCCCATCGGTACTAACTGCCAGGTTGGGGTTTTGTAACGCAGCAGAGCAATCAAAGCCACTAGAAAAATAGCCACCGCGCCGACAGACTGGAGCAGGCTTTCCTGAATCAAAGCCGTTTGCGCTAAAGGAATAGCAGCGGCGGCGATCGCTCCGAGGACAGCCGGGGTGACTCCCCGTAAAAACCCCTTGACCCACGGGTTCTGCCGAATCCTTAGCAGCAGAGGAGCCGCCAGCATAATAAAGGCAAAGGATGGGGTAAAAATGGCGATCGCCGACACCAGTGCACCTAACACCCCAGCAACCTTGTAGCCCACAAAGGCAGACGTGAGCACCACCGGACCTGGACTCAGTTGCCCAATCGCCACACCATTAATAAACTCACTGCGAGTCAGCCAGTTTAACTGTTCGACAATCTCAAACTCTAGCAGCGGAATAATCACCAGTCCACCGCCAAAGATAAAGCTGCCCACCTTGAGAAAAAACAGCGTTAGCGGCACCAAAAATTCTCGAATCCGCTCTACTCCCCAAAAGCTAGAGAGAGACAGAGTGCCAGTGGGAAGTTCTCCGAGCAACAGGGGAAGAGGGAGCAGCCATCCTGAAGTCGGAGAACGCTGAGGACCAAAGTAGACTAAGCCAATCAGGCCCGCAATGATGAACTGCGCCAGCACATTGACGCCAAACAGCAGCGTCACGGCCAAAACCGCCACGGTGATCGCTACCCCCACCCAATCTTTGATCGCCTTTTTGCCCAGCTTCCAGCAAAAGCCGAGAATAATCGCAATTACTACGGGAGAGATTCCCAAAAATAGAGCCTCTACCTGCGGCAGATCTTGAAAACGGAAATAGCCCCAGGAAAGCGCCAGCACAATCAAAAAAGCCGGACTGATAAAGCAAATTCCAGCTACCAAGGCTCCCCAAGGCCCGCCGTAAACGTAACCGGCATAGATTCCCATCTGAGTAGAAGCTGGACCCGGCAGCATTTCGCAAACGGCTAGCCCTTCGGTAAACTGCTCTTGGGTGAACCAGTTGCGTCGCACTACCGCCTCATTGTTGATCATGGCAATGTGGGCCTGGGGTCCGCCAAAGCCGATTACCCCCAGCTTCAGAAACAGTTGCGCTAGTTCCTGGAGTCGATGCGCTAATGGAGGATGGTCAGCGCCCGAGTGTTTCTGCATGGACTGCTCGCTCAAGCTTCTAGCAATATCAACTGTATTATACTGGGGAAGAATTAAGTCCAGATTAACTAGCTCGACACATCTCAACCTGCGGTTTTTTGTCGAGCGCACGCGGTTTTAACTAGGCAGGATAGATTGGTATGCGACGACGAAACGTGTTACTCGGAGCGGCTGCCCTCACGGGATTCGCCTTAACCCCTCTGCAATCGTGTCGGCGCTCAACCTCTCACCCGCAGTTCGCGGACTATCCCTTTAGCCTCGGCGTTGCTTCTGGCGAGCCCCGTCCCCATAGCGTGGTGCTGTGGACGCGCTTGGCTCCCAATCCCCTCGAACCCGTTAGCGTACCGTCAGTGGATATTCCGGTGCGGTGGCAGATGGCGGCTGACGAGCGCATGAGCCAAGTAGTGGCCAAGGGAGAAGCGATCGCCTCTCCTCAATTCGCTCATTCAGTTCACGTCCTCGCTGAAGGGCTAGAGCCGCAGCGCTGGTACTGGTATCAGTTTAAGGTGGGGAACGAACTCAGCCCGATTGGTCGCACTCGTACCGCCCCGGCTGCTAATGCCGCCGTGGAGCGCTTAGCGTTTGCCTTTGCTAACTGCCAAAATTGGCAGGCGGGTTACTACCCCGCCCACAGGCACCTCGCCCAGGAAGACCTCGATTTTGTGGTCTTTCTCGGAGACTATATCTATGAAGGAGGACCGCAAGGGGATGCACCCCGCCAGCACAACGGTTCGGAATGTGTTTCGTTAGCAGACTACCGCCGTCGCTACGCGTTGTATAAATCCGATCCCGATCTTCAGGCAGCCCATGCAGCGTTTCCCTGGATTGTGACCTGGGACGACCACGAGGTAGACAGTAACTACGCTAATTTCCATCCAGAAGACCAACAGAGTCGGCAGGAGTTTCTCCGCCGCCGCGCCAACGCCTACCAAGCATACTACGAACATATGCCGCTACGTCCCGTATCGGATTCGTTTGCAGAGTTGCGCCTCTATCGGCGCTTTTCCTTTGGCAATCTTGCCCAGCTTAACGTTCTCGATACTCGTCAGTACCGGACAGATCAACCCTGCGGTGATGGCCCCAAACCCCGCTGCCCAGAAGCGTTCGCTCCGACCGCAACGATGATGGGGGCTGAGCAGGAGCGCTGGCTGATGCAGGGAATAGCCGAATCTCCAGCGCAGTGGAACGCGATCGCTCAACAAACCATGATGGCTCAATTTGCCTTTGAAATTCTTTCCGGAGAGTCAGCCTTTAACCTCGATCAGTGGGATGGCTACGTAGCTGAGCGCGATCGCCTCTTGAAGTTTTTCGCTCAGCAGCCGGCTCGTCCGATTGTGATTACTGGCGATATTCACTCTAGCTGGGTTAATCAGCTTAAAGCCGATTTTAATAATCCTCGTTCAGCAATCGTCGCCACGGAATTTGTCAGTCCGTCTGTTTCCTCTTTGTTTCCCGCTGAGTACGTTCCGATTGTCCGAGCATTCTTGGAAAACAATTCCCACATCAAATTCTTTGATGGCGGCTTCCACGGCTATGTTCGCGCTCACCTAGATCGACAGCGCTGGCAGAGCGATTACCGGGTCGTTACTAGCATCCTTGACCCCGATGCCGCTATGCAAACCTTGGTTTCCTTTGTTGTCGAAGATGGACAACCAGAGGTTCAGCAGCTCTAGGGGAAGCGCCGGGGGCGCGGGAAAGGGGCAAAGGAAAAGATTGTTGAGTTTTTTCTGAGGGCTCTTTGTCAGACTATCAACTGTAAGTCAATTGCACAGAAAGAGGACAGGGTAGCAAACTGCAAACTAGTGAGCGTCAAGTCTTTTACTCCTGACGTTTGAACCAAAATTTCGCTGCGAAGCACAATTTTGAGCAAGCTCAAAATTGTGCTTCATAAAGGCTAGTCTACGCCTAGCTGATTGCCACGCTTGTACTGTAAATAAGCAGCAACAAACAGTCCAGCTAGCGTAACCGGAATCAAGCCTAAAACAATTCCCAACAAGATTGGTTCAATCACAGTATTTTTCCCTTGACGATTTGCCTAAACTCTATCCTACTCGATTCAGGGATAGGGAAAGCAGCTTTCGCTGCTGGGAAGATAAAGCGCCGCAGGCGCGGGGAAAAGGGCAAAGGGGAAGGGGGAAAGGACTTGACAGTTATCAGTTAACAGTGATCAACTCAGCTAGTTAGTTTGGTCACTGATCGCTGTTCACTGTTTCCCCTTTTCCCGTCCCGGAGGGACAAATTTCCCTTTTCCCTTTCCCCTGGTCGCGTTCGCGTAGCGTCTCCGTAGGAGAAGCGACTTACCATTTCCCCGTCCCGCACCGAACTATACTTATCTATTTTGATTGTGAGCGCCAATCTACACAAATATAAATAAATCTGGTAGAAATGTTACATCTTTTCAACCAAGGTAGCATTCATCAGCAGGATTGTTGCAAAATGTAAATAAAGCCGAGTGTAAAGCTGATTAGTGGAAAAGCAAATTGCCCAACCAAACGACATGGCGCAACGCAAACAGCTCACGGACCAGAATATTCTGGGAGCGCTATCTCAAGTGACCGTGGCTGTGATCGCTATTGTGCTGATTGCACTCGTGATTGTACTAGGAATTCATGTCTATCGCAGGTCCAATCCCTATATTCAAGAAGTGCTCTCTCTGAGCGGGGATGTTCAGAGAGGGCATCAAATTTTTCAGATTAACTGTGCTGGCTGTCATGGCCTGCAAGCTGATGGCAATGTGGGACCAAGTTTACAGGACATTCATAAGCGTAAATCTAAAGTTGGTTTGATTGAACAGGTTGTAAGCGGGAGAACGCCGCCGATGCCTAAATTTCAACCGAATAGCCAAGAAATGGCAGATTTGTTGAGCTATTTAGAGAAACTCTAGCACTGACGGGGCGAACAGTAGCGGTCATGCCTGAACCTGTTTTTTCTGTCTGTTAGCCCGCTCGTCCCTAAAATTGTGTTGATGGCGAGGAAAAAATGCCGTTATCCTGTTGAGGAAAATCCTCTCCGAATGGTTAGGTCAGGGATTGCTAAAATACATTAGATAGAGTAACGGTAGATTAGTGAATCAGGCGCAGAAAACAGTAAATAAAACTCAGGAAGCTTCGGTTCATCCGCTGGTTGACAGCTACTACGCCATACTAGGACTGCATCCAGCCGTATCTCCGCTCGAAATTCGGAGAACCTATCGAGAACTAAGCAAGCAATATCATCCTGATACAACCGAGCTGCCGCCTGACGTGGCGATCGTTAAGTTTCAGCAGCTCAATGAAGCCTACGCCACTCTGAGTAATCCTGAACGTCGTGCGCTCTACGATCTGAAGATTGGTTACTCGCGAATCAATGTCATTCAGGCTCCTACCAGCCCCTCTTCCTCTGCCTCTTCATCATCAAGCCGCTATGCTTATATAGACCCGACAGATCGTCCGCTTTCGTCCGGAGAAATTTTTGTGCTGTTTGTTCTCGGATTAACGTTTTTGAGCTGTTTGCTCTTGGCAGTGTTTGTGGGTCTAACAAGAGGAGAAGAGGCTTTGAAGCTTCCGTCTCTAGCGAGTGAGACTATTGTCGTCAATGAGCAAATCGTTTTTCCCCATCAACTGCAAGCTGTCCCTTTCATCGACCGACTCTAACCTTTTATGCTTCCGTCTGCCGATACTCCCCTCTACAATCATCCTCTGCCAAAAATTGAGCAATGGCTCATCGACCAGGGATGCGAGCAAGACCCCGATCAGCCCCACTGTTGGTCGGTCAAGCGAGCCATCTGGAAAGCCGAGCTTTGTTTAGAAATTGACGAACTGGTAGTCCGCTATATCAACGCTAGCGAGAGCGGAGAAGACATTACGCGCTCCTTTAAGTACTCGCTTAACCGTGAAGATGTTGAAGCGGCGGTTTTTTCGGGACCATAAAATGCTCTCAGTTTTTAGCAAGCTTGCCGTTTGGAGCGGGGAAAGGGAAAGGGTAAAGGAAGAGTGTCTTTACCCAGATTTTCGTTAATTCTAAACCTTTCCAAATCTTCGTTCTCTCTGCTGATAGGCAAACAGAGCTTTGTGGAACTGTACGCGGTCGAAGTCGGGCCAAAGAGTGGGAGTAACGTAAATCTCGGCGTAGGCCATTTGCCATAGCAAAAAGTTGCTGATGCGCATTTCTCCGCTGGTGCGGATCAGCAGGTCTGGGTGATGGAGTCCGGCAGTGTAAAGATTGTTCTCGAACAGTTGCTCGTTGATGTCCTCCACCTTCAAATGTCCTTGCTCTACTTGAGAGGCGATCGCCCGACACGCCTGCAAGATTTCCTGTCGCCCGCCATAGTTGGTCGCTACCGTAAACTGAGTGCCGTCGTTGTTCTTGGTATCGATAACGGAGCGGTCGATCTCGTCCTGAAGCGATTGCGGCAAGGACTCTAGATTGCCCACAAACCGAATTTGGACGTTTTCGGCCTGCATTTCCTTGAGTTCTCGCCGTAAGACTCGCTCAAACAGAGTCATCAGAAACTCAACCTCTTCTAGCGGTCTCCCCCAGTTTTCTGTGGAAAAGGCGTAGGCTGTCAGCGCCGGAATCCCCCAGTCTTTGCAGCACCGCAGCAAATCTTTGAGAGCATCCACTCCTCTTTGATGGCCAACAAGGCGCGGTCGTCCCTGACGCTTGGCCCAACGACCGTTACCATCCATAATGACTGCGACGTGTTTGGGTAGGCGGTGTTGATCGAGGTCGCTGGGTAGCTCTTGCAGTATAGGTCCAGTCATCTGTGGAAACAATTAAATCAATAATGAACGAATTCAGAGACTCCTCACCAAAATCGACGGCATCCCCACTGAAATCGAGCGCTCTACTAGTCACTCCAACTGTTTCTGAGAATCTAGGCAGGTCGCTTGAAGAAGTCAGAGGAAGCCCCGTCATGGAAGGCGGGGGTCTTTCTGACCGAAGTTCGGCGCTGTCCATTGCCTTTTGCGATGTAGAACAGGCAAAGAGTATAGAATAAACTCTTTGCTAGCCTGAGCATACGCCCCCTTGAGAATTTGTTACTTTTTTTCCTGGGATGTTGATGATGGCAGACGGAAGAAACGCTGTAGTAGCAGTCGTCCCTGAACTCCAATTTTACGGCTTAAGCGTCCTAAACCAGGAGCAACAGCTTCGCGATCTACTGAAGGAGAAAATCTCGCTTCCAACAGCTCTTTCAGTTTACTGCTAGTCAGAGGTCGATTGAGACTGCCTCCCTCAGCGAGAGAAATCGAGCCAGTTTCTTCTGATACAACCAAACAGAGACAGTTTTCGACGCGTTCTGTCACGCCCATAGCAGCGCGATGACGCGTTCCTAGCTGGCGAGAAGCCGTGCGCTCTGAAAGCGGCAGAATCACTCCGGCCGAAATAATCCGAGACCCTCGGATGAACACAGCGCCATCGTGCAGAAGAGTTGACGTTTGGAAGATGGTTTGCAGGAGTTCTTTAGAAATTTCTGCATTCAGGAAAACGCCAGGAACGGAAAAATCCCGTTCATCGATGGGACCGTCGGTTTCTAGCACTATTAAGGCTCCCGTCCGGTTTTGCGATAGTTCTTTGATGGCGTCTACAATCTCATCAATCACGCTATCAGGTTTGGGAGTCGAGCGCCGCGATGGTTTAAATAGCTGAGCGATTTCTCCCCGCCCCAACTGCTCTAAAAAGCGACGGAACTCCGACTGAAAGATCACCGCCATTGCCACCGCTGAGCCGAGAACTAGCTTTTCTAATACAAAGCTCAGCAGCGTCAGCTCAAATCGGCTGCTCACCACTGCCGCCAGCATGAGCACGATGAGCCCCCGAACCATCCATAAAGTACGTCGCTCCCCAATAATGAGGAGGACTAAGTACGTCAAAGCCAGAACTAAGCCAATATCAATACTGTAAGTGAGTAAAGGCTGAATCCAGCTAAAGTCAGGACCGGAACCCGACGAAGGCATTGCAGGTTAATCCATTTAACGACACGATGAGCAAACTCTCCGCCTTTGGGAACGGAGCGAGAAATTAAACATTAAAAAAACAAGGTTGCATCTTTTTTAATTAATCCCAATCGATCAGTCTTTGAGGCAACTGGTCTTGTCTGAGTAAATCTTCGTAACTTTCCCGCTTCAAAATTATATTTGCTTCTCCATTATTGACCAAAACGGCGGCTGGTCTGGGTAAACGATTGTAGTTAGAAGCCATACTATAGTTGTAAGCTCCTGTTCCCATTACTACTAGAATATCGCCCGGTTGAGTTTTCGGTAACGAAGCATCCTGGATTAAAATGTCTCCAGATTCGCAGTGTTTGCCAGCAACCGTCGCGGTTTCTACCAACGGGGCCGACATCCGGTTAGCGACTACGGCGCGATGAACCGACTGATAGGTAATCGGACGCGGGTTATCTGACATGCCGCCGTCCACCGCAATATAGGTGCGGAGATTGGGAACGACTTTGCGGCTGCCAACGGTATAGGCCGTCACGCTGGCGGTGCCAATTAGCGATCGCCCCGGTTCGGCAATGAGCTTCGGAAGGGGGAGCTGCTGGCCGGTACAGGCTTCTACGACTGCACCACAGACTGCTTTCACCCACTCTGTGATTGTTGGCGGGTCGTCAGCTTCCGTGTAGCGAATGCCCAATCCTCCGCCAACATTGAGTTCTGCTGTTGGTAAATCTAGCTCTGCTGCTCGCTGCATCCAGGCCACTAAAACCGCTGCTAAATCTTGATGAGGCTGGCGCTCAAAGATTTGGGAGCCAATGTGTGCGTGCAAACCAAGGTAGTGCAGCGGCGATCGTTGACGAATATAAGTCAAAACCGCCTCGATTTGAGCGAGGTCGAACCCAAATTTACAATCTCGATGTCCAGTCCGAATGTACTTGTGGGTATGACACTCAATCCCCGGTGTTAGACGCAGCAACACGTGTGCTGGATTGTTTGGCGTTGCCATTCGAGCGAGGGTTTCTAACTCCAGCCAGTTATCGACGACGATGGTCGAACGGTGCTTGAGCGCTAGCGCTAGCTCTTCAGCAGATTTATTATTGCCATGAAAATAAATTGACTGAGCGCTGGGATGACTCAATTCAAAAGCGCGGCGAGCGGTATAAAATTCTCCTCCCGACATCACATCTAAGCCCAATCCTTCGCTAGCAACAATGCGACAAACGGCCATACAGCTCCAGGCTTTTGAAGCATAGAGGACCAAAGAGGGTCCAGGATAAAATTGAGCAAAGGCCTCTCGATACCGACGGCAAGCGGTTCGCAGCGTTAGCTCGTCTAATATATAGAGAGGAGAACCGAAGTGCTGCACCAAAGTTGTCACATCACAGCCCCCAATCTCTAAGCAATCGCGGCTATTAGCTGTAGCCGTTAGGGGCAGTAGGATTTGATTGGGTGACTGGTGATGAGAGGAAGGTAAGTATTGGCATCCAGAGGGGGCTGTCGGCTTAGTGGATAGCATGGTGTGGTTTTTAGGCGTCGAGTCTTAGTGGGTAAGCAGCGAGAATCCATCAGGGCTGGGGGTCAAAAGCTTAGACCCTTAACTTCTTCATACTAAGTGTACAATTACCGCGACCGTGACTTTAATCAAGTTGAAACAACTGCAAACAGAACAGCTCGAGCAAGTGGTTCAGCTAGACCAGCTCTGTTTAGGAGGACTGTGGTCGTTAGCCGGATATCAGCGCGAGATAGATAGTCCTAATAGCGTTCTGCTGGGAATTTTAGCGAGTGCAGACGCTGCTGAAACTCTTATTGGGATGGGGTGCTTTTGGGCAATTTTAGAAGAAGCTCATATTACTCTCCTAGCTATTCATCCGCACTATCAAAGAAAAGGGTTGGGAAACCTGCTATTATGTTCTCTGCTAAAAGTTGCTGTTGAGCGTCAGCTCGAACGAGCCACCCTCGAGGTCCGCCCCTCAAATCAAGCCGCCCTGTCTCTCTATCAAAAATGGAAATTTAAAATTGCGGGACGGCGTAAAAACTATTATCAACACGGCGAAGATGCTCTGATCCTGTGGCGCGGCAACTTAGGTCAGCCTGAATTTGAACAGGATTTGGCGCGGATTTGGCAGCAAATTCAAGCGGATTTTCACAAGCAGGGAATAAGCTTGACATACGAGCAAACCTTCCTGGGATAGCGGCTAAAATGGTCTAAATTGCGTCTTGAATATAGAAAAATCAGGGCAAAAGGAAGTACGGCTGGCTAGAATTTTCGCCCCCTTTAAAGCAGAACTACGGTCTCTCGGTTGACAGCGGTAATTTTAGCCTGTGCTAGAATCAAGCTTAACAGGGGCATGCAGGTGTAATAGGTATGTTTGAACGCTTTACAGAAAAAGCCATTAAGGTAATCATGCTTGCCCAGGAGGAAGCCCGCCGCCTCGGTCATAAT
>JBHJGN010000087.1:0-9028 GCA_050331735.1 Cyanophyceae cyanobacterium
CCGAAAGTAGTCAGATAGTTCCTTAAACTCACCAAGCATTGGAGGTTCAAGGGCAAAGAGCTGCTGTGCTTCCCTTTCCCCTTGACCCCTTCCCCTTTCCCCCAACTCATCAAGTCTCCTATTACTTTTTCTAATTGGTATTAAGCTCTATTTAAGCAATCATCTGTTAGAGCGACGGATCCTGACTAGGAGCGTTTATCAAATGAATCGTGAACTGATTCTTTTTCTAGCAAGCGTTGGTATTCTGATTCTTTATTTAGTTTTGTCAGCCTGGACAGAAATGGGAACTAAACTTCCTTGGAAAAAATGAGGCGAGCTGCTCGCTGTTACTCCTGTTCCCCAAGCCTACGGTGTCTTTTCCATTTCTTGAAGCATTGCTAACTGCTGAGATAAAGGAGCCAGAGTGTTGGCAGCGATCGCTCCGCTGGCAGCAACGGCGGGTAAACCAATGCCGGGAAACGTGGAGTCACCGCAGCACAGCAGCCCAGATAAGGGAGTTTTGGGACCGGGAAACACTCCCTGCCCGGCTCGAATCGCTGGACCGTAAGACCCCCGATAGCAACGCAGAAAGCGCTCGTGGGTCAGGGGCGTCCCAGTCAGCGTGACTTCGCAGCGCGAGCGAATATCGGGAATAATCCGTTCCAGAGCCTGCCACATGACTTGTGAACGAACCTGTTTCTGATGCTGGTAATCCTCACGGCTCAAACCTTGCCAGAGGTAGTAAGGTTCGCTGCCGGGAGTGTAAACGTGAATGGCGTGCTTACCGGGTGGCGCTAAAGAGGGATCGAGCAGAGACGGAATAGAAACGAGCACCACGTTTTGAGGAGCAGCTACGCCCAGCTCCCAGTCGTTGACGACAATGTAGTGACAGGCAAGGTCTGAGGGAATGTCTGCGCCATCAATGCCGAGGTGCAGATGCATGAAGCTATCGCAGGCAGGCGTTGCCTGCCGCTTGCTGCGAAACTCGGGCGGAACGGCGGCTTCTGGAAGCAGCCTGAGCGTATCCCAGGTTGAAGCATTGGAGACGACTGCTCGCCGCGCTTGGATGTCCTGGCCGTCGCGCAGACGCACTCCCCCGGCGCGATGATTGACGACGAACACTTCCTCAACGTGAGCGCCCAGCAAAAGTTTACCGCCATGACGTTTGAGCCCCCGGACCAGAGCCTCGACTAGAGCGCCACTGCCCCCCAAGGGATAGTCCAAAACCACTCCTGGACGGTACCAGTCAGCAAACATAAACGCCATCTCTGCCGCACTCGTCCCGCTAGCGGGTAAGCCAGACAGCAGGAAGCAGAGCAAATTGAGCCAGTGACGAATGAACGGATCGCTAATGACACTATTCATAATCGGCTCGAACGGCCCAGTGAGTTTAGCAATATGACCCGCGTATCGCAGCAGCGAGGGCGCAAACCGCGCCGTCGTGACGACAGCTCCTAGGTCAAAGCGCAGCGCCAGCGGAGGAATCGCTACGGCAGCTCCTTTGAGAGGCTCCATCACGCGCTGAAGTTCTCGCCACTCCGCCACCGCGCGATCGCCCCGCAGTCGTTGCAGCACCTCACAGAATTGGTCGGCCCCCACTGATGTCTGAAAATCCCCTTCTGGCAAACAGCAGCCCCAGGTATCATAGGTCGCACAGGGCAGTTCTTCGCCAATCGCGTCTAGCACCTGCCTCAGAGGATTGGCGGACCGATGAGATAAGCCAGAGTGCAGCGAGGGTCCGGAATCAAATTTGAACCCGTTCCGCTCAAAGGCATGGGCAGCACCGCCAGGACGGGTGTAGCTCTCGCACACCGTCACGTCAAAGCCGTACCGCGCTAGCAGAGCCCCACAGCTTAAACCGCCAATCCCGCTGCCGATAATCACTACGTCTGTTTTCATGGTGTTAATGAATCAGCAGGCGACTCAGTTCAACCGCCGCTGGAGGGGGAAGCTGATTAATAGGAGCCGGAACCATTTCCCCGCGAAAATCCAGAAGCTGAACGAGAATTAGGTAGGCAACAGCTAAAAAGATAGAAATTGCTCCAGTAATAATGGCAACGAGCTTTCCGGTTTGCATGTTTAACTTCCTTGACTGACAGTCCGATAAAGTTCCTTCGGAACGGGGAAAGGGAAAATTGTCCCTTCTCCTTCGGAGACGCTGACGCGTTTACGCAGTTCTTCCGCAAGAAGCACGGGACGGGTAAGGATAAAGAACACAGAGTTAAGGAACACACTGAACAATGACTCCCTTTCCCCTTTGCCCCTTTCCCTGTTCCCGTTCGACGCAAACTGCTTCGATCCTAACTGTAAACCGGTAAGTTAGCGTCGAACAACTCCAAACACAAGCAGGTGATACAAAAGTCTCCCGATTTGGGTACTGATAGAGTGAATCACTCCTGAGCCGCTGAAACTAGGATGAAAACGATTGCTGATACCCAGACTGCTACCCTGACTGCTGAACCGAGACCTGTCGTCCAAACCTGGAATTTGGGAAAATCTTATCGGACTGGTTTCTGGCTCAATCGCAAGGTTACTTCTCTAAAAAGCTGCTCCCTCACCGTATATCAGGGAGAGACGTTTGGCTTGCTCGGACCCAACGGTGCTGGAAAAACAACGCTGCTGAAGTCTTTGCTGGGAATTGTCCGTCCGACCCAAGGACGGGGTATCTTGCTCGATCGTCCTCTAGGCGATCGCCGCGTTAAGCAGCGCCTAGGCTATCTCCCCGAAAATGCCTATTTTTACGATTACCTTACCGCTTGGGAGTTTTTAGAATTTGTCGGCGGCTTGTTCGGACTCCCTAATTCCGTGCAGCAGCGGCGGATTCATGAGCTATTGAATGTGGTTGGACTCGCTCGAGAAACCGCCAAGAAAAAGCAGCTTCGTCAGTATTCTAAAGGGATGCTCCAGCGGGTTGGTATCGCTCAAGCGTTAATCAACGATCCAGAAATTGTCTTTCTCGACGAGCCGATGTCGGGACTCGACCCGATGGGACGATATCAGGTGCGGGAAATTATTCTGGCTCTCAAAGAGCAGGGCAAAACGATCTTCTTTAACTCCCACGTGCTAGCGGATGTCGAACAGATTTGCGATCGCCTGGCGCTGCTCGCCCGAGGAGAACTCATTTGCGTCGGCTCTCTCCAGGAAATTCTGGGAACGGCGGATGGATATCAAGTAGTCATCAAAGGAGGTGAAGCCGAAAAACTTCAGCACTGGCTCACCAATATGACCCGAGAAAATAACTACTGGTGTGGTCAACTCAAGGGCCAACCGGAAGCCTTCATCGCTACCCTGCCAGCGATGAAGGCTCAGCTAGTGAGCCTCAATTTAGCTCGTGTCTCTCTAGAGGAGTTTTTCCTTGAGCAGCTCAGACGGCGAGGCATCCAATCTAGTCAGTAGCGGCCAACCCACGCTCAAAGTTGTTGACACTTGACCCAAAGCAGTGAGCAAGACCCACAATTTTTATGGCGGCCTAGATTGACCAGACCTCGCCCCCAACTGTATTTGACAAGTTCCGCAAAGCAAGTTAGGGGCGAGCAATTAACCGTTAGTTAGCAATAAAATAAAGTTTAAATCTTTAACTTTTTATAGTTAATGACACAATAATAGGCTGGAGAATTTTAAGGAGTTCATAGCTAGTTTCGATGAAAACCAGCTTTCGCTAGCCTTTAACTCAAACTCAGCCACCACGACGCATGACTCAACAAGGGGATTGAGTCTCAGTTCGCCCCGTTACTGAGAAAACTTATCGCTATCGTGAGACCAATAGTCTGGACAATCTTTGGCTTCTGCACTGAGAACTTTAGAAGGATGAACAGCACACTTGAGATAGGGATTGTTGCGAAAAAAGCGGCAGTTCAAGCAAGGAGACTGACGACACTGCTTTGGAGAAATTGTTTGGCTTCCCCCAGTTTTCCACAGTCCTATACGCGAAACAAATACAAGCACCCAAGCCACTGCAACAAAGCCGAAGGGAACAAACAGAACTCCCGGATGGTGGTTGAGAGGAGGAGTGTCCGCTGGTTGTTCAACCTGAGAAGCTTGAGGAGAGGATTGATTCAGTTTTTCTGAGATTTCGGCGTTGCTAGAGTGATTCATGTCAGCTAGTGAGCATTAATAACATCGATAACCTAACTGTTGCTTTGTACTCGATCAAGGCAACGCAGATTGCCTAGTTGGAAGTCTAAGCGCTTGAAACTTTAAAATCTTGGGAAGGGCAACTTCATTCCCTGGTCGTCTTGAATCAATTTCTTCAGTCATTAATTATTCTAATAGCAACCATTGGTGAGTCATCGCTGGCAATTGAAAATAATTAACATTTCAGCGGCCTGAAAAATTCTGTGTTGGCAGACAGTGAACCTAGCAATAATCTTAGGAAGGAAGGTGACTGCCTCTCCTCCTACCTAAGAGATAGATCGACAGGACGACAACCGCCAGTGAGGGAGCCTCATTGAGGAGGGATGGCAAGCGCTAAGCTTTCTGCCTCTCTATAGATTTGGGAGTCACCGTTCGATGATAATTTAGAGTCTGTTCCTCAATGGTAGAATTTAGCAGCCGTTGTCAGAATTGTCCTTTGCTCCAGTCGGCTGGATAGATATTGCCCTGCGACTGGGAATTGCCCTGCTAGTCGGGGGAATCATTGGCTGGGAAAGAGAAACAAAAAGTAAACCAGCCGGGTTAAGGACTAATATGCTTGTTTGCTTTGGCTCAGCCTTGTTTGTGCTCATCCCGATAGAAATCGGAGCTGCTCAACAGAATATCGATGTTTTAGGACGAGTCATTTCAGGAGTTGCTGGCGGCATTGGGTTTATTGGCGGCGGCACAATCTTGCGAAATCATCGCGTCCACGGGTTAACTTCTGCCGCTGCCATTTGGGTCTCTGCGGCTCTTGGAGTGGCCGTTGGCTGCGGACTGTGGCAACTCGGACTGATTGGTGCGCTAATCGTGTGCATCGTTTTACGAGCGTTTGGTCGGTGGGAAAACTATCTTTAAAGGGACAGTGAGCAAAAAAGTGTTTGAGGCAGTACACCATTTGCCCTCCCCTCATTACCGCTAAATTTTTGTAGAGTAGCAGTATAGCGACCAAAATAGAGTGATACCTCTTTACCCATGATCGACCGGAAATTAGCAGAGCTAAAAGCATTACTGGCTCAGATGGAGAATGCGCTGATTGCCTATTCGGGAGGCATTGACAGCACCTTGGTGGCTCGAGTGGCTCATGAGGTTTTGGGCGATCGCGCTTTGGCAATTACGGCAGTGTCTCCTTCCCTGCTGCCGGAAGAACTCGAACAGGCTCAACTCCAAGCCGCTCAAATTGGAATTGCCCACGAACTCGTCTATACCCACGAGATGGACAATCCTCACTACACAGCGAACCCGGTTAACCGCTGCTATTTCTGCAAAAGCGAACTGCACGATACCCTCAAGCCCTTAGCTATCCAGCGAAGCTATCCCTATGTTGTGGATGGCGTTAATGCCGATGACCTCAAAGACTATCGCCCTGGAATTCAGGCTGCTAAAGAACGCGGAGCGCGATCGCCTTTAGCCGAAGTAGGCATTACCAAAGCCGACGTGCGCCAAATTTCTCGCTCCCTCGGTTTGCCTTGGTGGAATAAGCCAGCTCAGCCCTGTCTCAGCTCCCGCTTTCCCTACGGCGAAGAAATTACCGTTGCTAAGCTACAGCGAGTGGGGCGAGCAGAAGTGTATCTGCGCCAGCTAGGATATCCGAATCTCCGAGTTCGTTCCGCTGGGGATACGGCTCGCATTGAACTTCCTACTGAGCAGCTCAAGGAATTTGTCTTGAACACTGACTTAGCGCAGCTCGTTGCCGTTTTTCAGGATTTTGGCTTTGTCTTCGTCACTCTCGATCTAGAAGGCTACCGCAGCGGTAAGCTCAATCGCGTCTTGGAGAATGCCAGCGGAAATGCTTAATTCCTCTGCCCGACTCAATCTCCTCGTCGCTCCGGCAAAAATGATGCATTTATTCTGCTAAATGGGCAACTTATTCCTGAAGATTGCTGTCAGTATCTTTGGTAATTTGTCTATCTAGCGCTCAAAAGATGAAGACCCTGATCGCAACTGCCCTGATAGCGTCTGTCGCTGCCATTCCCGAGCCTTTGTTTGCCCAGCCTCCTGCCACTACCTATCAGCCCGGATTTTGGCAACCAGTGGCACGGGTCGATCTGAGCCGTCCAGTAGAAGTGAGACTGATTAATCAAACAGGACTCGATTTAGACTACGGTCTGTCCTCCGACCAAAGTCCGCCTCAGCGACTAGCGGTGGGAGAAACTGTGGTGCTAGAGGGTCTTCCTGTGCCAGCCTACGTGCTTATTAATCCTGAGTCTTTAGCAAGTATCCAATACGATGTCTCGGTTACTGATAATGTAGTATCGGTAACAATTAAGACCGGAGATCCTAGCAATACAACGTTCAATATCAACGAAGCGGGAGCAATCTACGTTTACTAGCGCGGCGAGGAAAACGGCATGAAGTGGTGGCCAGCAATTGTTTCATTAGGAATATTTTTGGGGACATCTCCTCAGAGTGATGCGGCTCCTGCACCGGAGCAAGTTGACTGTGAAATATTAGTGGTTGGCGGCGGACTCGCGGGAGCCGCAGCGGCTTATGAAGGGTTGCTTGCCGGGAAAACTGTTTGTTTAACTGAAATTACCGACTGGGTGGGAGGGCAAATTTCTGCTCAGGGAACCTCTGCCCTCGACGAACGCACCACTCAGCGATCGCTGCTGTTTTACTCCCGTGGCTATCTAGAACTGCGAGAACGAATTGCAGACTACTATGGTGAACTCAATCCGGGCAAATGTTGGGTCAGTGCCTCTTGTTTTTTACCCGACGATGCCCACGATATTCTCCTCGAACAGCTCCAGGACGCTGCTGAACAAGGAAACGGAACCCTGAAGTGGTTTCCGACTACGGTCGTCAAGGAACTAGAAATTGAAGCGATGCCTAACGAAGGCACCGGACAGCAGATTGCCAGCGTAACGGCGATTCAGAATCAGCCACTCCCCAATGGTCTACCCCTCAATACGCTTCCTCTTTCTGCCACCATCGAAGACTTGTTTCAGTACGAATCCGAGCTGTTTGCTAAAACCATTGTTCAATTTGTTCCCCCCTCCTCTGTCCCCCAAACCGCAGACTGGTATGTGGTTGAAGCAACCGAAACGGGAGAAATCATTGCTCTAGCCGATGTCCCCTACGATCTCGGCATCGACCCGCGTTCGTTTCTAGAACCATCTTCAGCAAGCGCGACTAGAGATCCTTACTGTACTCAAGGATTTACCTACACGTTTGCGATGGAGGCAACCGAGGAACCGCAAGACCACGAAATGCCGGCCTTTTATCCACAGTATCAGCCCTACTATAGCTACGAGCTAGAGCGTTTGGCCGATTTCGATTTGGTGTTTACCTATCGACGCATCTGGAGTCCAGATGTTGGAGACACAGAAACCTTTGGCGGTATTACTTTTACTGAACCGACCCCAGGCGATATTTCTATGCAGAACTGGACGTGGGGCAACGATTACCGTCCTGGCACAGCTAAAGATAATTTGATTTACACCCGCGAACAGCTTGTCGAAACCGGACAGCTAGAACCGGGTGGCTGGATGGGAGGACTGCGGACAAAAACCCTGCGCAAAGGAGAAGAACATGCCCTGGGCTACTTTTATTGGCTAGTAGCGGGAACCAGCGACTCTCAACTTGGCGATGGCGTAAAACAGCCTCAACCGAATCATCGCTTTCTGTCTGGACTAGAATCTCCTATGGGAACCGTTCATGGGCTGTCTAAGTATCCCTATATTCGAGAGGGGCGGCGAATCGTTGGCCGTCCCTCCCTGGGATACCCAGACGGCTTTGCGGTTTCAGAAATCGATATTTCTCGCCGTAACTACACCGATGACTATTATCGCCAAACCTTATCGGATAAGGATTATCGACTGTTACACGCCACTCTAGCCGGCTTAGAAGGTCTTTCAATTCTCAAAGGAGATGCGGCTCCCCAAGAAGTAGTACGCAGAACTCGTTCTACGATTTACCCCGATTCGGTGGGCATTGGTCACTACGCGATCGATTTTCATCCCTGCATGGTGTTCAGTCCTCCTGAAGCCCCCGGAAACCGGGAACGGGAAGGAGAACGACAGGGCGCAGGACAGGCGTATCCGTTTCAAATTCCCCTCCGGGCCATGATTCCGCAAGAGATTGATAACTTACTGGTGGCTGGCAAAAGCATTGCCGTCAGCCATATTGCCGCCGCCGCCTATCGCGTTCATTCTTTTGAATGGTCAGCCGGGGCTGCCGCCGGAACCACAGCCGCTTTTGCCCTAGAAGAAAACGTCATGCCCTATCAGCTAGTAGACGATTTTTTCATCACCGAAACTCAATTGCAGGAGTTACAGAAACGATTGAACGCCAGCGGCAACCCGACTGCTTTTCCCGATACCTCAATTTTCAATGAAGATTGGGAAGACTGGCATTGACATACTCCCACGGTTTGAAACCGTGGGATTCTGCATTCAAGCAGGAACTGCAGGCAAAGCCTGACTAACATTCCCTAGCGCAAGAGTCGATGTCCCGACTCTCTCAATATTCTTAGCTGCGTTCGTGTCCCTATCGTTCTCGGAGCCGCACTTACAGCGCCACCTCCTAACCTCTAGCGGCAGCATATCTCGAACCGCACCGCAACTAGAACAGGTCTTGGTCGATGGATACCAAGAGTCAATGAATACAACTTGCTTGCCTTTCTTGTCGGCTACCCATTGCAGGATGTTGAGGAAGCTAGCAAACCCTAGATCAGAAACTTTGCGACCCCATAGCCGCTTCATCCCGTCTATGTTTAACGTTTCAAAACACAGCACGTCATACTCGTCAGTTAGCCTATGTGCTAGTTTCCAAAACCAGTCATACCATTTCTTGAAAAGAAAGCACTGGCTTAGATAAGCTAAGACAAGCAGGAACTTAGAGAGGGAAGGAATGGCAAGTGTTTATAACGTTGAGGTGAAAGAAAGCGCTGAAGAACTCAAAGAACTACTAAGAGGAC
>JBHJGN010000088.1:0-4502 GCA_050331735.1 Cyanophyceae cyanobacterium
CACTGCATCAGCGCGAATGGGTTCGACAAGCAGTTCTGTTTTTAAGACTTCTACCTGAGACGACTGCACCGCAAGGAGCCAACTTACAAAGGCGGCAGGATACTTTTCGGCCAGATACTTACAGGCATTGTCGTAGCTCAATCGGGCAAATCAGAACTGTAGTTGGAAGTAGATTTAAAATCAATCATACCTGTTGAAGAGAAAAAAGGCGATCGCCCCTCCAAACACTTCCCCCTCAAGTGATTAGCACTTTCTGTTGTGCGAATCGCTTCCTAGCAAGTAAATTAACCAAGAAATCCACGCTGTCTTTTCAGAAACGTTAAAGGATTTAGCTCAAGAAGAAGTGGTCACAAACGAGCTTTGGCAGAATTTTCGACAGCTTGATTGCTGGGAAGCGCCGTCAGGGATGCAAAAACACGGCTGGTTCTCGCGTTTGCTATTCTTGGGTGACTTCATCAAGTTTTATTTTGCTACCCCAACTCCAGCAGGAACACTCAGAGAGTTTTTTTCTTTTTCCGTCGCCACTTCTGCCAGTAACTTCTGTGCCAACTGTTTTTTCTCCTCTGCATCTAGCTTCTTCAGTTCGTTATGCAACACTCGCTCATTCACCGTCTGGTTCCAGTAATCTAACGCTTCCATGCCAAACAGGGCATACTTCCCGACAAACTGACGCAATACTTCATTCGTTGGTCCCATGACCCAACCTGCTTTCCCGTCGCGCAAATACCGCTCGATCTCCATATCTTTTTTGAAGCCAGAACCACCGCAGGCATGGAGCATCTTATCGCAGACATGAGCAACATTTTTAGCTGCCGTAAACTTAATCTGCCAATACCAGTGGAGGTAGTCAGCACGGGGAAGCGCATTTGCATCGCAGTGGAGTGACCAGTCACAGTGATTCGTGAGGTCATCCATCAGTTGAGCCATCGAGAACACAAAGCTTCGGGAGGCGTTGGTATCCATAATCGCCTCGCCAAAGTAATCTTGAATAGTAGGATAGTCAGCCACCCGCATGCCCACATCGACGTGCTTTTTCCGGGTCGTGTGGCGCTTAGCTAAGTCAATAGCCCCTAGAGCAATGCCGTTCCAGCAGGCAGAAGAACAGAGTAAGAAAAACGGATCGACAATTTCATCGTTAGACACCGCGCCTTCTCCCTGTGCCCCAATCATGCGCGTCGCGGGAACTTCCGCCCCATCTACTAGCAGAGTGCCAGACTGATTACCGCGCAAGCCGAGGGCATCCCACTTGTGAGGTTCGGCATGAATCTCGTCGGCATACACTAAAAAGCAGGAAAGATCTGAGTAGTCGCCATCAAAATCTGGGCTAGTGGTCTGCACTACGTACCAGTCGGCAAACCCCGCCGATGTTGTCCAAGAGGCTTTTTTAAAGACTCGCCAGCCTGCTGAGATGCGTTCTGCCCGTGATGAAGTCGGATACCAAAAATGAGAACCCGTTTCCGGGTCAGAATAGGATAGAGTGCCAATGAAAACATCCTGGTCTAGACGCTGCAATACCTTCTGTAGTTCTGGGTTTTGCTCGGCTCGAAAGAGCGCCGCCGCCACTGCCCCCAGGTGCATGGTGTAGCACATCGCCGTACTCGGACAGCCGTAGCGAGCAATGGTTTCCACCACCATCGCGGCACAGGTATGGTTTTCGCCTAAGCCTCCCCATTTTTTCGGAACCAGTAGACCTAATAAACCCAGAGAAGCTAAAGCAGCAAAGTTTTCACGGGGATAGATTAGCTCTCGGTCTGATGTCACCGCATTAGGACGAAGAGTAGCAGCACACAGGTCGATGAGCTTTGCCTGTAAGTCTTTTTGGGCAGAAGTTAACAACCATTGAGGATCTAAGTCGTAGTCCAGTCCCCAAAAAGTTTCATTTTCCCAAGTTTTGGTAGCATTCATCAGCAGCAATTATGTGTAAATTAAACCCATCTCGCGTATATGACAGGGGATTTCGTGTTGATAGCATTGAACAACCATCAACCAAACAGTAATGCATCTGCTGCCACCATAATCGCTTCCCAAAATAAATTACAGTCAATTTGGATACAGAGTTGTTATAACAAGTTTGCTTAACTACAGAACAAGTAGCCTAAGCTACGAACTGCCAATCAAGTGAAATCGGAGTGTTTGTCGTGACCGGAACTCTCACCAAAACCGAACTAACTGACATAGAAGCCTACGTCCAGCAGAGCGATCGCGCTGAATTGGTCAAGCAGGTACGCTCTAAAATCGACGAGCTGGGCATTAAATATATCTATTATCAGTTTATCTCGGTGACGGGGCGCACTGTTGGGAAAGGTGTTCCGGCAGATCATTGGGAGAGTATTGCAGCCAAGGGAATTCAGCTTGTTTACGGAGCAACCAATAATTTAGCTCTCGATCGGCATCGCAACTATATCGGTTACGGTCCAGAAGCCTCGGAATTAGTTGCTATTCCCGACCCCGACACCTTTTGTCAGTTGCCCTGGGACCGACGGGTGGCGAGGGTATTCTGTACCTGCTTCCGCAACCGGGAAGAACCCACCGATGCCGGAGCATATCTCACCGGGGACTGTCGCGGGAACTTGCGCCGTATCCACCAGCAGTTTCAGCAAGACCATCACGGACTGCATCTCCGTCACGGCTGCGAACCGGAGATGATGTGGCTGAAAAAAGGGGCTGACGGCAAACCAAATGGCGGTGTTACCAAGCCTAACTGCTATCACATCGATCAGTTTGAAGAATTGCGTCCGGTGTTTCTCAGAGTAATCGAGTACAGCCAAGCGATGGGGCTGGACATGATCCAGGGAGATCACGAAGATGCCCCCGGACAGCTAGAGCTTAATTTTACCTTTGATGAGGCGCTGAGAACGTGCGATCGCCTGACGACCTACCGCCAAATTTGTGCCCAGGTGGCGCGGGAATTTAACCTGATTGCCTGCTTTATGTCGAAGCCGTTTATGGGAGTTTCGGCTTCCGGGTGTCATCACAACCTGTCGCTGTGGTACGAAGGGGAGGAAACCGTCAAAAGCTGGGGCGATGAAGCGCTACCGGGACTGGAAGGGGCGTTTACCTATCTCCAAGGAGGCGAGAATACCTTTTTACCTGTCCCGGAGAAGGATAAGGTCAAGCCAGGACCGATTGGTTTACAGTGCATCGGTGGCGTGATCGAGCATTTAGGGGCGTTAACCGCCATTGGCTGTTCGACAGTGAATTCCTACCGCCGCCTCTGGGATACCGGGCTGTGGGCTCCAATTTATGCCGACTGGGGTTATCAAAATCGCACCTGTGGCTTGCGGGTGTCTGCACCGGGACGGTTTGAGTATCGGGCGGTGGATTCGATGGTGAATCCATACCTAATGGCAGCAGCGTTGCTAAAAGCGTTTGATGATGGGATTCAGCGGGATTTAGACCCGGGCGAACCAGAACGGCGCAATATTTATGAGGCGATGGAAGCAGGTAAGCAGGTGAAGAAGCTACCGATGTCGTTAGGGGAAGCGTTGCAGAGGTTGGAGGAAGATGAGGTGATTAAATCTGCCCTACCAGGTGAGATGTACGACAACTACATGTGGTACAAGCGCAACGAGTGGGAAGAGTTTCTTTCTACTGTTACTGATTGGGATGTGGAAAAGTATATGGATTGTTTGCCGTAAATAGCTAGGGGAATCACCCAGCACCAAGAATTTAAATTCTTGACTCAAATTTAAAGTCGTCTATAAAACGACCAAGTAGCTTTAGTCCGTTTCAACGGACTTGTCATATGAAACTAGAACTCAAGTTCTATGCGTTTTAGTGAACTGCTATTTTCTTAAAAAGCTCGTTGTTAAGTGCCAATAGCATATAATCCAAAGCCCTATTGCAGCTAATACAGCAATAACCCCGCCTATTATTCCATTCTCAGCACCAAACCATAAATACAAAAGTGATACACATGCTACCAATAATAAAGAAATGCCGGAAGCATCTATCCACCTTTTCTCTTTCAGGGTCTGAAAGAGCGGTGTAATTAAAGCACCTGTTTGAAGACGAAATAGATAGAGAAACCAGGATTGTGCTGCCGAAAAAACAACAATCCGTGCAGACAGCAATGCTATACAAATATTTCGGCTAGTTACCCAAAAACGTCTGCTTCTTCTGCCACTTTCTCTAGTTTCTGATATTTGTGAGTCTCTACTATAGGCGAACTGGTGTTGTCTAACAGAATTTTGGAGGCAAAAAACGAAGAAGCCAGCAATAACAACGTCGAAGCCAGCAAGCAAAAGTGAAGTCAACATATACTTCGTCTCAATTTTTTCATTATTATAACCAAGTGTTCAATAGAATTTTAAAGATCAACTTCAAAGGGTAAATTTTGTTACCAAATAACTTAATTGTCCATCAGGAGTTACGCAGTTGAGGAAAAAATGCGATAGAAGGGAGGCATGAATTCACCTAAATACACTGCCATCGAGTACATCAACTTCTTGATTGCCACTCAGAAAGCCTATAGCTGTAGTGAAGCAGGACGAGTACAACCA
>JBHJGN010000089.1:0-21340 GCA_050331735.1 Cyanophyceae cyanobacterium
TTCTATCGCCAAGCATTGCTTAGCTTTGCCGGATATTTTCATCTCTAGCACCAACATAGACTTCTCCCTTAACAGCATAAGCCTCTGCAAGCTGACTCACGGCGCCTCAAGCCGCAATCGTATTCATCCAACGGCTAAAGCACGTTGGCTTTCTACTTCACAGCTCGGTAAGGTTGGAGAGCGTTGTTAGTTGCGGTCATCCCTGAGTAGGATGTCAGAACTGGTGTAAGCAACCACAATTTTCTACAATAGGTTCACCCCTTGAGAAACACCTTCAACCTCCATGACTAAATCTGTTGCCGACGTCATGACCCCCGGTCCAGTAACGGTCAAGTCGCAAGCGCCTTTGAGTGAAGCGATTAAAATTTTGGCGGAGCAATCTTTTAGCGGACTTCCGGTAGTGGATACAGCCGGAAAGCTAGTCGGCGTGATCTCGGAAACAGATTTAATGTGGCAAGAAACGGGAGTAGACCCGCCGCCTTACATTATGTTTCTCGATAGCGTGATCTATCTGCAAAACCCGGCTCGGTATGAGAAGGAAATTCATAAAGCCCTCGGGCAAACCGTTGCCGAAGTGATGAACGACAAACCGATTAGCATCAGACCCAATCAAACTTTACGGGAAGCGGCGCATTTGATGCACGAAAAGAAGATTGGGCGTTTGCCTGTCGTTGATCCTCGTAACGGTCAAGTGGTTGGAATTCTCACCCGTGGAGATATTGTTCGGGCGATGGCAGAATAAACCAATTTTATGAAGGAACTACTATGAACGTTACACCTGAAGCCGTTCAACAATTACTTGATTCTGAAGACTACGGCGAACGTATCCGGGGAATCAACCAGCTCCGTCAGCTAGAATCAAAACAGGCTTTTGAGATGATTCAGCCTTTGGTAACCGATAAAAATACCCGAGTTCGCTATGCAGCGGTCAGTCAGTTTGATACGTTAGGACAAAACGATTTAGAGCAATCTTTATCTCTGTTGCGCGATCGCCTCCTCAACGACCCCGAACCCGACGTGCAGGCTGCTGCCGCTGATGCCTTGGGAGGACTCCAAATTGCCGAGGCCTTTGATGACCTAGAGCATCTCTATCATCAAACGTCAGAGTGGCTGATTCAGTTTAGTATTGTGGCCGCTCTCGGCGAAATGGGAGAGCCTCGCGGCTTCGACCTGCTCAAAGAAGCTTTAGACTCCAATAACAACCTGATCCAAACGGCAGCCATTAGTTCCCTGGGTGAACTCGGTGACGAACGGGCTATTCCTCTCATTGTTCCTTTCGCCAGCGATTCCGACTGGCAAATTCGCTACCGTCTTGCGCAAGCGTTAGGCAAACTTAGGGGGCCAAATTCCCAAGGAACCTTAGAAAAGCTGTCTCAAGATGAAGTCGAACAGGTGGCGGACGAGGCGAGAAAAAATTTGGCCTAGTCTGCTCCGGGCGCAAGCGACTAACGGCGAGAACATTTGTCAGATTTTGGTTGTTGAGATCCGGCTTTTTGCTTTAAACTTTTCTACTAGCAATGAGCATTTAAGCATTTAAGCCCCTCCTTGAGGAAAGCTTTTACCGCCATAGATTAACCGTGCGAGAGCCGATTGTCCAGATTTCTCTAATCGCCGTCTTCGGGGCAGCAGTCCCCTTCCTATCGGCAACGGCCTTTGAGCCGCTGCCTGTGAAGCTGGCTCAAGCTAAATTCTTGAGCAGCCAGACACAGCCGCAGCAGCTTAACGAGCTACTGCGCAGAGGACGCGAATACGCAGACGCGGAGGATTTTGAAAGCGCTATTGCCATTTATCAACAGGCAGCCGCTTTAGACCGGAGCAACCCCAAAATTCACTCTGGAATTGGCTACCTCCAAGCACAGCAGGGAAACTACGCAGCAGCAGCGAAAGCTTATCAGCAAGCAGTCCTCCTCGATCCTGGCAATGCTGATTTTTACTATGCTTTAGGATATAGCCTCGCCAAGCTAGAAGACAACGCCAATGCTGCCATTGCTTTTTATCGAGCGGCAGAGCTAGAACCTGACAATGTTAAGCATCAGCTCGGATTAGGCATCGTTCTGCTGCGGCAGGAAGACTACGATGGAGTGATTAAGACTTATAGGCGAGTGCTCGCTCTCGATCCCGATAATCTCGACGCTTACGGAGCGATCGCCACTGTTTTACTTAAGCAGGAACAATATCGAGAAGCCGTTGGGTTTCTGCGACAGGCAACGGCTCAGTTTCCCAACAGCACCGCTCTCCGACTACAGCTAGCAAACGCCTTGTTTAAGCAAGGCAGCACCCAAGCTGGTTTAGCCACTCTACAAGAGGTCAAGCGGCTTGAGCCTCGCAATCTGCAAGTCCAGTTAGCGATCGCCAGAATCCTCCGCGACCGCCAAGATCTTGACGGAGCATTAACTGCGTATAAAAGAGCTGCGGCCCTTCAGCCTCAATCAGTAGAAGCTCAGGCAGAAATCGGCGAAATTATGCTGGAGAAGCAAGACTACCTTCAGGCTGTCGTCGCCTATCGGCGCTTGGTAGAGCTGATCCCCGATAATCCTGCGGCCTATCATAATTTAGGCGTAGCTTTAAAGGCTAGAGAAAGAAACCGCGAGGCAACTGAGGTGTTAGAGAAAGCCCGCGATCTGTATCAGCGTCAGGGTGATACAGCAGGGGTTGGGCAGGTAGAGGTGCTGCTTGAAGAGTTGCAGTAGACCGGTGCGGAACGGGGAAAGGGGAAAGGCAGGTTGATAGCTTTGGGCGACACAAAAAGCTGGATTAGAGATAGTTTTGCAGAATCTCGGCGGTGGCTTGTCCGGTCTTTTGCCAGGAAAATTGCTTGGCCTGCTTCAGGCCGAGGCGGCTGAGGTGCGATCGCACCGGGGCCTCTTCTGCTAATGTGGCGATCGCCCCCGCAATTTCTGAGGTGCTGTAAGGATCGACTAAAAGAGCCGCATCTCCAGCAACTTCGGGTAAGGAAGATACGTTAGAGGTCATCACGGGAGTGCCACAGGCCATTGCTTCGAGAACAGGAAGACCAAATCCTTCCCAAAGTGACGGGAATACTAAAGCGGTCGCGTTACGTATCAGCGTGGGTAATTGGTCTTCAGGAACATAGTCTAGAAACCGGACGCGATCGCTAAGCCCTAACTCCTCGACCTGTGTTTGTAAGTGTGGAGTGTAGCGGCGGTCGGGGGCTCCAGCTAGCCACAGTTGATAATCGCCGCACCGGACGCTGGCGAAAGCCTGAATCAAGCGGTGCAGATTTTTGTGGGGATTGTGGCGACCAACGTACAAAAAGTAGGGAGTGCTAGAGATTTGACGAGAGGAGCCGGAAAAAAAACGCTCGGCATCGTAAGCAAGCTGGATGGGAGTAATTTTGCCAGCGGAGATTCCGTAAAAATCAGCGATATCCCGAGCCGTTGCCGTAGAGTTACAAATAATGTGTTCAGCTTGTGCCAGCACTTGAGGAACGTAGGTGCGGCAGTAATAGGTTAACGAGGACCGTTGCGGAAACCGCAGCGGAATTAAATCGTGAACCATCACGACGGCACAACAGCGACGATAGAGAGGCGCTTCAGGAACCGGAGAAAACAGCAGAGAAGCCTCAAGCTGACGAAAAATGGAAGCTAGCCGAAACTGAGTCCACCACAAACGGCGGGCATGACCTTTTGCTCCATACTCGGGGGACAGATTGCCCGGAATCCGATGACAGCAATACCCAGCAATCTGCTTAGCTGCTAGCAGTGTTGGCTGAAGTGGCTGTAGATGAGGCAGTAGGCTTGTCGCATAGTGACTAATCCCTGTCGGCTGAGCCAGCAGCACAGAAAGGTTAATGAGCAACGGATTGGTAGCCGTTTTTTCTACCATGTAGCTTGTTGATGGTTGATGGTTAATTGTTCATTGTCTTCTAATGGGCTTGTTTGTCTCTCGTTCTTCAAGAATTGCCTGAGAGTAGATGCTGAGTAACGAGTTAAAGCTAATATCTTCCCTTTCCCCTTTTCCCGTTCCGGAGGAACTAGTTCTCCTTTCCCCGTCCTCCCAGGACACTTTCTAAATAGGCATCCACTACTTCATTCGCCTGTCCAAGCATTCTCACTTTTCCTTGCTCTAGCCACAGTACGCAGTTACAGGAGTGGCGCACAAAATCCAAATCGTGAGACACTAGCAAAATTGTCACCGAATCCTGCCAAAATTTTTGCATCCTTTGCTGACATTTACTCTTAAACTTCTCGTCCCCTACCGACAACACTTCATCGAGAATTAGAATGTCCGGCTGGGTGTCGGTGGCGATCGCAAATCCTAGCCTTGCGACCATTCCTGAAGAGAGGGCTTTTACAGGAGCCAAGGCATACTCTTCAAGTTCAGCAAACTCTAAAATCAAGGGGATTCTTTGCCGGATTTCCCGTCGAGAGAAACCGAGCATAACTCCGTACATAACAATGTTGTCAGTAACCGACAAGTTCTCGTCAAAGCCTGCCCCAAGTTCGATGAGCGGCGCAATCTCTCCGCGGACTCGCACCTGCCCTTTCGTCGGACGTAGAATTCCACAAATGACTTTAAGTAACGTCGATTTGCCGGAACCGTTGGCACCAATGATGCCTACTTTCTCTCCAGGCTGAATGGCAACATCAATATTGTTGAGGACTAGCTTCTTAGCTGGTTGGCGGTATTTGCCTTCGACAACGGTGAGCAGTGTCTTCTTGAGATCGTAAGAAAATTCTTCTTGGGTTCTCCGCCACAGGGAAACGTTGCTTAGTTGAATTACTGCTGCCATTGACTAAAACATTCGTGGAGAGCCTTGACTTTGAAGAGCGGGAGCCTTACAGCAAATCCATAAACTGGGGTTGCCACATCCGAAAGCAAGTCCAGCCAAACCCTAACAGTATTAAAGCACTAATCCCTGACTGTCCGATCAGCACGATATCTGGCACTTCTCCAGAAAGAGAAATCTGGCGAATACTCTCGATAATAGGAAGCAACGGGTTCAAGAGCAAAAACAGCTTCACGCTAGCAGGCACAATTTCTGCTGGATAGAAAACGGGCGAAGAAATCCAGAGGACAAACGTGACTAGCTCATAAAAATAAGGCAAGTCCCGAAAGAATACGTAGAGACTACTGACTAAAAAACCAATGCCAACACAGACCAATACCAAGAAAAACAGAGGAAAAAGGAGAAAAATTAGATTAAGCAGGCTCTGTGACTTGATTACAGTCATGACGGCCAGTAGAGGCAGCATCCCCACCGAAAACTGAAAAACATTGGCTCCTACCTCCGCAACGGGAAAGACGCTCACTGGTAACCGAATTTTATTCAGTAAAGAGCCGTTATCGACAACGCTCACTAAAGCTTGAGTGGTTGCTCCGTTAAAAAAATGAATCACGACCAAGCCGGTAAAGGCAGCCAGCACATAGTTAACCATTGAGTTATCGTAGTAAGCTGAAAAGGCCGCACCAAAAATTGCTGTATATAATCCCGTCATGATCAGCGGATTGAGCAGAGACCAGTACACTCCTAAAAAAGAACCCCGGTAGCGAACTTTGAGATTGCGCTCTACTAAAACAGTCATTAGCTCCCAATATTTGTGTATTTTCAGCGCTGGAAAGACAGTTTGACTCATCACTAAAATTATTAAATTGGGAGGCAATTATACCTGATTGACTACGATTGTGTCGAATGACGGGCCATGAGTTTCGTTCAATTCTCAGTATCTAGAGTCGGTGATCGTTTTAGCTTCCCGAGCATCATCATGGAGGGGACAGATTCAGGTAAACTGATGAATGGTTCATTGCAAGAGTAAATAGGCAGGAATGGAAATCGGGCAAAAAGTTAAAGTTTATCGCTTAAGAGATAGAGTCGCTTCTAACATTATTGATAAACTAGGCAAAATCGGCACCATCAGAGACTTTAAAATGACCGACGGTAGCGGCGTTGGTGTGATCGTAAGATTTGAAGACAATAGCGCCACTTGGTTTTTTGAAGACGAGATTAAGCCAGTTGGGTAGTAAAAATAAGAAACAATGGCTTTGATTTTAACTTTTTTAGGCACAGGCAACAGCGATCGCACCACCGTGGCGATCGCCGCTGCCAAACAGTTTGCCTCCCTAGGCGATCGCGTCCTCTTGGCCGGACAAGATCCCGGACCGGCTTTAGATCTGCTCCTTGGAGCAACGCTGTCTTCAGAGCCCGTAGCGGTCAACCCAAACCTCTCTGCTGTCAAGCTACGGGCAACGAGCTTGCTGGAGCAAAGCTGGGAAGAAGTCAAAAAACTAGAGGCTCAGTACCTCCGCTCTCCTACCCTCAAGAATGTCTACGGTCAAGAACTCGGCATTCTACCGGGAATGGATAGTGCGCTGGCCTTGAATGCCCTGCGAGAGTACAACAGTAGTGGTCAGTACGATGTGATCGTCTATGACGGAACTGGTGATCTGCATACGCTGCGAATGTTAGGAATCCCAGAAGTATTTAGCTGGTATATCCGCCGTTTCCGTCAGGTGTTTGTTGATTCAGATTTGGGGAAAGCGATTACTCCGTTTATTCAACCCGTCAGCGGAGCGATTCTCAACGTAGCTTGGAATGCTGACAGCTTTAATCAACCAACCAATCAAGCCGATCAGCTCCTTGAAGAAGGCAAAGCGGCTTTAGCCGATCCGAACCGCGTGGTAGCTTACCTGGTAACGACTGACGAGCCGGTAGCGATCGCTACGGCTAAATATTTATGGGGAAGTGCTCAGCAGGTTAATCTTACCGTTGGCGGGGTTCTCCTCAATGGCTCAGAAGTGACAGAAGCACTCGTGAACGAATTTGCTCCTCTGACTCTGACCTCTATTCCTCGTCGCGCTAACGAAGACTGGCAGCCGCTGATGGAAGCAATGCCTAACTTCCAAGATGTAGCTCAGGCGCCTAAACCCATCTCGATTGAGGTGGCAGCTCGTCAGGTACGGGTATTTCTCCCCGGTTTTGACAAAAAGCAGGTCAAGCTCACCCAGTACGGACCAGAAATTACGATCGAAGCCGGAGACCAGCGCAGAAACATTACCTTACCACCTTCTTTAAGCGGTCAATCGGTGAAAGGCGCTAAATTCCAAAACGGTTATCTGATTATTTCGCTTTAGATTACTAAATATATCTAAACAAGGACTAGCTCCTCCAGTAAATCACCTTCTGGCTACACTAAAGGAGATTCATTCTCCTGACTGCATCGCATCGTTCCAACGAGAACGATTTGGCTGGCAGTAGATTGCCAACGCCATTAAGCGCCCCGTTAATGCCTACCCGTATCTTTAATCGAAGCGATGTCTAATCCCTCTAACCAAAGTGATGGTCTAGACCAACCAAACCGCAGTGCCAAGACGCGCCAACTGTTGGGCATGAAAGGAGCTGCACCTGGAGAAACTTCAATTTGGAAAATTCGGCTCCAGCTTATGAAGCCGATTACCTGGATCCCTCTGATTTGGGGGGTGGTTTGCGGTGCTGCCTCTTCGGGTAACTATGCCTGGACCTTAGAAGATATCGTGAAATCCGCTACCTGTATGCTACTGGCAGGCCCTTTATTGGCAGGATATACCCAAACAATCAACGATTTCTACGATCGGGAAATAGATGCCATTAATGAGCCTTACCGCCCTATTCCATCTGGCGCTATTTCCATTCCCCAAGTGGTTAGCCAAATTCTGGTGCTGCTACTGGGTGGACTTGGCATCGCCTACTTCCTCGACCGCTGGGCAGGGCATCCTTTTCCCACGATTACCTGTATTGCCCTGGGAGGGTCGCTGCTGGCCTACATCTACTCTGCACCGCCTCTCAAGCTCAAGAAGAACGGCTGGTTGGGCAATTACGCCCTTGGCGCTAGCTATATCGCCTTGCCTTGGTGGGCAGGACAGGCTTTATTTGGCGATCTCAACTGGAAAATTGCGGTTTTAACTCTAATCTATAGCCTCGCTGGGCTGGGAATTGCGGTGGTAAATGACTTTAAAAGCGTTGAGGGCGATCGCCAGCTTGGCTTAAAATCTTTGCCAGTGATGTTCGGCGTGAATACCGCCGCCTGGATCTGCGTATTGATGATCGATCTATTTCAGGCTGGGATCGGCGCGTACTTAATTTTTGGGCTGCACGAAAACCTCTATGGTTCCCTGCTGCTGCTGCTCACTATTCCGCAAATTACCTTTCAAGATATGTACTTTCTGCGCGATCCGCTGGAGAACGACGTAAAGTACCAAGCAAGCGCTCAACCTTTCCTGGTATTGGGAATGTTGGTCGCTGGTTTAGCCATCGGTCATGCGGGAGTTTAACCAGAGAGAGTGCTCGGTTAGCTTAACTGCTGATAGACTTCAATCATCTGTTGAGCGATTGCCCTCCAGCTATACTGTTCCTGAACTAATCTTCGGGCATTTTCTCCGCGTTCCTGTCTAGCTTGAGAATCTAAAAGCGCCTGTCGCAACGCGTTCGTGAGCTCTTCCACGCGACAGGGAGTAATCCATCCCGCTTGGCGATCGCTCACCGTCTGCCAAATGTGGACCTGATCGGAAATGACGACAGGAGTTCCCACCGCCATTGCTTCTGCCACCGCAATCCCAAAGTTTTCATAGTAAGACGGCAGCACGAACAGATCCGCATCTTGCAGTAGCCCCAACTTTAACTCGCCTTCTACAAATCCCGTCACGGTTGCTCGTTTGCTCAATGGAGAAGACTGCACCCGCTGCTGTATCGCTCTTTCGTAGTCTGGATCTTGAGGATTAGCACCCGCCAGCACAAACTGGAAGTCTAACTCTTCTGCCAATTGTTCTAGCGCCGGAATCAGCAAGTCTAGTCCTTTTTTGGGATCGATGCGGGACATAAACAGCACTAAAGGTCGAGCGACTGCAATCCCTAAGTGGGCCCGTGCCTGTCCCTGTGGTAGTGGAGGAGAAAGCTGCACTCCCAAAGGAATGACCACATCTCTAGTGTGGGTGCCAAACCGCTCAGAAATTTTGGCCTCTTGAACGCTGGTAAAATGGATGCCAGCAGCTCCGGCTAAGTTCGGTTTCTCTAGAAAAACACCATAAAGCTGTTTGAGCCGACGTTTCTTTTGCAAATCTGCCGGATCGAGAGTGCCCAGAGGACGCAGCAGATAGGGAAGCTGTTGAGAACGGGCTACTGTCGCAGCAGCGGTACTTACCGGGGAAAACAGCGCATGGATATGAGCGATATCGTATTCTTCCGCGTGGCTTCTTAACCATCGCAATAAGCCCCAGGAGAACTTGTAGCGACGAAACGGAGAACAGCGAAAATAAATTGTTCGATAGCCGTTCTGTTGAATTGGTTTTTCCAGCGGTACATCGAGCGGCGGCTGGCCTGCATCTCCATTAGAATCGGTAGTAATCAGCGTTACATCCGCCCCGAGAGTAGCTAACGCCTCAGACAGCCCCAGCACCATCTGGCTAGGACCACCGTAGACAAGAGAGACAGAAGGAACAATTTGTAAAATTCGCATGGTGTAGCTGCTAGAGCCTGCCTACTGCGTTAACTCCTGATAAAAATCTAGCTGCTGTCTTGCCAGCGCTCGGTTGGTGTAGTTTTTCATCGCCCTCTCATACCCCATCTGCGCTAGCTGCTGGGTTAGCTGCGGTTGCTCAATTAACTGCTGGATACAGTGCTGAAGTGCCTGAGCATCCCCTTCGGGAAAGATTAGCCCCGTGTTGCCAATCACGTTTGGGATTTCTCCAGAGTCAGAACCAAGTACTGGCACTTTACAAGCCATAGCCTCAATGAGGACGTGACCAAACTGTTCTTTCCAGCCAGCAGCGGTGAGGGTTTTGAATTTCGCGGTGGTTTCAGAGGGCAGCACTAGCGTACTCATGACATTTATGTAGCGGCTTACCTGGTCGTGAGGAACGCTTTCAACGATAATCAGTCGCTCCTCAATTCTTGCCTGCTTGGCTTTCTCTAAAATAGTCTCTTTCAGCGGACCTCTTCCCAGCAGCAGCAGTTTCCAAGGCAGTGCTAACTCTTTTAAGGCATCAACTAAAGTCAACAGCCCTTTTTCTTCTACAAATCGACCGACAAAACCAACCACAAATTCATCCGGTTCAATCCCTAGTTTAGAGGCTAACTCTAGCTCAGTACGGGGACAAAATAGCTCTTCATCGACCCCTAGCTGCGGCATCACTTTGATCGGACCCCGAAAACCATGCTCCCTGAGAATGTCTGCTCCATCTTGGTTTCCAGAGATGATCCCGTCAGTCTGCTGCAAATTAAATCTTTCTAGCCAAGAAACGGGAAACTTAGAAGAATAGGGCAAATTCCACCAGGTAAAAAACAGATTTTTCGCCTTCAATCCGAGCAGTTTGTTGAGAGTAATGAGCTGGGCGTAGCCTAACGCCTTCGCTCCCTGTTCGACTTGAATAATTTGCGGTCGAAACTGCTGTAATAATTGAACGATGTCGAATCCAAAGGTCAGTAAGCCTTGGTTATTTTGACTAAAGTTCCCTAGGGGCACTACCCGAAAACTGCCGTCACTCCAAGGCTGCGACTCTACGAGCTTGTTTTGTACACCACCAGGATGCCAGCGCTGAGGAACGACAACTGTCACTTCAGTGTTTGGTTCTAGCTGCGCTAGTTGACGGAGTTTTTCGCAGTTTAGCTTCACAATATAGGTATGACTGGCAACAAGAATTTTCATCGTCATGATTCAACCGCTCACTAATTCCGTTGCCGCTCTTGCGATGATTTCTGTATCTTGCTCGGTGTAAACCTGCCCGCTGTGCCAGCTTCCCTGAACGGCAGTTTTTACTGCATCCAAAAATCCCAGACCATAGAAGACCCCGCGAGGGAGCACTTTCAGCGGAGAGCCTCCCTTGTTGCAGGGTGGATTTCCTAATACGTGGCAGTCAAAGAGCTTGGCGTATAGTCGTAGCTGTTGACCTGGGGTGAGGTTTTTGAGCGCCATCAAAAAGTGGTTGTGATAAAAAGTAATCTGATACTTCAGCGATCGCGTACTAATATCATGACAACCTCCGGTCTCTTCCCCCAGATGGATGAGGTTTGCTGCTGGATCGTACCAAATCTGATACCCAGATTGGCGCAGCCGTAGGCAAAAATCTGACTCTTCCCGAACGGCACTGCCTCGAAATCGCTCATCAAACCAAACCCCATATTGAGTAAAAATGGAGCGTCGAAACGACATATTGCAGCCCCGAGCAGAAATGACTCGCTGCGGCTTAACGGTATGAACCAGATCGATATAATACCAGGCAATGCCTGGGTCCATAGCTTGAGCTGGCAGCTCTTCTATCGTGTAAGCTTCCTCGGCATTGGCTTTCGCTGAGTCTGCTAGCTTCATTCGATCAAAGACTCGTCCTGCCACTGCACCTACTTCTTGACGCTCATAATTACGAGCATGAGCTTTCAGATAGTCCGCTGGCAGTTTGACGTCATCATCAATAAAAAGAACGATATCTCCTTGAGCGCGTCGGACTCCATAGTTTCTCGCCCCAGGAAGACTCGCCCAGCTAACCCGGAACCAGTTGATTTTTCCAGCTTGCGACAATTGTTCCAGACTTGCTTGGGTCTGAGGCTGGTGGATTGGCGTCTGGTCAACAACCAAAACTTCAAAACTGGGATAGTCCTGCGCTAGAACGTCCTCTAAAGTTTCTCGTAAAGGCTCTTCCCGCCCATAGGTCGGAACAATGACAGAGATCGAAGGCCAGTTAGTCATTGGTTTAATCCTAAAGTTACGTACTAGGACGATAGGCTGCACGTCGCCTGAATTTCTTCAGACCTCTTCTGGTCGCCTGCGGTATTTTTTCTTGAATAACCTTGAGTTGCTCTTGCCTCTCTAGGGCTGGCAGTTTTAAAACAACTCCGGCAAAGAACCAATAGTAAACTGCTACCGGATCGGTATCTAGAGGATACCAGTAAGGAAAGAAGCTAATAATTAGAATAAATACCCAAAAGCTCGAGCCATAGCTGCGCAGTGTTGATTCATGCACTGAGCGTTGCTTTGTGTAGGTAACGTAGCTTAGATGAGCGACAAAGACCAAAAACGCAATCAGCCCCGCATAACCGATCTCATACAGCAGTTTGGCATGAAACGTTTCAATTAGAGCCACTTCGCCAAAGAGACGCGTCGAATTGGTGGCTTTTCCTAAACCACGACCCAAAATTCCTCTTTGGTTTTCTGCTGCATAAGCGAGTTGATTTTGAATGAAGAGGTGAGGCGGAGAAGCGTTCCAGCGAGCAACGAAACTGTCAACTCGGCTTTGAACAATGTCTGGATTGTTGACTGCTACAATTCCCAACACCAAAGCCAAGCCAATGCCAATCGGAATAAATCTTTTGAGATTAGTCACTTGACCAGTCAGAAATAGGAGGGCAACAATGATACCTGGAACTAACGCTAAAGCTAGTCTCTGACCAGAAATAACGGCGTTCATAAAAATTAAGGCCATCCCCGCTAATCCTCCTATTCGCCAGCGAAAGGACGGATCGCTAAAGGCAGTGGCAAAACAAACCGCTCCATTGGCAACCAAAAACCAAGCCCAGTGCCAGGGAGAAACAAAGGTTCCCGGCAGACGAATTTGGCCTTGGGAAGGGCTATAGAGCAAAGCTCCTCCCACAAAACATCTTCCCTCCAAACTGGGTCTAAACAGATCGCCACCGACTGCTCCTCGGGTACCCACGCAGCGACCGCTTTCTAAAAAGGAGTACTGAATTAAGCCAAGAACGCAGCAAATAATTGCGAGCACTAAGAGTAGACGACCCAAGAACACGAGCTGCTTTTTGTCTTCCAGCAAATAGTAAGCACAAAAGATCAGAGGAATGTAGCCGAGTAAGACTTTGAGTCCCGCCACACCATGCAGAAAAGGACTCCCCGACCGACAAGGAATGCTGATGACGATCCCCTGCGAGTCAAGCAGGTACGAACCATCGGGATTGCGGAGAAATCTCTCACTGAGGCTACTGCAATCGGGCAGAAATTCCTGGGAACCGTTAACGATAAAAAGCGTTAATAAGCTAGCGAAGAACAGCAGCCCTAAGGTAGGCAAGAGCTTATTCTCCACCAGGATTGGTCGATTTTTACGCTGACACTCAAGGAGCAATCCCAATAAAGCGGGAATATAGAAAGCATCCTTAGCTAACTGAAAAGCGGCGTTTCCTCCCCCAATCCAGTAGGTCACGGTTCCGCTAAACGGCATGTAAATGAGAAACGCCCAAACAGCCAGCCGCGGGTATTGAAACGAAAATAGCAGCATGGGGACGATCATTGCGATCGCCAAGCCAAACTTCGGTTCGGTAAGGATTGCCAGAGGAAGCCCGCATAACACTCCCAAAAACAGGCCCACGGCAATCGTCGTCATGACTTTTTGCTGCTTTTCCCGCGCTGCTCTTTTTTGTGCTAAACGCTCTTTATGGCTGAGACGGGGCGGCTCAGGCTGTTTTCCTCGCTTCTTTGATTTGACCATTCCCCAACTTTTGGATCTTTTCCCTCGATTTTGGCATAGAAATTTGAGAAATCTCAGTCTCTCAACAAAGAATTGTTCGGCGCGGACTCATATATCTTACCGGTAGGATAGGCACAGTTCGCGCCGAACGGGTCAAGGACATCATGGCAGAATCACTGCTCACTACTGCGCTCTTCAGTCGTGGAATTATGCTCCCAGATGCTGCTGCACTTCTTGCACAAGCTGCTGACTCCAGTAGCTGGCACTCTCAAACTCAGCCGCTTCGACCATGACACGAATGACGGGTTCGGTCCCAGACGCTCGGACTAAAATTCTTCCTGTCTCTCCAAGCGCTGCCTGAGCGCTATCAATGGCTTTCTGCACCGGGTGGCACTCTTGCCAGCGACTGCGGTTCTCTTCGCTGACGCGCACGTTGCTGAGAATTTGCGGATACGTCTGAAAACTCTGTTCGACGAGCTCTGCCAGCGACGCACCGGCTTGACAAATTAAGGCAGTAAGATGTAAAGCCGTTTGAATTCCATCTCCAGAGATGCCGTAATGATGACAAATAATATGACCAGACTGCTCTCCCCCCAACATTGCTCCCGTTTGCCACATCTGTTCCTGAACGTGTTGGTCGCCAACGGCTGTCCGAATCAGTTGGCCGCCTTCTGCTTGCCAAGCTCGTTCAAAACCCAAATTAGCCATGACTGTAGCCACAATTAAATTTTCAGGCAGTTGATTGTGTTCCTTGAGGTGCTTCCCCCACAAATAGAGAATGTAGTCTCCATCAACGATTCGTCCTTGGGAATCAACAGCAATGACTCGATCTGCATCGCCATCAAAAGCAACTCCTAAAGACGCTTGGTGAGTTCTAACGGCGGCTTTAAGCGGCTCTAGATGAGTTGAGCCACAGTGAACATTAATGCGATCGCCCCTGGGCTGGTTGTGGAGAGCCACGACTTCAGCTCCTAAAGAGGCAAAAATTGTCGGAGCTAGCTCCACCGCGGCTCCCCAGGCTAGATCCAGCACAATTCGCATGTTGGTGAAATCCACTTGTGATAGCGAGCGCTTCAAAGCCTGCCCATATTCTGTAACGAGAGCAGGACGATGACGATACTGACCCCAGTTTGCATTCGTACTAGGGCGAGGAGCGCTATCGGCACTTCTCAACTGTGCTTCGATTTGACCCGTCAAAAAAGCCGACAACTTCTTGCCGTTTTCGCCAAAAAACTTAATGCCGTTATCTGCTGGCGGATTATGACTAGCGGAAATCATAATGCCCCCGATCGCCTCGGTAACGCTTGTAAGGTACGCTACACAAGGAGTTGGGCACAGTCCGAGGTTCCACACCTCCACTCCGGCTGAGGTGAGTCCAGCGGCGATCGCCATAGCGAGCATATCGCTGGAAGTTCTTGAATCTTGACCGACAATGACGGGGCCCAGGGCGGTTGCCGACGCCTGGAGAACTTTTCCTGCGCAAAACCCCACGTGGAGAACGAAGGAGGGAGTCAGCAGCGCTCCGGCTTGACCGCGAATGCCATCGGTTCCAAACAGACGCTTAGGGAGAACCAAAGGCGGTTTCTGAATGGAGAAGTCGGTGCGTTCGATGGGCTGCTCCCGGAATGGCGATATCGTCATAATGCAATCCTCACACAACATTCATTTGACACGTGTTCAACCGTTCATTCTAAAGGCAGTAAGCTGATTTAGTTTCTTGAAACTCTGTTCCTTGGGCTGCGCTTCACGGTTCTGCTAGATCCTAAATCTGGCAGAACAGTAAGCAAGTCCCTGGTTACACTCCTGCTGCCTGTAGCAGAGGCTGCATCTCTTCCCACGTTAATCCTTGCTGGATATATACAGGTTTTTCTGGATCGTAGGGGCTGGCTACTCTATCTATGTTCAGGATTTGAGCCCCGTCTGCTAGTACTGGTATCTCGGGGTCAAATGCCGTTGGATTGACAAGAGAGCTAGAAAAGCCTCGAAAAATGGCAATCTTGTCAAGTTCCCCCTCTGTTTGGGTTGTAACAATCAAAACCTCTTGTGCTCGCTGAGCGGTATACTGCTCCAGTCTTTTCCCGATTGAGTTAGCCATGCTGTTTACTGCTCTAAGGCAGAACGTCCTTGTTTACCCAGCCGCACTACCACAAAGTAACCGAAGTAGAGAGCATAAACAATTAAGCCCACAAATCCTAAAAATCCTAAAAATCCGGTCGAGGAGTGAGGGTGAACGAACTGTTTGTAGAGTCGCGGTGCCTCTAGCCAGACTTGACACGCTGGGGTAGCGATTGCTCCATCAAAAGCGCAAGAAAGAAAGGGGATGGTGAACAGCGCCCCCAAACCACAGTAGATTGTTGCCGCCCAGCGCCAGGCTGTCAGCACCAGCTTCAGCGCACTGCGAGGCTGTTCTCTGATTTCCTCGTTAATATCTGCCCAAAACCACAGGGACACCGGAATCAGAATTCGCGCCCCAATGCTTACCCAAAAGCTGAAGGGCCAAGCGAAAATCATCAAATAGACAGCGATCGCTAGCAAACTCGCCACTCGCCAGTAGATAATCAATAGACGCTCAATGGCTTCTGCTCTTTTAACAAATGCCCACGCTAGCAGAATAATCGGTGCAATCACCGTAAATAGCACGGCTAATCGGTAGTCTGTCCACACCAAAGGACGAAGCCAGGTGTCTTCCATGGTTCTATTCTTGAAATTATTTTTTCTAATCTTACAATTTCCAGCAAAGTCAGAGCAGAAAGTCGGCAGCGAGAATTAATCCAAATTTTCACCTCTAAAAATTTCTTGGCGTTGGCAACACAAGTCAGCAAAAAACAAAGCAGTAGAGACTTACCTAAATAAATCTCTACTGCTACTGCTCCCTCACTGTATTGTGACTAGCTTCGTAAGCTCCATGCTGGAAAGCTTATTCGTCGTAAACTCGACATTCGTCAGCATCAGGATTCTCGTCACAATAGCGCTCAAGAGAGGTTTTCTTGGGTTGCCGTTCGCGTTGGTGCGAGGCCTCCGCCTGTAATTCTTCTACAGAGTCCCAAGCAGCAGCGCACTCAGGAGACGAGTCTCCCGATGTTGAACAGGCATTTCTCGCTTCTTCGCGCTCTCTTTCGATTTGTTCTTGGATGTTAGTCATAACTCCTCTAATTCCAGCGATTGTTTGATGATTAGGAATCGTTGTTAATCTTATCTATCTTAACAACAGATTGAGAAGGGGATAACTCTCAAGACGATAAACAACGATTGATTTGAGTTATACCTTGAATAACAACTGAAGTCCCTAAAGTGCTTACATCTTTGAGTCATTTAAGTCTTCCTCAAGACACAATCTACTCCAGAGATACTTCGGTTTTTGGCGATTTAAGGAGCTGTTATTAACATGGTGGATCAAATTCAGTGGGTCAATGCGCTATCTACTCGTGCTTCTTTAGAAGCCGCCGTCATCGAGGTGGTAGAGCAGGTTCAACAGTCAATATCAGAGGTTCCAGATTTAGGAATTGTTTTTATTTCCTCTGCCTACGCTAGCGAATACTCTCGGCTAGTCCCTTTGCTGATCGAGCATCTGCCTCTGCCAATTATAATTGGCTGTGGCGGCGGCGGTATTGTTGGTATGCCAGATCTCAAGCAAGTGCTAGAAGTGGAATTTGAATCGGCACTCAGCCTCAGTGTTGCTAAATTACCCAGCGTGACTGTTGAGGCTTTTCATTTTACCGCGTCAGAGTTACCGGATTCAGATAGTTCTCCAGAAGCCTGGACAGCATTGGTTGGAGTTCCAGCTCACCAAAACCCTCAGTTTATTCTGTTGAGCGATCCGGCTTCTCAAATCAACAACTTGCTAGAAGGACTAGATTTTGCCTATCCAGAAGCGGCTAAAGTCGGAGGATTAGCAAGTTCCGGCTCTCTGGGCATGCCCAGCGGCTTGTTTTGCTACTCCAAGAAGCATCCAGAACAGCATTTTTATCGCGAGGGGACTGTTGGAGTGGCTCTTAGCGGCAATCTGGTTGTCGAAACGATTGTTGCTCAGGGGTGCCGTCCGATTGGCCAGCCCTATCTTATCAACAAAGGAGAACGGAACATCGTCTTTGAGCTCGCTAAAATGGAAGCTGACTCAGGCCCCTCTTACTATTCGCCATTGGAGGCGCTGCGAGAAACGGTTCAGAATCTTAGCGAACGCGATCGCGCCCTAGCGCAGCATGCTTTGTTTGTCGGAGTGGTCAGAGACGAATTTCAAACGACCCTTGAGCAAGGCGATTTTTTGATTCGGAATTTGCTCGGAGTCGATCCAAAGCTCGAAGCGATTGCGATTGGCGATCGCGTCCGTCCAGGACAGCGCATTCAGTTTCACCTCCGGGATGCTCAAACGTCGGCGGAGGACTTAGAGCTGTTGCTTCAGGCTTATCAACGCAAACCTAGCGCCCCTAAAGGCGCTCTCCTCTTTTCCTGTTTGGGTCGGGGAAAAGCTTTGTACGGGCGACCCAATTTTGACTCAGAGATGTTTCGCCGCTATTTAGACAATATTCCTTTAGGAGGATTTTTTTGTAGCGGTGAAATTGGTCCTGTCGGCGGCAGAACTTTTCTCCACGGGTACACATCAGCCTTTGCTATTTTTAGCCAGCCCTAGCTCAAACCGATAGGTTGGATGAGGAGGAAACACGCCTGGTCTACAGTTCAATCGTGGTGTGATTGTCAATTTGTGCCGGGTGACAGTCGTCATCAATAGCCCCAAACTGCTCTAGATAGTGGCGCACTGATTCTGGAAAAGTGGAAAAATTAAACACAGTATCTCCCGCTGCGATATCAGCCCAAAAGTAGCGCAGCCGAGGAGCTAGAGAGTGAGCTTCTGCTAAAGAGAGCTTGAGCGGAGAATCGGTTAAGAGTCTGGTCATAAACGGCAATGAGCGATCGCCCATCCATTCTCGCGAACTCCGCTGCAAATCCGCTGCTTCTGGAACTGCTCTAACCCAATAGGATTTAACGTTCAACTGCGTTTTTCCCTCGTAGGATTGCCAATGCAGAATTCGATAGGGATGAGGATAACTGACTAAAGAGCCCGTCGTAATTTCGTATAAATCTCCGGAGCGAGCAATGTCCTGAACGTGGAGATGGCCCGTCAACACTAGCTTCACTCCATATTTTTCGAGCATCTGCCGCAGCAGCAAAGCGTTATCTAGCATGTAGCGCTGTCCTAGCTGGTGATGAGATTGTCCGGGTAAATGTTCGAGCACGTTATGATGCACCATTACCAGGATGAACTGATGCTGAACCTTTTCCAGAACCTGCTCTAGCCAAAGCAACTGCTCCTCATCAAGACAACCAAGCTGTTTACCGTTAGCATCAAATTGATTTGAATTGAGGGCAATGAGCTGAACCCCTGGCAGGAGTTCGCAGGTGTAGTAGAGCTTGTGGGGATTGGTATAGCCAAATTGACGATAGAAGTGGGGAAAATCCTGCAGACCGATTGAGTGGTCATCAGCCCACAAACACGGCACATCGTGATTGCCGGGAATTACATAAACGGGGAAAGGCAGAGCTTCTAATCGGTGCTGTAACCAGCGATGATTTTCCGGCTCTCCGTGTTGCGTTAAATCTCCTGGGATCAGCAGAAAATCTAGAGCGAGCTGTTTCAAGTGCGTCAAAACTGTTTCGAGCGCTGGAATACTAAATTCCACTAAATGAAAGCGACTAGGATGATTCCAAATAGTTTCGGGCAAAGCAATATGGGGATCGCTAAGGATGGCAAACCGAAAATCAATATTCATTTCTTATCTGAGCGAGTAAAAAACCTGTTGCTGAACATTATTAATTATTGTTGAAAACGAGACTAAGAGTAACAACCTTGCCTGCGTTTTTCCTAGTCTATGACTTGTTTAGGCGTCAACAACGAGCCCGAATCGCAAGCAGCCACGCCAGTGGTCGACCGCAGCGATCAACCCGATAGAGAAGGTCACTTTGTCTCAGAACTAAAGAGTAATTTAGTCTTCTAATCTGTCACGAAGGAATCTCATCACGGTTTTGAGTTGAAAGTTGCCTCCACTAAACGGTTTTTAAGCTTCCTGAGATTGCTAAAAATCGCTGTCGGAGCTTTATATCTAACGAGAGCAGGCTTCTAATCGCTTAAACAGCTATTGTCCAAGTATAGCTGCTACGCTAAGCAGTATCCTTAGTAAACTGAGCAACGCGAGGAGATCATTTATTTGTCAAAAGCTAGAGTTCGTCAACACGTTAATCCACTGAGCCAACCTTATCAAGTTCCGGTAATTGTTCCTGATTGGACTGAGATTTATCCAGCCTCTCAACCGCTACATCTTGATATTGGTTCTGCTAAAGGTAAGTTTCTTCTTCAAATGGCTCAGTTACAGCCACAAAAAAATTTTCTTGGAGTCGAAATTCGCAAATCCTTGGTACTGGAAGCGAATCTAAAGCGCGAGCACTTAGAGCTGCCCAATCTTTATTTTCTCTTCTGCAACGTTAATGTTTCTCTAAACCTGATTCTTAGTTCTTTACCAACAGATATCTTACAAATTGCAACAATTCAGTTTCCCGATCCCTGGTTTAAGCACAAACACGTCAAAAGACGAGTCGTGCAGCCAGAGTTAGTTGAAATCTTGGCTCAGTATCTAGTCGAGGGAGGATTTGTCTTTCTCCAGTCCGACGTTCAAGCTGTCGCGCAAGAAATGAGTCAGCGCTTCAACAGCCATCGTGCTTTTCAGAAACAACATCAAAGTCCGTGGCTAGCGGCTAATCCGTTACCGGTGCCAACAGAACGAGAGCAATCTACGCTAGCTCGTGGGGAGCCTATTTATCGTAGTTTGTTCAGCAAGAGCCGTGCTTAGTCATGCTTGTCGGTTCTCTAGATTCAACCGTGAACGTCTAATTTCATGCTCAGATCTAGCCAAGTTGAGCGAGTAATAGGAGCGCTACTGGAAATGTAGTCGATGCCTGTTTGAGCAATGCGACGAAGCGTTTGAAGAGTGACGTTGCCTGAAGCTTCGATCTTCACCCGTTTGCTCCGCTGACGAACTACCTGAACAGCCTTCTTCATCTCCTCGACAGACATATTGTCAAGCATAATAATATCGGCTTCCTGAATGAGAGCTTCTTCTACTTCGGCTAAGGTATTTGTCTCTACTTCGATAGTTAACGGATAGGGAATCGTCTGTCTGAGGCGGGCTATGGCCGGTCCGATGCCTCCTGCGGCTTGAATGTGATTGTCTTTGATCATTATGGCATCGTCTAATCCAATCCGGTGATTGACGGCTCCTCCAACTGTAGTCGCGTATTTTTCTAAAATTCTTAATCCCGGAGTGGTTTTACGAGTATCTACAAGCTGAACGGGTAAATCTGCAATGGTATTTACATAGCGACGAGTTGCTGTAGCGATACCGCTTAAGTGCATCGTTAAATTTAGAGCCAGTCTTTCTCCTGTGAGTAATGCGTCGAGAGGGCCCTGTAGATGAGCAATTTTCTCTCCAGGAGTAACGTGAGCTCCCTCAGCAATAGCAGTGACAAAATTAACTTGGTTGTTTAGCAGAAAAAAAACTCGCTCGGCAATTTTTAAGCCCGCGATCATTCCGGCTTCTTTCGCAATCCAGACAGCACTGCCGGATTTTGATGTTCCGGCCAACAGTCCATCTGTTGTGCGATCACCCCGACCAATGTCTTCTAACAACCACTGATGCAGTAGCGGATCGACCACTATCCAAGAAGGAAAGAATGCCGAAGTTTTCAAAACTCTTCTCCGTCTTTAAGTTTGTTTCTCAGAATCAATTTACCTTAAATCCCGATCGGTTCTTGGCTGAGAGGAGGGCAGGGAAAATTTTTTCGGATCAAGAGTTGACACCAAGAGAGGAAGTAGTTAAAGTAGTAAATGCGCGGTTGAGAGCACCTCAGCGACAGCGCCCGAACCTAGACAACCAAATCGTTTGAGAGCCAAAGC
>JBHJGN010000090.1:0-16225 GCA_050331735.1 Cyanophyceae cyanobacterium
AAGTAATAGGAGACTTGATGAGTTGGGGGAAAGGGGAAGGGGTCAAGGGGAAAGGGAAGCACAGCAGCTCTTTGCCCTTGAACCTCCAATGCTTGGTTAGTTTAAGGAACTATCTGACTACTTTCGGTAAATGGTATAAGACTAAAAATAAAACGGCCACAATTCCGCTAACTTGATGGAAATCATAAGCTAGTAAGCGAAGGGGCGCGTTCCACCTAATCTTGAAAGCTCGCATGATTCGTCTCTTGCCAGTCCAGAGAGCTAATCCCGTTAGGCAAAGAATGAGTAGCAATAAACCACAGGCACCGACAATAAATTTCCCAATTTTTCCTACTAATAAAGAGGTGCGAATTTTAAGAAGAAAATGAGTAAAAATGTTATCAAATCCCCACCAGCCTAGGATGGCTCCCGTGTAGGGATCGACAAACGCAGCGATTTCGCGATCGCCAGAGTTAACTTTGACCTTGACACTTTCCTCAGACTGCTGAGGCAGCAGGATAAATTCTAACTGGGCGTTCGGATCGGCTTGCTGAACTGAAGCGGTGATCGCATCAACTGACAAACGTTCTCCTTCAGGAACAACTGTGATGAGTTGAGGATGAATGGCTGCTTCTAATTCATTGTGAAAAACTAAGAGGCTGCCGGTCGTGCCGATAATAATGAGTAATATGCCAATAATGATGCCGACGAATCGATGAATTTTTAGGAAAAGCCATCGTTGGGAAATCTTCGGAATTTGTCTCATCGGTTTGTACCATTTGTGCAAGAGTGACTGAAACGGTAAGTAATTAAGCACAGCATGAATGAGCTAATTTTTGAGCTATCTTTGAAGCCCTTTGTTGCACAGTAAATAAGCAACAGAGTGGTAATGGGGTTTAAAACTGCACAGAAAGCAACCCTCGGACTGTAAAGGGTTCGCCTGGATAAATTCCTCTGACCCGGCTATTCTCAACCGCTTCAATAAATTCCACATCGAAGAGATTGTCGAAGTTGAGACGAAGCTGCCAATTTTGGCGGCTGTAGTAAATGGCTGCATTGGTGAGAAAGTAGCTATCTACCTCAAAGCTGTTGGGTAAACCCCCTTCTCTCTCGCCAACAAAGTTAAAGCCAATTCCGAACCCTAACCCCTCCAAATCTCCCTGCCGAATCTCATAGGTCGTCCATAAATTGGCGCTATGTTCAGGAATGTTGGGTAAGCGACTCCCCACAAAACCGGGTTCGTTGTCTTCAGTTATCTCTGCGTCGATATAGGCATAGGAAGCAATAATGTTCCACCCAGGTAAGATCTCTCCGATCAAATCTAGTTCTACCCCTTGGCTTTGTCGTTCTCCGGTTGCTATAGAGACAAAAGGATCGTCGGGATCGGCGGTGGCGACATTTTGTTTGGTAATGTCGAAGTAGGCAACAGTTGCTGATAAGCGATCGCGGATTAACTCTGCCTTAATTCCGACTTCAAAACCTTCCCCAGTCTCTGGTTCGAGCAGATCTCCTTCGGCTGTCGTAAAATCTTCGTTAGGATTAAACGATTCAGCGTAGCTAGCGTAGAGAGAAACTGACTCGATCGGTTGATAAACAAGGCCTACGCGAGGCGTAACATCGTCGTTGTTTTGAGTCTGTTCGGTGTCGGTAAGATTATCAGTTTGAGTTTGATCAACGACGTCGTAGCGTAAACCAGCTAGCAAAATGAGGTTGTCAAACAGATCGATTTTGTCTTGAATGTAAACTCCTAAGCGGTCTGTACTGATTTCGTCATCGTTAAACAAGCCAATGCTGTCAACGTTGTCATCGGGTTCGGGAATCGCATCATAATCCGGGTCGAAAACATCGAGAGGTGCAAAGCTGGCAGGAACAGGATCGAAGTTAGTGAGTTGTTTGCTCTCAGAATGGTTGAGATCAACTCCAAATAAAACATTGTGCCTGACTTTTCCCGTCGTAAAATTTCCTTCAATGTTGGTATATAGAGTAAAGCTATCTTCTTCTCGCTGTTGGTCGCTAAAAACGCGAGTTAAAATTCCCGTTTCGTCGTCAATCGCGAACGGAAGCGCCAAAACATCATCATCGCCACCATAGTTGTAATCGTTGACCAGATAGCGAAAAGCATTTCTAATTTTCCAGTTCTCGCTAAAGCGATGCTCGAAAGTATAGCCAGCGTTGAGAAATTCGTTTTCAATCGTATCGTCAGGATTGTTGGTAATCCGTTCGGGGGGGGATATCCGCGACGCCATCACCAAAGGCTACCGTTCCAAAATTGGCAGGATCGTCATCGTAGATGTATTCCAAATTAAACCTCAGATCGGTGTTGTCGCCAATTTGCCAAGCGAGTGTTGGTGCTACAAAAAAGCGCTCAAAGCTATTATCGTAGTTGCGAAAGCTATCTTCGTGCCGGTATAGGGCATTCAGCCGATAGCTAAGGCTGCCGTCTGCGGTCAAAGGACCAGAAAAATCGAGCGGTGTACGGACCAAACTCCGGTTTCCTAGCTGTAGTTGAACATCGTAAAAAGGCTCGGATAATGGCTGTTTAGACACCAGATTAATCAGTCCACCCGGTTCAATCTCGCCGTACAGTACCGAAGCTGGACCTTTAAGAACTTCTATGCGCTCTAAATTAGCAACTTCTGGCATTCCCTGAAAGTCGCGGTCGTAGAGACGAAAGCCATCCCGCAGCGTGGGTGCATTTTGAAAACCGCGAATGGCAAAATCGGTACTGCGACCGTCTTCATTTCCAAAGAACGTTACTCCGCTAATATTAGTGACAACCTCTTCTAGACGGATTGCCTGTTGGTCTGCGATGACCTCTTGAGGAATGACCTGGATTGATTGAGGAATATCCAGGATTTCTGCCTCAGTTCTGGTCGCCGTACCTGCATCGGGAACGTAATAATCTTCTTGGGCTTGGGTGGTAGCAACCACTTCAATTTCCTCATCGGGTTCAGGTTCGGCGATGCTTCCTTCAGGAGTCACGCCTAAAACTAAGTTTTGTTGTGAAGGAACGACTTCAGCCGTCGGTGCTTGTTCCTGTCCGGAGATCGTAATCCGAATACTAGTGGCATCAAGGGGGGCTACGGTGACCTCGGTAATTCCCTCGGCAGGATTCGTGGCCCGAAATTCTTCGCTGTCTGGTAGCGCTAAATTGGCATCAAGAATATCGATGATTAAGGTTTTCCCTTCAGGAAAAATCAACGGCGTGAGTCTTTGTTCTGTAGAAGTTTCCAGAATCACCTGTAAGCCATCTGCCGTTGATTTTAGTTGCACCCCCGTGACGGCAACGATTGCCGCTGGTGTAGCGTCTTGAGCAAATAGATCGTCGAGGTTTAAAGTAGAATCAACGCTCTGTCTCTGATATTTTTTAGTAAAGTCTATTGGCAATAGACCAACTAAATATTCCCTATAGAAAAAATCTTCTTTGCTTTGAGAATAAGTAAAGCGACTCGTTTGAGAATAAGCACAAGAGGAAAACAAACATTCTACAATAGCAAAATTTGCAAGATAAAAGCATAAATTCCTGTTTTTCATCGAAAAATCCTCACACACAATCAATTTTTCCTATTTGTTTGGCATTAAGGTAGCTAGTTATTCACAATAATTTGCAATTAAAAAAGGAGAGCAGAGTGTAAAACTGTGCCAGTTTTCTCGAAGGATTGTTCTGAGAAGACTCTGGCAGCAGTAGTCAGGAAGACTAAAATACAGGAGCGGAACGAAAACGAGTCAGCGTGAAGGATAACAGTCTTACGGAGGAGACCTCAAAACTACGTCCTCGCTCCTGTTTCCTGCTGTAAAGTTTCTGGTCCTGGAGTACGCTCAAAATTCCTGGCGATATAGACGACACTCGCCAGTCCAATGACCATAGCAACGCCAAACAGAGAAGCATAGCCGATCGCTTCGGCAATTAATCCACCCAGAGTACCAGCGAGAATGCTGCTCAAAGTTAATACCGAAGTCTGAAGCGTATAATCTGTGCCAGCCGTATTCAGGGCGCTTTTATCCATCATCACCGTAAACTCGGCAGTATAGGCCATCGCCAGAAATAGCTGGACGGTAATACAGGCTAAATAGAGCCAGGGTAAATTGGTGATGCCCATTCCTGGAAGCAGGTAAACGGCGATCGCCACCGATTGCAAAAGACCGAAGATAACTAGCGATCGCTTTCTGCCTAGAGGGGCAATCAAAAATCCGGCAAGCGGCGCACCAACCATACTGGCGCTGTAGCCGACAATGCCAATTAGTAACCCGATATCGGCTAACGAAAACCCCAAATCCACCAGCAACGGTTGAAACATAGCCGTTGCCATTCTCGGACCGAGGGTATAGGTCAGTAAAATCAACAGCCAGTGTTCCATTCCCCGGCGGCGACAAAAGTTGACCAAGGCAGAAAAATTGGGCTTCTCGGCAGCGGCATGCGTTCTCGGTTTCTCCTGATGCCGCCAAATGGGAATTGAAGCCAACAAGATTAACAGTGCCAACGTCAGCAAACTCACTTGCCACCCGAGGCGGCCAAGTAAGACGAGCATTCCTCCCCCGCCAATAATGGCCCCTAGATAATTACCCGCACTCTGTACCCCATTGCCGACACCTCGTTCTTGAACCGAGAGTAAACCGATTGCCAGCGCATCAGTGGCAATATCTTGAGTTGCGGCTAAAACACAAACCAAGAACAGGCTGACGATCATAGCAGACGGGTTTTGCTCAATATCTAGAAAGGCACACACGACGAGGGTAAAAGCGAGGAGACTTTGGCAACCAAGAATCCAGGGACGATAGTGTTCTCTAGTACTGAAACTGTAGCGATCCACAATGGGCGACCACAAAAATTTCAGCATCCAAGGTAGAGACACCAGAGAAAGCAACCCAATGGCATCCAAAGCCACTCCCCGCTGCCGCAAGAATACGGGCAATGCCTGGTAAAAAAAGGCGATCGGAATGTACTGTGAAACGTACAGACAGCCTAGCAGGACGAACTTATTGAGATTGAATTTATGCACCTGGATCAGAAGAAGGTTACAAAAAATTGCCGTTCAGGTGACGGTTATGGCTAATCGCTGCAACATTGGCGCTCGCGGCGTTAACCGTGTCAGTCAGTTACTTGCCAACTGCGACCATTCTTCAGGCAACATATTAGCGACAAGCTCAAAACTGCCGTTGCCGTCGGGTTGAAGCACGTATGCGATCCCTTGAGGGTCGGGATAAATTCCCGTTGCCGACTCAAAAATATCGTCGTGACCGACAATCACTGTATTAGTTCCACTTTCTGGTACGGCAGTCAGTAAAGGCATGACGTTATCTCGCATCTGTGCCACCTGTTCCTCGGTATAGTCCTCGAACGGAAGAAAATTAAGAGCGGGATTTTTCTCATAGCGACCAAAAGCGATGCTTGCCGTTTGCCAAGCTCGACAATATTCGCTGGAAATCACTTGACCGACAGGAATAGAATGAGCTTCAAAGCCTGCCCCAATGGCTTGAGCTTGCTGCCATCCTTCTTCGCTCAGAGCGCGCTGAGTAGAACAGTCGTTGACATCGGCACTCACCTGATCCGCGTAGTCTTTTTCTGTTTGAGCGTGTCGAAAATAGATAACGTAACCGCCTTGTTGCAGAGCGTTCAGCAGTTCTGTTTCACTCAGTTTGTCCTGAAAATCTGCGTTGGCCTGTTCGCCTGCGCTCAGTTCTTCTCCTTGAGCGAGAAAATAGTTACTAGCGGTATCTTTAAGGGTGGCGTTAGCTGTTGCCTCCGCCTCGACAGATAAGCTGCTCGATAGACCGAGCGCGCTAACCGTGCTGAAAGCCAGCAGTAGTTCACCAAATTTTAGTTTGTTCATGATTAATCACTCATTCATTCAATTATTTTTTATTGGCGGCGATCGCCAATTTTGCTCCTTGTACTAAGCGCAGGCGATCCATGACGCTGACGCCTTGCCCGTGGGCGACTTTTTCATCCGCGTTAATAATCACCAAAGACTCGGTGTTTGGAGCTATCAATGCGCCCACCCTTTCTGTTAACGCATCAAGCTCAATGGCTTGGCGATCCAGAAACAGCTCTCCATCTGGCTCAATCGTGACGTTGATTTGCACCGCTCGTTCTACTTGTGCAGTTTGGGCAGAAGGCAAATTGACAGGCAACCCCTCAGAACGAGTCAAATACAGCGTCGAGATTATGAAAAAAGCCAGGATTGAAAAGATTACGTCGATCATTGGCACGATGTTGATCTCAAAGGTCGTTTCTGGCTCATCGGGAAGACGCATAGCTTCGCCCTCCTTCGTACAAACGACGATAGAGCAGTTCCAACTGTCCGCCATACCCCTGAATCAGCGCTAATTGGCGCAAGTAAAATCCTCGAAACGTATTGGCAAACAGCAAGGTAATAATAGCAACCACCAGCCCCATGACCGTAGAAATGAGCGCTTCGCTTTTCTAAAGACGAGAAAGAGCGGATTAACCCGAGAATTGTCCCTAAAAGTCCTAACAAGGGCGAGACGGTGATGATGGTCTGAAAAATAGTGCTAAAGCGCCTCAAGGTGGGAATTTCTGCTTGAGTGGCACTTTCTAGAGCTAGGCGAAATTCAGTTGGAGTCGGATATTCTAACTCTAGAGCTTCGAGAAAAATGCGGGCGATCGGTAATTTAGCATTCTGCCTCAGCTTTCTCATCGCTGCCATCGGTTCTGCTCGATAAAGCTTCAGCACCTCTCCAATAATCCGGTGTTGCCGACGCTTAAGACGAGTCCAAAACGCGATGCGCTCAATGATTAAGGCAACGGCGAGGAGCGAAAATCCGAGCAAGGGCCAGGCGACTATGCCACCTGCCGTCCAAAAACTGTTTATTAGCATAAGTCACGAGCATATTGATAATACTTCTCAGCTACTAGGACGGAATTATATCAGATTTATTGAGAGCTATTGTCATAAAACTCTCAAATAAATCAACTGAATTTTTTACAGCGACTGCCGAAGCTGCCGTTGTAGTTAACAAAATACTGTTCGTCTTCTTAGGCTGGCTTAACGCAGCCACCAAAACTCTCGGTAGAACGTTGAGGCACTACATTTACTTTTGATCGCCACTGTATTATCTTCTGAATAGTGAGACTCATTTGCAGCAAAAGAAGACGCTGAAGATAAACTAGCTCAATTTATTGAAACTCAGTTTTAACAACTGAGCCGGTTTCATGTCTTTTAAGCTGCCACTCTCGCTGAGGACAAATTCTTTGGGAGAAGATCCAGCATGTCTATGTCTAGCTTCTGCCTTCAGCAGCGCCAGAAAGAACAACAGGAACGGAACAAGCTGATTGCTTGTGGAATGGCTGCTTCAGCAGTGCTTCATGGGGTTGTCGTCTCTGCCCTACTCTGGCGATACGAACTGCCCCAGGCCGATAGCGAGCCGATCGAACTAATGATTGTCGAGTCGGACCCCGAAGTTCCTCAACCCACAGAATTGACGGAGGCTCCCACCCCTGAGCCAATTACACCTCCAACTCCACAGCAATTAAGAGACCCCCCGGAGCCTGTTGAACCACCACAGCCCAAACCAGAAGCACCTGCCTCCCCAAACACCCCTCCCAAACCAAACGCTTCATCTCCCCAGGCGATGACCTCTCAACCAAAACCCCGTCCTGCGCCAGCTCCTCAGACTGCACCAGAGCCCGCACCAACGGCTCAAACCTCACCAGTTCAACCGAGTAGAGCACAACGACCACTCCTAGCCACTCCCCGTCGTTCTGCGCCAGACTCCGCAGCGAGTCCGACAACACCCGGAACAGTCGCCGCTCAATCATCGGTTCCGCCGCAACCAGAAAGTTCACAACCCGTTTCAGCTTCAGTCGGCTCTCCACAGTTAAGGGAAGGACTAAGGGGGGAAGATTCTGCTCCCGCAGCAGACGCTGGAGACAGCTCCAGTCCAGGAGAAGTCGCCGCTCGCTCATCAGCCCCGCCGCGATCGCAGCCACGCAGTAGCGGCGGCATTAGCTGCATCAGCCGCTGTCAACCTTCCTACCCCTCGGCTCTTGACGGAGCCGAAGGCAGTGCAACGGTGCAAGTTGGGGTAGACGCCAACGGAAACGTCACGAGCGCCACGCTGGCCAAAGCCAACAACAATAGCCAGATTAATCGTCAAGCACTCCTGGCTGCTCGGCAGATGAAATTTTCTGCTTCTGCTGGAGGTCCGGCTTCAGTACAGGTAACCGTTAATTTTACGGTGGCTGGCTCCGAATTTGACCAAGCAGCCCGCGAACGCGAAGCCCAGGCAGAGCAGGAGCGACAGGCTCGCGAACGCGAACAGCGAGAGCAGGAGGCCCAGGCAGAGCGTGAACGCCAAGCAGAACTTCAGCGCCAGCAGGAACGGCAAGCTCAGGAGCAAGAACAGCAAGCAGCACCAGCACCGCCTGCAACACCAACCGAAGCGGAATTAGAGCAAGAAAGAATTCGTCAGTTTCAAGAGCGCATTGAACGTTACCGCAACGAACAAAACAATGAGCAATAAGCAATTAACAAAACAATACGTTATGCCAATTAGAAAAAGCCACGAGAGACTTGATGCGTTGGAGAAATAGGGAAAAGGTAAGCACAGCAACGCTTTCTCTTTGAACATCCAACTCTTATCTGGCTACTTTCAGTCAACGGTATTAGACCACACCGCATACTCATGAACACAAACAATTCATCAAGAATTTGCAGACTCGGAATCGCTTTATTAGTCCCTGTCATTTTCGTTCCTAGAGAAGCGCTCGCCGAGGTCATTACCCTACCAAATGGGGGCCGGTGTAAAGGCAACGTCCGTTCTGGTACGCTCAACGGCCAGGGAACCTGTACCTATGGCAATGGCGATCGCTGTACCGGAGAGTTTAGGGATGGTCAGCTCAATGGTAAAGCAGTTTGTGACTATGCGAGCGGAGATACCTTTGAGGGGCAATTTCTCAATGGCCAAAAACACGGGACTGGAACCTACGTTTTTGCGGACGGAACCCGTGTAGCAGGAACGTGGCAAAATGACGAATATCAGGATTAAAAGCTGTGAGGGGCCAGCAAGACGAAAACGCAGCCAACTTGATGATATCTATCAGTATTTGTGACAGCAGGCATCATGCAGCCTAACAATCATAGCAGTTTAGGAGACAGAGAGGGAGCGGAAATGCAAGTTTCGGCTTTAGAAGGCATTTAGTTCAGTTGGTAATCCATCAATACTCCGGAGGTTTTTCTGTTGTTGATATTTCTTGATACCCAACTCGCCTTTTTTTTCTGCCCAATCTACTAAAGTTTGTCTCTCTTCTTTAAATTCATAAAGTGGTACGCCGAAACCACAAGAAGTTTGTACTGATTCGACATGCAGTAAAATGATTTGTCTTTCTCCTGGAATGCTCGAAAATAGAGAATGCAGTTGATGCCAACGAGTTGAGTCTTTGCTGATGACTTCCCCTTGTCCGTAAAGCCTTAAAATCAAAGGCTCTTCATCGAAACTACAAAACATAATGGTCATTCTGCCATTTTCGTGTAAATGGGCAGCCGTTTCGTTGCCACTCCCCGTGAGATCGAGATAAGCAACAGTATTGACATCAATACAGCAAAAAGTATCAATTCCTTTAGGAGACAAGTTGATTCTGCCCAATACGGGAGCAGTGGCGGTAAAAAAGACTTTTTGCTTTTGGATAAAAGTTTGCAGCTTGGGAGGAAGTTGAGGATAAAACTTGGCCATCGTTTAAGAAGATTTATCGTTGTTTTAGCAATCTCGGTGCTGTAGATGCCTCGAATAATTTTAACCTTAAAGCCCTTTGCTAATTTTGTGACTCCTCATTAAGAATGGGGAGAGGTCAGGCAAACTCAAGTTCAAGGGATTGCATGACAACAAATCCTTCTCGTATCCTCAGTTTATATTCAAAAGGCGGTTGACGGACCAGTTTGAGGAGAGCGATCGCCCCACCGGAAATCTACCGGGTTGACTTTTTTTTTGACAAGTCTTATAACACTGTTATGGAAAATAACAGTGTTATAAACAGCAACGGTACGACTAATTATCGAGTGACCCAAGACCAGCACCAGCAAGCGTTACGCCGGGGAATTCTCGATGATGCCAGCAGTCTACTTATTCGTGAAGGACCGACGGCTTTGAGCATGAGGCGCATTGCTCAACTGGTCGGTTGCTCAACGACGGTGCTGTACACCATGTTTGGCAGCAAACAGGGATTAATTGAGGAACTCTATTTAAGAGGCTTTGAGATGATCCATCAGGCCCTTGAAGCTGTGCCTCATGAGGGAAGCTCGCGCGAGTATATCTATGCCCTTTGCCAAGCTTACTACCAGTTCGCCTTGGTTCACTCTACCTACTACGCCATTATGTTCTCTAACGTGATTCCAGAATATACGCCTTCACAAGAGAGCCGCCAACTAGGTCAGGAAAGCCTGCAACTTCTCGTCCAGGCGGTACAGAAATGTATGGATTCTGAGCGGGCGACGGTCGATGAAGCGTGGGAAATTGCTCGCATCATCTGGGCAACCTTACACGGTCATGTCAGTTTAAAGCTCGCTCAATACTTCGATCATCCAGGCACCTTTCCTCAGCAAAGACTAGAGCGAACACTACAAGCCATCATCAATCAACTCTTGCCAGTTACAGATGAGGTGTCATGAATCTACTTCGCCAGCTACCTTGGTTACTGGTGGCGCTCTCTACTTGTTGTAGTTGCCTCGGGACGCTTCTGGTGAAACAGTCGCGCTTAGTTAATCATGCTAGCGTTTGGGAGGCGATCGCCTCTCCGTGGTTTGTTGCCGCCCTCCTCGTTTACAGCACAGGCTTGCTGATGTTTACCCAAGCGATCGCTCGTCTGCCCGTCTCTGCTGTCGTTCCATTTTCGACTGGACTTGGATTCATCTTGACTACGCTGCTTTCGCACTGGTTATTGGGTGAAAGGTTGACAATGAATCAGCTAGCAGCCTGTAGTCTGATTTTGGCAGGAATTATCGTGATGACTCGTTAATCAACCATTTAAGTTCGGGAGATGCAGCCATGACGCACTTTGGCATTCTCTGCATGGCAGGGACAGGTCACATCAACACGATGTTTCCACTGGGACAGGAATTGCAGCGACGCGGGCATCGCGTTACAGTTCTAAGTGCTTCAGAAGTACCAATGAAGGCAGAAGCAGGATTTAATTTTTGTAGCGTATACTCTGAAACGATTGGCAGAAGAAAACAACCGTCAAAGACAAATAAAAGCAGCAACCTAGCTAGTCTTCAACAAACCTTGCAAAGATTTGCCCTAATTGCCGAAACCCGACTGCAAACAGCGCCGGCAATCATTCGTAAACAGGGCATTGAGGCACTGCTTATTGATGTGTCAGTTTTTGAAGGTGGAACGATCGCCGAATACCTCAAGCTCCCCTACGTCACGGTATGCTGCATACTTCCCTTTTACCAAGACTTAGCCATTCCTCCAATCTTCACAACCTGGCAATATCATCCTGGATGGTGGGCAAAACTCCGCAACCAAGTTGCCTACAGCCTCTTAAATCGCTTAGCAAAACCAACCTGGAAAGTAATTTCTCGCTATCGTCAGCGATGGCAGTTGCCTGCTTATAGGCACCCAAATGACGTTTTTTCCGACTTAGCGATTATTACTCGACACGTCAAAGAATTTGAGTTTCCTCGTCAACTGCCGCCGCACTTTCATTTTACGGGGCCTTTTCATCATTCCACTCAACGACAACCCGTGCCTTTTCCCGATGAGCAATTAAACGGTCAACCCCTGATCTATGCCTCTATGGGAACGGTGCAAAATCATTTTCGTGCTATTTTTTATACCATTGCAGCAGCCTGTGCCGATCTAGATGTTCAGTTGATTATTTCCTTGGGAGGCAGACTGGACCCAGAAGCACTGCCGGACTTGCCCAGTAATCCTCTGGTTGTCAAATACGCCCCTCAACTCGCACTCCTCCAAAAAGCCAGCCTCGCTATCACCCACGCTGGACTCAATACGGCCTTGGAGTCATTGAGCTACGGAGTGCCGATGGTGGCTATTCCCATCACCGACGATCAGCCCGGAGTAGCGGCCCGGATTGCCTGGACAGGAACCGGAGAAGTCGTAACGCCTTCTCGTCTTGACGTTACCACGTTACGAGCGGCGATCGCGCAGGGATTAACCGGATCTCACAAGCAGAACGTCATTCGATTACAGAAGGTCATTCACCAAACTCGGGGAGTTGTCCATGCCTGCGATATTGCGGAACAAGCTGTACTCACCAGAAAACCTGTGATGAATTAAGATGCGCCCACCGATAAAAAGCGCTAGATTTTGCCAATCTCCTCATTCAGCCACAGAGACGAAAAGTTTAGGTAACAATAGACTACGTAACCTACCAAAGGCTATTAACATTGTCATTGTTCCGTCATATTTATTTGTCAAACTAGCCAGTAGCCCGCTGACCACGACGACCAATTTGGCTAGCATCCCCAAAAATAATCCTAATGAGCTGATAGATAACAGTTATGACTATCATCCAACGCCGTACAAAAGCAGCAATCGGAGCAAGCGTGCTGTTAACTCTTCTAGGCTGTTCCTTCCCAGATCCTCCCGTCTCTGGTACGAACGACACCTCATCTGCTCCCCTTGTGGCCCAGAGCGAGGAAACGGGTGCTGAATATAGGATAACAACGGTATTGGAAGGGTTGGAACATCCTTGGAGTATTGCCTGGCTCCCAGATGGAGCAATGCTGATTACTGAACGACCAGGAAGGCTCAGACTTGTTCAGAATGGAGAGCTCAACCCCCAACCCATTGCTGGCGTCCCCGAAGTCTTTGCGGCTAATCAGGGAGGCTTTATGGATGTGTCTCTTCATCCCAATTTTTCCGAAAATCGCCTCGTTTACTTTACCTATGCTCACGGAACGAGTCAGACAAACCAGACGAGAGTTGCTAGGGCCACCTTTGATGGCACAACGCTTCAAAACTGGGAAGAGATTTTCGAGGTCAACCGCACCAAACCCGACGGCCAACATTTTGGTTCGCGCATTGTCTGGTTGCCCGATAACACGATGCTAGTTTCCATTGGTGACGGGGGCAATCCACCAATTCAACTAGATGGAGATTTGATTCGCCAGCAGGCTCAGAACCTCAATTCTCATCTCGGCAAAGTTGTGCGCTTAAATGATGATGGTTCAATTCCTCCAGATAATCCCTTTATCGGTGATGCGGATGCTAACCCCGCCATCTGGAGTTATGGACATCGTAATATTCAGGGTATTGCTCTCGATCCAGTCAACGAGCGACTGTGGTCCACAGAACATGGTTCTCGAGGAGGGGACGAACTCAATTTAATTGAAGCCGGTCAAAATTATGGTTGGCCAGAAGTGACCCACAGCCGCGAATATAGTGGCGGGGAAATTTCTCAGTTCCGCTCGCTGCCGGGAATGGTAGACCCTAAAACAGTATGGACACCGGCGATCGCTCCTTCAGGACTTGCCTATTATACAGGCGATCGCTTACCGGGGTGGCAAGGGGATCTCTTTGCTGGAGGATTGGTTTCTCAAGATGTTCGTCGCATTGACCTAGATACAGAGGGCAATGTCCTCAGCGAAGAATCAATTTCGATCGGTCAGCGAGTCCGAGATGTGCGCCAAGGCCCCGACGGTTTGCTCTACGTCTTGACAGACGAGCCAAATGGGCAACTAATTCGGATTGACCCCCCCGAAGGTCAAGAGACCCTGCCGTAAAACGACAGGGCTTCCTCTGACTTCGTGAGCTTTGATTGAACAACTTTTACGAGGGCTTTAACCGTGCTGTGTATTGACGAATTGCTTGCCCTAGAACCCTTTCAGCATCTTCCTCAAGATAAACTGGAATGGGTATGCGATCGCGCTCAGGAACTCCAGCTTCCTCGGGGAACAATCCTAATGGAGGAAGGAGGAAACCCAAACGGGTTGTTTATCCTCTTGCAAGGGCGCGTCAGCATCACCCGTCTCAGCGAAGGAGTGGAGATGCCCATCGGACAACATCAGGCTCCGGCATTTTTTGGCGAAATTCCGGTGCTAACGGATGATCCAGTGTTGGTATCAATGCGAACGCTGAGCGACTGTTCTCTTTACCAGATTAGCTGCTCTGACTTTCTGACGCTGCTGCACGAATGCCGGGGCTTTGAGCGCAGTATTTTTCAGGAGGTGGCTCGGCGCCTGCGCGGCTTGGAATCCTTTATCCGCAGTCGGGAAAAAATGGCGGCTCTAGGCACCCTCAGCGCTGGTCTCGCCCACGAACTCAACAATCCTGCTGCTGCCCTGGTGCGAGCCTTGCGAGACGTGGTGCCGGCTATCCGCGAGCTAGAGTACATGAATCTGCTCTACGGACAGGAGAATGTCTCCCCGGACCATACTCAGGAGTGGATAACAGCGCGCGATCGCGGCTATGAAACTATTCTCCAACAAACAGTAGACGCGCTCACTCTCAGCGATCGTGAAGACGAACTGCTGGCCTGGTTAGAAGACTATGGCGTTAAGGATGCTTGGAAACTAACAGAATCTCTCGCTGCTGCTGGCATGGAGATTGCAACTCTAGAGCGGCTTACCGAGCGTTGGCGCAATCACCCTGGGGAATTGCGAGATCAGGGACTTCGCTGGCTAGCGCTTTCTTTTGAGGTCATGATGATGATTGAAAGTGGGCGCCGGGGAGCTGAGCGAATTTCTGAGCTAGTTTGCTCGATGAAATCCTATTCTCACCTAGATCGAGGTCCACAGCAGATTGTAGACGTTCACGATGGTCTAGAAGACACGCTCAAACTCTTCACCTACAAACTCAAGCGGGGTGTGACGGTCCGCCGCCAGTACGATCGAACGTTGCCCAAAATTTGTGCCTACGGCAGCGAACTCAATCAGGTGTGGACGAATTTGATCGATAATGCCACCGATGCCATCAAGGAGCAAGGAACGCTTGAAATCATCACTTGTCGAGATGGCAACTACGTTCGCGTTGAAGTAATCGACTCTGGAGACGGCATTCCTCCTGAGATGCAGTTCCGCATTTTTGAACCGTTTTTTACCACCAAAGACATCAACAAAGGGTCAGGACTGGGGCTGGACATTGTTAGCCGCATCGTTTACAACCGACATCAAGGAACTGTATCAGTGAACTCGCGCCCTGGACGGACCTGCTTCACGGTTCGTTTACCAATTCCAGAAACTGAGCTGGCTTGCCCAACTCGCTCAGTAACCGAGCGAGTGTCGGAGAGAACCGAGCGCGGAGTAGGGGTTAGGTAGAGACCTTGTTGAATTAAATGGATTTTCTGCCGAGCAACTCGCTGTAAGTCTCGCTAAAACGAAACTCAAAATTTTACTCCTGCTCATCATCCAGGCTCCTTAAGACTACCTTCCATTGGTCTTGCTTTGTAGAATTCAAGGAGAAAATACAGATTGTTTTCCTAAAAACTTGACAGACAGACTTGTCTGTTTTAGTATAAAAACATGAACGCAATCACTAAACAAGACAGTCTCAAAGAACGCATCTTTAGCGCTGTCAATCAGTTTGTTAGCAATCTGGTCGAAAGATATCTCCGCAGAAAGCGTGCTGCTTAAAGCAAGGTAGTCTTCCTGGAAGCGGCGTTAACGAGAAGTTCGAGTTATCAAATAGTTGGTTAACAGAAATGGTTAAGCAAACAATAAATCAACTTTTTTGAGCTTTAGACAGACTTGTCTGTATTGCGGTCAACCTCTCTCACCCGTATTAGGGAGTCAAAACAATGAAACAAATCCAAACTACAGCTCTCACCTTAGTCTTAACAGCCCTCGCTGCCGTTCCGGCTGTTCAAGCTCAAGAAACTCGACCAAGTTCACGAGTGGCTGCCAGAAATGCTGACAACATTGCACCACAGACTACCCCATTCGGCTTAGTCACTCTGGCCAGACGGGGACAATTTGAAGATTTTCCAACTCAGAGTCACCTGCGCCTAGCTGATGCGACCGATCTAGTCGAGGCGGGAATTGCGCAGGGAAGAGTGTCTCCGGAAGCTTTAAACGATTCTGCCTACCTCAACGCAGTTGACCTGCACCTAGGCACCCTTTCTAAAGGTCGCTAGTCTGATTTCTACTCGTCATTAGCTACTTAACCAATTTCCCGCTGAATACCTCTGCCACCAAGGAACCCAGAAGGGTGCTGCGACCATAAACTTGTTTTGGTCGTAGGGGAATTCTGGGGCAGCAGTGAGAGCTAAGCACTATCTTGATTCTTGATATACTCCTTAACTTTCTCTAAAGTAGCACCGCCGCAGGAA
>JBHJGN010000091.1:0-13574 GCA_050331735.1 Cyanophyceae cyanobacterium
TTCAGGTTCAGGATAGATGCGGACTTTCTGAGTGACTCTAATCATACTTACCATTATATACTAAAACGGTAAGTCGTAGCGTCGCTGTCCATCCCCTCCTTACTGCTTTGAAGAAGGGGATTTCCGCGACCTCTTGTTAAACAAGCCGTACAAACTTACAAACAACATAAAACCGAGGTTTTATACCATTTACCGAAAGGAGTGAGATAGTTCTCCTCACTAACAAAGAGTTGGCTCTTAAAAGGGAAAGGCTTGCTGTGTTTACCTTTCCCCCTGACCCTTTCCCCTTTTCCCCAACGGCTCAAGTCTCTCATGACTTTTTCTAATTGGTATTAGAACCAATTGACCGACAGCGAGAGAGAGCGATCGCTTCTGTTATTGATGAAATGATGAAGGCGATCGCTTCGCAACGCTCCGCCCCTAGCGAATCTGCTCGATGATTTGCTGCAATGTTGATGTTTACAAAAACGGTGTTCTCGTCTGGTGAACGACCTGAAGCAGGGCTTCTAAGCTCTGCCAGTCTTCTTGCTCAATGTAGTCAATGATTTCATCAAGGCGACGACGATATTCGAGGAGCGATCGCCTCAAATGGGAACGGTTGTAGCGAGCCATCATCACTCCCAGTTCCGGGTTGCCGCCCCCCACTCTACTGGTATCGCGAAATCCAGAACTAGCTAAGCGCTGCGCCAAGGGCCGGTCTGGCTCAGCTAAACATGCCGCAATCAGGCTTGCGCTCACCATCACCGGGAGATGAGACACCCAGGCTACAGCGCGGTCGTGGGCTTCTGGAGAACAGGTGATTACCTGGGAGCCTAAAGAACGGGCCAGACCGCTCACGGTTTGCAACACTCGGGGGAGGGTGGTCGCCGTTGGCGTTAGCACGTAGGGAGCTCCTATAAATAAGCCTCGTTGTCCGGCGGCAATGCCCTGCTGTTCGTTTCCAGCCATCGGATGACCGCCAATAAAGTGGGGCCACAGTGGAGAAGCCGAGGCGACGATAGCCGACTTCACGGACCCCACATCGGTGATAATCGCATCGCTCGGCAAATTGGCGGTCAGTTGCTCAACCGTTGGAAGAATAGCCGCTAGTGGAGTACACACAAAGACAATATCCACCGCCGCCAGAATGGAAAAATCCGTTTGGGCGCGAGTGACGACTCCTCGGGCAACCGCCTGCTGACACGTGGCTTCGCGGCGCGATACTCCCACAACGGTCAGTCCTTGAGCGCAAAAGTCTAACCCCAAAGAACTGCCAATTAAGCCTAAACCAACAATGCCGATCCGAGGATGTGTAGACAAAATTTAGCTACTCGTAAACCGTTTCATCTTCTTTACGCCAGGCCGGATCGACAATGCAGATAAATATCAGAGGGTCATCGCCACAGTTACGGATATATTGCTTGGCATGGGGGGGAATATAGACAGCGTCTCCGGGTTTAACGCTGTCTACCGCATCGTCGATATGCATTTCTCCCTGTCCGCTGAGAATGTAGTACACTTCTGATGTCGCTAAAGAATGGGGAGTAGATGTCTGCCCGACCGGAACGATGGCATGAGCCAAACTATAGCGCAACTGAAGCGGCTGCTTGTCGGGATGCAGCAGTTCGCGCAACTGGGTGCCATCTCCAGCCGTAAATTCTTCACAATCGTTGAGTTGTACGATCATTGGCGTTAACTAAAATCCTCAGTAACGGTGGCAAAAGGCCGTTCTTTGGCAAAGTAATCGGTACAGTTAATTGCCTGTTCGGTGTTGGCGATCGCCGGTCGCACGGTACATTTGAGATGGTGGCTGTTGGTAAAAAACTGGCAGTTGGTGCAGGGAACTTCATGCATGGTTTTAGCGCGGGCGATCGCATCGCGGACGGCGCTGAGTAGGGTCCACCCGAGAAGAGCGATAAACACCCAAGCCACCAGAAAACACAAGGGAACTAAAACGGGCTGGAAAATTTGAACGAGGTGATAGAGGAGTGACAACACAGCTAATTGGCGTTAGTTGATAAGTTACTATTATGCAATATATCAGTTCGACAAAACCAAAATATCTTGCTCAAGAGGGACAAACAGGCACGATGGGAACGTCGGAAATACAGCCCCTCTAGTGTTCCCGTCGCCACCAAGCCCGGACCAACTTAATTTCATCGTAGCTAAAGCTTTCTCCTAAATGGTCGCGCAGTTCTTTGAGAGACTCGGCTCCTAATTTCTGGATGGCTCTCGCGATCAGTTCTTGTTTGACTGGCAGCACAAGGCGATCGAGGTCTACAGGCTGTTTCATTTCGATCAACTCGCTGAGATGATTAACCACGGTACTGACGGTGAGCTGGCGTTGAGCCGCAATTTCTGCCACCTCTAATCCCTGTTGAAAAAGCTGTAGCGTCGATCTATAGGTGTTTGCAGGCAAAGCAACGGAGAGTTGCTGTTGGCAAAAGGCGCGAATTTCCGAGATAAACTGCTCTCCGTACTGCTGGAGCTTATGACTGCCAACGCCAGAAATTTGGGCAAATTCCTTGAGGGTTTGGGGCTGCTGCTGCGCCATCTGTTTGAGGCTAGAGTCGGCAAACACGACGTAAGGAGGCACGGATTGGGCATCGGCGAGCTGTTTACGCAGGCGTCGCAGTTCTTCAAACAGCAGTTGGGCTTCTGCCGTGGGTGTATCCTCTTCGACAACCTGAGTTGCTGATGGTTGCCGGACGGCAATTTGCACCGTACGCTGCTTGCGCAATACCTCCCAACTACGCTGATTGAGCTTGAGCACTCGGTAGCCATCGGTGGTTTCCGCGACTAACCCCTGATGCAGTAAGGAACGCCCAAGCCTTTTCCAGTCCGCCACGCTGCGATCTTTCCCAATACCGTAGGTGGAGAGGAGATGATGCCCGTACTGCTCAATTTTCTGCTTCTTGGAACCCCGCAGCACGTCGATGATGTGATTCATGCCAAACCGCTCTCGACAGCGAGCTACGCAGGATAAGAATTTTTGAGCCTCGATGGTCCAATCCTCGATAGGTTTGGGGTGGCGGCAATTGTCGCAGCGATCGCATCCTCCGGCAAACGGTTCCCCAAAGTAGCCCAAGATAATTGTGCGGCGACAGTCGGTTCCTTCGACGTAATCCACTACCTGACGAAGCTGCTGGCGAGCGATCCGCTGCTCCTTAGGATCGGGTTTTTGGTCGATGAAGTAGTCGAGTTTTGGAATATCGCTGGGGTTGAAAAAGAGAGTGCAGTGGGCGGGTTCTCCGTCTCGTCCGGCTCGCCCTGATTCTTGATAATAGCTCTCGAGGTTGCGGGGCAGATCGTAATGAACGACAAAGCGTACATCTGGCTTATTAATGCCCATGCCAAAGGCAATGGTGGCCACGATAATTTGCACATCATCGCGGATGAAGCGGGTTTGATGGGAGGCTCGCTCAACATCACTGAGGCCCGCATGGTAGGGCAAGGCGGCAATACGATCCTGCTGAAGTTGCTCGGCAATTTCATCGACGGTGCGGCGGCTGAGACAGTAGACAATTCCTGACCCTTGCTGCTGGCGAATGTGCTGCAAGAGCTGCGGATAGCTGCGTCGTTCTTTCGGCTGCACTTCGTAATAAAGATTGGGACGATTAAAGCTCACCACATGCACTTCAGGCTGTCGTAACCCGAGCTGCTGGACGATATCCTGCTGCACCCGGCGCGTTGCTGTTGCGGTAAAAGCCAACAGGGGAACCTGGGGATAGCGCTGGCGGAGCTGCTTCATCTGGCGATATTCAGGACGGAAATCGTGGCCCCACTCAGAAACGCAGTGGGCTTCATCGATGGCAAAGGCAGAGATTCCCAGTTGTGTGGCGATCGCCTCTAAAAAGGAACTAAACTTCTCAGACAAAAGACGTTCGGGAGCCACGTAGAGGAGCTTGATTTTGCCGCGGAGAATGTCTCGTTCCCGCTCTCGCACCTCCGGCAACCCTAAACTACTGTTGAGAAACGTGGCTCCAATGCCGTTGTCGCGCAGCGCCTCCACCTGGTCCTGCATCAATGCAATGAGGGGCGACACCACCACCATTAGCCCTGGCTGTAGCAGTGCCGGGAGCTGAAAACACAAGGATTTGCCGCCTCCAGTAGGCATAATCACCATCATATCTCGTCCCTGAAGGATCTCTGCAATTACCTGGCGCTGTTTATGCCGAAAGGTTGTGTAGCCAAAATAGTGTTTAAGAGCCTCTTCTAAAGAGTTGAACTGAGCCATGAGCAATGGGCAAGCAACAACTCTAGAATGGCATAAATAAAGCGATTAGCCGTTAGCTTTTAGCTCTTCGCTAGTCGGAAGCTGATCGCTTAAGGTGAGGGTAAATAGGTTGTGGCGAAAATAGCGGCTTGAGTGCGATCGCGCAAATGCAAACGGCGAAGAATCGTGTTGACGTGATTTTTCACCGTTCTTTCAGAAATATCCAAGGCGGTGGCAATTTCGCGGTTATTGTGTCCTTGCCCAATAAGCTGTAAGACTTCTCTTTCCTTAGAAGTAAGGTTAGCCAATGCTGGCGGCGGTTCAACTAGCGGACTCGCATACACTCCCACAACTTTCTCAAATAGCCCAGGTCCAAACTGAGTATAGCCTTGATGAACCGAGCGGATTGTCTGTGCTAACTCTTCCGAGGGAGTATCCTTAAGGAGATATCCTTTGGCTCCAACGCTGATTGATTGAGCAATGTATTCATCATCATCAAAAGTCGTCAGCACCACCACTTTAATATCTGGTGCCTTTTCAGACAGAGCGCGGATTGCTGCTACTCCATCCACGACCGGCATGTGGATATCCATCAGGACGACATCAGGCTCTAGTTCCAAGGCTTTCTCTACGGCAACTTGACCGTTTTCGGCTTCCCCGATTACCTCAATGTCGAGCTTTGCCCGGAGCAAACTCGCTAACCCCTCGCGAACAAGGCTTTGATCGTCAACCAGCAGTACTCGAATCACAACAATCCTCGTTTTTTATGGTTCGCTGATTGTTCATTTTCTTCGTTTTCTTCGTTATCCTCTCAAGGATTCCTCATTAAAGCAAAAAACTCGATATATTTACCCTAAAACCTCTCAGACGCTATCCTCTACCTCTTCTAACTGCTGTCTTGAGTAAAAATCCGAGCGAAGTTTTCGCCCTAATTCGGTCTAAAGTCCCTGAACCAGGTGAGAGCCAAACAGCAGACGAAACGGATAGTTTTTCCAGAGAATCTGCCTGGCGAGCACCGCCTATTCCTTTAATAGCTCAGACTGTGACTGTACTAATCTAGAAAACAATGGAACTTTCTTGCTAGGGACTAAAGTAACAAAGTTAGCAAATTCTTTCACAAAATCTTCTTAGAAGCGCATCGGCAGAGGCGATCGCCCTGACAGGAATCATCTGGCTGTGCAGGAGTGGCGAGCCTAAATTATTTTGGTAATCAGCGCTGAGGATGAGCGGGGAGCAACAATGGCAGAACCATCTGCTGCCTTGCGATTCTGCCCAACATCTGGTTAGCTAGCAGTAAAACGTTTGGCTAAATCGTGGTTCAAGCTAAAGTTCGCCAACAGTATAACCAAAAAGCCGCTGTCTACGATCGGCGCTGGAGCTGCTATGTAGCCAGTACCTTATCTTTCCTCAAATCTTGGTCGGCAATTTCTCCGGCTGACGTTGTTCTCGATGTGGCTTGCGGAACGGGTGAGTTTGAGCGACTGTTGCTCAGCCACCACCCTGAGCAGCAGATGGTTGGAGTAGATATTTCGGAAAACATGCTGCGGGAAGCCCGACAGAAGCTGCCGGGAGCTGCCCCTGTCTCGTTTCGCGTTGCCAGCGTTACGGAATTGCCGTTGAGCGATCGCTGTTTTGATGTGGTTGTCTGTGCGAGTTCCTTTCACTACTTTGAGAAACCGACAATTGCCCTGGCCGAAATCAAGCGCGTTCTCAAACCGGGGGGCAGGGCGATTGTCCTTGACTGGTGCAGAGACTATTTCATCTGTCAACTTTGCGATTTCTGGTTACGGCTTGTCGATCCGGCTCATCGGCAATGTTATACCCAGGCAGAGTTGCATGCTTTACTTACGGCTGCTAGCTTTGAGATTTGTCGCCACACCCGCTTTCGGTTTGGGGTGGTGTGGGGTCTGATGGTCGCGGAGGGAGTAGTGACCAGTAACCAGGGATCGAGAAACTGACTAAAATTAGGGTGGTTACGCTAATGGGACTGCTTGTGTGCTAGGGCATCAATCGGCTAAAGAACTACCGTCTAAAGAACTCACAAAATTTAACCAACTGCCGCAGTGGGTTACTTGGGGATTAGCTTTTCCGCTCATTATCCTCAACGCCTGGTTAGTGCTGGTTGTTTTTGATTACTTTCAGTCCCTGATTACAATCTTGGTGACGGCAACTTTGTTGGCGTTTATCCTCGACTATCCGGTGCAGTTTCTCGTTTCCCGACGAGTTCAACGCTCCTATGCGGTCTTGGGGGTTATTTTTGTCGCCTTTTTGCTGCTGAGCGTGTTAGGAGTAACTCTTGCCCCGATCATTTTCAAACAGTTTAATGATTTAGCTGTTCGTCTCCCTTCCTGGATTGAATCGGGTGGTCAACAGCTTCAGTCTCTAAATGATTGGGCGATCGCTCGCGGACTGCCGATTAACCTCAGCGGTATCACGACTCAGCTCACCGAACGTCTGTCGGGTCAACTGCGATTGCTAACGGGTCAGGCTCTCGGTTTAGCTCTCAATACGGTGAATCGGGTGGTCGATTTGCTATTAACTCTGGTGCTGACTTTTTACCTGTTGCTGAACGGAGAACAGCTTTGGGAGGGAATTTTTGAGTGGCTGCCTACCCCAATGGGGTTGCGGGTGCGTCCGCTGCTGCGGCAAAATTTTCACAATTATTATGTTGGTCAAGCATCGCTCGCCGTAATTATTGGCGTTTCCCTGGTCTTGGCCTTCTGGCTGTTGCGGGTTCCCTTTGGCCTGCTGTTTGGCCTAGGCATTGGTTTTATGGCGCTTTTTCCTTTCGGCGCGTCTTTCAGTATTTTCTTAGTAAGTTCGCTGATGGCGCTTAAAAGCTTTTGGTTGGGGGTGAGAGTGCTGGCTGTTGCTATTGTTTTAGGGCAGGTGATCGAAAATGGCATTGCACCACGTTTGCTGGGAGGCTTTACCGGACTGAACCCTGTCTGGATCTTAGTGTCTTTACTGTTGGGGGCGAAGGTAGGTGGAGTTGTCGGTCTGCTGATTGCGGTTCCGCTGGCTAGCTTTATTAAAAATGCAGCAATCGTGCTGCGGACAGCGGCAGCAAATCCTGTTTTAGATGTTAACAAGGTAGCGCAGCAACAGTAGATGAGGCGATCGCTATCAGCAGAAAAAAGGTCCAGAAGCGATCACGGTAGATTTTGACGCCAGCACTGATAATACCGCTTGATGATTCTCAAAAGAAAATCAGCAACTACCAATCTTGAAACCAAATCCTGAGCTAACGTTCTTTTGAATTTTAAAGTTTGAATTGACATTAAATTAGCTTTTCGAGCCCATTTATCAATAAACTTTCTTTGTAAGAAAGCACCAATAAGGAAAATGAATCAGCAACGCTATGTCGTGGGGATAGACATCGGAACCACCAGCACCAAGACAGTGTTGTTTACGCAACAAGGCACAGTCGTTCAAGAACACTCAATTGGCTATCCGCTGCTGTCGCCAACTCCAGACGTAGCTGAACAAGATCCAGATGAAATTTTAGCTGCCGTGACGACAACGGTAAGACAGGTCATTCAAGAAAGCCAAATCAACCCTGCTTCGATTTTATGTTTATCCTTTAGTGCCGCGATGCACAGCCTCATTGCCGTTGACGCCGAGGGCAAGCCGCTGACCCGCAGCCTGACCTGGGCAGACAATCGCAGCGTTGCCTGGGCAGAAAGAATTAAGCAACAGCAGGGACGGAAAATTTATCAGCGAACGGGCGTTCCTGTTCATCCAATGTCTCCTTTCATCAAACTGGTTTGGCTACGTCACGAACAGTCGGAACTGTTTCAGAAAGCAGCTAAGTTTGTTTCCATCAAGGAATATGTTTTCTATCAGCTTTTCGGTGAGTACGTGGTTGACTATTCAATTGCTTCGGCAAGCGGGCTGCTCAATCTCACTGAACTTACCTGGGATCGAGAAGCTCTAACAATTGCAGGCATTACTCAAAATCATTTATCAGAATTAGTGCCAACAACCTATGTTGTACAGCCACTTCCAACTGGTGCTCGCAGACTTGGAGTAGAGGCCAAAACCCCTGTCGTTATTGGCGCGAGCGACGGTGTCCTGTCTAGTGTAGGAGTTGGAGCAATTGCTCCTGGAGTGGTGGCGGTGACGGTGGGCACGAGTGGAGCGGTTCGTGCTGTTGTCGATCGCCCGCTGACTGATACTCAGGAGCGGCTATTCTGTTACGCTTTTACTAAAAACTATTGGACCGTTGGTGGGGCAGTGAACAATGGCGGCGTGGCCCTGCGCTGGGTGCGAAATCAGCTTACTGATACTGAAGTACGGGCAGCCGAACGACTCGGTAAAAACCCCTATGAATTGATCACAATGTTAGCAGAGACGGTGCCAGCCGGGTCAGAGGGACTGATTTTTCATCCCTATCTCCTCGGAGAGCGATCGCCCATCTGGAACGCCGATGCTAGAGGCTCCTATTTCGGGTTAAACATTAACCACAGTAAGGCGCATTTGGTCAGAGCGGTCCTCGAAGGCATTGTGTATAATTTGTTTTTGGTGCTAGAAGCCCTCGAAGATGCAATCGGAGCAGCAACGAGAATACAGGCAACCGGAGGCTTTGCTCGTTCTAGTCTCTGGCGGCAGATGATGGCAGACGTCTTTAACCGCCAGGTTATTGTTCCTAAAAGCTTTCAAAGTTCAGCGCTGGGGGCAGCGGTATTAGGACTCTATGCCCTCAACAATCTTTCCTCTTTAGAGGTTTCCTCTATGATTGGTGAAACGTATCAGCAGAAACCGATCCCCAGAAATGTCGCAATGTATCAAAAGATTTTGCCGCTATACAAATCTCTGCTCAACAAATTTCAAACCGAGTATGAATCCATTGCTCAACTGCAAGTTGAGCTAGCGGAGGAACGCTAATGACAAGACCGGAACCATGAACAGAGCCTATCAGATTGTTGGCGTCGTTCTTTGCCTCACGCTGCTTCTAGGCGGCTGTGAACTGAGCGATCGCCCTGACAATAATATTACTAAAGTCACTCTCTGGCACGGTATTAACCCTCCGGCCAATCGAGATGTCTTTAATGCGTTGGTTAGTCAGTTTAACCAAGCTCACGACAACATTGAAGTAGAAGCCCTCTATATCGGGCAACCAGATGGACAGCTTCCGAAGATTCTCGCCGCCGTTGTCAGCGACCAGCCGCCGGATTTGCTCTGGTTTGTGCCTCAGCTTACGGGTCAACTGGTAGAACTGGGAGCCATTCGTCCACTGGAAGATTGGCTGGATAACTCTGCTGTCAAGGCAGAGATCGATCCGGTCATGTTTGAGACGATGGTACTTGATGGGCATATTTACTCCGTTCCCTTAGCAACTAATAATGCCGCAGTTTTCTATCGTCCAAGCCTGTTTGCAGCGGCAGGAATTACCGAGTTACCGCAAACCTGGGAGAAGTTCAAACAAGCAGCCCATCGACTGACTCTTGACTCAGATGGGGACGGACGCAGCGACCAATACGGACTCATTCTCTCTTTGGGCAAAGCAGAATGGACGGTGTTTGCCTGGTTGCCGTTTGTGTACAGCGCTGGCGGCGAACTTTTGCAGGGACAACAGCCAAATTTGGTGAATGCAGGAACAGTAGCGGCCCTCGAATTTGGAGCAGGGTTAGTCAAGGATGGAGTGGCCATGCTTTCTGCCCCAGAAAGAGGATACGAACTCGATAGTTTCCTCATGGGGAAAGCCGCTATGCAGGTCACAGGCCCCTGGACTTTAGGTCAGCTACAGCAGACAGAAACTGATTACGGAGTGTTTCCGATTCCGGTGCTGGACCAGCGAGCAGCCGTCGTCGGCGGAGAAAGTTTGTTCGTTTTCAACACCACCTCCGAACGAGAACAGGCGGCTCTTGCATTTTTGGAGTACGTTTTGAGTGAGGGGTTTCAAACTGCTTGGGCGCTGCAAACCGGGTATTTACCCGTTAATATTAACTCTCAGCAGAGCGCCGAGTATCAGGCATTTGTGCAAGAGAACCCGGTATTGGATGTATTTCTAGAACAAATGAACTGGGCTAAAGCCCGTCCGATTATTCCTGGCTATTCTCGCTTGTCTGAAAACTTTGGACGAGCGATTGAAGCCTCTTTACTAGGCAAAAAAGAGCCAGCGGCAGCTTTGGCAGAGTCTCAGCAGCGTTTAGAACTGATATTTAGTGACGAGTAGTGGATCAAATCATTTTATTGATTATCTTTCAGCTAGCTTACGATCATCAAAACTACGGTAGTTCAGTTCTATGTAATTGCATATTTTCTGCAATTCTGGCTGTGTTTTCTGCGGTTCGGATGCCAGCGACTAAAGCTTCTAAACTGATTCTGATAAAAATTATATAAAGTAAAAAAATTAATGGAGCAACAATTAGTGAACCAACTCCTGATAAAAAACCCCGATTGAACCCACCAGTAACAACCACAAAAGCAAATAGAGCCGCAAAAAAGATCCCGACAGCATAAAGAACACCCACAACTTTAATGGCGACAAAATGAGAAAAGGAAAAATCAAAAAGGGAGCGAAAGAATCCTCTAGGTTGTGTCATGATTAATCTCTAAGCAAAAAAGCAACGCCTGCGGCGCTTATTATACTGATGGGTCTTGCTCACCAGTGGCCACTGTTAACGATAAATGATAAAACTTAAATCTCTGCAACTACCACCACCACTACAGCCAGGTGATTTAGTCCGAGTAATTGCCCCGAGCGGAGCGTTGCGAGAAAGTGAAGTTATCGAACACAGCCTAGAAATATGGCGATCGCGCGGCTACCAAGTTCTCCTCGATGACTTTCCTGCTCCTTGGGGATACTTAGCCGGGGATGATTTCTATCGCCGCCAAGCGTTGGCGCAAGCATGGCAAGATCCTGAATGCAGGGTGCTTTTATGCGCTCGGGGTGGTTATGGGAGCGCCAGACTGCTAGAGGACTGGAGTCTGAATAACTGGCAAGGAGTAAATCCCAAGTGGTTAGTTGGGTTTTCGGATATTACCGGGTTGCTGTGGAGTCTGGCTCAAGCGGGGATTGCTAGTATCCACGGACCTGTTTTAACCACGTTTGCTGTTGAGCCGCAGTGGTCAATTGAGCGTCTGTTTGACTGTGTAGAAGGTCGTCCTTTGAAGACTCTGATGGGCCAAGGCTGGGGAGGAGGTCAAGCGCAAGGGTGGCTGCTTCCAGCTAACCTCACCGTTGCTACTCATTGCCTGGGTACGTCGATTGTTCCGTCCCTCGAAGGAGCGATTTTGGCTTTAGAAGACGTTCAAGAAGCTCCTTACCGCATCGATCGGTTGCTGACTCAATGGCGTCTATCAGGAGCATTTACCGGGGTAAGAGGAATGGCCCTAGGTCGCTTTAGCCGCTGTGAGCCAGCCGTTGGCTATCCTAGCTGGAATGTGAGCGAAGTGCTGCGCGATCGCCTCGGTGACTTAAATATTCCCATCGTTTCCGAGCTGCCCTTTGGTCACGATGGAGCCAATGCGGCTCTGCGGGTCGGACAAAAGGTCATGCTAGACGCTGAAGCAGGAACTCTCAACTTCTCCTAGCTTGGCTGCGCTAGACCTGTTCAAGCCAAAACTGAGCTGGCATTCAACCTCTAGGCGATAGAACGTCCCCTGATTGGAGACAGCATCACTTTCGCTGTGTCTTGACTCGTTTCAGAATGGGCTTGCCCTTTCATCTCCTCTACCTTGAGCAGAATGAGATATTCGTAGAAAGCTTGCAGAGTACACCAGGCAAATCCGGCGCGTCCATCTAAAATTCCGCCGAGGATAAAGTACATATACAGCCAGCGCAGGAGTGGCCGGAACGGGAGCCGTAAGGAGAGATCCTTTAGCGCTCTGCGTTTGGCCACTTCGCTCTTACCAAAGAATAAATCCCGCCAGCAGACTTTGCCAGAGTTAAGCTGACGCAGGGTCTCCGCCGCCTCGTCTGTCGAGTAGCGATTGTGCTTGTCAATCCAGCGGCTCAGTCCTTTGCCGCAGGTGTAGTGTGGGTAGGTTTCGCTCAAAAAGCCTGTGGAGCCGTTACACACTTCCCGTTCGGTATGTCCGTAGTCGGTGAACCACACCTCTCCTTTCTTCAGCAGGCGCAGTTGATAGCGGGGATACTGAGTGCTGTGGCGAATCCATTTTCCCATAAACATGACCCGTTCTGCTACGTAGTAACCAACGGCATTTCCCCTTCCAAGCGTTTGACAGCATTCCCGGAACAGGCGAGTGGTCATGCGTTCGTCGGCTTCGAGGATGTAAGCCCACTCGTATTGAGTAGAAATGTGCTCTAACATCCAGGTGCGCTGCTTGCCGTGGCTTTCAAAAACATGCTGAATCACTCGTACCGGATACTGAGAGGCAATTTCAACGGTGCGATCGCTGCTAAACGAATCAACGACAATCACATCATCACAGCCACTCAGGAGGGCAGACTCAATGCAGGGGGCGATATCGATTTCTTCGTTGTGGGTCAGGATATAGGTAGAGAACATGAATGGTTTCGGGGAGGTTAGCTCTTATTTATCTTGACAGGTTAGGCAAAACAATTAACAGTTCAATCTCGAGAAAATAGGGGTGTTTAGTTTCCGATTTTTCGTTCTTTAACCATTTAATAGCTTTTCTTTGGCTCCTTTGTCGATTTTTTAACGAGAGCTTTACTAAACTTTTGTATTTACGAGCACAGCCTCTATGAGTGCATAGCGTTAATTTTGCCCGCTAAGCAACCGATTCGGCCAGTTTCAGCATGACAAAAAAATGAAGCTTTGATGAAGCACTGCTACTCGGTGGAGAGTGTCAACAGCCCCACAAACTGCTGTAGCCTGGCTATCCTAGAAAGAGACGGAGACAAGCTAGCACTCGCTAGCTGTCTCCACAAACAACGAATTAGAACTTAGGTTTGTAACTGGTCCTTACAAGCCTAAGCTTCTTTCTTGCCACGCTTGAGCTTAGATGCAGCACCCAACACACCTACGCCAAGGAGAGCAACCAAAGAAGTTGGTTCAGGAACAGTTCCATTAGGTGGTGTTGGTGTATCCGAAAAAGTATTGCCCTGAATGAAGACAGCAGAATCTAAAATAAAATCTCCGGCATCAGCAATTGCTAGTCTAATAGTATGAGAACCAGGAGCTAGATTCAGAGCCTGTGCGGTGAAAACATCGGTGAAACCGTCGTACTCGATATCAAAGGGGACCGGGCTGATATCGCTGGGATCGTTATCGTTGAAGAAAGAGCTGTTAGTGCCGTTATTAACATTGATGAACTACCCCTGCTTACTTCGTTGAAGCAGGGGTTTCTAGCTTCGCAGGAAATTGCCTTGTCTTAGTCTTGCGACCGCGAGTTGGTCTGACATTTCCTCCACTAGCAGAGACGGGTGTTCCCTCCGTCTTTAGTAGTC
>JBHJGN010000092.1:0-6427 GCA_050331735.1 Cyanophyceae cyanobacterium
TGCCTCGCCTTGAAAAACATTACTCAGAAATGGACCATGCCCATTCCTCACTGGAAGAGAGCTTTAGCCTATTTTGCCATTGACAATCCTAGTGATTTTCTTCCTTAAACTCTTCGCTTACACAAAATATTTGACACTCCCTTCAATAGACAAGCGAATCATTACGATTTATTCCGTTTTGCTCCGCTTTGTTTCTCACTCCTCCTACAGCAGCCAAGCCCACATCCAGACGACCTACGCCTTGCCACCCATAAGGGAATGCCGACCAGTACGCAAAAGACAACCGCTGTAATCACGAGAGATAGGGTGACCATCAACTGCTCCCACGCGCCCATAAAACCTACTCCCATCAGCGCCAGCAGGCTAAATAGTCCAATGCGCCGCCCTTCGCAGAAGTTCTGCATTTATGTCTGCAAGGGGAATTTTGACGACTTTAAACCAGCGAGCAGCAGCCGGATTTTCCTAACAAAGGTTTTGTTAGCAAGGATCTCTTGACCGTTAACTGGAAACCCTAAGTTTTCGCCCTCAATAGTCGTTTGCTCCTCTGGAAAGGTTCCTGTACCTTCCGGGACAGCGGTAAAGAGAACTTCAAGCCATCTGAGGTCTTTGCCAAGCCTCATGAAAATTGCTTGATGCGTTTCATAGAAAAGCTCTTAGCTCGCAAACGCTCAATCATTGAAACTATCATTGACGCAGTCAGCGCAGTTCCCGAAACGTGCATCCGGGAGCCAGTTGTTTTGGCGAGGTCACCTCGCCAAAACAACTGGCTCAGAGAACGCTGACCAGCTTAAGAACATTTCTCGCTCTCTCAATTTCGTGGTTAACGTCTTGTGTAGCTTGATTGCCTATTCTCATCAACCAAACAAGCTTTCCCTCGCTTAGATTGGGCTTCACCTCATTCGGCTTAACCAGAACTTAGATTATCTAATGGACATAATACCTTCAAGACCTATTGCGAAATAAGGATAAAAAAGGAGAAAAGCTGCCAACGATTTATGTATAAGGCATTCAGTCGTACTTGGTTTGCCATCTACTCCGTTGATAAAATTTTGCAATAGTTTTGATATTAGATTTTTTTAAGTGAAGGTAATTGCAGTTAACGTTATAGTATATTAATCAAATGTGTTACCGAAATATATTGCTGGAAAATGACTAAGTTTGAAGAAAAACAGGGTTAATTTTGGATGAGGCACAAAAGTGGCAGGGGAATTGACTAAAAACAGACCGACATCTACAGCGAATCCATCAGCTCATCAACAGCGATCGCTAATTAAACCATACTTGCATAACCTGTCTGGAAGCGGCTCTCAGATTGAAGGCGTAATCATTGAACGAAATGTTGACCAGTGTGATACCGACTTTGATAGTAGAGCTATCACAACCGAAAAGCACCTAGTCGTGCTTCATGCTCGTAATCCCGCTACTTTGGAATTTAGAGTCAATGGAAGCGTCAAAGAATTTCTATTCTCAGAAGGCGACGCCATCATTAATCCAGTAGGGACTTTTATCAATCCGCATTGGGATGCCCCCGAAGTTGAAATTTTACTTTTGGCGATCGAGCCTACTTTTGTTAGTCGAATTGCAGCAAAGATGGATCGTTCCGACAGAGTTGAACTCACGCCTCACTTTCATTTCAGGGACGCATTACTAGAGCCGCTAGTACGTACCCTTAGCACTGCGTTTGAACAAGACTTACCACCCAACCGTATTTATGTTGAATCGTTGACTCATACACTGATCGTTCATCTGCTCAGCCGATATTCAGTTTTAGGGCTGAAGCAGTCGAGTATAAGTCACGGACTCTCATCCAAAAAGCTTGCTCTTGTAAAGGACTATATCAGCAGTCATATTGATGAATCTCTTTCATTGGAAGCGCTCGCGAATCTTGTAGAGCTTAGCCCTTCCCACTTTCTCAGGCTCTTCAAGCGGGCCACCGGCTCATCGCCACATCAATATGTAATCGCTCAACGACTTGAAAAAGCAAAAGCATTGCTGTCTCAAACCAAGCTGTCGATCCCAGATATCGCCTGCCAAACTGGATTTGCCGACCAAAGTCATCTCACCCGGCTGATGCGTCGGCATACCGGGCTGAGCCCCAAAATTATTCGAGATAAGTAAGTCCGAATAAGACCTGAGCTGAGGAAAGTGTGAGATCTGTGCGCTGCCGCAAGCACAACGATCAGTGGACGATAGCTGTTAGCAACGAATCTGAGTCTGGCCTACGTTGCTGTCCTATTCAAGATTGTGTCAAACGTTTTGGCTGACCCTGCCGGACGATGGCTAGCCTATGTGCTCTGCCATGACCAGCGGGGCGGTGGAGTCAAAACCTCATCCAAATAAGATACTCAGGCGTTGGGCATCAAGCAGCGCATCAGATAAGAGGCGTTTCGACTCGAACGTCTACTGGCACTACAAGCAGTGGCGAGCAGCCGGGGTGTTTAAAGGGCTGATACAGCACCTGCATCAGCAGGTACGCAAGCAAAAAAAAGCTTAAATAGACGAGGTTGATGATGGGCGACTCTCAGGCGGTGAAGAACACCTGTACAGCGATCGCCGTCTCCAAGAGCTTTTGCTTCTACAATTCGTCAGGCTGATGCTCAAAAGGGTTGCAGCCAATTCCTAAAGGGTCAAATAGGTTCTATAGACTTTATTGAAATAACCTCGCTAAATTTTGTTGGAAAGTCCGTACAAAAAACAGATAGCAGTCGTCTTCGATAGCCTACGCTGCGGTTCTTAATAGGCTAGCAGTACCAAATGCTTAAACATAATTATCATGTTTGGAAGATTCTCATCACCCAACTTATCTATCTCGAATAATCTTGGGTGTTAAGCCAATATGTCGGCGCATCATGCGGGTGAGATGACTTTGGTCGGCAAATCCAGTCTGGTCGGCGACATCTGCGATCGACAGCTTGGTTTGAGACAGCAGTGCTTTTGCTTTTTTGATTCGTTGAGCCATCACGTACTGATGTGGCGATGAGCCAGTGGTCTGTTTGAAAAGTTTAAGAAAATAAGAAGGACTGAGATTTACAATATTGGCGATCGCGTCCAACGAAAGAGGTTCACTAATATGAGTATTGACGTAATCCTTTACAAGAGCAAGCTGTTTGGATGAGAGTCCACTGCTTACGTCCGGCTGCTTCACCCCTGAAACTGAATATTGGCTCAGCAGATGAGCGATCAGTGTACGAGTCAACGATTCAACATAAATGCGGTTGGGTAGTAAGTCTTGTTCAAACGCAGTGCTGAGGGTGCGTACCAGTTGCTCGACTAATGCATCCTTAATCTGAGAGTGAGGCGTGAGTTCAACCCCGTCGGAAAGATCCATCTCCACTGTAATCTGGTTGACAAAAGTAGAATTGATTACCAAGAGTAGAATCTCGACTTCGGCGGCATCTCGATGCGGATTGATAGAACTACTGACTGAATTGATGGTTGCGTCGCCTTCTGAAGATAAAGTTTCTCTTACGCTTCCGTTTGTCCTCCATTCTAAAGTAACGAAATCACCAGCATGAATCACTACCAAATGCTTTTCGGTTGAGATAGCGCTATCATCAAAGTTAGTATTAAATTGATCAAGATTTCGTCTAACGACGACACCTTCAATTGGAGAACGACTTCCGGAAAGGTTCTGCGGGTATGGTTCAATTAGCGATCGCTGTTGATGAGCAGATAGACCTGCTGTAGATGTAGGGCTGTGCTTAGCCAGTTTTCCTATCACTTTCTCTCATCCTTCCTAAACTGATATTGTCTTTCTTTAACTAAATTGGTTTTCGGTGAATACCCTAATTTGACCTATGGATTACCAGAGACAAGCACTAATGAGCCAACCCGGAATTTAAACATTCCGGATACTTAACATCCGACTTAATGTCGAAGAATACGCTCGTTTTGAACCTTTCTAAGGCGTGCCAAATGAACACTGCAATTCCGCAACCTCAAATAGTGTTTGAGATTGCAACGCAGCCTCTAAAGTAAGCATTTACTAACCAAAAAGTAACAAGATGTTCTGTAATTTAAAATGATTTCGCTTAGCAGTCACCAGCACTCGATCTAGTTTTGAACCTGTCAGAATGCTGGATCTCGTGCAGAACAGTAGGATCTTTGGCGCAACGCCTATCTTTCCCGCACTAAGACAAAATCTATCTTCATGAGGACAGACCTGATGCAGGAAGAGCAAGCAAGCTATAAGAAGGGTCTATAGAAAGACGAGTCCTTGATTTACGGCCTGAATGATAGCTTGAGTGCGATCGCTAACCCCAAGCTTGTCTGTAATATTCCCAATATGAAATCTAACAGTGCTTTCAGCAATGTTTAGCTCAGTACCGATTTGCTGGTTGGTTTTACCTTCACATATTAGCTGGAGCACCTCTAGCTCGCGAGTGCTTAAAGTTGGGGCTGTCATACGCCTGACCAGCTTTTCGCTGACTGACGGTGGGATATAGGTCTGATTTCGGTAAACCGTTCGAATAGCCTTCAGCAATTCGCCAGAGGTAGAGCCTTTGACAACATATCCCTTAGCTCCAGCTTGTACAGCCCGGTAAATTTCCTCCTCGGTGTCGTATGTGCTCAGCACGACGACGCGGACTAGAGGGCGGTCAGCTCGTATTGCGGTAATGACCTCGATGCCGCTGATATCCGGCAGCCGTAGATCAATTAGTATGACATCAGGTAAATGTTGTCGAAACAGCGCGATCGCCTCTTTACCGTCCAAGGCTCGACCTACCACTGCAATATCTGGCTCGCATTCGAGCAGCATTACTAGACCATCTAACAAAATAGGATGGTCGTCTACCAGGAACACCCGAATCTGTTCGGTGGAGTCCATGCGTTTCAAACTTTACTAGCTTACATTATAAGAGGGATGAGAGCACTGCCTACATTTTCTGGCGGAAGATAGGAACTAGCGTCGGACAGCTAAGCTAGGCTTTTGAGTACCGCGACAGTTATGGCTGTTCCCTGGTTTAAAATACTCTCTACTGTTAACTCAGCATCGATGTGTCGACTACGTTCTGCCATTCCGATGAGTCCAAAATGCTGGGCTGAGACACCATTAGCGGTCTCGGTAGCGTCTGTTGCGAAACCAATACCGTTGTCCTGAATGCGCAGAACGCACTGGCTCGGTTGATAGCTTAAGTTGAGATAGATAACTGTAGCTTGGGAGTGCTTGAAAGCATTTGACAAAGCCTCTTGGCCGATGCGCAGGAGTGCATTTTCAACTTTTGGCGGCAATTCATAGCTGGGGCCGCTCTGACTACTTCTCACCTGGATGGAGCTGTGGGCAAAGAGCTGATGTGCTATTTGGCACAGGGCATTGTAGAGGGTGGTTTGGTCGAGATGATAAGGGCGCAGAGCTTTAATGGCGCGTCGAGCGTCTACTAGCCCTGCCTGAGCCACCTCGGCGCTAGTTTGCAGACAGGTCTGAGCTGTTGAGAGGTCATTAACCAGCTTACGCTCAGCTATCTCTAGATGCACCAGAATGCTGGTAAACGCCTGAGCTAGGCTATCGTGGATATCCCTTGCTAAGCGACTGCGCTCTTCCAAAATCAACAGTGCCTCGACCCGTTTGCGGTCGGACAGATCGAGCACAAAGCCAATAGTATATTCTTGCTCTTGATCGTAGACAGCATAACCCATAAGAACGGGCACCAAGCTGCCATCTTTGCGAAAGTATTCTTTTTCAAAGGGAGCGCATTGACCTAGCGATCGCTGATCGTGAACCGCCTGCTGATCGATTTCAGCATATTTGAGCGGTGTTATATCGATCCAGTTGATCACTCCTGCGCTTAGATCGTCACGGGTATAGCCCAACATATCCAGAAAATACTGATTGGCCTCAAGAATACGGCCATCTAGCGTACTAACAATTACGCCAATCAGGCTTGCTTCTACTAGTCGTCTGAATTTTTCCTCACTTTTGCCTAAAGAGGCTTCAGCTTGTTCACGTTCGCTTTGGAAGGTAGTCTGATAGCGGCGGACTGTAATTCCATAGACAATCAAACCTGATAGCAATCCACCTGCTACCACACCACCCCCTAGCCAAATCCAGGAATCAGGACTCAGTGGCATTTTTTATCTTCTCCAGGATGAGGTGAAATCTATGATGAGAGGCGATTGCTCTTTGAGCAGACGTTGCCAACGCGAATTCCTCTCAACGCCTCTTCAGTCAATTCCAGATGGCGGTTTCCACTTTTCGGAGTATATGTCAATCTCTCACTGTACGGCAAAATCTGTGTACTGTCGGAGGTTGGGTGGATCGATGGCTAGAACAATGTCATGTTTTGGTACGCCTCGCTCAACCAGTTGGTTGGCTAGCCCTTCTTCGGTGCCATCTTGCTGAATCCAAATTTTGTCATTGATAATGTCGGCATGCAGGACAACGCCATAGACGCGCTTAGAACCTCTCCAACCGACGTAGACCAATTGG
>JBHJGN010000093.1:0-9174 GCA_050331735.1 Cyanophyceae cyanobacterium
TGGTTGTACTCGTCCTGCTTCACTACAGCTATAGGCTTTCTGAGTGGCAATCAAGAAGTTGATGTACTCGATGGCAGTGTATTTAGGTGAATTCATGCCTCCCTTCTATCGCATTTTTTCCTCAACTGCGTAACTCCTGACTGCTCGAAAAGAACCGTTTTCAGAGTTTATTAAAGCCATTCGCGCCCGTAAGCCTCATATGGATTGGGAAACGGTGTTTGCGGCTTTAGTTCAGCAGTATCACAACCGCCTTAATCGTATCCGAGAACATGGCGTAGGTAAACCGAAGTTAGAGCAGATTAAGCAGTTTTATCAAGTTTTACAAAAACTGTTTGAAGAAGTTTATCATTCCCGTCCTGAAAGACTTTTATCTGATAGCAAAACCCTTGAAGCGGCTTACCTATTTTTCTTAGAAGAAGCCCACCAAGAACTGAAAGCCGAATCTATCCAAGCTGATAAATAGGAGAATCTTGATGTCTATTGAAACACTACAACCGTTCCTCGCTCCTAGCTACGAAAACTTTCCCAAAGGACGCACTATTGGGGTTGTTGTCCTCCGCACGACTAAATCTGAAACGATTTTCCGGACAGAAGGAACGGGGGAACCGATGTGCAGCGAGTACGTGCAAGCGGGAGTACATGAAACAGAGTCAATTTTTCGGCTAGTAATGACAAAGCGCAAGCAGGTTGCACCAGAACGACGAAAAGGACGAGAATTTTTGCGATCGCACGATTTGTTTTACACTGCCCCAAAAACCAATAAAGTCTGCTCTCTTAACACTAACGCTCCTTGTGAATGGTGCGTTGATTGTTTCCTGTACGGATTTGCCGCTGGGGGAGAAGGCGCACAGAAAAGCCGCGTCTGGACAGAGGATGCGTTTAGTGTCCTGTCAGCAACAGAATTAATTGGCGATCGCACCATCAACGCTGTTTATGAAACCGGAACAATGCGAGACGAAGAAGGTAAAGCTTCGACAGCCCTTAATACTAGCGAATACATCAAACCCGGCGTTCATTTCCTAGATATCGTCACTCTCAGAGATGTCACCGCAGACGAACTGCGCTATACCCTCGGCAATATTCTGCTAACCACTCGCTACGGGGCGGTTTCTAGCCGAGTCGGACGAATGGATAATCAAATTCTCGGTGTTTTTGGCGGCATTGCTGAATTACCCAGTTCCCTTGAATTAGTTCAGGGAGTTTACGACAGGTTAAAGGTAAATACTGCCCTCGAACATCCTCTCAGTGAAGAAGCACTCATTGCCGCTACTAGGCAGGTGATTGCTACTTGGACAAACAAGCGAGGAATTTCTATGCAACTGTCTGCTAATGAATTAGAAGCATTAATTGCCGATATTGATCGCCACTATTCCCCCTCTGAACAAGAAACCTTCCTTAAACGTCTCGACGAGTCCTATGCACTCTTCCGCAAAGTGAAGGGGGGCAAGAACAACAAGAAGGATGAGTAAGCGATGCAACTAGAACTGCCTCTATTTAATCCTAAATCTGTTCTACCCGAACGAACCGCCCATTTAGTAGAACTCTGGTGCGCTGAACCTGTCTTCTTTGCTTCACGGGAACTCTCAGATACCTATTACACAGAAGGCACTATCGGCAACTATGCCCTTGCTTATGCTTTCGGTTGGGCGCGATCGCCCTATCGCCTTACCGGAAAAGACACAGGAAGACCAAGGTATATTGAGGATTTAACGCCATTGAGGAGGCACTATGTCCTCCCCGCTTGGTCGGTGCAAAGGGGTGTATCGTTCCGATTTGAGCGCTTCAACGCCCTTTCTGACTCCTACTGGTACGCCATGACGAACAATCGCGTCGCCACTGCTAGAGAAGATTTACCCCTCAGTCGCACAGGAAAAAAGCCTAGCACATATCGCCCCAGTAACTTTCCCCAAACGGGACGTTTACGAATGATCGAACGGGGAAATCGATTTCAAACTTTAGTATTTGGCGATCACGAACTGCCTAAATACATCCGCGTTGGTAAGTTTATGAGCAAAGTTCGCTTGGAGATTGTGCAGAAATTGAACGTCATCCTGCTTCCAAAGGGAAAGTATCACTGCAATGTCACTCTCAACACCGCCGACTTACCAACAAACATCGAACTGCTTGCCTTCGATCTTATTGCCGTTCCTCCCGCCTCTCTACTAAAAAATTTGACCTTTCGCGGTGCAGCGTGGCAAATCGGAAACTTTATTCTTCCAGCTAATCTCCAATTTTGCGGTGGACGCAACCATGATTAACATTCAACTCGAACCCGCCAGTATTGCTAGCTGTCCTCAGCTACCGCCAGCCTTAGCATTTATGAAATCAGCCTTACAGCATCAGGTTGATGTATTTGAGGCAGCAATAAACCATGACATCATTCTCGATCTTGCACCGACTGGAACCGGGAAAACGAAAGCCGGGTTAAGCGTACTGCTACACAACCGCGATCGCCATGCTATTTATATTGCCCCAACTAATGCCCTTATTGAACAGCAAACCCAAGCGGCACAAAAGTTTGTTCAAGAAGCGGGTTTACCTCATAGAGTTTTCGCCGCATCGGCAAAAGATGTAAACGGTTGGACAAACAAGCGTGTCGGTAAGCGTTCTGGGGAGAAACTGTACAATGTACTGCGCGAACCAGCCACAATTTTTCCTGAATGTGCTGGCAAACCAATTCTATTAGTCACTAACCCAGATATCTTCTACTACGCTGCTTTCTTTCAGTATAACCGTCTCGATCGCAGCAACATCGCTAGCCAATTTTACAGCAGCTTCTCAACAGTAATTTTTGATGAGTTTCATCTCTACGATGCCAAACAACTCGTTAGCTTACTGTTCTATCTTGCCCTATCTAAAGTTTTTGGCTACTTTCAGCACAATCGCAAAGTAGTTTTGTTAACGGCAACTCCCGAACCAGCTTGCGAAGCAGCTTTAGCCACTCTAGAAAAATCTGGTGTCAAAATTGCTTATATCGATGGCAAGGAACACAATCAGAACTTAGTGCCTTCTCAAACAACCGTCAATTTGGAAATACGTCCGCTAGATAGAGATAAGTTGATTACTGAGATTACCAATGAAGTCATTCAACGACTCGAAGTAGATTCTAGTCGCAACGGTGCAGTAATTTTGGACTCAAAAAATACAATAAATGAAATCTCCGATCAATTATGCAATCGCGGATTTGAAAATTATCGTGGACGTATTACTGGCGCTGTTCCTAAAGAACAACGTCCGCAAGCTGCACAAAAACAAGTAATTTTAGCAACCAGTACGGTTGATGTTGGCTTTAATTTTGAGCGAGAAACTAAAACCGATCGCCAAAACCTTGATTGGCTCATTTTTTCAGCCCGCGATCGCTTTTCTTTTTGGCAACGAATTGGGCGCGTTGGCAGGGTTTTAGGCAAGCAACAAACGGATATTCCTTCTGAGGCGATCGCCTATCTATCTCAACAAGCTTGGCAAGAACTGGCTAATTTAGACTGTTCTAGCGGACGCGAAGCACTTAAAGAAAAGCTAGAGGGTATAGAGTGTATGAAACGCCCATTTTTAGAACTTTACTGGCGATCAGAAGCGTTTTTAGAAATAGCCAAGCCGTTACTCGAATTAGAAAGCGCTTTGGCAGGTTTGCCAGAATCAAAGCTTGTTTTAGATCTTTTTCAAACTCTTAAAACTGTCCTAAACGGCAGAAAAAATTGGCAAGATTACCGTCAGCGGATGAATGTAATATATGGGGCAGAAAATATTGCTAGTTTATCTACTAAAGAACTACAGCAGAGATGGAAATACGTTAAGGGTGGACAAAGTTTTGGCAGAAGCTTTCTTAAAGCCTACGCTCCAGAAAATTTTGAAGAAATAAACACCGGGCGCAAGACTTTTGAATCTGTAGAGGCAATCATTCAGAAAGATCGGGAATTAGCCGCAGATATTCATCAGTACGCTAAAATCGTCAAGGAAAGCTATGCTCCTTTGTTTCGCTTTCGAGATAGCTTATTCGAGAATGTTACAATTTACGATTCACACAAGTTGCTATTAGATGAAGTTGGGGAAACTAATGTTAATCCAATTCATTTACTGCGGTTTTATGAATTTGATTTTGATGGCGATCGCATTATAGTACATTCACGCGCTGAACCGCCTTATGAGCTATCTTTTTCTTTGTCTCTTCTCAAATTTGGTCTCAGTATAGAAGAGTTTGAAAACAACTATCTATGCAAGCTGTACGCTTTTGAAGACTGCAAAATCAAACGGACTATTAGCGAAATTCCTCGCCCAACTGCTTTAATTAAAGAAATAGAAAAACAACTCATTTCCGGTGTAATCGTACAAGAACATCGAAAAAATAGCTGGGCGATTAGAGAGTTAGAAAAACAGGGTCTTGAATGCTATCGCATTAAAGTTGAAGATAGCTTTGCCTCAAAGCAGTACACCTTTTTTCCTAGCTTATCAGGAATTTTAGCACTTGCCTCGGCAGGCTATGCTCTCAAGTGTCCAGATGACGAATATTGGGTGGTTTAAATTATGCCCCACAGCCTTGTACTCAATCTACTGCCTCTCTCTCCCATCTCTCCTCAATACCTAAGCGGCAGACATCTACACGCCCTATTTCTCAACCTTGTGAGTTCGTGCGATCGCCACTTAGGCGACACCCTCCACGACTCTCACTCAGATAAAGCGTTTACGCTGTCACCTTTGCAGGCGGTAGGGAATAGGGGAGAGACAAGTCTACTGCAATATCAACATCATCATCCTATTCCAGCCGAAACCCCTTGCTGGTGGAGGATATCTCTATTAAATGACCACTTATTTAGCCAACTTACTCAACTCTGGCTCAATCTTAATCCCGATCGCCCCTGGCATCTCGGATCGGCAAATTTACAGATTACAAGTATCTTAGGAACTCCGCAGTCAACACAACCTTGGGCAAATGCCTGTACTTATGCTCAACTCTACGAACAGGCACAGGAAGACCGTATTATACCATTTTTATACACCACTCCGACTGCATTTCGTCAAGGCAAATACGACACGGCCCTGCCTACCTCAGAAGCGGTTTTCAACAGCCTCTTGAAACGCTGGAATCGCTACAGCGGAGTTGAAATAGATCCTTTACCTCTACACTCAATTTTTCCTAGCTTTTTCAACATTCATACTAACGTGGTAACAGATTCTCGCAGCAAGTTTATTGGCTGTACCGGAGAAGTCAGCTATCGTCTGTTAGGAGATATTAAACCAATACAAATTAAGCAAATAAACGCCCTCGCAGACTTTGCGTTCTACTGCGGCGTAGGGCGGAAAACGACGATGGGAATGGGAATGGTGAGGAGAAGGATGAAGGATGAGAGATGAACTATGAATGATAATACAATTCCAATCGCAGCACTCAATCACTATGCTTACTGTCCCCACCGCTGCTGGCGAATGTTTTGTGCCGGGGAGTTTTTAGATAACGAATACACCATTGAAGGCACTCTCTTACACGACCGCGTTCATACCGTTGGCGAGGAACAGCGCGACAACACCTGGCAAATACGGGCAATTTGGCTGAAATCTGAACGATACGGGCTGCTTGGCAAAGCGGATTTAATTGAATCAGATTCGGGACAACTCTATCCCGTCGAATACAAGCGCGGCAAGCGAGGCGAGTGGGATAACGATGAGTTGCAGCTATGCGCCCAAGCGCTGTGTTTAGAAGAGATGACGGGGCAGTCTATTACAACAGGCTACATCTACTATGCCCACTCTCACCAGCGCCAGCAGGTAGATATTTCTCCTGGGTTAAGACAACAGGCGATCGCCACGATTCAAGCTGTCCAAACTCTCCTAGAAACTGGGGAAATGCCCCAAGCCGTGTACTCCAAACGCTGCAAAGGGTGCAGCCTCTATTCTCGCTGTTTGCCTCAAACGCCAGATAAAGTGAAACGCTATCGAGAAGCAGAATAATAGCTATGGGAACCGTCTATATTACTCAAGAAAATGCCTTTGTCGGCAAAACAGATGAACGCCTTAGCGTTAAAGCCAACAAACAAAAAATTCTGGATGTGCCGCTCATTAAAGTTGATGGCGTGGTAGTTTTAGGACGCGCTACCCTCTCTCCGGCTGTCGTCGTAGAACTGCTACAGCGCCACATTCCCTTAAGTTTCCTCTCGGCAACTGGGCGTTATTTGGGGCGCTTAGAACCAGAAGTCACCAAAAATATTTTTGTGCGGCGATCGCAATGGCTGGCTGCCGGAGATACTCCCCAAGCCGTTCATGTGGTTCGTGGCTTTGTGCGAGGAAAGCTGAAAAATACTCGTAACTTATTATTGCGTCGTCAGCGAGAATCAAGCCTCAACTTACACGCAGAAATCGCCAAATTAGAACAGGCGATCGTCCCCATTAACACTACCACAAACATTGATTCTCTACGGGGTTTAGAAGGGGCTGGCAGTGCCGCTTATTTTGGCTGCTTCAATCAACTGATTCAAAACGCTGCGTTTCAGTTTCACCATCGTCGTCGCCGTCCCCCTACCGATCCGGTTAATTCGCTTCTCAGTCTTGGCTATGCTTTACTGCGTCACGATGTTCAAAGTGCTGTCAACCTAGTCGGCTTTGATCCTTATTTAGGATACCTCCACGTCGAACGCTATGGTCGTCCTTCTCTTGCCTTGGATCTGATGGAGGAGTTCCGCCCTTTGGTCGTGGATACCGTCGTTTTGAGTGCTTTAAATAAGCAGTTGCTCGCTCCCGACCATTTTACCAGCGAACCTCTGAGCGGGGCAGTTTCTCTAACCAACGAGGGGTTAAAAATTTTCTTACGGCTGTGCGAACAGAAAAAGCAGACTAGATTTAAGCATCCGGTTCTTAAGCGTCAATGTACCTACCGGGAAGCCTTTGCGATTCAGGCGCGACTGTTGGCGAAATACCTGATGTCAGAAATTGAGCATTATCCTCCTCTAGTTTTAAAGTAGGCTATGTTTGTGATTGTCAGCTACGATATTTCTAAAGATAAGCGCCGCACAAAGATTCACAACATTCTTAAATCTTACGGACAGTGGGTGCAGTACAGTATTTTTGAGTGTGATTTAACTCAGGCTCAGTATGCTAAGTTGCGCTCTCGTTTAGATAAACTGATTGAAGCAGAAGACAGCATTCGCTTTTACTTTCTGTGTGCCTGCTGTCAAGGGAAGATTGAACGCATCGGCGGTGAAATGCCCCGTGATAACACTATCTTTTTTGCTGAATGCGCGCCAAACTTTGGCGGAACCAAGTTCCGCGAAACAACTGGCGCGGATGGGTAGCTGTAGAATGGAGCGAGTGATAGAAAATGGCTAGATCTTAGTGGGGATAGAGCTTTGAGTCGTGTTTTTCTGTTCAAGCCTCCGCGCACTAGTGACAGTAATGTTTAGGGCGATTTACGCTTGTTGATTAAACTAAGTTATGCTATGTTGAAAAGGCTTCCGCGCAAATGCACCTCGAAAACCGCATACTGTTTGCTTTTCGAGCATCGCCGTCTCAGCTAAACTAAATCCCTATGAGGGATTGAAACAATTCGGCTAGCCTGATCTGGGTCGATTACATGTCTCAGCTAAACTAAATCCCTATGAGGGATTGAAACGGGTTCTTTCGCCGTTGTTGAAGTGGGATATATCGTCTCAGCTAAACTAAATCCCTATGAGGGATTGAAACGAAGAATTACTGGATGATATTAATAATGGATTTTGTCTCAGCTAAACTAAATCCCTATGAGGGATTGAAACCTTCTAATGAGTAAACAGTATTTGAAGTACCAAAGTCTCAGCTAAACTAAATCCCTATGAGGGATTGAAACTTGATAACTTTCCCTTCTGAAGGGGGAGCGACTAGTCTCAGCTAAACTAAATCCCTATGAGGGATTGAAACAGCGCTCTTAATATCAAGAACCTTCAGAATCCGGTCTCAGCTAAACTAAATCCCTATGAGGGATTGAAACAGAAACGAAAACCGTAATAACATCTTAAGCAGACCACCCGGTCTCAGCTAAACTAAATCCCTATGAGGGATTGAAACTAGCAGACCTTTCATTCCTGCGCCCTGAAGCGTATGAGTCTCAGCTAAACTAAATCCCTATGAGGGATTGAAACTCACTTTACGACAGCAGGGAGACTACTAGAATCTGGTCTCAGCTAAACTAAATCCCTATGAGGGATTGAAACCTTACCTTTAGCTTTGCTTGCTTTGCGCTAGTCAGTCTCAGCTAAACTAAATCCCTATGAGGGATTGAAACAAGACATTCAGAACAGTGTTGGCTAGTGCCTCTGGTCTCAGCTAAACTAAATCCCTATGAGGGATTGAAACATGGGGAAGAGAGTGCTGCTCTAGCTGCTCTCGAGTCTCAGCTAAACTAAATCCCTATGAGGGATTGAAACGGATGGCTGATGGGCTACCCGGCTGGCTACGTGGTCTCAGCTAAACTAAATCCCTATGAGGGATTGAAACTGTCTCCTCCAAATCCATAGATTTGAGCCGAACGAGTCTCAGCTAAACTAAATCCCTATGAGGGATTGAAACTGTGTAGTTGCTCCTATGTCCTAGCTCCTCAGCGGTCTCAGCTAAACTAAATCCCTATGAGGGATTGAAACTCTACTGCTGCCTATGTAGCAGCCTTTCTTTGTTAGTCTCAGCTAAACTAAATCCCTATGAGGGATTGAAACTAAAAAGCGATAGCTAATCATCAAAAATATACTAGTCTCAGCTAAACTAAATCCCTATGAGGGATTGAAACCAAAAATTGGGGCAGCAGCAGCCATAGACGAGGGTCTCAGCTAAACTAAATCCCTATGAGGGATTGAAACAGGAATGGGTGGTGCAGGGTCAGGGAGATGAGATTGTCTCAGCTAAACTAAATCCCTATGAGGGATTGAAACTTATGGACACCAAGCCAGTGCTGTTCGATGGCAATGTCTCAGCTAAACTAAATCCCTATGAGGGATTGAAACCAGCCAGTGCAATGAACCGCATCTACCGTTGGTATGTCTCAGCTAAACTAAATCCATATGAGGGATTGAAACGCATCATCTACGAATGACTTTTTATAATAGTGAATGTCTAAGCTAAAATAAATCTATTTGAGTGTTTTAAACTTGATAGGAATCCTTATCAAGCAAGACGCTAATGTCTCAGCTAAACTAAATCCCTATGAGGGATTGAAACGCC
>JBHJGN010000094.1:0-49488 GCA_050331735.1 Cyanophyceae cyanobacterium
AACTGCGTGCTTGGGAGCAACAACGCAATCGTCAAAAAGCGAAAGTAAATTGGCGTTTTACGGCTCCCAAGGCTAGAGAAAAAATGGGTCGATTATATCCTCCTCTTAACCTGTCATAGTTTTCTTGGTCAACTACTAGTCGTAGTGCCCCCGGATAATAGGGTTCCACCAGAAGACATTGAACGATTTTATCGTTCAGTTTCAGAAAAGAATAACTTGCTAGTGCTCTCTGGTAACGATACCCACATGGCGAGCCGGGTAGAAGAAGCGTTAAGAGAGCTTTATGCCATTGCAAACATCGCCAAGAGTATCAAATCTAGTGACTCCCTCCATGCCCAGGCGGAAGAGGCTCAAGAAGAAGCGAGGGGAGCTTTTATTCAAGCCCTTCAAGGAGCGTATAATCGACTTTTTTATCCAGCAGAGGACGGTCTCCAAAACGCCACGATAGAAAACGGTCTTAAATTTGGCCAAACCAGCGAGAACAGCGTAGAGATGCAAATCGAAACCATGCTGGCAAGTATGCGCTGCGATAATAAGCTGGCTCTAGATGCAGAGAATGACTCTCTTCCGTATTTTGCGATGGCAGAAGAGGAGCTTTGGCCGCAAAACGATCGCCGCACTCCTTGGCGTGATGTGTTGATGCGAGCAAAGAGTAATCCCGCATGGCCTTGGATACCCGGACTGAAAGGATTAGAACAGCTCAAAACTCAAGCCCTCTCTAAAGGGCGATGGCGCGAGGGAAAGGACGGTTACATCGAGAAAGGCCCGTTTCCTAAAGAGAAAACGGAAGTCAATATCGTCGATCAACGCGAAGACTCCTCTACGGGCGAAACCATTCTTACCCTAAATCCGAAGCATTCCGGCCCGACACCGAAGATTCACTACAGCGCCTCCTCTAGCGTGAGCGAAACAGATCCGGTTGTAGAAGATCTAGATTCATTTCGTACCAAAGAGCCAACGCTTTACTTTTTAGCGATTGATACCACAGGCGAACATCTTCCTGGCGAAGCAAAGCGATGGGTAGCGAAGCTCAAAGTGCGCCACCAGATTCACGAACATGCAGACTACCGTACTGTAGAACTTGCCGTAACGCCATCTGCAAAGATCCAGTACACCATTGATAGCACCAGCCCTCGGAGTGGCAAGGTGTATGACGGCCCGGTTCAGATATCTGATGAGGAAGTACTCTTGCAAGTTTACGCTACCGCTGGCGAGGCAGTGGCTACAGAGACATTCACGATTGGGGAAAAAGGAAATGAACGCGCTCATGTAGACGAAACGCTTCCAGCCAAGTTAATTCGCCAAAAACCCCGCTTTGATACGACGAATGCCGTCTTCGACCTGATCTCGGAGTTTAAAGAACGCAATGGCGTAGTGTTTCATGGCGTCACTCTCAACGTTGGTGAAGGAGAGCAAGCCGTACAGGTGCGGTTTAATGACCGAGCGGTAACGCCAGAGATTTTAGAAAAGATGATTCTCGCTTTGCGCCAGAACCTTAATGAACCAGATGCTCTGGTACAGGTAACTATTCGAGATAGCGCAGAGTTTCCCACAGGCTTCGATCTTAAAACCTTTGCTGAACTAGCAAATATTGAGCTTACCCCAGACAAAGTGGAGCAGTTAAATGGCGTTAGCACTTCAAACAGATAATATGACGAATAGAAGGAGCAAACGCGCCCAAAAACCGGACCACGCTACTCAAGGTTTTGGGGTACCGCTTACCGTTGCGCCGCATCATTTTGTCGTCGTTATTCCACGAGGACGACAATCCGTACAGATTATCGAAGATCTGGGGATGCACGCTCAGGGGGACGAGAGCGAACTGTTAGATCGTGTAATTTTACCCCGTCAGATATGGAGTGAAATCGCTAACCCGGTAAAGCGAGCCTTCAACGAGCGCTTGAAGGCACACAATCTCAAACCAGGACAGTGGCGAGTCGGGGAAAACCAGGTCGATCGTTTACTTGGTAAGGAGCTATGCGTGCTGGCTTGGGGCATAGAAGAGCTTGAGCAGGAAAAGGTTGGTACAGCGCTGCGTAACTGGTTAGCCCTTCGTCCTGAAGAGCGCTGGTGGTTATTTGGCATGACTGCCGCTACAGTAGGTGGCCCTAATGACCGAGGCAGAGGATGGCGAGTGGCACTCCGTTACGCTCTAGGCGATACGCCTCAATCAACGATTCGAGAACCCAGACGTAGCGAAAAAAAGCAAGAAGATATCTACGATTCGCTACCACTTTTTCAACAGGGGGAGAAATAGGCTATGCAGACCGCTACTTCCGTTCTTCCTCTGAACTTAAAACCGCTTTCCTTAAAAGATGCTCCCTCACTAATTGAGTACGTATTTCCAGCACAGAAAATCTCAGCAGAGGCTCAGAAGGAGAGAAAAGCTGGAGCTGGGCAAACTCTTACAGCGCTTGGATCTTACTGGAAGGGACGCAAACCCCTAATCATGGTGCGAGCGATTGTGCTGGGGTGCTTGCTACCAGTGACTGAAGATTTAGAGACAGATCTTCGTATCTTTGAGAAGCTGATGGCGATTGATGACGATGCGTTTGGGCGCAGGGAGCCAAAGCTAAACGTTATAGAGATTGCCAAGCGTATTACGTTAAAAACCCCTTGGGAGCTTTTTGCTTACACTAACAAGAATGACTGCTATCCAATCGATGAAATTGAAGCTCTTCAGTTTCCTCTCGATCGTTCCCGATATCCAAAGTTAAGCGTTCGCTGGAAGCGAGGGGTGGATATTGAGAAGAAACAAATGTTACAGGCGCAAGCATTGGAAGGTTTATCCTACGAGGAGAAGGTGAACTTATGCAAGCGACCTGAAGAGCTAGATCCGAGAATGCTCTACAAGCCTATTTGGGGCGATGTTAATGCACACCTAGCACAGTTTGGAATTGAGGCATACTCCCATGAGGGGTTGGTGGAGCAATTGGGGGTGCTGCGCTATGGGCATCGACCTAAAGTGGGAGATACCTTTTGCGGCGGTGGCTCGATACCGTTTGAAGCGGCACGATTAGGATGTGATGTTTATGCCTCTGACCTTAATCCGGTTGCCTGTATGTTGACCTGGGGAGCGCTGAACATTATTGGTGCTAGCCCGGAGAAGCGGAAAGAGATTGAACAGGCCCAGCAGGAAGTTTCGGAAGCGGTAGATCGTGAGATTACCAAATTAGGTATTGAGCATAATGAGCGTGGAGATAGAGTCAAAACGTTCATGTATTGTTTAGAAACTTGCTGTCCTGAAACGGGATGGAAAGTGCCAATAGCACCAAGCTGGGCAATTTCTAAAAGGCATAACGTGTACGCTAAACTCGTGCCAAATTACACCAAGAGATGCTTCGATATAAAAATAGTTTCGGATGCTACAAAATCCGAGATAGAAATAGCCGATCAAGGTACATACCAAAATGAAAATCTAATTTACGAGTTAGACGGGAAAATATATCGAACCCCACTTAAGACAATTCGTCATGAGAATCTAATAAAGGATTCCGAGAAGCAAAATTCTTTAAGACAGTGGAAACAACAAGATTTTAAATCTTTTCCTGAAGATATTTTTCAGGAACGTCTTTATTGCATTCAATGGTCAACTAAAGAAACTCTAGGGAAATCAAGCCCAGAAACTTATTTTTCTTCTGTAACGGAAGCAGACATAAAACGAGAAAAGTTAGCTGAAGATATTGTCAAGGAAAACATTGTGTTTTGGCAAAAAGAGGGATTAATTCCAGATATGGCGATTGAGCCAGGAGCTAAAACCAATGAGCCAATCCGAACGAGAGGATGGCGGTATTGGCATCAGCTATTTTCTCCACGAGATCTTCTAATCTACTCGGTTATTCATAAACATATACGAGAAAAAAAAGCACCGCTTTTAATACCTTTATTTGCCAGAGCGCTTGACTATTCTAATAAGCTTTGTGGTTGGGTTACATCTTACCGAACTGATGGAGGATCAGATTTTGTAGGTCATGGTTTTTCTAATCAAGCATTGAATCCGATGTTAAACCCGCCTAGCAGAAGTTCTCTGCAAATCCTAGACATATTTTTAACTTCTTTCAAAGACAGAGGTTCAATTAAATACGCTGATTTCAAAATAGAAACAATTTGTGCTTCTAATATGCAAGAAGCCTGCTCATTATTGATTACTGACCCTCCGTATGCAGATGCAGTAAGCTACCAGGAGATAACTGAATTAATAATATCTTGGCTGCGAAAAGAATCGCTAGAGCCATTTGATGGATGGATTTGGGATTCTCGTCGTTCTTTAGCCATTAAAGGTGATGGGGATTACTTTCGACGTAGGATGGTAGACGCTTATAAAGCTATGGCAAAACACATGGCTGATAACGGCTTGCAGTGTGTTATGTTTACGCACCAAGATACTGGTATTTGGACAGACATGGTTTCTATCTTTTGGGCTTCTGGACTTCAAGCAGTAAGCGCTTGGTATATTGCTACAGAAACAAGCTCTGGAACCAAAACAGGAGGCTACGTCCAAGGTACCGTTACTCTGCTACTTCGCAAACGCTTACAACCAGCCTCCACTTTCAAGCAACGCTTACTGCCTAAAATCCGTAAGGAAGTTACTGCCCAAGTTGAATCCATGATGCACCTGAACGAACAAGCTCAAGCTCATGGAGAGACAGTTTTTAACGACTCAGATCTGCAAATGGCAGGGTATGCGGCAGCTTTAAAAGTGCTGACCCGCTACACCGAAGTTGATGGACGTGACGTAACAACGCTCGCTCTACAGCCTCGCCAAAGGGGAGAAACGACGGTTGTAGACGACATCGTAGAGTATGCTTCAGAGGTGGCTAACAACCTACTAATCCCAGAACGTCTAAAGGAACTTAACCCTGATACCTGGAGCGAAATAACGGGAGTAGAGCGCTTTTACTTACGCATGTTAGCAATTGAAAAAACAGGAGCTTCTAAACTCGATAACTACCAGAACTTCTCCAAAGCCTTTCACGTCGCTTATCAGCCCCTTATGGACTCCCTAAACCCGAATAATGCGCGGCTGAAAGGGGTAAAGGATTTTAAGTCCCGCGAACTTGCTAGTGGCGAACTAGGAGGCACGCTGCTTAGCGAAATTCTCATAGCTATTCAAGAACTACTAGACGATAAAGAACCAAAGGTCGTAATCGGACAAATTCGTACCAGCCTTGACGATATCTACTTCCAAAAGCGCAGCCATCTTATCGCTATAGCTCATTATCTGTCAGATATGTGGAGCGATAAACGGCCAGCAGAAGCACAAAAAGCAGAAATTATCGCTAACCGGATTCGTAACGAACAACTCGGTTCTTAACTCTCTTCAAACCTCATGACGGATCTGATCAAGCGCTTCTCCTCTAGAACCCACTCCCTAGATCGTACTGTGCTGACGGAGTATCTGAAAGAAGCGCGGCGCTATCACCGCATCGCCGGATACTTCACCTCCTCTTTATTTGAGGTTGCCGGGGAATATCTGGAAGGAATTGAGGAAGTGCAGATTGTTTGTAACTCTGACGTGCGTTCTGAAGATGTCAAAGTTGCTAAAGTGTACGAATCGAAACTTTTAGGACGCTTAAACAGGTCGCCAGTAGAAGCAGAGTCTCTTCTCAATAAGCCCCGTTACCAGCGGCTATACCAATTTTTAGGTAAGCACCCCCACGCTATCCGCGTCGCACCCGATGACTTCTGCGGCTTTGTACACGGCAAGGCAGGAGTTATTGAACTAAGAGATGGACGCAGACTTGGCTTCATCGGCTCTATGAATGAAACGCGAGCAGGATGGCAGGAGCATTATGAAATTGTGTGGTCTGATGAAAGCAAAGAGGGGGTAGATTGGATTCAGGCTGAGTTTGATGCCCTCTGGTCTAGAGCAGTCCCCTTACCCAGAGTTATCGTTCAAGAAGTCTGGCGACGTGCCCATCGGGTTGAAATTCAGATAGAAGACGAGGAAACCGATCACAACAATATTGCTCCGGCGGCTCTTGTAGAATCCCCTATGTATCGAGAGGGGCTTTCGTTGCAGCCTTGGCAACGTGCCTTTGTTGCTGAGTGCATGAAACACCTACGCTGGCACGGCGTTGTCAGGCTGTTGATTGCTGATGAAGTTGGTTTGGGCAAAACGCTTTCTTTAGGCACAGCAACGCTTGCGCTTACTCTCTTAAATGAACAGGCGATCGCCAATCGTGGTTTCTATGCTCGGCGAAGACCTGTTGCCATTTTTGCTCCTGCTACACTTACAGAGCAGTGGCAGACGGAATTATTGGATAAGTTAGGGCTTCCCTGTGCCCGGTGGTCATCTCAGAAGAAAGTATGGCTCGATCCAGAAGCCAGAGCGATTTCCCCTAGCGGGGCTGAACATATCGTGCGCTGCCCGCTACGAATCGGAATTATTTCTACCGGACTGATTATCCAGCCCACTAGAGAACGAGAACTCCTTAACCACGTCAACTTTGAAATCTTAATTCAGGACGAATCCCATAAATCTCGCCGCAAGCAAGGCATGGGAAAAGATGCTGGTCAACCTAACGCGCTGTTAGATTTCATGCTCAAGGCAGCAAGTCGATCAAAGCATGTCCTGCTTGGCACAGCTACCCCAGTACAGACAGAAGTAGATGATCTGTGGGATCAACTGCGGATTCTGCACCAGGGAGAGGGGCGCTTTGTTCTAGGTAGTGATTTTAGTCCCTGGCATCACCCAGAGCAAGTAATACCAGTAGTTACAGGCAAAGAGCGGCTAGACGATCCAGAGGCGGCATGGCGGTTTTTGCGCTCTCCGCTACCGCCGCTGGAAACCTCTAACGAAAGTGACTTTAGACGAGTCATCCACGAAATTCGGGGTGAATTAGGAATGAAGGAGCGGGCTTTTGATGTTACTGCATCCGTTGTCGATCTTCCCTGCGCTGTGCGCGATGATTTAGAAGATCTTTTAGACACTGAAGAGGCTAACATGAGGTTTTTTCAGCGTCACAATCCGATTGTTCGCCATGTGGTTCTTCGCAAGCGAAAGGTTCTTGAGGAGGCTAATCTACTTCAGAGAGTTGGCGTAGATCTTCACCCTAATAGAGCCAAAAGTCAATGTCCTAATACCTTTTCAGTATTGTTTCAACGACGGGCTTTGAGAACCGACGAGGCTTTTGATCGTGCTTATGAAGCAGCAGACGCTTTCGGCAAAGCCTACGGGCAGCGAGTTCAGGGAGCTGGCTTCATGAAAAACCTGCTGAAGCAGCGTCTCTGTTCTAGTTGTATTGCTGGTCTGAATACAGCTCAAAAGATCCTCGAAGGCCAGATTGAAGATGAAAGTGAAGATGAAACCAACCAGAATATTGAAATTTCAGTAGCTGAGCAAGAGACTCTCCAAGAACTTATTAATGCTTTGGAGAGGATGCAGGGAGAAGACCCTAAGTTAAAGGCTGTAAAACACTACCTCACTCAGGAAAATTGGATTCAGCACGGATGTATAATCTTTAGCCAATATTACGATACTGCCGCCTGGGTAGCAGAGCAGCTTGCAGCCCTATTTTCAGATCAACTTATCGGTCTCTATGCTGGGGCTGGCAAAAGCGCCCTGTTTAGAGGGTCAGAAGACCGGAACAACGCTGAACGGGAAACTCTTAAAAGCCTCGTTGAAGAGCAAGCTCTTAGAATCATGGTGGCTACAGACGCAGCCTGCGAAGGACTCAATCTTCAGCGCCTAGGAACCCTGATCAATGTCGATCTGCCTTGGAACCCTACCCGTCTAGAACAGCGCATTGGTCGCATTAAGCGTTTCGGTCAAACTCGCTCTACGGTTGACATGCTGAATTTGGTGTATCAAGACACGGTGGACGAGAAAATCTACGATCGTCTTTCCGCGCGAATGAAAAACCGCTTCGATCTCTTTGGCTCATTACCGGACACAATTGAGGATGAGTGGATTGAGCAGATTGAGACTTTAGATGAAAAGCTCGATGAATATATCAATGCCCAGAAACGAGTCAATGGATTTGATATTCGCTATAACGCGAGTCTAGATACAGAAGAAGATGAATGGAGAAATTGCGCGCGAGTTTTATCGCGCAGGAGTATAGATACGCTTATGAGGAATGGCTGGTGAGAGAGTTGTTCGTCTTTTCACTATTGTCCAGCTCAAGAACGACTACGATAGGGAAGTATTCGACGGAGATATGGGATCTTACTGCCGTTGACACGACCGCACAGGAAGTGACAATCCAGTTCGAGGCGCAAGCGGTCAACTACGACTATGCTGACCTCAATGAAGTCTTCCTAGCGTGAAGCGTGTCAATTCACAAGTTTCAAGGCTCGGAGTATCCGATGGGGATTCTGTCTATGTTTATGCAGCACTACCGGATGCTGAGCCGCAATCTGCTCTATGCGGGACTGCCTCGCGTGAAGAAGCTAGCCGTTTTAGTTGAACCCAAAAAGGCGATCGCGCTAGCGGTACGACAGTTAAAAGAGCAGCAGCGGTACACGAAGTTAGCCACCAAGCTAAAGCGAGAGGAGCATGAAGACGTTGCTTTCTAGCAGATTCTCTTGACTGATAAGATGAGCTAAGTATCGTAAATGCAAACTGTAATTAACTTAACTTAGATAAAAAAAGACTACTCCTGGGGAAGAGTTAGGGAGTAATCTTATCAAAGAATCTAAGCAGATTGAGCAACTAAACCTTGAGTTTCTCTAGACTATCCTGTAACCATTCCGCTGTTTTAGGGTAGTCTTCTTCAATAATCTCAACTGCTCTCCTAAACAAACTCTCGTGATGGCAGTCACCACTAACCCATTGCAGAACGCGAGTGAGAGCTTTAAAAGTTTTTCGATTTAGCTCTTCAATAATATAAGCAACGGCAGCTTGTTGTTCGAGATGTGTCATGATAGTTGTCTCCTTACTAGTGGTAGATAGAACTGAATGGCTTCTCTCAAGAATTGAGAGAGAGTAAGTCTTTTCAGATAGGCGAGGTTTTCAAGTTCCTGCCTTGTCTGAGTTGAAAGGCGTATCGTTAGCCTTTCAGCTTTATTGGTCTCAGGTTTGTTTTTCATAATTACCTGTGAACGTTATGCCCCCAATGTAGATAATGAAAGGTCGGACAAAGTAGGCAACCTTTTGTCAGACCATTGAGGCTTCAGATCAAGTCAGTCCTTGCTCGCCGTTCAACTCTCTCAGCGGCTTTGCGTACCATCTGAGTTTGGGTCGCATCAGCCAGACTCAACCTTGAAGCTGGATACTGGTAATCGGTACAGCCTTTGAAGGTGCGCCCGCTAGCGGTGAAGTGGAATGTGCGGGTAATGTAGTAGTCCCCACGTCGAGCCAGCACCAGAGACGGCATATCGGAATCAGACACAACTACGTCACCGGGTTGAAACTCATGAGCCATTAGTTTTCTCCTTAGTCAATATAGTAAAACCTCGCCCAATCGTGGCGAGGTCAGGCATCTAAAACTCGTCCGGCAGACGGTCCAGGTCGTGGAAGTTAACGGACATCACATCCCACTCCAGTAGCAAGTCTCCTAAACGCTCCTCTACTTCCTCATAGCTCAGCCAGCCCTCATAGGAAACTGATTTAACGTGAGCTGGGAAGGGAGAACCATACTCGCGGCTCGTCTCTTCGTCCAGTGCCTTGCTAGCGAGCTGAACGGTAGTTTGATAGCGTCCGCCGTGAACGTACACGGCTCCGGTACTACGGTCTTGCTTGGCGGTAGACTTGTCATTAGCAAACATGAAATTAGCTCCCGATGGTCGAAGGTTTTTAATCAACCGTTCCGGGAGGCTTTCTTTGCTATTGGTATTTGTTCAGTATTGTTTATTTAGCTTTGTTTTCTCTTTTTCTAGAAGGAGCGACGGCTGATAAGCGGTCGCGGCAGCGGTGGTGGCTGGGGTGGATGGTGGGCGCGAGGCGGCGTTGGTCGGAGCGAAGCGGAGACGAACAGAGCCGAGCAATACAGGGGTTGGGCTTAAGCTTAACGTTCAGTAATGCAGCGGACGATAGGGAGATCTATCGTGCTGAGTTCTAGGCTACTTGTTGCCGCTGATTGCAGCCGTAACATTTAACGGGAACCACTTTAAGGAATGAACAACCGACTCACACCCCTGTAATCATCAATGTCAAGCACAATCTCAACCAAACGAGTTGCACACCGCTCTCGATACCCAGGATCACTCAACAAACGGTCGGCATTACCAATAGTAATCACGGGCAAGGAAGCAGAAATGATTTCCTCGCGCATCACCTGCTCTAGCGAGTTCTCACCCTTCATACTCCGATTGGCTGTTAGCAAAATCATCTGATTTGATTGAGCTATTCGCCAAACTTCCCGGTCGTCACTGCTGACTGGCAATCCCATCTCGTCAAACGTGATAAAGCGGATGGAAACCCAATCTAGCCAACCGCCACTTAGAATAGTGCCTGAGAGAAGCACGGCATGTCCTCTCAGGTTGTGGTCAACCAAAAAGTTCACGACCGAGATTCAAACTTGGCTTTTGCAGCTTGAAGTTTGGCTCGAACAGCTTCTTGACCAGGTTTGGGTGGTTGAGCCGCCAGTCGGGTAATGAGAGCGCGGTTTCTTTCTTCGTAGTACTGCTGAAGCTCTTCAGCTTCCTTGAGAACCGTGTGATACTCTGCTTCAACGGTGGCACGATTTGCCTTAATGTAAGCTAAAGCAGCGTTAATTTGTTCCTCTGTCAGTTCAAATAATCCCTGGATAAACTTAGGCGGATATTGTGCCGTCACGTAGTCCATGACATCGTAGAGGGTGATGCGCGTTCCTGCAATCGTGAGTCCCCGCTCTGTACGGATGATAGCGGCTTGTTCATTTGATGCTAATGTCATCCCCTTAGCTCCTGGCAATCCAACTCCATAATATCTTCAAACAATAGTAAGTAATAGCAATCAAGCAGGACTGATTCCGGTTGAATCTTCCATTGCTGAAGGAGACGAGCTACACTGACTCGCCCCCGGCTAAGCTATCTATTTCTTAGTTCTTCGCCCCCGGCTGGCAGATTCCGGCAACGAAAGCTTCACCTCGTTACTTACAAGCTTCATATTGCGAGTCGTTTCCGCATCAAAGAGCGGTAAATTGTCCCGCAACAGAGCCGCCGCCTCCAACAAATCCTGCTCTACCTCAGACTGCGGTGCTCGATGAGTCCAGCGCACCGCCCAGTAGTCCCCGTAAGCCCCCGCTCGCTTGACAAACTCCGCCTTAAACACCGACTGGTTTAGGTCTTGCCCCTCAATAACGAACTCCGTTTCCAGCCGACCGAGATTATCGGCACTCTGGGTCTTCAGGTGCGTCACCATCAGCAGGTTCTGAGGCAGTTGCCCGCTTACCGGGATAAACCATACCTGAAGCCAACTGGCATCTTTAGTTTGTCCTAGGTCTCCCTGAAGGGCAATGGTCTTGACGATGACCAGCTCCGCTTCTCGTCCCTTGAGTACCCCATCTTCTGCTGCCCCAATGGTAAACTGACCAACCATTGCTGCACAGTTACAGCGAACCCGGTAGGGCGTAGTGGGAATGATTACTTTAGCTTGCTTATGCTCGAATACGGTAATGCTCATCTTATCTCTTTCCTTGACAGCTTGTTTGCACTCTCGGCGAGAGCCAGTTGATTAACTAATGCGAATGTGTCTCCCTCTTTCTGCCAGTGACGCTCCGCTGACTGATTCGCCTCGCTGGAGGGCATCTCGAATGGCGCTGGTATCGGCTTTAACGGTGACAATTTGATATTTGAGGGGTAAATCTTCTGGCATAACGGACAAGTTGACCGGAGGATGACCGCCAGTAGCGCAGAGAGAGACCTTAAAGCGACGGGTATCCACCGTTTTGAGGCTCTGTTTCTCGAAGAAATACTGAAGGTTGTTCTTGAGACACTGCCTCAGCCGCTCATCTACCTTGACTCGACCCAACAGCCGTTGACCTTCCGCTTTTCTCGCCCCGATCCTGGCATCCAGCTCTTTAATCAGAGCGCAGTAGCTGTCGAGTTTATCATCTCTGGCACGTTCGGCAGCTTCGAGCTGGAGAAACCACTCTTGAATCGCCTGTTCTTGGTCTTCGGGATGCTCAATAAAGCTTTCCAACCCCTCCATTAGCGCGGTTAAGTCCTGGGAAATCTCGAATAAAGTGCTCATGTTTACTCCTAAACGTGAATGAAAGACAAAGAGCAAGGCATTAACTCCTTACTCTTTGGTTTGGGTAAGCTATCAGCGCTCGCGCACTACCAAGGCACAACTCCAATAGCCTCTAGGTCTGAATCTGCCGGAGAAACGTCCTTAAGGGCATAAAGCTCTGCCAGCAGTTTCTCAATCACCGGGATGTGAGCAGGCTTCAGGCACAGAGTGAACCCTCTGCCGTCTTGTCCGGGCAAGCACCCAGCCGAGTACAGTAGAACCTTCTGCTGTTCGGCAACGGTTGTCACCATCGGCACGTCTGTCTCCGTCAGCTCAAAGTTGATATCGCTCCAGCTATGCATGGTTTCCTCCTGTATGGGTAAGATGAGTATCTGCCCAGGAATCTTGTTGGTAGGCTTGTCTCTCTAGCCATTCTTTATAGGCTTGCTCAAGTGCTTGCTGTTCAGACTGTTTCGTTTTCTTGGTCATTGGTTGATGTTCAATCGCAACAATGGGTGAAGTCACTGACTCCACCCCAAGCGAACTGCCCGTTGCTGACCTTGGCGTTACTCGTACACTAAGAACAAATCCTGCTTGCTCCGCGTCAGAGCGACATACTTAGCGTTCATCTCTTGCTCTACTTCCCACGGCTTCTTCGCATTGGGATGAGGCATCTTATCGGGGTGCAGCAGGAACACCCGCTCAGCCTCTAATCCTTTGGCGCGATGGACCGTCGAGAGCCAAACGCTCGCGCGTTCCTGACTGAATAGGTCAGCAATGGCTTGATTCATCTCGGCGCTACTGGTGGGGCGGCAGAACTGATAAATCGCTCTGAGAGTCGCCACTTTATCTTCAATAGCGGCAACGGCTAGCTCTGAATCGTTTTGCTGCTGTTTGAGGGACACTTGTTCGTGACGGTATTGATCTAGGTAGTCTAGAAAGTGACTGAAGCTATAGCCCGGATAGTTCTGGAGCTGCTTGAGAACGGACTTGAGGCTTTTACTAACGTCCCGCCCGCGCACTCTAGCAGGTATGCCAGAGCGAATCAGCTTTAGGCAAACCTCCACCAGCGGGGCATTCTCTCGACACAAAATCAGGTCGCCTTCGCGCACCAGCGTTGGTAAATCGTCTTCGTGCAGTTCCTCAACGGTTCCGGCACCAGCTCCTGGGGCCGATTCGATGCCGGGGTAGATTTCAGCAGCGAGTTCAACGTGCTTGATCGGGCAGCGGTAGCAGATACTCAAGGGCAGAATCTGAGCGGTAGTGCGGTCGATGATGGTTTGGATTGAGCGGGAATCAGCTCCGGCAAATCCGTAAAGAGCTTGGCGCTTATCGCCGACAAACAGCATCCGTCCGCCGTTGCTTCGGCACTTGAGCACTAGCTCTAGCTGCGCTCGATTAAGGTCTTGAGCTTCATCTACAAACAGCCAGTCTACCTTGCGAGGCTGGAGCTTAAGAACATGGGGCAGCCAGACCATATCGTTGAAGTCAATGGCGGTTGAGGCAAGAGCGATACCTTCTTTGAGGATGGGAGCAATGGCTCTGGCGGTGAACTGCCAGTCCGCTGTATCGAGGTCAAAGTGATGAGCTAGCGATAAGAGAGCCGCTTCGTCTTTAGCATCGGTCAGCGTTAGTTGGGTCAGACCGAGAAGTGACTGAATGCGCTCCCGGACTGACTCATAATCGGAACTATTAATGCCCTTGTCTTTGAGATAGTTCTGAATCAGATGGGAATACTTGTACTGGTCTACGCGCAGCTTGCCCAAGGGACGCAGCGCCGACATGCCCAAGGCGTGAATGGTTTTGGCAGGCATGGTTCCTAGGCGACGGTCGAGTTCCTGAGCGATGTGGCGGTTAAAGGCAAGGAACAGGGCACGAGAGGAACGGAGGTGCTTGGAGCCTTCGATACAGGTGGTGGTTTTACCGCTGCCGGGAACGGCATCAACGACGGCATCTCCGCGACCGTTGGCAATGAAGTCGAAGATATTGGATTGGTAGCGACTGGGGGTGAAGCGATTCATCATTCTTTCCTGAAGTGAATAGTGGCAAACATGAAAAAAGCCAGAGCAGAAGCACTCTGCCCTGGCGTTGGGGAATGAGTTGAGTAACGGGGTGAGTTAGGAGTGACCGTTAGCGGTGACGTTTGGCTCCTCGGCTGGCGGCAGGTCGGCTAGCTGCTCGGCATTCTCGGCAAGCCAAGTGGCGGCTTCCTGCTGCTTACGCTTGCGTACCTGCGCTGCTCGACTTTGAGGAGTACTTTCAGAGCGAGCCATGAGGGTTTCCGCGTGCTTGAGGGACACTCGCTGCTCGTGTTCGGCGCGACGGGCATTTAGCTTCTCTAGATTGGCGCGGTTGATCTCTGCCAGAGCAAGGCGTACCTGTATTAGGGGTGGTGCATCGCTGTCTTCGTTAACGAGGACATCGGCAAACATCTCTAGAGCGACTTTGAGTAAATGCCGGGTTCGTCCCTGCACCTGCTTGAGGGCAGACTCTTTGGACAAGTGGTTAAAGTCCGCTAGCCAGAACTCTGACTCAAACTGCTCGTAGAACTCCTGACGCTTCTTCGACCAGAAATCCTGGTTGATGCGGTCCATATCGTATTCGGTGGGAGTGTAGTAGCCAGCAGCATTACGAGTGCCGGGAGCGATGACGTATTGCTCCAGTTCGCCGTGTTGATAGGCATCGCGCCAGATCTCGCTCTTGTCTAGAGACTTCCACCACAGCGATCGCAGTCCGTAGTAGAGAGGCTTGTAGTTGTTCATGGCTCCGCGCACTTCTCGTTCGGCTTCGCGGGCCGCTTTAGCGGCTTTAGAGGCTTGGGGATTGAAGACAGAGTTAATGTGTTTGAAGTTAGTCATGGTAGAATTTCCTTAAGTTTTATGAGTTGATGGACCTGTAGCGAGGTCCATTTTTCGTCGTAATTTCGCCCTGGGAATTGTTTTGATTTCCCTTTTTGTTTCTTTGCTTTCTGTTTGTTTTCTTTTCCTCCTTTTGTTCTTGGCAACAAAAAAAGGACAGCCGCTGCTGTCCTAGGGAGGTTTGAATCTATTGAGTTTTCGGACAAGTTAATTAAGCAAAGCTAAGCCAGAAGGACTCATTTCCACCACAATTCTGATGAGCTAGAGGATTTTCTGCTCTCTGTAGGGGGTAGGGGGGTGGGTTGGTCTAGAATTAAACCTTTATGAGCCGTGGCAAGTTTCCCAAAAATAGGTCGCCCACTTCTTGCCTAACTAATGTTCCCATGTTTTAGAGAAAGATATTGAGGTCAAATCCGCTCCTTGTCAAGCTTGTGGCTGCTAAAAATGCAGGGGTCGGTAGGATAAAAAGTGCTTTATGTAAGATTTTGAGCTTGGAAATATCTACGTTTTGATGGGCTTCTACATCCACTTGAGAATTGAAGTCGAGATGCTTATCCTTCTCTATTCTGAATAAGTACGTGGTAATATTCTACTGCTCCACTCGATTTCCATAATTTAAACAGTTTCTAAGTGACGTAGATGTAAACTAAAAGCTCGCTAGCGTGAGAAAAACAGAGTCAGCTAGCATCAGAAGTAAATGAAGTCGCCATTGCAAAAAGAGGAAGGCTAAAATAGTTTACAGTCCTCTTACATGAGCGAATATGTCCTCTAGAATCCATAAATTCATCGATAAACACCAGGCGGCAGAGATTACGGGGCTATCACCTCATACTCTCAAAAAGTACAGACAGCAGGGAATCCTCAAAGAAGGCGAAGACTGGGTGAGATTTAATTCTCGCACCGTTCGCTACAATCAGGCTTCCTTGTTACGCTGGCTTGAAGACCTTTGTTTAGACACCCGCTTCTGAGAAGAATCTGGGCAGACAAACAGGCACAAATCAAACAAATCAGGACTAACAATATCGATCAGGACTAGGAACAACATATTCGTACTCTAACCGCCAGAACTATCGCCGCCAACAGGTTCTGGCGGTTTTCTTTTGACAAGCTCTATAAATGCAGCGAGAAGAATATGAGAAGAATGAAATTGCTTGAATCGCGCAAGTCCCTTTCTATTAAGGCGAAGAGAGTATGGAGAATAGGAGATTCGAACTCCTGACCTCTGCGGTGCGATCGCAGCGCTCTACCAACTGAGCTAATTCCCCAAGCCAATAACGCTTTAGTGCTTTCCTATTCTAACACTCCCCTTCAAACTGCTTTGGCAACTCAAGGCGGCTCTATTCAAATATACAAAGTGAGAGCTATGGTAGAGATGATGAATTACAGAACTTTTAGCTGAGTATGGTCAGTAAACCTCAGTCCCAAGACATAAAAACAACAGCGGATGCTCAATCTTTGTTTAAGCCATCATCACCGTTAGAGCCGTTGTCTGAAAATAGTGTAGAGGACGATCTTGGCTACGATGAGCCAAGCTGTAGTTGGAACCCAGGAGAGTCAGACGATGACTGCGGTGAAGGAGTCGTTTGTCCTCCTTGCGGATAAAATTCGAGCTGGCTTAATCAGCTAGCTCCCTTAAGAACAGGAAAAGAGCTAAGTAAATTGAAGAGCCACCCTTTCCCCCACTAGTTGGGCGTACCTTTTCTCCAAATTGTCGGTCATGGTGCATTATAGTGCGATCGCTCTTGGCAGTAATCTTGGCAATTCTCGCGCCACGGTAGCACAAGCGGTGCAAGCCCTATCTCAAACTCCGGGAGTTGAGGTACAACAGTGTTCAAGCTGGTATCGGACTGCACCAGTCGGTCCGCCCCAGCCAGATTATATTAATGGTTGCGCTGTGCTGGCGGTGGAATTGAACCCGCAGCAACTCTTAGAAGCTTTACTTATGGTTGAGCAAAAGCTTGGTCGAGAACGCCGAGTAAGATGGGGGGCAAGAACGCTCGATCTGGACCTGCTTTTGTTTGAAGATTTGATCCTAGAAACGCCCAGTCTCCAAATTCCCCACCCGCGAATGCGAGAAAGAGGGTTTGTCTTAGTACCGCTGGCAGAAATTGCCCCTGATTGGGTCGATCCCGTGACAGGAATGGCGATCGCTCAGCTCGTTCAGGCGGTAGACTGTTCTGGAATCACTCAACTGTAGGGTTATGTCACCAGGTCAAGAACCGCCAGAAATTCTTCAGCAAAAACTTTTCTACCAAGGACGCAAGTTCAATTTTGAAGTTAATGCCCTCCGTCTTCCCAACGGCGCTACCGGAAATTGGGAGTGCGTCCGTCATCCCGGCGGCGCGCTAGCGGTTCCGGTTACGTCTGACGGAAATTTGGTACTGTTACGGCAGTATCGCTTCACGGTGCAGGGAAGATTGCTGGAGTTTCCGGCAGGAACCATCGAGCCTAGCGAAAGTCCAGCCGAAACGATTCGACGAGAGATTGAAGAAGAAACGGGATATCGCGCCCACCACTGGCGGGATTTAGGGAAATTTGCCCTGGCTCCCGGATATTCTGACGAGTATATTTATGCCTTTTTAGCCCAAGATTTAGAAAAGCTGGCAGTCGCCCCGCAACAGGATGAGGATGAAGATATCGAAACCGTTATTCTCTCTCCGCAGGAGTTAGAGCAGGCAATCCAATCAGGAGAAGCCGTGGATGCCAAATCGATATGCAGCTTCTTTCTCGCCCGTCCGTTTCTTTAACAGCGGATGCACAAAAAAAAGCCGCTGAGGAGTGCTAGCACCACTCAGCGGCTCAATAAACCTCAGCTCAGTCGCTTGTTAAGCTGACTGAGCTGAAAGACTAGCGAGGACAGAGTCCAGAGCGCGATGCAGATACTCTCTGCCCTGAAAGCCCTCCAGACGATAAATCACTTCTCCCTGTTCAAAAAGAATCAGAGTCGGTAAAATTTGCAGCCGGTAAGAATTTGACAGTCTAAAATTATTGTCAGCATTCACCCCAAAAACCTGAAGATGCCCTTCCCAGGTTGCCTGAACCTTGAGGAGTGAGGGCTCGATTGCTTTGCAAAGTCCACACCAAGGAGCCCAGAAATGGACAAGGACTGGCTGTGAAGATTGTAAAACTTTCTTAGAAAAGTTTTGCTCGTTAACTGATAACAACATGATCCCAGACTGTTAAAGCTGATTTTAATAGGATTTCTCACTATCCTACATTGATTTAGGATCGTTTGTCACAGCGGATTTGCCAGAATCACCAATTGACCCTAGCCGTTGTCTGCAATAGCCAAGGATGACCCCACCAAACGAGCAGAACAAAGACAGTTACTCCTAGATAGGCAGGACGCCAAAATTCTTGCCATTTGAGCGTTTGACGACCATCAGCAATGGCGAGAAAAGGAATCACTGATGTGCGTTCTTTCACGGCGGCAAACGCCTCTCCGTAGCGTTGCTGCAGACGATGATCGCCATGCCAAACGGCAAACAGATGGTGACCGACTAAACCAAGAGACGTGACTAACGTAAACGTCGTCCCGATCCACAGGGTATGAGCAACACACCAAATGATCTGCCCAACCATTTGTGGATGACGAGTGACCCGAATAATACCGGTTTCAAAGAGATGCACCTGAGGCTTTTCGACGGCGGCAATTTCGAGGAGGTTGAAGGTAGCTGGGTAAAGAAAAATGAAGGAAATCGCCGAAAGCAACCAGACAACTGCTTTAATGCCGGGAATAAGCTGGAGCTGCCACAGCATGAACCCATCATAGCGATGATTGAAAAAGTACACAATGAGGACAACGGCTAGAGGCAGACTAACCCCCGCAAACATTACTCGATAGGCTCTTGGGCCCATTTGGGCTTCTCCCCACGGTCGCAGAGCAGCCAGTCCGCTATGGGCGATCGCAAAGGTAATCAGTAGTCCGAGCATAATCCAGTGGCTCGCCGTGAGCCAGGTTGTTCCCCACATACAGCAATCTCAAACGCTTAATCAGATTAATTCCAATGGTAACAACGACACCCGGCAAATTTATTCAGAATCGAGCCCCCTTGTTGTGTTACTCTCAAAGAATCTCTATGGTTGTGTGGTAAGTCTTGTATTCATTACGATTAGCATAAATTTACTTCAAGGTGTCGTGTTATGGCCGTACACTGTTGTAACTTTGTTGAGCCTGCTCAAAGCCGTCTAGGCAAGCGACCTCCGATGTGCCAGTTGGTTTCCGCTGACTGGCAGCGGAAAAGTTTGACACCGGAGCTTTGAGTTTCAATCAACGGGGGGCAAGACTTTTAACGACTTAACCCAATCTCGGCTGCTCATCAATTTCTCATCAGGAAGCTATGTCTGATATTCCGTTTACCCTAGACCAACTTCGCATTCTCAAAGCGATCGCTGCTGAGGGGAGTTTTAAGCGAGCAGCCGACAGTCTCTACGTTTCTCAGCCAGCCGTTAGTTTGCAGGTCCAAAACCTCGAAAAACAACTCAACGTCCCTCTTTTCGATCGCGGCGGACGGAGAGCGCAGTTAACGGAAGCGGGGCATTTGCTGCTCAGTTACGGAGAAAAAATCATTGCCCTTTGTCAAGAAACCCGTCGCGCCATCGAAGATTTGCAGAATCTTCAGGGCGGAACGTTAATTGTGGGAGCTTCGCAGACAACCGGAACCTATTTGATTCCACGGATGATCGGGCTATTTCGACAAAAGTATCCTGACGTCGCCGTTCAATTGCAGGTTCATTCCACTCGACGTACGTCTTGGGGCGTAGCCAATGGACAAGTCGATTTAGCCATCATCGGTGGTGAAGTCCCCGCAGAATTGCAAGATACTCTGGAAATTATTCCCTACGCTGAAGACGAACTGGCGCTCATTTTACCAGCGATGCATCCGCTGGCAAAAGTAGACACGATTCAAAAAGAAGATTTATATCGGCTGAATTTTATTGCCCTAGACTCTCAATCGACCATTCGCAAGGTGATCGATCAGGTGCTCACCCGCTGCAATATCAATACTAAGCGTCTCAAAATTGAGATGGAACTCAACTCCATCGAGGCCATCAAAAATGCCGTTCAGTCTGGATTGGGAGCGGCGTTTGTCTCTATTACAGCCATCGACAAAGAGCTTCAAATGGAAATTCTGCACCGCGCCCGCATTGAGGGAGTAGAAGTGAGACGGACTCTTTCATTGATTCTTAATCCGAATCGGTATCGCTCTAAAGCCTCCGAAGCATTTAGTCGCGAAATCCTACCGCTGTTTGCTACCGAGGGCAAGAAGCTAGAAATTGAAAAGGTTTACCAAAATCATAGCCGTCTTAAAACGGTAACAACGAAAGCCGCAGATTAGCCGTTGCTGGTAGAGAAACTCGTTGCTTCAGCCGACGGGACAGGAATCTTGTGTTAGTTATGGTTTTAGTGCAAATGTACTTAACGCTACATACATTTATAGCGTTATTAATTACGCTATATATAGTATAATCCAAGGTGGCTGAGAAGACGATCACAGTCAATGCCAGTCCCTCGTGACGGAAGGAAACTGTCCCTATTTACTGTACTGATCATGAACGCGCAACAACAGAGACACAAAGCTGAATCTCGTTTACTCGTCCTTCTTCAGCAGTATGGTACTCCCCTCAGCCTCCAGGAGTTGGAAAAGCTTTGCCTGGAGGAATCCTTGCCCAGTAGAGCGACGAAGGAAGCGGCTTGGAAGCTCGTTGAGGAAGGAAAAATTCAGTTTACTCCGGCATGGGAATTAGAAGTTCGCGCTTAGAGGTCATTGAAGTCTCAGACAACACTGGACACAAATAGCAAGCGGAATAGTTTGGTTGCTATTAAAAACAATTGTGCTTTTTGACCCTAATAGCTGCCAGCCTTAATCCTGCTATAAAAGCGGCTAAAGATTGACAGATATTGCCTGTACCGGACAGGTGGGAATACACTGTTCGCAAACAACGCAGCGCGATCGCCAAAATTTGAGCTGAAAGGTATCCGGCTCCAGGGTGAGCGCCTCGGTGGGGCACACTCCCGTACAGAGGCCACAGTCAACGCAGCTTTGTTCGTCGATGAGAATTTCTCGACTGGCCAGAGAGACCGTAATATTCTGCGATCGCATCCACTCGATGGCCGCTTCGAGTTCGTCAATATCTCCAGACAGTTCGACAACTAACGTGCCGATTTGATTGGGGGCCACCTGAGCGCGGATAATGTTGGCGGCTACGTTGTAATCTTTCGCCAGCCGATAGGTGACTGGCATGTGAACAGTCCGCTGGGGGAAGTTGAGGGTCACCCGTTTTTTCATGGTGCGTTCGGAGGCAAGAAACGACTAGATACAATAAAGATGACAGTTTACAGAGTTGGACATGAGCGAGAATATATCTGACCAAACAAGGAGTACGCGCCTGAGAAATATTTTAATTGCGATCGCCGCAGTTGCTCTGAGCGTCGCCGTCTTTTTAGGACTGCAAACCCAAGGAGCGACTCTCGAAGCTCAAGCAGAGCAGTCGGTTCCGCTAGAAGTTGCCCTCAGCAACGGTAAGCCGACTCTAACTGAATTCTACGCCAACTGGTGTACAAGCTGTCAGGCGATGGCAGAAGACTTAGCCGACCTCAAGCAGCAGTACGCCCAAGAGATAAATTTTGTCATGCTCAACGTAGACAACACCAAGTGGCTGCCAGAAGTGCTGCGCTACCAGGTTGACGGCATTCCGCACTTTGTTTTTTTTAACGCCGCCGGAGAAGCGATCGCCGAAACGATTGGCGAACAGCCTCGTTCTGTGCTGCAAGCGGACTTAGCCGCCCTTGTCGCCGATTTACCGCTTCCCTATACCTATCGAGGACAGATGTCAGAACTTAACTCTCCAGTAGAAGCAGCCGCTCAGGCCAGCAATCCCCGCAGTCACGGCGCTCAGGTCAAATGAAAATGAAGCGGTTTCTCAACGCTGCTATAGTCTTACTAGTGGCTGCTAGCTGTGCTGTACCAACCATGAGTCGCGATCGCTCCCCGACTTCTCAGCCCGGAGGCATTAATCTGCCAGCCGTTGACCCTCAGCTCGAGAATGACTGGGCTCCTGAACTAGAAGCTGAGTTTCAGCAGCGTACCGCCGCCGTTATTGACCATTACGCTGACCAGGAGTACGGTAACGCCTACGGAGAAAACGAAAAGCGCTCCTACCCGAAGGCGATGTTCGATTTCTTAGCCGGAAATCGCCAGCGAGCGCTCAAGTTTCTGCAATCAGAAGATCCCGAGGCCCAAAAGCACGAGCATACCGCAGGCATCGATTACTACTATAGCTTTACGATTAAAGGACAGATCCGCAAATACTTTTTGCTGGGGGAGGAGCTCGATCCCGCCTATCGAGAAAGGATGTTTCGCGGAGCCAAAGCCTGGACGCAAACCGATCCCCTCACGCGCCCTCATCCCGTTTACGGACATGGTGACGGCAGCGGTCAAGACTGGGATATCAGCACACGCGGAGGCTGGGTGGATGGCCGCAACACCGATAACCTCAGAGCGATGCGAGAGGTAGCAGTGTATCTGATGGCCGAAGAAACCGGAAATGAATCAACGCGCCTCCTCTACAAGCAGAAACTGAATCGCTACGTGTGGGCGCTCTATCACATCGGCATGGGGGAGTGGGATTCCGTCGTCTATCATGGCCATACGTTTGCGCCCTACCTCAATCTCTACGACTTTGCCCGAGATCCAGAGGTCAAGCAGATGGCCAAGGCTGCCCTCGACTGGCTCTCAGCGGCGGCGGCGGTCAAGTACTATCGCGGCGGCTGGGGTGGACCTTCTAAGCGGGATTACGGTGGTGGCAATGTAGTTTACGGCTCGGCGGCGGCTCGCACTTTTTCGCTGTACTTTGGGGATGTTCCTCTGCCCACTCCCAATCCCGAGCTAGATTCTCTCTACCTGATCACCAGTTCCTATCGACCACCTCAAGCTGTAGTTGCCCTCGCTCGCAAGCAAATTGAGAAGCCCGTTGAGATTTTTAGCACCAAGCCGGTTTACGAAAACTGGAAGCCAGGAGCCGATCGCCAGCCAGGTTACTGGGAAACTACCTTTATTAGTAATACCTATCAGATGGGCAGCGTTGTGGGAACGTTTCCCGATGGGGATCTGGCTCCCTTTAAACTGATGGCGTACAACTCCGAGCGCGGCGTGGACTATTTTGTGGCCAACACGGGTGGCGAGTGGGTGCGTCCCGGCAAAAATCAGGGCGACCAGATCGGACAATTCCGCAATCTGCTGGTCTGGCTGCGTCCTGCTGACCGCCCCTTCTTCTTTCAGCTTCCTCAAGCTGCGCTCTCAGAAGTAGAAGATGGAATTTGGTTTTTCCGGTTAGAAAAAACGTGGTTAGCCGTACGCCCTATTAACCTGGAGAATTTTACTCCAGTGACGATTCCCAAAGAGAAACTCACGAAACGGTATTCCCAAGAACAAACCTACAGGGCAAACACGACTGGCCACTATGCCGGTTTTGCTTTAGAAGTCGGTGAAGCCGAGAGCGGCAGCTATGACTCATTTAAACAGTCTGTCAAAGCAAACAGTGAGCTTAACCTAACTAAGCTCTCGGCAGGAGAAGTGCTGCTTCAGAGTACTGACGGGAACACCTTAAGATTTGTTTACGATCTTGAGCTACCGTTACTGGTTCGCAACGGAGAAAAAAGGAATTGGTTCAACTTTGCTTTGTACTCTGGCCCCAATCCCGAGCGATCACCAATTTCCCTAGGCTGGAAAGAAGGCCAGCTAGCCATTGAAACGCTCAACTCCAGCTTTCAAACAAGCTTTGAATAGCGATCGCCAAGAGTGCCTTAAACCGAACGGGTTCTATTCGGCAGCACCCAGCAGAGCAGTGGAGACAGAATAGCGCAGGAGACTGAAACAACAGCAATAACGGATAAAGCTTGGTATAAATCAGTTGACATTATTTAACCTCCGAAGTGGCGGATGTTTATAGGGTTTCAGGGGAATGCCACTACCCTAAATATAACATTTAAGAGCGTATTTTGTCGCATTTTATACTTTCTTTATAACATAAGTGTGATACTGCTCGTTGAGCTAGTCGTCAGTAGGCAACGTCTTTCTCGATTGCGACTCGCCACTAACCACGTTGCACTAGATGTCGGGCTATCTGTGGCTACTGAAACGGAGCCGCGTTTTCGCTTATCTCGCCGACCTAAGCAGCTTGAAGCTGCAACAGGTTTTCTAATTGCTCAACTCCCTTTTTAAGATGTCTTGTTACCGTCATTGGGCTGACGCCAATTTGTTTGGCCGCTTCTCTACGCGGTAAATCTCGCAGGTAGACATATTCGATGGCGGCTTTTGTCTTCGTTTCCAACTGTTCAATCGCTTTTTGCAGCAGCAGGCGTTCTTCCTGGATTTGCGCAGTCTGACACAGCGGAGCCGCTAAAGTTTCTCCTAGAGTTAAGGTGTCAGAAGATTGACTGATCACAGCATCTAAACTTACTGGCGTTCGATTCTGGAAAGCTAACTGGCATTCATTCCACTCCTGTATAGAGACCCCGAGGGCTTCAGCTAGCTCGCTATCGCTGGGAATACGACCAAGAGTAGCTTCTAGGCGTTGATGCAGCTTTCTCCCTTTGTTGTGAAGCTCTTGCCAACGACGGGGAATTTTCATGGTGCTTCCTTTATCACGAAGATAATGCAAAATTTCTCCGCGAATGTAAGGAATGGCGAAAGAACTAAACGCATTTCCCTGTAGCGGGTCGAACCGTTCAATGGCTCGAATTAATCCTAAAGAGCCAATTTGCTCTAAATCTTCATAGGGTTCAGCACATTGCTGATTGATTTGATGAGCGACTTTTCGGGCTAAACCAATGTTTAACTCAACAATTTTGTTGCGCAGTTTTAACGAGGGATTGCGAGAGTAGGCAAGCAACAGTTCAACACCACGAAGCCTAATGTCTTTAGTCATAATTGCAGTTTCAACGACGCTAACCCGTGCGAGGCGCTCGCCATCGCTGAGTTTATTTACAGTTTTATTGTCTGCAACCTCAAAGGCTTGTAAAAGCGTTGTTCTACGGAAATGTCTTGCCCTACTTCCACCAGCTTCCGCACAACTACGCATCTAAATAGTGTCGGGAGAAAGATATCTCAGAGCCGTTCGCAAAATCAGCAAAGGTTACACTTGTAGAAGCTCAGGAGCTATTAACCACCAACAAAAAATCAGGAACCGTGGCAGCAAATGTCCTTCAATACTCTTTAGAAATAAGTCTTTAGGGTAGGTCGTTTGGCTGGCAATTTATCTAAGATTTAGACACAATAGAAATAGACTAAATAGTTAAATCTGCACGATAGATTCTGTATGAGCAACACAAGTAACTTTCGTCAGGCGATGCGCGAAGTGAGAGGACAAGCACTGGTTGGTCCTAACGTCATCGCTAACGCCCTTCCTTACCTTGGTGGCGGGCTAATTCTAACGGCAGCGGGTGCCTATGGTGGTTTAGGAGTGATTAGCACCAACCCGCAGCTCTTTATGACCACTTTCTTTATTGCGATTATTGCTGAACTGGTGCTTTTCTTTGTCGCTCGCGGCATTGCCGAAAAAGGCAACAACAGCACCGCACTACCGCTCCTGGCTCTTTACAGTCTGCTCTCGGGATATACCCTGAGCGGAATCCTTTTTATTGCTCTCAACACTTCAGGAGTCGGCATTCCGGGAATTGGCTTTGCCGCCCTGGGCTGTGGTGTCACCTTTATCACCGCTCGCAGCATCGGCTCTAACCTTTCTGATGAAGACGGCATGGCGCTGGCGCAAACTGTCCGACTCGGCGTGATTGCGCTGCTCGTCGTTTTAGTCGGTCAACTGCTCTTTTCTCTGTTTGGAGTTTATACACCGAGCTGGCTAGAGATTGCCATTTCCGGCATCGGAGTTGTGCTGTTTGCCGGTGTTGCTGTTGTTGACTTTTACATTCTGCCGCGCACCTACAAAGACGAGCAGTATTTGCCGGCGGCTCTCTCGATGTATCTGACCTACATCAACCTGTTTATCTTCATTCTGCGACTACTGATTGCCATTAACAGTCGAGATTAAGCATCGCGGGAACCCAGGCAGATTACTCCCCGTGGTCTAGCACTTTTGGCATTAGGCAATGAACGATTGAGAAGCTTGCAAGGGCTTCTCTTTTTTTGTGTTGTTGTGCTCAAGTTACAACAAATATCGCGCAGAACCTTCTTTTAAAATAGAATTGAGAAGCTGATTTTTCTCATCAATATTTAATCTTAGTTTCAGATCCTAAACAGATTGAGACTCCACACTATAAATAACGACAAATAGAACAAAGAAAAACGTGAACAAACGCCATTTCATCTTGTCTGGTGCAGCAGCACTTGGATCTGTTTGGTTATCTAGCAACCTACCTGGAGCAAAAGCGATCGCCTCACCCACTAAAACTTTTGAAGTCACTAAAACAGAGGCAGAGTGGCGCAGAATTTTGACCCCTGCACAGTTTGCCGTTTTGCGGCGAGACCAAACAGAACCGCCGTACAGTAGTTCCCTCAACGAGGAGGACAGCGAAGGCATCTACAGTTGTGCTGGCTGTGACCAGGCTCTGTTTTCTTCCGCTACTAAATTTGAGAGTGGGACAGGCTGGCCCAGCTTTTATGCTCCGCTAGATAATGCGATTGGCACCTCTGAAGATCGAACTCTATTTATGGTCAGGACAGAGGTCCACTGTCGTCGCTGCGGGGGTCATTTAGGCCACGTTTTTGATGACGGGCCGGCACCCACCGGAAAACGCTACTGCATGAACGGCGTTGCTCTTAAATTTACGGCTCAAGCTGTCTGAAATATCAGTTCAAGAAGCTTTTGGCCGTTAGCTCTGAGCTCTTAGCTAACTGATAGAACTTAGTGTATTCTTCAGTCAAAACAGCGTATCTGATCAAAGAAAATTAACCGGAGAAAGCTCTTGAGCAAACAGCCAACAGCTAAGAGCTAATCACTTTTACCAAACATTTAAAGGACTTTACAATCTATGCCACTACATCGTGCTCTTACCAACTCTTTTGTGCGTCGCTTATCCATTGTTTCGCTGTCTGCTATGGCATTGACCTATGGCGCAGTGCGTTTGGTCAACGCGAGCGAATCGACCCCTTCCGCGGCGGCATTTCCCGACCCGGCGACCGATGTTTCAATGGTTGCTAATTCGGAAGAACAGACAGCGGTTTTTGCCGGCGGCTGTTTTTGGGGCATGGAAGGGGTGTTTGAGCATCTTCGAGGCGTTTCTGAGGTCGTGACGGGCTACTCGGGCGGTAGTTCAGAGTCTGCTCACTATGAGGCGGTGAGCGCTGGTGCAACCGACCATGCAGAGGGAATCAAAATAACCTACGACCCGTCGCAAATCTCCTACGGTCAGCTTCTTAAGGTGTTCTTTGCGGTGGCACACGACCCAACCCAGTTGAATCGGCAGGGACCAGATGTCGGACCGCAGTATCGTTCGGCTATTTTCTTCACCAACGACGAGCAGAAGCAGGTTGCCGAATCCTACATTAGTCAACTAGATGAAGCGCAGCTCTTTGATGAGCCAATCGTGACTGAGTTAGCTCCTCTAGATGAATTTTATGCGGCGGAGGACTACCATCAAGACTTCATTGCCCGCAATCCCTACAATATGTATGTCGTAGTGCATGACCTACCGCAGATTGAGCGACTCAAAGAAGAATTTCCCGAGCTGTATCAGGAGTAATACCATTGACCGAAAGTAGTGAGATAGTTCTCCTAACTAACAAAGAGTTGGCTCTTAAAAGGGAAAGGCTGGCTGTGTTTACCTTTCCCCCTTAACTTTTCCCCTTTTCCCCAACGGATCAAGTCTCTCATGACTTTTTCTAATTGGTATAAAGTCGCAGTCTAATTCTTGACGTGACTCTTCACTGTGGTCATTGGTCTTTAATTCTAATAAAGAAGGTTTTCGTTTAATTATCTCACAGATTGAAAAAAGCAATCTGCCGTAGGCAGCGCTAGGCGATCGCCTGAACTGCTCATGAATGAAAAAGAGCGATCGCCTAAACTGCTTGTAGAGGAAAGAGAGCGACCCTTGCATTAAGAAGCTCGTCCAAGACCGAATTAGGCTCATTTCCTGCCTCCCAGTCAAGCTAAAATCAATAAAGATCGCGTTACCAAAAGTGGGTTAGATGTCAGCAGAAATCACCACAGTCCACCCTAGCTTAACCGGCGACTCCGAGGACTGGCAACCGCCCCTGCCGCCAACGGACTTAATCTTTGATGACGGAGAACCCTTGGAAAGCAATCGCCACCGCATCGCCATGAATTTACTGATTCGTTCCCTCAAACACTATTGGGCAGAACGAAACAACTATTTCATCGGCGGCAACATGTTCGTCTATTACAGCAGCGAACAGGCCAGGAACCGAGACTTTAAAGGACCAGATTTTTTTGTTGTCCTCGATGTTCTAGACAATTCTAGGCGCTTAGGATGGGTGGTTTGGGAAGAAAACGGACGCTACCCGGATATGATTGTCGAGCTACTGTCCGACTCCACCGAGAGGCAGGACTTAGGACAGAAAAAACAGCTATACGAACAGGTCTTCAAAACCAAAGATTATTTTGTTTTCCATCCGTTTAAAGCGGACTCCCTACAGGGATGGCACCTAGATAGCGACCGAGGCTATCAGCCAATTGCTCCCAATTCTCAGGGATTGTTATGGTGTCAAAGCCTAGAGCTGTGGATGGGAATCTGGAGTGGGGTAGTAGAAGATGACAGTGCTGTGTGGCTGCGGTTCTACGACCGAGAAGGGCATGTCGTGTTGTTGCCAGAGGAAGCCCAGCAACAACGGGCTGATGCCGAACAGCAGCGGGCCGATGCCGAACAGCAGCGGGCTGATACCGAACAGCAGCGGGCTGATGCCGAACGACAAGCCAGATTAGATGCCATACCCCAACTGCTAGAAATGGGCTTAAGTGCGGAACAGGTGGCGCAAGCACTGGATTTGTCTGTGGAAGAGGTGAAGAGGGAGTAAGGAGTAATGAGGAAGTAGAGGCCTGAGAGCACAACTTCGCTCAGACTTAGCGCATCTACGGATGCGACTATGCCATCTTCTGAGATGATTTCATCGGTGGCGAGAAAGGCCTGGGCTGAAACTGTGCTTTCCTCTTCAATTAGTTCGTCGGCTCTCCTCTGCGCAATGCTTTGCATTACTAAACATCGACAGCACTAGAGTGAAGCCGCAGGTTCCTCACTGCTCTCGGCACATAGTTGAATCATGTGTGCCACTAGCCCTGTCCAGCCCGTTTGATGAGACGCACCGAGTCCTGCACCGTGGTCCCCATGAAAATATTCGTGGAACAGAATGTAGTCGCGCCAGTGCGGGTCGCTCTGAAACTTCTCGATGCCTCCGAAAACGGGTCTTTTGCCCGAGGGATCCCGCAGAAAGATTCGCATCATCCGCTTAGAGAGTTCTACCGTTACTGCATCGAGAGTTTTGAATTGCCCTGACCCCGTGGGAAACTCAACCTGGAAATCATCTCCGAGGTAGCGATGAAAGTTTTGGAGTGCCTCTAGAAGCAGGTAGTTGAGGGGAAACCACACAGGACCGCGCCAGTTAGAATTGCCGCCAAACAGTCCGGTTGATGATTCGGCAGGTTCGTAATCGACGCGATACTCTTCTCCATTCGCGTGAAAGATATAGGGATGCTTCTGATGATACTTAGAAACCGAGCGAATGCCGTAATCGCTCAAGAACTCCGCTTCGTCGAGCATATAGGATAGTAAGCGCTGAAGCTTATTGGGTTTGCCGTCCTCTCTAGGCGTTGCATAACACAGCGCCAGCAGTCTTTTGGCTCCCCGTCCCTCTGTGACCATGCAGGCAACGTTGCGCTTGAGGTCCGGGCGGTGTTGGATAAACCACTCCAACCGCTTTTTGAATCCCGGCAGCTTTTCGATGGTTTCTGGTTCGAGCACGTTGACTCCCAGCAGCGGAATTAAGCCCACTAGAGAGCGGACTTTTAACAGAGAGCGATCGCCGTTAGGAAAATTAATCGCATCATAGTAGAAGCCATCCTCTTCATCCCAGAGCGACACCCCATCGCCAATTCGGTTCATCGCATCGGCAATGTAGAGGAAATGCTCAAAAAACTTACTGGCAACGTCTTCATAAGGGGGACGATCCAGGGCTAGCTCGAGAGCAATATGCAGCATCCCGAGGCAATACATGCCCATCCAGCTTGTCGCGTCGGCCTGTTCGAGGTTGCCCCCAGTGGGCAGTTGAGAACTGCGATCAAACACCCCAATATTGTCTAAGCCCAAGAATCCGCCCTCAAACACGTTCTTGCCTTGGGCATCCTCGCGGTTCACCCACCAGGTAAAGTTGAGCAGCAGTTTTTGAAACACTCGTTCTAAAAACTCTTTGTCCTGCCGTCCCCAAAACTTTTGCTCTAGCTGATAGATTTGCCAAGCGGCCCACGCCTGCACCGGAGGATTCACGTCGCCGAACGCCCACTCGTAGGCGGGAATTTGCCCGTTAGGATGCATATACCATTCACGCGTGAGGCGGGAAAGCTGAAGCTTGGCAAAGTCTGGATCAATAATGGCAAACGGAATCAGATGAAACGCTAAATCCCACGCCGCATACCAGGGATACTCCCACTTATCGGGCATGGAAATGATGTCATCGTTAAACAGATGAATCCACTCTGAGTTTCTGCCGTTGATTCTCGATGCTGGCGGTTTTAACATTGCCGGGTCGCCCTTGAGCCAGTCTTCAACCACGTAGTAGTAATACTGCTTGCTCCACAGCATCCCCGCAAACGCCTGTCGCTGAACGCGGCGATGGTCTTCCGGCATCTGGTGGGGATAGAGGCGATAGTAAAACTCGTCTGCTTCCTGCTGGCGCTGCTGGAATATTCTGTTAAATTCGTCGCCAAAAGGATTCTGCAAGGAGTCAAAGTCACCCAGGCGTAGCTCAATAGATTGACTCTCTCCAGGGCTAATGTTGAGTTGATAGTAAGCAGCACATTTCGTTCCAATTTGCTCTGGATTAACGGCAGTGCGATCGCCATTAATGATATAGTTGTTGATCCCATCCTTAACATACGGAGATGAATTCTCCCCTCCGTAGAGACGGGCAAAATTCGTTTCGTTTTCGACAAACAGCAGGTCAGCCGGAGCGTTGCAGTATAGCCACCTGGTTCCTAGCGTCGGATGAGCCGCTTCAATGACGCTGATACTGTCCTTTTGGGAGCTGACTTTCAGGCGGGGCTTTTCAACGTTGTTGTGCCAAGACCACGTATTGCGAAACCAGAGGGTAGGAAGTAAACGCAGCGCTTTAGCGTCCGGACCGCGATTGACTGCCGTGACTCGGATCAAGAGCTCTTCAGCGGTGTTTTTAGCGTACTCGATAAACACATCAAAGTAGCGATCCTCATCGAATATTCCGGTATCGAGGAGTTCAAATTCTGGAGAGATGCGATCGCGTCGATTCTCGGCGACTAGCTGCTCGTAGGGAAACGCCTCCTGGGGATACTTGTAGAGATACTTCATGTAGGAATGACTCGGCGTATTGTCAAGGTAAAAGTAATACTCCTTAACATCTTCGCCGTGATTGCCTTCGCTTCCCGTTAAGCCAAACAGTCTCTCTTTGAGAATCGGGTCTTGCTCGTTCCACAGAGCCAGGGCAAAGCAAAGCCGCTGATGATTATCGCTGATGCCGGCAATGCCGTCTTCGCCCCAGCGATAGGCACGACTGCGGGCCTGATCGTGAGGAAAATGGGTCCACGCCGACCCATCGGGGCTGTAGTCTTCTCTGACCGTCCCCCACTGTCTCTCGCTTAGGTACGGTCCCCAGCGAGACCAGTAGGCGGTGCGATCGCGGTTTTCCTGTAGTCTTTGGGCTTCAGCAGTCATAGGTTTCTCTTGTGTGAGTTAGCAGTTAATGAGCTAGCGTACAAAAACAAATGGTTGTTTCAACAAACTAAGAGTCATGTCATGGATTGGCAGAACTACATTCACGCTAACCCTGAAGTACTTGTGGGCAAGCCAGTGGTTAGAGAAACTCGGCTGTCTGTAGAATTTCTGCTGGGTCTTTTGAGCGTTGGTCGGACAGAACAGCAAATTTTAGAAAATTACCCTTCTCTGACTGCCGAATCTCTGCAAGCGGTTTTTGCTTTCGCCACAGACTGTATTCGTCAAGAAGTGCTCCCTGTAATGTTGTGAGCATTGTACGCCTCAAAAAAAGCTTGAACTTTTTCTGCATTACTAATATCTACTCAGATAGTATTAGTCCATAGAAAGAGCGCTCAGATTCTTTAAGCCTTTAATTCACCGTGAATCCGCCGTCCACGACCATCGCCTGTCCAGTAATGTAGCTAGCAGCATTACTACACAGAAAGACCACCGTTTGAGCAATTTCTTCAGGTTGACCCATGCGACCCATTGGTATGCCAGAGGCAAAATCGGACGCGGTGCTCCCTGCATTCTCAACGGTGCGGTCAATCATGGCTGTATTAATAATGCCGGGATTAACAGCATTAATTCGAATGCCCTGCTTGGCATAGTCGAGGGCAGCGGAACGAGTCAGCCCCATGACGGCGTGTTTACTGGCAATGTAGGGACTCAAGCCCGAGAAGCCGATGAGACCACCCATCGAAGAATTATTGACAATCACTCCAGATCCTTGTGCGAGCATCTGTTGAAGTTCATACTTCATGCACAAGAACAGTCCGCGCACATTAACAGACATCAGTTTGTCAAAGTCCTCAACCGTCTGCTCGTGAAGTGGCTTGGCTGGCGGCTCGATGCCGGCATTGTTGAAGGCACAGTCCAGACTGCCGTAGGTTTCAACGGTTTTCTGCACCAAAGTTTTTACATCTTCCTCGCTCGCGACATCTGAACGGACAAACAGACATTCAGCCCCCGCTTGGCGAATCAGATTAGCCGTGTCTTCTCCTTCCTGTTCGCGTCTGCCAGAGAAAACCACTTGAGCGCCTGCTTTACCAAGGGCGAGGGCGGTTGCTTTGCCAATGCCCGAAGTAGCTCCTGTTACTAACGCTACCTTATTTTCCAGTTCTATCATTATTGCCTCCTAGCTTAATTAGTATTTTTAGCCAACACCATCATCAAAGACAAGGCGATCGCTAGTTTCCCTTTCCCCTCTTCTATGCTAGATGTTTGGGCACGTCGGCATATCTTCATCGATGAGCATTCGCGCCAAACTCGGCAACCCTTCGCCATAGGTTGGATGAATGTGCACCGACTGCTCTAGCACCTGCCAAGTTGCTTCCGCCTCCATGAGAGATAAAAAGACATGAACTAGTTCAGCCGTTTCGTAGCCAACCAGCGTGGCTCCTAGAATCTTGTCTGTATCGCTATCGACCACCAGGCGGTAAAATCCTAAGTCCTGCCCCCATTCAATGGCCCGCGCTACGTCATTGAGGGGCATCGTCACGGCACGGGCATTGATGCCCTGCTGTTGCGCCTGCGCTAGCGTCAGGCCCACTCGTCCGACTTGCGGTTCGGTATAGGTCGCGTATCCCAAGACGCGATCGCGTCGGGTTCTCTGCTCCCCATTCAAAATTCCCTTAAGGCGGCGGTAATCTTCCCAGGAGACGTGGGTAAAGGCCGGCTGTTTGGCGACATCTCCAATGGCATAAATTCCTTCGCTGGTGGTGCGGAACTGATCGTCAATTTTGACATAGCCTTTCCCATCTAGCTCCACTCCCGCCGCTGCGGCATTCAGCTTTTCGGTATTGGGCTTGCGTCCTGTAGTAATCAGAACTCCTTCGCCTTGAAGAGACTGACCGTTGCTAAGACTAAGAGTAAACACGTCATCCTCATCAGACACGTTCTCCACATCTACATTGAAATGAAGCCCGATGCCGTCGCGCTGAAATGCCTCTGCCAACACTTCACTCGCGTCCTCCTCTTCGTGGTTGAGCAGGCGATCGCCTCGCACAATTATCTGGGTTTCGCTCCCCATCCGCGCCGCGCCTTGACCGAGTTCCATGCCGATGTAGCCGCCACCGAGAACGAGTAAACGCGGTGGCAAGGTTTCTAAATCGAAGAAGTTCCGATTGGTCAAATAAGGAGTTTCTGCTAAACCAGGGATAGAAGGGACAAAAGCAGAGGTGCCAGTATTAATCACAACGAGAGGAGCCTGCACCGTTACGTCTCCTCCGGCAACGGTGCGCTCACCGCTAAAGGACGCTTCCGCACAGACAACCTTAACCCCGGCACTCTCTAATCGGCTGCGCGTTCCCTGACGAAAGCTGCTCCGAATCTCGCGCACTCGATTCATCACGGCGGGAACATCTACCTCAACCTGAGCGCGTACTCCTAAATTTTCTGCTAAGCGAGCACGTCCTGCGGAGTGCGCTGCGGCGAGGAAAGCCTTAGAGGGAGTACAGCCATAGTTGATACAGCTCCCTCCTAAAGAATCCCGCTCAAAAACAACAACTTTACGTCCTTCTTTGGCCCAATCCGTTGCCAGCGGTACTCCGCCCTGACCGCTACCGATAATAATTACGTCTACGGTTTCCACGAGTTTGTCTCCTACAGATAACTCTTCTAGCCCCACCATGTCCCTCACTAGAATACGTCATCTTTTCAGGGCACTACACCACTTCCCCAGATCAGTCTTGAATAGAAAGTTCAGTAGGCAAGTGAGTCAGCCTTTGAAGTGCTAACTCCTCACAATTATCTGCCCAGAGCAGGCAATTTGATGGGGGCTCAGTTTTAATTCTGCTAACTTTACATCTGCCCCGAGATGGAGGTCAAATTTGTGGAGGCTGAGACTAATTAGCTTGGGCCTTGTTTCGATCTGAAGTGGCTGAAGGCTCAAGGTATGGTAATTTTTTAAGCTTAAGCCAGAGCGAAGCGATAAGTCATAGCTCTGGTTGCAGTACCGGAGAGTACCAAGGAGGGCGAGCTTATCAGAATTTAAAGAAGCTTTCTGCCAGCTCACGTGAGAGTCCTTTAGAATATTAATTAAACCGGGAGCTAAGCTGCGCTCTATACAAGTTAGCAGGAGATCGGCAAGAGCTTGAGAGAGCAGGGGAGATAAGAGAGAAGCTTCTAGAGCAGACTCTGTTAATAAAACCTTTGCGGTAACTTGAATCGGTTTTAACAAACGAAGAGAATGACCTCCAATAATCTGACCGATATTGATGCTAATATTCTCGCTTTCTAGCTGGACTTGACGGAGATGAAGACCTTGATAGACCACATAGTGACTGGCAAGAGAGACTTTGGGAATCAAACCACTGATAATTTGTCGATTTCGGCCAGAAATTTTAATTTGGAGCTCGTCTAAGCGATTGGTTTGAGTCTTTAACCACAGACCTAAAGCAGGAGCCAAAATTTTACTAATCGCTTCTTGAGGATAATTGTTCATTCTTTAAACAGATGTTGACGAAGAGCTAGCCAATTATCTTAGTAAGTATCTAAAGACAGTTCAGGTCAGCGTATCTTGATTTTGGGCTGTGACACTAGCAACAATCCTTGGTGTAATTGGGTATTCTTCTACAGGGCAAGCTGTTGCTTCAGCATAAAGCAAAGAACGACTTCAAGGAATAGCTGGCGCGATCGCAATCTCGAACTGCGTTCTCTTTAGTACTCATTACTTCAGGCGATACGATTAATGACTCAACGGGTACAAAAAATACTGTCTCAATGGGGAATTGCTTCGCGTCGTCAAGCCGAGCAGATGATTTTGGCTGGGCGCGTACGGCTCAATGGCTCGGTGGTAACGCTTGGGCAAAAAGCAGACCCGAACACAGATTGTTTAGAGGTAGACGGCAAAGCGATCGCTCTCCATCATCGCCCACAACTAGTGTATCTGTTGCTCAACAAACCGAAAGGGTACGTTTCTACCTGCATCGATCCGCATAATCGTCCCACCGTGATGACGCTGCTGCCTGCTTCTCTGACCGAGGGGCAGGGAGTTCATCCTGTCGGCAGACTAGACCGCGATTCTACCGGGGCTTTATTGCTCACGAACGATGGGGAGTTAACCCAAAAGCTAACCCACCCTCGCTACCATCTGCCGAAAACCTATCAGGTTTGGGTGGCAGGACAGCCAACACAGCGTACCCTGTACGCCTGGAGTCAAGGGGTGCTGCTGGATAATCGCCTCACGCTTCCTGCTCAGGTTAAAGTTCTCAAGCGAAAACCAGAGAAAACTCTCTTGCAGGTGATTCTAACCGAGGGCAGAAACCGTCAAATCCGCCGTGTTGCACAGCAGCTTGGTTTTCCCGTGCTAAAACTGCATCGGACTGCTATTGGGAAGATCCGTCTGCAAGCCCCGCAGCAGCCACTTTTGCCCAGCGGCCAGATCCGTTTTCTGACCGCCGATGAAATTGCCTATTTAAAAACTCACTCCCGCGAAGAGGAGTCGTCAGCGTTTGGGGAGCAATGGGGATGAACAAAACGCCAAGAGATCTTCAGCAAGAACAGTACGCCATTCTCCAGGAGCTGGGCGCTCGTCTACACCAGCTTCGCACCGAGAAAAAAATTAGCCTCGTTGCTCTGGCCAACGAAACCAAAATTCAGAGACGCCTCCTCAAAGCGATCGAAGCTGGGGCGTTGGAAGAGTTACCAGAGCCTGTCTATGTGCGGAGCTTTTTAAAGTATTACGCTAATACTTTGGGCCTTGATGGAGATGAATTTGCCAGTGCTTTCCCAGTGGAGGCGGAAGCTCAGCGCCACAGATATCCTTTGAACCTTAGTTTGCCCTTTCTGCGGTTGCGTCCCTTTCATCTCTATTTTCTGTATGTTTTAATTGTCTTTGCTTCTATTAGAGGGTTATCAGAGGTAGTGCGTCGTTCCTCCCCCCAAGAGAGCCAGACTCAAATTGTTATTGTGGAGCCCAATCCAGAACCGCAGACTACTCGCCCCCCACAACCCTCGCTCGCTGTTTCCAGCGCTGAACCCAATGAACCCGTTGTGGTCGATATTCTCCTCAAAGATCAATGCTGGCTCCAGGTAAGTGCTGATGGGGAAACGGTGTTTGAAGGGGTGCTGCCGAAGGGAACCCGGCGGACCTGGACGGCTCAGGAGCAGGTCAAGCTGCGAGCTGGCAATGCTGGCGGGGTGATGGTGACCTACAACGATCAGCAAACTCAGCGTTTAGGAGATCCCGGAGAGGTAGAAGAGGTCACTTATCAAGCTCCTGAACTGTGATCGGCTTGTAGCGAATAAATTCGCTACGACAAAAGCTCAGTCCGTCTTTACGGACTATAGACAGTAGAGGCTTGGGGAAATTTTACTGAAGAAAAGGCGATCGCAAAGCTTTTTACAGCCATTGTGTAATAGTCTTTTTATATACAGGAGCCGTCGCAGTTTGATAGCCCACGCGCTTTAGCCGTGGGTTGAAAAACCTTACCTGATGATGGGTACATTTATAGCCAGCTCATCTGGCACATGGAAAAAGCCCAGAGGGTAGAGGAGATTCATCAATTACTAAAAGAAGAAACGCCTGCTGGAGAGAATGCCTGGTACTGGCAGTATGACAGACAGGGAAAAGTCGCCAATTATGTTAAGGATGTAGCGAGAGCGTGGCGGATAGCGGAAGCAACTTGGGCAGAAAATGCTGCTGAATCGATTAGTTTACAGATGCGTTACGCTCTGATTGCCACATCGCTCAATAGCTTAGCCGAAAATATTCCTCCAGAATTAATTCGGGCATTGCTTGAGAAGAAAATTTGGGAGCCAGCGCAGGGACTAGCTTTTGTTCGACAAAGCAAGGAGGCATCTCGTCAAGCCGAGGGTTTAAAGGCGATCATCGAATACTTGCCGCCTTCTTTACTCCCCGAAGCCTTAGAAGTCGCTAGAGGCATTGGGGATGAAATTTTCCGGGCAAGAGCCATAGCGGGGTTAGCGCTGCGCCTGCCAGAGGTATTCTCTGAAGCTTTAGCCGCTGCTAGAGAGTTTAAGGATGAATCTCTCCGGGCTGTTACCTTAGCAGAGTTAGCGCCGCACCTGCCAGAGATAGTCCCCGAAGCCTTGGCCGCTGCCAGAGGAATTGGGGATGAATCTTACCGAGCAAGGGCCTTACAGGGCTTGATGGAGAGTTTATCCTCTTCATCCGTCGATTTCTCTTTTTGGCAAGAAACTCTTCATGTTCTAGCCACACTGAACCGCCCCCACTTCATCGACAATCTGCCTCAGTTAGCTCCTTTGATCCTCAATCTTGGCGGTGTAGAAGCCCTCAGAAACACTGTGTCAGCCCTCAAAGATGTCAGCCGCTGGTGGAAGTGATTTCTTTATTTGTTGATTATTCATGGCTGATGGTTCATGGAAACAAGCAATCAACCATTAACCATTAACCCTACCGCCTTACCCCTCCAACGGAGTCCGCCCATATAAATCGGTCAGAGTCTTCAATCGCTCCCCTAAAATAGGATTGACCGCTCCAGACTGATAGCGCCAGCCCCAGTTTCCTTCGGCTTGAGAAGGAGTATTCATCTTGCCCTCGCTGCCCAAACCCAAAAGATCCTGAAGCGGAAAGATTACCTGGTCGCCCACCGAACTCATCGCTAGGCGAATGAGACTCCAGTGAATTCCTTCCGATTCAACGCAGCCCAAATAGTCTGTCACCCGGGCTTTTTCCTCGGGCGATCGCCCCTCAAACCAGCCCACGGTGGTATTGTTATCGTGGGTTCCGGTATAGACAATACAGTTATGCGGATAGTTATACGGAAGGAAAGGATTCTGACGATCTGAATCGAAGGCAAAGTGCAGCACCTTCATGCCGGCAAACCCAAACTTGTCCCGCAGCTCCTCAACCTCTGGCGTAATCAGGCCCAAATCTTCGGCAATGATGGGGAGCTTGCCGAGCTTTTCGCCCAGCAGCGTAAAAAACGCTTCTCCGGGAGCCTCAATCCAGCGACCGTTAATGGCGACGGTTTCTCCTTGAGGCACGGCCCAGTACGCCTGAAAGCCCCGGAAGTGGTCGATACGGAAAGCATCCACATACTCGAGCATGCCCTCAACTCGCTGTACCCACCAGTGAAAATTAGTTTTCTCGATCTGTTCCCAGTTATAAACAGGGTTGCCCCATAGCTGTCCTGTCTCGCTGAAGTAATCTGGCGGTACTCCCGCCATCAGAGCCGGTTCCCCAGTCTCCTCGTCTAGACAGAAAATTGCTGGATGGGCCCAAACATCGGCACTATCGTGAGCGACGTAAATCGGAATATCGCCAAATAATTCGATGCCTCGCTCATTGGCATACTTTTTGAGTTCTTTCCACTGACGGAAAAACTCGAACTGAAGAAACTTGTGATGAAATACCGACTCCTGAAGACGGCTAGACCATTCCTCTAAAGCTTCGGGTTTGCGTTTGGCAATTTCTTCAGGCCAGCGATTCCAGCTTACTCCCTGCTGGTCTTCTTTAATCGCCATAAAGAGCGTATAGTCGTTCAACCAGTAAGCATACTGCGTACAAAATTTTTGGAACTCCTCTTGGCGTTGAGCCACGGCATGGGACCGAAACCGCTGACTTGCCTTTTGCAACAGCGGCAGCTTCGTTTGAAAAACGAGGTCGAAATCCACTTGCTCCCGCGGAAACTCCGGTAGCTCTTTAAAATCGTCTTCGTCTAGCAATCCCTCTTCCTGAAGCTTTTCCGGGCTGATCAGCAACGGATTGCCAGCGAGTGCTGAGTAGCATAGGTAGGGGGAATTGCCGTGCCCCGTTGGTCCTAGCGGCAAAACCTGCCAGAGCTGCTGATGGCTGTTGTATAAAAAATCAACAAAGCGATAAGCCTCTGTTCCCAAATCACCGATGCCGAACCGACTGGGAAAACAAGTAGGATGTAGCAGAATACCGCTAGCTCGAGAAGAAAGCATACTGAGTCAGTGTGTTTGTGACTGGTTTTCCAAAATTGCACTTTTAGGTTTCTAACATAGGGAGCAGAAAAAAGAAATCTGTATAATTACAGATCCGAAAAATAGGAAGTGTTGGGGACGGGGAAAAGGCAGTCAGCTTGGCTTGTTGCCTGTATTCAGAGTTTTTCTTGCTCTGTTTCTATTCTCACATCGATTGATCCCTGTTTGTTTTCTAAACAGAATGCCTCGTTAAGATAAAAGTATACACTTGTGTTGTTGTCAATGTCTCCACTGAGTCAGCCCCTTGGGGTTGTTTTACAGCAGGCTGGTTTAGTGTCAGCCACACAAATAGAGATGGCTCTGACTGAGCAGCGTCAAGCCAATCAACTGCGGCTAGGGGAGATTCTGGCGAAGCACGGGTGGATTCAGCAAGAGACGGCTGACTTTTTTGCCCAAAGATGGTTTGCTTTACCTCAGCGGAAAAAACGCCCGCTCGGACAGTATTTGAAAGAAGCTGCTCTCTTAGATGAAAGTCAGATTCAAGCCATCTTAGCCGAGCAAAAGCAGAGCGGACAGCGGTTTGGAGAAATTGCCGTTATTAAGCAGTGGCTGGCGGAAACCACGTTAACTTTCTTTCTTAAGCATCTTCAGTCTCCCTATCAGACTTTCAAGCTTCAGCTAGAGGCGAAAGCCGAGTGTCCCTATACGGTGCTTGAGGCCATTTTGTCATGGACAAATCATCACCCAATTCTGACTGAAAAAATTTGTCAGTTCATTGAGCGCTCTCAGCTATTGATTGCCACTGGGGACGAAAGTATTCAAGTTGAACGGCTGGTGTACGCTCATGTTGTTGATCGCTGGGAGCGGGGCATTGCGGCTGACTATTTGTGCTCTCTTGGCGATCACCTTCTCAATCATTCCCAAGACCCCTTGACGCTGCTGTTGGTTTATCAGGAAATTTGGCAGCAGGGAGCCGTTGCTGATGGCAGCCAATCTCAAGCAGCGCTGCTTGAGATTGGCTTAGTGATTGAGCAGCAGCAGACTTTAGAAGTCGCCAACCGGATCTATCACGCGGTGTTTAACTACAAATGGGTGGTATTAGAAGTCGCTAAAATGATAGAATCCAGACTCGATCGCTCTCCAGCTAAGATACCAGTAGAGCTGGCGATCGCTGCTCCCTCCGCTTTAAGTACTAGCGACGCTCCGACAGTCGCTTCCTTAAGGGCGATCGCTCAGTCTTCTCCAGCCCGACGCTGGCCTAAGCGCCTGCTCATCTTAGCAATTAGCGCTGTCGGGGCGGGATTTGCAGCCGGACTTAGCATTCTGCCTCGGCTAACATCGATAACGACATCTCCTGAAGCGTCTTCTGCTTCCGTTGAGTCAGAATCGGCTCCAGCCCCAGAGACGATAGAGGCTGTTCCCTCTTCAGAAGACAGCGCAGATATTCCCACCTTTACAACAGGCACAACAGGCGAGCAGCTTAGACAAGCTTTAGGAGAACCAACCCGCAATAGACAGGGGTACTGGTCGAATAGCCGAGCGTGGCTCTACGAAGAGATTGTCCCAGAGGTCGATCTAGGCTACTTGCTCGATGCCAGCACTGGCAGAGTCCGACAGACCGAAGGCTCGTTTACCCAAGCGGTGAGGTTGCCGGATATCCAGCAGGCGTTAGACGGGATGCTAGGAGGCAGCACTCCTCCGGCGGTTCAAGAGCGCTTAGCGCAAATTTATCTGCGTCAAGGCGATCGCTATTCGTTTACCGTCGCTAATTTAGAAGGCGTGATCGAGCGCAACGAGCAAGATCGAATCTACATTGGCGTATGGGAAGCCGATTTTCACTGATCAACTCTGTTGAGATGTCTGGCTTTGTGCATAACAGACTGTACATACGCTGCTTTAGCAGATGTATATGTTTCTCGGTCGGTTGAAAAACGCTGAGCTAGATGATGCTTCAACTGTGCATATCGTGCGGCTTCTTCCGAATGCTGGCGGAGGTAATCTCGAAACAGCAGACGCTCCCAGAGAACGCTGTCCGGCTCAACCAGGTGAATGTGATGGGTGCGCTGCGGACTTGGAGGTAAGCCTTTGACAAAAAACATCCGCTGAGGATCGGGATTGTCAAACCAATAGGCATAGCCCAGTGTTTCTAGCGGCGCAATTGATAGTCGCTGAGCTTCTTTGAGTGAACAAACCCCCACCAAAATATCAATGATTGGCTTTGCCGCCAAACCTGGTACTGCTGTGCTGCCAAAGTGTTCAATACGAATAATTAAATCATCAGCTAAAACTTCCCGCAGACGTGCTTCCTCCTGCTCAAACAGCAGTGGCCAACGTGGATTGTACTCAACGATAACCACTTCATCCATTGTTTAGTCTTTAGGTCTGAACGCCACACTGCCCCTGATGGCGCAGGAGATGATCGCACAGTACCAGCGCTACCATCGCTTCAACCATCGGCACTGCTCTCGGCAACACACAGGGATCGTGTCGTCCTTTAGCCGCGAGAACGGTTTCTTCCCCGGCGCGAGACACAGTGCGCTGTTCTTTGCCGATAGTCGCGGTGGGCTTAAAGGCCACTCGAATCGTAATATCTTCCCCGTTGCTAATGCCGCCTTGAACACCGCCAGAACGATTCGTCACGGTGCGAGTTTCGCCGGAGTTGTCGATGTAAAACTCGTCGTTGTGTTCGCTGCCAGTCAGCAGCGTCCCCGCAAATCCAGAGCCAATTTCAAAGCCTTTGGTAGCGGGTAAAGACATCACTCCCTTAGCGATGTCGGCTTCTAATTTATCGAAGACGGGTTCTCCGAGTCCTTTCGGGACGTGGCGCACCACGCACTCTACTACCCCGCCAATCGAATCTTGGTTTTGCCGCGTTTGCTCAATCAGCTCAATCATGCGTTCAGCACATTCAGCATCCGGGCAGCGGACGATGTTGCTTTCCACCTGCTCTAGCGTCACGGTAGCGGGATCAACAACGCCTTCTAAGTCTTTGATGCGCTTAACGTAGGCCACGATTTCGACTCCTGCCGCCCGCTGAAGCACTTTTTTAGCAATGGCTGCCGCCGCGACTCGGCCAATGGTTTCTCTGGCAGAAGACCGTCCGCCTCCCTGCCAGTTACGAATGCCATACTTGGCATCGTAGGTGGCATCGGCATGGGATGGGCGATACTTTTGCTCCATCTCGCTGTAGTCTTTACTGCGGGCATCTTTATTCCTCACCAGAATCGCAATGGGCGTTCCGGTAGTTTTGCCTTCAAAGACACCAGAAATAATTTCGCAGGTATCGGTTTCTTTACGGGGGGTGGTAATTTTACTCTGTCCGGGTCGCCTGCGGTCCAAGTCAATTTGAATCTCCTCGGCAGAAATTTCTAGCTGTGGCGGACACCCATCAATCACAACGCCAACGCCGCCACCATGAGACTCTCCAAAGGTGGTGACCCGAAATAAATGTCCGAACGTATTCCCCATATTTTTTGCCGAAGCTCAACTAGATCTTTGTGTTAATTATCAACGATTGGTGAGAGTGAAAGCAATGAACAATTATTAGAGCTTGCTCAAGCAGTTCTTGCTTTCATGAGCGTTCGTCTTCCATCGTCAGTCTTGTGTTGATTGTTTACTGTTCTCTAACTTCTGTACTTATGTACCCGACCAATTCTTTAAACGGCTACGGTTGTCCTTTAATACAATCTTTTTTAGCAGCCATTGCTAGCTTTAATCTAACTTTAGAAAGTTGTCGCAGAAGAATAAAGCGACAAAATTAGAGAAACGGCGATCGCTCTTGCGAAAAATGAAGGGAGACTATGAGTCCTAAAATTATTTTCCGACTGCTGAAAGAAACTTTTCAAGAATGGCAGGATGACAAAGCCTCCCGGTTAGCGGCGGCCTTGGCCTACTATACCGTGTTTTCCCTCGCTCCGTTAGTGATTATTGCCATTGCGATCGCCGGAGCCATTTTTGGCGAAGATGCGGCCCGAGGTGAGCTGGTTGGACAAATTGAAGGATTAGTGGGCAGTGACGGGGCACAGGTGATTCAGACGGCGATTAACAATGCTAACAGACCGAATACAGGCAGCATTGCCTCTACTATTAGTATCGCTGTGTTGCTGTTTGGAGCCTCTGGCGTTTTCGCTCAACTGCAAGATGCTCTCAATACGGTTTGGGAAGTGCAGGTGAATCCAGACTTGGGCATCTGGGGCTTTATTAGAAAGCGGATTTTATCTTTTGGGGCTGTATTAGGAATTGGCTTTTTACTGCTTGTTTCTCTCATTATTAGCGCTACTCTCTCAGCCGTTAGTCACTACATGAGCGATATCGTTCCAGGAGTTGATTTTCTCTGGCAGTTGCTTAACTTTGCCGTTTCTTTTATGGTTGTTACCTTTCTGTTCGCGCTGATGTACAAGTTTCTGCCCGATGTCAAAATTAAGTGGAGCGATGTTTGGATCGGCGCTATTATTACCTCTTTGCTGTTTGCCGTGGGTAAATATGCGTTGGGGCTCTATTTAGGTCGAGGCAGTTTTGGCTCCACCTACGGGGCGGCTGGTTCGTTAGTGGTGCTGCTCGCCTGGGTCTATTATTCTGCTCAAATCCTCTTTTTCGGAGCCGAGTTTACCCAAGTTTATTCGAGAAGATACGGCTCGCGCATTGTTCCGGACGAACACGCCATTCCGTTAAGCGATGAAGCAAGAGCCAAACAAGGAATTCCGCGCACTCGTCGCCGGAGAAAGTAGTGAGCAGCAAAGCAATGGGTCGAGGCTTACGTCTTTAGTTAGGAGACAATCTTTCAACCAAAGGTAATCCGTAGCTTTTATAAAATCAGGTCTTACGGAGATGAACCTCAAGAACTTATAGTGGAAATAGACTCAAGCAAGTAACTACCCGTGAAACCAATTTCCATTCTCGGCTCCACTGGCTCTATCGGTACTCAAACCTTAGATATTGTCTCCCAACATCCCGACCAGTTTAGAGTAGTGGGGCTGGCAACGGGACGGAATGTTGAGCAGTTAGTCCAGCAGGTACGACAGTTTCAGCCAGAAATTGTGGCGGTTTGCGATCAGGCTAAGTTACCGGAACTGCAAGCGGCGCTGTCCTCGCTTGACTCCGCGCCTATTATCCTGGCTGGAGAAACCGGAGTGGTTGAAGTCGCTCGCTACGGCGATGCTGAAAGCGTCGTGACGGGCATCGTTGGCTGCGCTGGCTTACTGCCCACCGTGGCGGCCATTAAAGCTGGCAAAGATATTGCCCTCGCCAATAAAGAAACCCTAATTGCTGGGGCTCCGGTAGTGCTGCCGCTGGTAGAAAAGCACGGGGTCCGGCTGTTGCCCGCCGACTCTGAGCATTCCGCCATTTTTCAGTGTCTTCAGGGAGTCCCAACCGGAGGACTGCGACGGATTCTGCTGACGGCTTCGGGCGGAGCTTTCCGAGATTTACCCGTCGAAAAGTTGAGTTCGGTGACGGTGCAGGATGCGCTGAAGCATCCGAACTGGTCGATGGGGCAAAAAATCACCATCGATTCAGCAACGTTGATGAATAAGGGGCTAGAAGTAATCGAGGCTCATTACCTGTTTGGGGTCGATTACAATCGCATCGACATCGTGATTCATCCTCAAAGCATCATTCATTCTCTGATTGAGCTTCAGGATACCTCGATGCTGGCGCAACTCGGCTGGCCGGACATGCGTTTACCGCTGCTCTATGCCCTGTCCTGGCCTCAACGTATCTACACAGACTGGGAACCGCTGGATTTGGTTAAGGCAGGCAGCTTAACGTTTCGAGAGCCGGATCATCAGAAGTATCCCTGTATGCAGCTTGCCTATGCAGCCGGGAGAGCGGGAGGCGCGATGCCTGCGGTGCTCAATGCTGCTAACGAGCAGGCCGTCGCGCTATTTTTGGCCAGAGAAATTCAGTTTTTGGAGATTCCCCGCCTGATCGAAACGGTGTGCGATCGCTTTGGAGCTCAGAACTCAGCAACACCCACTCTAGAAGAGATTCAAGCCGCCGACCGCTGGGCTAGGCAGGCGGTACTAGACGCGACGAAGCAACGACAAAACGTGATTGTGTAAAGAGCCTGCGGCAGCTACGACCGTCCCATAATATTTCATGATTCATTAACTGCAAGCATCCGTTTATCCCATGACAACTACCGTATTTCCCAATGCTCCCGATATCTCAGCAGACGACTACTGCGTATTTGCTGTTGCTACTTGCTTCGTGCGAGAAGACGGAGAAATCGATCAAGTCGAAATCATTGAACCTGTCCCCTCCGCTTATTTAGAAGCCGTCCTCAAAGGAGTGCCCACGTCTTACCGCCTAATTTGGGCGCAGGCTGTCGGCGAAGCGATGAACGAGGCGTTCCCTCCAGAGACCCATCAGGACGCGCAACGCTGCCACGATTTTGCAGAACGAACGATAGCGGCGGCCCGCACCTACAAAAGTCGCTCTGAGGCTCAAGCCCTCCTTTCTCTAGGAACAGTCCGCGACGACCTCAACTATTCGCTTGACAAAAAGCGGCTACTGAACGCTGAAAACGTCGTGCGAACCGAAGACAACGTCAAGCAGCATTCTCATACGCATAAAGTTCTTTAAAAGTATGGATTTTTAAACCAGTGAGCTACACCAGGGGTTAACATACCCAATGAGGGTAGATAGTACGCAAAGGCTGTCATCAGTTGATGTCTAGCTTGATGAAGCCGTTTGCTTTTATCACCTATCCAGCTTTTCTAGGAATGTTTAGCTCAAGCTTTCGGGAATTTCTTCAGGAACAACCCAGTAGTAGAGCGTATGCTCACGGTCCGGTCCTTGTACGCGGACTACCCGCTCAGGTTTCCATTCCCCCATATCGAAATCGTGAGATACGATGCGCGTACCGGGTTCGAGTTCTTGGAGCAGTTTCGGGCGCAGTCTCAAGTTCACTTCAGGAAGAAGATAGAGCGTGACCACCGTTGCTTCGCTCAAATCTACATCGAATAAGTCTTGCTGCACAAACTCCACGCGCTCGGAAACATTGGCGGCTTGTGCATTTTCTTGACTGATCTGAACTAGCCCCGGATTAATTTCTACGCCTATAGCGCGAGCACCATATTCTTGGGCGGCGGCGATTGTAATTCTGCCATCACCACTACCAAGGTCGTAAAGAATATCGTCGCCTGACACGTCGGCCAGTTCGAGCATTTGCTCGACAACTTCCTGGGGGGTCGGTACGTAGGGAACCTCTGCCTCACGTTTGGGTTCCTGTACACTCGTCTCGGGTTGATGAGTTTGAGTCGTGGGCGACGCTTCCCCCAAGTCGCTCTGTTGGGTACAGCCAATGAAAAACAAGCTACTAGCACTAACGCTTGTGATTAACCAACGCATCATTCTTTGAGTTTGCATTGCCGGTTTCTCCGATAAAAATACTGGTATTCAGGTTAAGAGTGCTGATGCCGAGACAAAAGCAATAGTGGGATGCCAGCCATGACCACTGCCACCCCAATAAGGGCGCCAACTCCTGTGTAAGTCAGACTGGAGTACAGTAAATATCCGCAGATGGAGCAAAAGAGGATGGGCGTGAGAGGATAAGCAGGAACTCGAAATAGTCTCGTTACGTGGGGCTCTCGCCTCCGCAACACGAACAGAGTTACTCCTGTGAGGAGAAAAAAGAACCAGAATACGGGAGCGGTGTAGTCCACCATCGTTTCAAAGCCATGCCGCGTCAGCGTTCCCAACATTATCAAACCGAGAGCGATCGCTCCCTGCACCAGCAAAGCCGGGATTGGCGTACTAGCGCGGTGATGCCAGCGTCCGAGGATACGAAATAGAGAAAAATCTTTTCCTAGTGCGTAGTTTGTCCGAGCACCCGTGAAAATTGTGGCGTTAATTGCGCCCAAAGTAGACACACTAATCAGTAAGCTGATAAACCAAGCACCAGGTTCGCCCAGGGCACGACGCATCAAATCAGCACCAACTGCCTCTGATGCTGCCATTTCGATGAGTCCTAACCCCTGGATGTAAGCCAGGTTAATTGCTAAATAAATCACGGTAATAATGCCAACGCTCCAAAGCAGCGATCGCACCATGTTGCGCTGAAGATTGCGCAACTCGGCAGAAATATATGCTGCCTCATTCCAGCCGCCATAGGACAATAACACGAAAACCATTGTTAGCCCAAAGCTCCTGGGGGAGATAGGAGCGTTAAATGTCGCAGTCGAAGAGGGTGAAGCAAATACCATACCAACTAGAACAACTAGCAGCAAGCCGAGGACTTTCGCCATTGTCAACCAATTCTGCGTCCACTTCCCTTGTCGAACCCCAATGATATTCGTTACGGTCAAACCAACAACAGCAAGCGCAGCGTAAATAGATGATGAATAAGCCCCAAGACGCAGCAACTGCGAAGCATAATCTCCGAACACAAACGCCAAAAGCGCAATTGAACCCGTTTGAATGACCGTCATTCGCGACCATGCAAATAGAAAAGCCAGAGGACTACCAAAGGCCCGCATGAGGTAGTGGTAGTTTCCTCCCGTATGAGGATACGCTGTTGCTAATTCTGCGTAGCATAGAGCACCAATCAACGATATCCCGCCGCCCAATAACCAGGCTAGCAGCACGACTTCTCTACTACTAGCATTAGCAGCAACCAAAGTTGGAGTCTCGAAAATACCAGCACCGATAACAACCCCGACGATTAGGGAAACAGCATCTGTTAAAGCTAGCGCTGGCTTTGGTGCAGGTGCTTGAGAAGGGCTGTTGTTTTTCAATGGGCTTACTTAGTTGTTATTGTGCTTGAATTAGAAAATCTCAGCGTTTTATTCTCTCTTAGTAACCTCCTGTAATACCAGTGTTTCACCAGGGACATTGCTGCCAATTGTCATAACAGCCTAGACTGAATTGGTTTTGAATGGATGGTTAATGACTAGCGACCAACAAATAATCACCTTTCCAGCAAAGCCTACTAGGATAGTGTGATAACTCTTCTCATGGCTAAACTTCTGAAACTGTCTGCCGCCTACATGATTAGAAGCAAATATGACGAGAAAGTGACACGCTCTGTGCAGATGCATTAAATTTCTTTCTATGCCGTCTAGTCTGTCTTGTGTTATGGGCACAAGCTATTTCCGCCAACGAAACATCTCCAAGATTGGATCTTGGCAAGTTGCGCTTATTTAGAACCTTTTGTCAATAGTTTTCCCGTTTTTAATCAAACTGTACGAAACTAGAAGACTCGCCCTAGCTAATGGGAACAATCAGTGTAGACCCCGGAGTCAAGAGCGAGATGAATGGCGAGAAGACTTTCAAAACGAAAATATGCGATTTATAGAGCCAATAGCGCTCTTCAGCGCTACATTTTGCCGTCCGTAGCCCTCGGAGCTGTGTTCCTTGACTACTCCAGATATTATACCAATTAGAAAAAGTCATGAGAGACTTGATCCGTTGGGGAAAAGGGGAAAGGTAAACACAGCAAGCCTTTCCCTTTTAAGAGCCAACTCTTTGTTAGTGAGGAGAACTATCTCACTCCTTTCGGTCAATGGTATTATTTCTACTTCAGCAAGGGTTCTGGCGGCGCTACTTTACACAATAAAAAAACGCCCTCCTAGATTTGGGAGAGCGCTTTAAGTTTTGGGATTTAGCGTTTAGCCATTGATAGAGGGAGCCGTCAGAGCAACCGTCTGGGCCTCAGCACTAGCCAAGTCTAAGGGGAAGTTGTGAGCATTGCGCTCGTGCATCACCTCGAAACCCAGGTTCGCCCGGTTGAGCACGTCCGCCCAGGT
>JBHJGN010000095.1:0-32349 GCA_050331735.1 Cyanophyceae cyanobacterium
CCGGAAGACGCAGAATGGCTTTGTCAAAAAACTTTTCGGTTAGAGGAGGAATATCAGAATAATTAATTTCCTCATCCGTCATTGCCTTTAGTGCTTCCCAATTAGTTCGTGAGGTATTGCTCAAATCGTTTGCGCTCATATCGGTTTGCCTTTCGTGCTGAAATAATTCGGATGGTAACACCCTGTCGTTCTGTCCAGACAAGCACCGCTAAGATCATCTCACCAAGCAGGCTCTCGATCGAGAACAGATAAAGGCAATCGCTCCAAATCCTGAAGCAGCTCAATCAGGGAGCGGGCGGCATGATCGATGAGCTTTTCCCCCTTCTGGGCATCGGCATTGAGGGCATTACCACAGGCTCCCAAGGGGTTGAGGTCTTGAGTTTGCCACGCGAGCTTTCCCCCTGAACTCAGAGAAACTCGGCTCGACTCCTCCGCTAAATCTTGGGTAAATGAGTGAAAGTCTTGAGCCTGCTTCATCTGCACCAGCTCTGGAGCTAACTTTAACATCATAGAAGTCTCAATTGCCCCACCATGAATCCCGTGCTGGATCTCATTCTCGTCAAAGAGTCCCTTCGGTAAGCCGAGGGCGAACCAGCTACTAGAAACCACCAACATCTTGTGCTTAATCCGCAGCTCCCGCCCCACAATATCAATTAGCGAAGTCTGTCCGCCGTGACTGTTGAAGAGAACTAACTTGCGAACTCCTGCTGCTGCTACACAGGCTCCAATCTCTAACCACATCTGCATTAGCGTTTCTGTACTCAGGGTTAGGGTTCCCGGATAGCGACTGTGCTCGTTACTTTTGCCAATGGCCAAAGTAGGCAGAATCGTTACGGGTAAATCCTCCGGCATCAGCGCGATCGCCCGCTCCAGAATGCCGTCGAGCAAACAGGCATCGACCACAACGGGCAAATGAGGACCGTGCTGCTCTACAGCCCCTACTGGCATCACGGCAATGGTTTTCTCTCCATCGAGTTGAGAGAATTCTAGGCTGCTCATCTCACTCCAGTATCGACGCGGGAAAATCATGTTTCTTTTTTAGTGCTATGCCAATTTTAAGAATGGGGGAAGGGGAAAGCGCCGCAGGCGCAGGGGAAAGGGAAGGGAAATTTTAATCGGCAATTAATAATCAACCGATAACACAAATTCTGCCGTCATTTAAATAGAACCGTTGAGCGCCGTCCATCGTATTCTGGATTATTCCAGGCGATCATCTTGCCGGGATTGAGGAGTCCTTGAGGATCGGCTCGGCGCTTAAAGTTGAGTTGAGCGTGGTCTACCTGTTTCATGCCGCCTTCCTCGATGGTGTAAGCATGGGGATTGAAAATGGGGACACCGTTGGCTTCGTGGTACTCAATGATCTCCTTCAATCTGCCTTCTGAGGTGAAGCGCACAAGCTGCAAGCCAAAACAGGCGATCGCCCCCTGGAAACGCACAAACTCTAGGTGCATTGGCACTTCGTCTCCAAAATAGCGGTAGAAATGCTCAACCCGCTCTAAATGGTCTCCTGGTGGAAAGAGAGACTGCAAATAGGTGATGTTGCGATCGGTTTTAAGAGCCTGGAGGGTGGTGTGATTCCAGGTAAACTCGTAGATGGGGGGGAGGCGATCGTCTTGATCTGTGCGTTTGTAAAGAACATTCCCCCCGTGACGATGGGTTAAATCCATAAACGCCTCCTCGGAGTGGGGAGCCACCATTACCATGACTAGGCTTTGTCCCTCTGGTAAATAGTCCTTGAGTGGTTTGAAATATTGTTGGCCAACGGGAGCCGCAATCGGCGCAACTAGCTTCTTCAGAATACCCGTGTGGGCGCAAAGATCGTGAGCGTAGTGGACGCCGGCCATAAAATCATCGAAACCAATCACAAATTCTCGCCAATCGTAGGCCGGAGCAAGAGGCATCTCCACTTCCACAATCACGCCGTTGGTTCCATAGGCATGGGCAACTTTGTTAATTTCGTCTCCTCGCAGGGTTAGTATCTGAGGTTCGGCTTCCATCGTTACCACCTTAACCCCTAAAACGTTGCCAGGGTCACTAATTAGCCCCCAAGTCACGGAACCAATTCCAGAAGAACCTCCCGCAATGAAGCCGCCAATAGTGGCCAGTTCGCGGGTAGAGGGGTGCATGCGCTGTTCTTGACCCGAATGAGCCTGAGTCGCGCGATCGAGCTCGAGGATGCGAATACCGGGTTCTGTAACGACCCGACCAGGAGCAATAGATTTAATCTTGTTCATCTCGCTCAGATCCAGGACGAGCCCTCCCTGGAGGGGCATTGCCTGACCGTAATTTCCAGTTCCGCCTGCTCGTACCGTGACGGGAACCTGATGCTGATAGCAGGCTTGGATGGTACTAACGACCTCTTGTTCGGTTTTAGGAACAACAACCAGATCTGCCATCACCTCATCGAGTTGACGCTTGAGTACTGGGCTATACCAGAAGAAGTCGCGGCTTTTCTGCCGCACAATCGGCGGATGGGTGATCGTTTCAATGTCACCGAGATCCTTAATTTCCTGAATTAGGGAGTCGAGATTAATCAAGTCGCTTCGCTCCAATTAAAAATAATCTGGTTTGCTGTCTCAACAAAGAGGTTCAAATCCCTTAATGATTAAATGAGAAATTAACTAGCTTGTGTTTCAGTTGAAATTTTTTCTTTCGGAATATAGGCAGTAGCTTCTACCTCAATCATCACTTCAGGAGTGGGCAGCATTCCAGAAACTTCCACAATCGTACTAGCAGGAGGTTGGTCGGGAAAAAAGAGATTTCGGACGCGGCTATAGAGGGGAAAGTCTCTAAGATCTTTAAAATACTGCACCAGTTTAAACACATCCTGAAGCTGCCCTCCGGCATCTTCCACGGTCTGCTGAATTTTGTCGAAGATGTACCAACTTTGCACCAAAATAGGGCCTTCTTTGGCATCTACAGAAAATTCTCCCGTCTCCCCCAACAGCTCACGAGCATGGGAAGGAATATCAGCATAGTCTTGAATTACTTTTCGCTGCCTGGGATCGACAGCAATCACGCCAGAGAGAAACACCAAGTCTCCAACTCGACGATAAGCCGCATAGCGGGCAAGGGGGTTGGCAATGTCGCGGGACATAGGGAGGAAGCAGGAACCAGTGACCAGTACAGGAGATGAGGAAGTAAAGCTTCCAGCTAACTTCCGACCAGGAAGAGTACTACGACTAATTAGGCTACAGAAGACGGATGACTTTTTTTGTATTATGAATCACTGAATTGGCTAAGGAACTGCCGACGGGAAACTTGGACAGGGAGAGCACAATTAATTCATGACTCGCCTCCGAGTTGATGCGGAAGCATTGTGACTGGCTCGCCGCTATTCTGCACACTTCATCTGGTTCAGTTTTGAAAAACCTAAGATAGCGTCAGGTTTTTTAAGGTGAAATAAACCGTGGCTCCCTGACCCAATTGCGATTCAATCCAGATACGTCCTTGATGACGCTCGACAATTTTGCGGCAGATTGCTAAACCAATGCCAATACCGGGATAGTCGGTACGGTTGTGTAGCCGCTGGAAAATTTCAAAAATTCGTTCGGCGTACTGGGGCTTCAAGCCGATGCCGTTATCAGCAACGGTCATGAGCCAATGCTCGGGCTGCTGCTGGGCACGGATGCAAATTTCGGGAGGAGACTGGCTGCGAAACTTGATGGTGTTGTCGATTAAATGAATAAAGAGCTGTTCCATCTGTCGCGGATTAGCTGTGACGACTGGGAGAAATTCCGCTGTCACGTGGGCGCGATTCTCGGCAATGGTTTCGCTCATGTGCTCTAAAACGGTTTCTAGCACCTCCGGCAAAGCAATTGGCTTGACGATCGCCTCTTCTCGCAGAATCCGCCAGTAGTCTAACAGGCCGCTGAGTTGGGCCTGCATTCGCGAGACTCCCTTGGTCATTGATGCTAGATACTGAACTGCTCGCCCGTCAAGTTTTTCCGAGTATTTTTTGTCGAGTAGATCTGCGTAGAGGCGCACTTTACGCAGCGGTTCCTGGAGGTCGTGAGAGGAGATAAAAGCAAACTGTTCTAACTCCTGATTCGAGCGCAGCAGTTGAGCGGTTCGTTCTTGGACGCGCTGTTCTAGCTGAGCATTGAGCTGACTAAGCATGGCCTCTCGCTGCTTTTGGGCCGCAATTTCCGTCATCTTTTCGGTCCAGTTAAGGCGATCGCGCTTGACTCGTTCGCTGTAGTGCTCGAAAAAGTCTCCTAAACTTGGTTCTTCCTGAATGCTTTGCTGAAGGTAAGCGATCGCTCGCTGGTCGGCTTCGTACTGATAAGCGATCTCTGGATGAGCTTCCATCCACTGATGACACATTCTGATGTAGGCAATGAGCGCAATCAAATGTTGGTAGTTGGCTTCCCCGAGCAGACGACGAAGTTGGCTGCGGCAGTGAGCCCCTTGCTCTCCCGCTAGCGCGATAAACACAGCACAATGGAGTAAACTGTCATCAAAAGCAGTATTGTCGGTAGGGAGAGGGTTTCCTTCAAGCTGTTGCGCTAATTTTTGAAGATGAGCGCCAATTTCAGTTTCTAAAGGCGGAAACGATTCCAGCAGTTCTAAAATTTCCCGCGCCTGCACTCCAAGAGACCGCAACGTGCAGCTATGACAGATCATGCAGTAGGGAACGGCACAGTAGCGCGATAGATAGGCAGACAGCTTCTCTTTAAACACCACTGGCAGGGGATTGTCCAAATAGGCAGCTACCGTCTGCTGCCACAGGTTTTCCAAGACTTGTGGTGTTGCCAGGGCAGGAGTCAAAAAAACCGGAAAAAAACCTAATTTCGCTTCAACGCTAGCCCGAATTTCTGCTCCCGTCTGCACTGCTTCACCATTTCCTGCTCTTTGTTTGTCGAGTAACCACTAGGGTAATTGTGACAACACAGTTCTAAATCGGCAACCGCTGAATATCTCGATTACAGCCAATCACCACCATTTCCATGCCTTTGCGCAAGTATTCCTGCGGCTTCGGATTAATCGTAAACTTTTCTCCGTTCCCAATCGCCAACACGTTCAAACCGTAGTGACTGCGGAGCTGTAAATCGGCGATGGTTTTGCCGTCAAATTCTGCTGGCACCAATACTTCCACAATGCTGTTGTCGGGATCGAGGTCAAAGCGATCGAGAATGGCGGGTTTGGTTAACTTCCGCGCCAAGGCACAGCCCGCCTCATACTCTGGAAACACCACGTGATCGGCTCCCACCCGCTCTAACAGCTTGCCGTGAATTTCCGATGACGCTTTAGCCACCACGTGTTCAACCCCCGCTTCCTTTACGTTGAGCGTGGTAATAATACTCTCCTGGAGGTAGTTACCAATAGCGACGATGACGGTATCCACCTCAAAAATGCCCGCTTCTTTAAGAGCGGCAGGGTCGGTAGAATCGAGCTGAATAGCGTGAGCAGCAATCCTTTCTGTCAGTACGCGGGCCACGAGCTTTTCTTCGATATCGGTTCCTAACACTTCACAGCCCATGCTGTGGAGCGAGGAACACACCGCTCGTCCAAAGCGCCCTAAACCAATCACGGCAAACTGGCGATTGTCCTGGCGCAGAGTGGTCAAAAAATTGAGAGTTCGCACGGGCCCCCTTCCTCTGTGAAACCGTTTCAAGCGTAGACGAGCGGACTCGGTTACTAACGTCTAATGGTTCATTATAGCTAACCGACCAGCAGATTTTCTTTCGGATACTGAATCAGCGTCGGACGCGGTTCGCCGATAATCGCTGCAATTAGCAAAAGAATGCTGACTCGTCCGGTGTACATCGTCATGACTAAAATTAGCTGAGCGATCGCCGATAAATCGGCGGTAATTCCGGTTGACAGTCCGACGGTGGCAAAAGCGGAAATCACTTCAAACAGAATTTGCAGCAGGTTTAATTCTGGATTGGCCACAGAAATCAGAATGGTTGCCAAAATAATCGATGAAGCGGACCCAAACACCACGCCCACCGCTTTTAAGATCAACGGCACCGGCACTTCTCTTTGGTACATGGTTACTTCATCTTTCCCCCGTAGGACAGAGCGCGTACAGTTAGTTAAAATTCTCAGGGTTGTGGTTTTAATGCCGCCGCCGGTTCCGCTCGGACTCGCGCCCACAAACATAAACGCCATCGTGATAAACAGCCCCGCTGTCGTCATTTCGGCAATATCAATCGAGTTGAAGCCCGCTGTTCGCGTTGTCACCGACTGAAACCAAGCCGCTAACAGCTTGTCAGAGAGAGAGCCATCTAAGGTTCTGGGGTTGTTAAACTCGGTTAAGAAAAAAGCAGCAAATCCCAGGAGGAGGAGAAACAGAGTGGTGCTGACGACTACCTTAAAATTGAGCGAAAACCCATAGATTTCCCGCCGATGTTTGAGGCGCATTACTGCCCAGGAATACATTTCGATAATCACCTGATAGCCAATGCCGCCAAAAATAATCAGTGCTGAAATAATCATCGTCATGGTCACTGAAGCCCGATAAGAGACTAAACTATCTTCAAACAGGCTAAAGCCAGCGTTATTCCAGGCGCTGATGCTGTGAAAAACCGAAAGCCATAGCCCGCTGTTCCAACCGTAGTCGGGGGCAAACACCGCCAGCAGCGCAAAGATCCCGGTAATCTCGAAAACGAGAGTGGTAGCGACAATGGAGCGGACTAAATTTTGACTGCCTTGTAAAAAAGGGCGATCAAAGGATTCTTGAATGGCAAACTTTTGCCGGAGATCGAATCGCCGTCCGATGAGCAGCATCAGGAAAGTCGTTGTGGACATATAGCCCAGTCCTCCTACCTGAATCAGCAGCAGGATGATGAGCTGCCCCCAGAACGAGAAGTAGCTGCCCGTATCCACTACAATCAACCCCGTGACGCAGACGGCGGACGTGGCGGTAAACAGGGCCACAATCGGATTATTCCAGGTTCCGGTACTGGTGGAAAACGGCAGCAGTAACAGAACCGTGCCCAGCGCAATCAGCGCTAAGAAACCGAGGCAAATTGTGCGGGCAATCGTCATAATCTCTTTCCCTCGTCGCTCCTTGTCTAGATGATGGGTTCCCTAGGGCAGCAAACCCGTTGCTAACGACTCAATTGATACCGCTGCTGTAACACCTCAGCGTAAAGCTTTTCTAGCTGAGTAATGTTTTGAGCAAGCGTATAGCGCTCTAGCACTCGCGCTCGTCCTCGTCTGCCCAGCACCTTGACCATTTCTGGGTGTTCTCGCAACAGCGGCAGCAGCGTTTTCAGTTGCGTAAACACTTTTTGGGTATCTAAAACCACCCCGGCTCCGTCTTCTAGGACTTCTCCATCGGCTCCGGCATCGGTGGCGACACAGGCAACGCCGCACGCCATCGCTTCGAGGAGAGAGAGCGAAAGTCCTTCGACTAAAGACGGCAAAATAAAGACATCTGCCGCCCGCAAAATTTCAATTCGCGTTCTCTCATCAGAGACAAAGCCCAGCCAAATCACGTTAGATTCTTTACTATACAAAGTCTGTAGCGAAGCTGCCAGAGGACCATCTCCAACGATCAGGAGCTTGCTGTCGTTACCGAGGTTAGCAGTCTTCCACGCTTTGAGGAGGGCTTCGACGTTTTTAGCGGTGGCAATGCGCCCCTGATAAACAAATAGATGATGAGCATTGAGCTGAAGCTTTAGCTGAGAAGGTCCAGGAGCATATTTTTGCACGTCAACTCCATTGGGGATCACGGCGAGCTTGACGGCGGGAACTCCCAGCTTGATCAGCAGGTTTCGCTGAGTCCGCGAAAACACCACAACGCGGTCGTAGTGAGCCAAAAAAGGAGCGTAAAGCTGATAAGCGAGCAGTTGAGTGCTGGATTTGAAATTGCGGATTTTGCTGTCAAAGGGAGGATGAAAGGTGGCAACCAGGGGAATCTGTAGCTCGGCACAAATTTCTGGCAGTCGAAAATCGAGCGGCGACAGAGTGAGAGAGGCATGAATGAGATCGGGACGCAGTTCCTGGAGCGATCGCGTCAACACTCGGCTGGCTTTTAACGAGGGAATGGTATATCCCTGGGACTTATAAACAAAGGGGAGAAAAATCTCGGGGCAGTGGGGCCAGTTTTTGTCGGGGGCTTCTTCTTGAGCAAAGTGCAAAAAGCTGATGCGGTATTCCCGCTCTAGCAAGCCATTGGTCACTTCTCTTCCGTAAGTTACATTGCCACAGAATGGTGATTTTTTTCCCAACCAAGCGATATGCATTCAGATGAAATTCGCGCTCTTTTAGAACTGTGCTGCTCTCTAGTCCCTGAGCGTTACTAGCGGCAACCGGACCGCTCGCTCGACGCAGAGACTGGAAAGCCTGTAGGGGAAATATACCAGGTTAAGATACCTCCCGCTACCGCTAGAACCGCTAAACTCAGCAGGACGGTTCTTAACCCCAGCCAGGTTTCCGCTACGCCGGCTAGAGCGAGGGGCAACGAAAGCGCAATATTGACCGCATTATTTTGCAGCCCAAATACTTTACCGCGCATCTCGTGGGGAGTTTCTGCCTGGACGGTGGTCTGCATCGGAACGCCAATCAGAGCGGCAAAGCTTCCCAGCAGCGTCGTCATCAGCAGCGCCAGCCAGAGCTGTTGGGTCAACGCCAGACCCAGCAGCGCTCCGGCCACTCCAAGCGATCCCCAGAGACTAAGCTGAGTGGGGGGAAACTGCTGTCCCCAGTGTCCGATAAAAGCAGCCCCCACGGCCATGCCGAGACCGCTTGCCGCTAACAAAAAGCCGAACTGTTCCGCTTCCATCCCCGGAAGAGATTCGGCGAGGCTGACCGCTAACACAGCCAAAGCGGCAAAGACCGAAAATAGAATCACCAACTGAATCATGGCGTTGCGGACGCGCTTATTTTTCTGGAGATAGAGCACCCCCTCCCAAATATCCCGAAGAACGTGGGGTTGTTGAGCGGGCTGTGCTTGCTCTTCTGTCTTGAGCCACAGCAGCAGCAGTCCGGCGATCGCATAGGAACCGCCGACAACGAGTTCTTGACCGCCATTCCAGGTCACTCCTAACCCGGCCAGGATGCGGTCGGACCACTCCAGGAGCGGCTCCCCAATGGCGAAGCCGACGATCAGCAGCGCCATCATGGTTGTAGTGTAGAGGGAGTTAGCAGGCAAAAGATGGCGTCGCTTAACGATGAGCGGGATGACGGCTTGTTCAGCCGGAGCGAAAAACTGGGTAAGGGTTGATACCAGTAAGGTCACTCCGAGCAAAATCCAGAAGCCCATTGGCAGCCCGAACCGGGGTGTTTGGTCCTGAACGAGCCACAGCAGGAGGGGTAAGGCCAGCACCAGCAGTCCCCGCAGTAGATTCGAGACCACAAGAACACTTTTTTTTGACCAGCGATCTACATAAACCCCAGCCAGAGAACCAAACAAAACTGCCGGAACGGTAAAAGCCACCATGATTGCCGAGACCCAGCCGCTCATGGTTTGATGAGCTGACTGAAAGCGATTGGCAATTAAAGCAATCATCAGCACCAAGTAGACTTTATCTGCTAGTTGAGAAAAGATTTGTCCGCTCCACAGCAGGAGAAAGCGTCGGTTTTGCAGCACGGGAAGGAACCCTCGTCCTTTCAGCTCTGGCATGGTTTGATGGCTATTCTCAGGAGCCATAGAGGGGTGATGTTGACTTGGCATTCTAGTCGTTAGTTTCCTCCTGCGTTCTCCAAACATTCCTTCAGGATTCGTTCGAGCTATCAGGTGCGGTGTTCCTAGCACACCTGCCCCGTCTGGACGCGGTAAACAGGCCCCAGTACCTTTGTCGGGGGGCCAGATACTCAAGCCGTCCATCCAGCTCAAAATTCCAGGGGAGACAAGGCATCTACCAAAGCAGCAGAGCGGAAACACCGACCAAAATGGTGCTGAGTATACTCTCGCAGAACGCGCTCGACTCTGACCCAGGCGGCATCCAGAGAAATATCGGGTGCCGAAACTTGGGAAGCCGTCGGCAGAAATTGCGCCCCCAGTTTTTGTAGCAAAGTTAACTCTACTGCTCCTATTTTAGTATTGATCCGCTCAGAAAAAAGCTGGTGCTCTGTGGTTGGTGAATCTGCTGCGGAACCAGATGCTAAATCGACCAATCCTCCAGCATCAAAACTAAATCCGGCTCGCCAGTGAGGATCGTTCTCGTTAGCCGTTAGGGGAGCTCCCGTTAAGCAGCACGCCTGTACCTGCGGTCCCACTCCAGCAATGGCTAGCAGGTGAAAGACTGCCTGGGCTAGATGAGCATAGACCGGAGCGTTTTTCGGCAGGGCTTCCAGGCGACGGAGATGTTCGGTGAGCAGCTCGTAGAGCTCTATTTGGGGCTGCTCGCTCAGAGCAAGACCAAGGGTAAGTTCGGCCAAATACTGGCTGGCGGATAGCTTGCCAAGATCTTTGCTCAACCCAGGATAGGATTCGATGGTCTCGACCTGAATAATTTTATCGAGCGATCGCCCTTTCACAATCAGCAGTTGATTCACTACAAATAACTCGCAGCGGCCTCTCAGCTTAGACTTCTGCTTCCTGGCTCCTGGGGCTACCGCGCGAATCAAGCCGTATTCGGCAGTCAGCACCGTGACCAAGCGATCGGCCTCGCCTAGCGGCATTCCTCTCAGATTAATTCCGGTCGCTTTATAAGTTCGAGACATCTTCACTGACTAATGATCAATAACCCGGCACCAAATGAGTTAATTGGTTCACGGCTCACTGTGTTTGCTGTCCTGCTGTTGTACGAGTTCGGGACCGCGGGATGTTCCCAGCCGAGTGGCTCCGGCTTCAATCAGTTCTCTGGCTTGCTCGTAAGAGCGAATTCCGCCAGCGGCTTTGATGCCAACTCGTCCTTGAGCAATTTCTTGAAGTAGACGGACATCGGCGACGGTGGCACCGCCAAACCAGCCAGTACTGGTTTTGAGAAAAGCCGCTCCAGCCTCCATACAGATCTCGGCCGCAATTTTCTTTTCTGACTCGGTTAAAACAGCCATTTCTAAAATGGCTTTCACCGGCTGCCCTTCTTCGCAAATCTGGGCAATTTCTTCGTAGATTTCTTCCAAATTTCTCGCTTTCAGCCACCCTAAATTAATCACCACATCCAGCTCTGTAGCTCCGTTATCGATGGCTTCTTGGGCTTCATACAGCTTGGTGGCAGTCGTGGTGGCTCCTGTTGGAAACCCAATTACGGTACAGATGCCAGTTCTCCGACCGTGAAGCAGTTCTGCTGCTTGTTTAACAGCAGCCGGGTAAATACAAACGGAGGCAAAATGATATTGCTCAGCTTGAGCGCAACACTGTTCTAGCTCCTGGAGAGTCGCGCTGGGATTGAGGAGAGCCTGGTCAATATAGCTGCTAATGTCAACATTTGAATAAGCGGTAACCATACTGGGATTGAAAATTGCAGTATCACCTTAATTGTGTCAGAATTTAGAAAAATTTTGCTGGCGAAGGCAGCAAGCAGACAGACTCTAGCTCAGATGGGGCACGGCTTTCTCTTCGGCGGGCGTTATGGAGTATCATAAATGGCGAGGGGGAGGAGAAGCGCGATCGCCCGCATCACAGCAGTCTCGCTGGACAAAGTCACAAATTCTCTTTAATTTCGCCGGAGAAATAGGGCACTCTCTAATATTGTTAGTCGAACCTACTAGTCGAAGCTTTAGCAATGGCTCTTCAACTCTCTCTGAATGAGCGCTATCAACAGATTCTCAAAGCAACAGTACGACATTATATTGCAACAGTCGAACCAGTTGGCTCAAAAACGCTTGCTCAGGAGTACGACTTTAGCGTGAGTTCGGCGACTATTCGCAATGCCCTCGGTCGTTTAGAAAAAGCTGGCCTGCTCTATCAGCCCCATCCCTCAGCCGGCAGAATTCCTTCAGACCGAGGCTACCGAATCTATGTCGATCAGCTCATTACTCCTGACGAAACCATTGGTCCGCAGATTGAGAAGATCTTCGACCAGCAGCTTCAGCGCGATACGTGGAGCTTTGAAGCGATTCTGCAAAGAGCGGCGCAGATTCTCGCCACTCTCAGTGGCTATATTGCGCTCATTACCTTGCCTCAGACGGCCAATCAGATTCGGCATCTCCAGTTAGTTCCCGTGTCTGCCGACCAGGTGATGCTGATTATTGTCACTGATGCTTATCAAACTCATTCACTCCTGATTAATTTTCCGTCATCAGACGATGATGAGCAGGTCGTTGAGGGAGAACTACAAATCCTCTCAAACTTCCTCAACAGCAAGCTGCGAGGACGGACTCTGGCCGAGCTAGTCACTCTAGATTGGGTAGAGCTAGACCGAGAATTTGAACGCTACGCTGATTTTCTCAAGACTCTGCTCACAGAACTCAGCCTTCGCCTTCAGCCAGCTTCCTCCACCCCAATTCTCATTCAGGGCATTTCTACGGCTCTGCACCAGCCAGAATTTTCCCAGCTCGAACAGGTCCAGATGTTGCTGCATCTGTTAGAAGTTGAGCAAGAGCAGCTCTTGCCCCTCATTTTTGACCTCCCGGAATCAAGTGCTAGTAGAGTCAAAATCACCATCGGTGCAGAAAACCCTTTAGAATCGATGCGCCCCTGTACGCTTGTTAGCTGTACCTATCGCCAGGGAGAAGTTCCGGTAGGGAGCGTTGGCATCATCGGTCCGACGAGGATGCTGTATGAGAGTGCGATTCCACTTGTGGAAACGACAGCGGATTATTTGTCTGAAGCGTTTAGCTGACAGTTTAGAAGTCAAGGCTTTTGGGGGAAAGGGGAAGGGGAAAAGGGCAATTTTTCAAATATTAAATAGATTTTTCTAGGCTGACTCAGGAATGTCAACCTCAACAAAACTCGCTCAAAGGGGTGACTGGCTACTAGCGACTAACAGTCAACTACGCAATCAGCACCGATTGAGCAATGCCCCTTCTCTGTAGACAAAGCGAGTTTAAGATTAGTTAAGTTGAACAAAACATACAAAATCTGACTTGTCTCCTGGGGCGAGGGCGGTAAACTACCTGTATTGCCCATTACGCTGAATTGGTTGCTAAAGTGGTTTCCTATCAGTATCAGGTTGGAGGTCGTCTGCCGGTCGAGGCTCCTAGCTATGTGGCTCGGCAAGCGGATGAAGAACTGTATCAGGCGTTGGCAGCCGGGGAGTTGTGCTACGTACTTAACTGCCGTCAGATGGGAAAGTCTAGTCTGCAAGTGCGAGCCGCGCAGCGACTCCGGGAGAATAACATCGCCTGCGCGTTGGTGGATCTTTCTGGAATCGGCAGCCGCCATACGACCCCCGCTCAGTGGTATGCAGATATTATGATGCGGCTCGTGCGGAGCTTTCAACTCAGTAATCGCCTCAATCTGCTCCGCTGGTTATCTCAGCGCCAAGTCCTGTCGCCCGTGGGTCGTTTGAGAGAGTTTATCGAGGCAGTTCTACTCCAGCAGATTCCACAGCCGATGGTGATTTTTTTCGATGAAATCGATGCGACCCTCAGCCTAGATTTCGATACCGATGATTTTTTTGCCCTGCTGCGGTCCTGCTACTCTCCCTACCGCCTGACTTTTGCTTTACTCGGGGTGGCCACTCCAGCCGCTCTCGTTACGGATAAAACGCGGACTCCGTTCAATATCGGGCGAGGAATCGCGCTGAGCGGCTTTCAGCTCCCCGAAGCTCAGCCGCTCGCTCGCGGTTTAGTCGGCAAAGTAGACAACCCGCAAGCGGTGTTAAAAGAGATCCTTTCCTGGACAGGAGGACAGCCGTTTCTAACGCAAAAGCTGTGTCAGCTTGTGGTTCAAAGTGGCGTGGAGAAGATGACCGACGACCGGATGGGAATGGCTGAGGACTCATCGCCCTTTATCAAAAAGCTCGTGCGCGAAGCCCTCATTCACCATAGCGCGATCGCCGTTCAGATAGAAACGCTGGTAGAATCTGAGCTGATTGAAAACTGGGTTGCTAAAGACGATCCGCCGCACTTGAGAAGCATCAGCGATCGCCTTCTCAGCAACGAACAGCGTGCTGGACATCTGTTAGGAATGTATCAGCAAGTTCTGCACCAGGAAATTCCTGTCGATAATTCCCCTGAGCAAATTGAACTCCTGCTCTCGGGTTTGGTCATCAAGCAGCAGGGACGCTTGAGAGTCTCCAACCGCATTTATCAACGAGTATTCAACCACGACTGGATTGAAAAACAGCTCGCTAAGCTTCGTCCCTACGCTCAGCCGCTTAATGCCTGGGCGACTTCTGGCTACCAAGATGAATCGCCGCTCCTGCAGGGTCAGGCTCTAGCGGATGCGCAAGCGTGGGCAGCCGGAAAAAGCTTAAGTGTTTTGGACTATCGCTTCTTAGCGGCCAGTGAGGAGCGAGCCAAGCGAGCGATGCAAAGCGCTTTAGCAGCGGCGGAGCAGGCTAATCAGGTAGGCAACCAGATAAGTCAAGCAGCACTGCAAAAGCAAATCAACTCCCTCCGTCAGGAACTTACGCTCCTCAAGCAGGAAAAAAACGATTTGGAAATTCTCCTAGAGACGATGACGGAACACTCTGACCTTGTTGAGGAAGAACTGCATAGCAAGGTGATCACGGCCCGAGAGCAGAGTAAAGAGTGGTTCCAAACGATCGCCGAAGCGACACCGGTGGCGATTCTGCTGTCGAGGGTGGCGGATGGCAAAATTCTCTACGCCAATGCGACAGCCGGAGTTTTGTTAAGACGTTCCGCTTCAAGACTAATAGGCCGCTGTACGCTAGATTTTTATAGGAACCCTGGCGATCGCCAGCAGTTAGTCAGTACCGTCACTCGGCATCGATACGTCCACAACTACGAGCTTCAGGTCAAGCGAGCGGACGGGACTTTGATTTGGGTAACGGCGTCCCTGCGACAGCTAATATTTAACGATGAACCGACTCTGCTAACTGCACTCATCGATGTAACAGACCGCAAACAGGCTCTGGATGCCCTGGGGCGAGCGGAGGCCAAATACCGCAGTATTTTTGAAAACGCCCTTGAAGGCATTTTTCAAATTACCCCAGAGGGGCAGTATATCAGCGTTAATCCGGCTATGGCAGAACTGCTGGGCTACGACTCCCCAGAGCAGATGATTTCGCTGATTAGCGATCATCGTCAAATCGCCGTCAATCCTGCTTGTCGGCATCAGATCCGCCGCCTCATCGAGAAACACGGTGAGGTCAAAGGCTTTCAGTATGAAGCCTGTCGGCGGGACGGCAGCCTCCTCTGGATCTCTGAAAGTACGCGGGCCGTTTATGACGAGGCAACGAGGAAGCTGCTGTACTTTGAGGGCATTGCCGAAGACATCAGCGATCACAAGCGAGAAGAAGCTGCGCTCCGGCGACAGGTGCAGCAAATGCAGGTCGAAATCGACCAGCGCCAGCGAGATTGCCAAGTCGCTGAAATTACTCAAAGCGACTACTTTCAGGAGCTGCTCCTAGAAGTTGAGCGCCTTCGCTTAGACTAATGCTGCCAGGATCAGGAGCGTAACCATCAAAATTCAACAGTCGGAATTGGTACAATGCCTAAAATTATTGCGATTCATTCTTATCGCGGGGGAACCGGAAAATCGAACTTTACCGCTAATCTGGCGGCGGCGATCGCCCAGCAGGGGCAGCGAGTGGCTGTCGTCGATACCGATCTCCAATCTCCCGGCATTCATGCTCTGTTTAACCTCGATGAATCTAGCCTGGGCAAAACCCTCAATGACTATCTTTGGGGACGCAGCCCCATCCTGGAGACAGCTTATGATGTCAGTCCTCTGCTCAAACAGGATGCTGCTTTGTTCCTCATTCCTGCCAGCATGAATGCGGATGAAATTGCCCGGATTCTGAGCGAAGGCTACAACGTTAGTCAGCTCAACGACGGCTTTCGTCAATTAATCAAAGAGCTAGAGCTAGACTATCTGCTCATTGATACCCATCCAGGACTCAGCCGAGAAACGCTACTCTCCCTTGCAATTTCTCACACCGTTCTGCTGATTCTGCGACCCGATCGCCAGGACTACCAGGGAACTGCTGTAACCGTTGATGTCGCTCGCCAGCTTAAGGTCCGTCAGATGATGTTGGTGATCAACAAAGCCCTCAGCAAAATGGACCACGCCACCCTCCAGCAGAATGTCGAAAAAACCTACAGCCTCCCAGTGGCAGGCATCTTTCCCCTCTCAGAAGATATGGTGCAGCTTGGCAGTAGCGGACTCTTCTGCCTTCAGTACCCCAACCTTCCCTTTAGCAAAACCCTCGCTCGCGTCGCCCAACAGATTCTGTAGACATTTTTGGCATCAGGAGAGTGGGGAAAGGGGGAAATCGTTCCTCCGGAACGGGGAAAGGGAAAAGGGGAAAGGGGAAAGGGAAATTTTGCGGCTGTACTCTCTACTCTAGTCCCACAGAGGTCTATCCTCTCACCCCACTAGTAACTGCAAACGGCATTTGTCTTGAAAAAATAGCAGGAGGCAAACAGCAACAATTAAACAGTGGCCCGACTCCTGACCCCGCTCTCCCTCAATCCCTGTTCCAACTAGCCCCTAAAAGCAATGGCAGACAATCACTTTCAATCTCTGGCAAACTCAATTCAAGCCGTTACTTCCCCGTTCCGCAACTACCTCATTGAGCTGCATCAAAAGTATCAGTCCCTCGATGGGGGGAAAGTAGCCGACTACATTCCTGAACTAGCGAAGGCTGACCCAGCGTGGTTTGGTATCTGTATTGTGACTCCAAAAGGACAGGTCTACGAGGTGGGAGACTGCCAGCAGCTTTTTACCATTCAGTCGATTTCCAAAGCCTTTGTTTACGGCATGGCGCTCGAAGATTGGGGACGAGATTACGTTCTGTCTAAAGTGGGAGTCGAACCGACTGGAGAAGCCTTTAACGCCATCGTCCTCGACGAACAAACTAACCGTCCCTTCAACCCGATGGTCAACGCCGGAGCGATCGCCACCACTGCTCTGGTTAAAGGAGCAGGGGCGACCGAGCGACTCCAGCGGCTGCAAGATTTGTTCCGGCGCTATACCGGACGAGATGTGTACCTTGATATGCCCGTGGCTCTTTCTGAGAAAGCCACGGGCAGCCGCAACCGAGCGATCGCCCACCTGATGCACAACTTCGGCATGATTAGCGACCGGATCGACGAAACCCTCGACCTCTATTTTCAGCAGTGTTCACTGTTGGTTAACTGCCGCGATTTGGCCGTGATGGGGGCGACCCTGGCCAATGGGGGAGTGAATCCGCTCACGGGCGAGCGGGCGATCGCGAGCGGCTACGTGCAGGATGTGCTGAGCGTGATGCATACCTGCGGGATGTACGACTATGCCGGGGAATGGGCTTACCGAGTCGGAATTCCTGCTAAAAGCGGCGTCGGCGGAGGAATTGTCGCCGCTGTCCCTGGGAAATTGGGCATCGGCGTGTTTTCGCCTCCCCTCGACGACAAAGGCAACACGGTGCGGGGCATCAAGGTATGTGAAAACCTCTCCCAAACCTTTGGTCTCCACCTTTACAATGCGGCTCGCCCCCAGCGAGATTTAACGGCTTGGATGGAGGAACGGGATGTCGTCGAAAGCTAAGCTGAGGACGCTGAGCGCGAATCGGCAACTGCTTCAGCTCCTGACGGCTCGACTATCGAGGCGGATCGTGCTGTGGATCTTTGCCAGCATTATCTTAATTGAGGCTCTCATCCTCATTCCCTCTGTCCAGCGACGCCAGCGAGAGTTGCTCAATCAAGTGAAGGAAATTTCCTCGGCTAAGGTCGCCTGGATCGCCGCGACCTACCCCAACGCCACGCCTGAAGAGTTGCTCGTCTACGCTGAGCAAATGCAGCAGCAGCCAATGATGGAGGTGATTTTGGGCGGCGCTATCTATGATACCAACGGCCAACGAGTGGGCACCTTTGGTGCGGCCCCAGAGCTCGTCTATACGGACGTGCTTCGTCAGAGAAACCTCGACTTTCAGGCGATCGCCTACTCCGACCCCGAAAACGAGCAGTATGATGTGGCCTGGACCATTCCCTCGGGCAACGACACCTATCTGCTCATGCTGCGGCACGACGTTTCTTCCGTCACCTCAGAGCTCTATGCCTTCGTGCTGCGGATTGCTGGCCTTGTCGTGATCATCTCTGTTTTTGTTACCGTTGCTACGGTAATTATTTTAGGACCGATGGTCATTTCTCCCATTTTGCAGCTTCGGCAGGATTTGCTGAGCGCTGGAGTTGCCGTCGTTAACGACCGGCCTCCGCCTCCTCTCTACTCTGCCTCTGTCCAGCGTCGGGATGAACTGGGAGAGGTCATCGCGGCGTTTAAGCAGATGTTCCAACAAATTAATCAAGCTATTCGTCAACGCAAGCAGGCCGAACAGCAGCAGGCCCAAACGGTTGAGCAACTAGCCCAGGCAAACGCTGAAATTAAGCAGCTCAATCAGCGGCTGAGAAGCGAAAATCTGCGCCTCAACGCTGAGCTAGAGGTAACGCGCAAGCTACAGCAAATGCTGTTGCCAAAGGAGCAAGAGCTCGCTCAGATCGACGGCTTAGAAATTGCTGGCTTTATGGAACCGGCGGCGGAAGTCGGCGGTGACTACTACGATGTTATTTCTCAGGATAACGGTGTCAAAATCAGCATCGGCGATGTCACCGGACATGGGTTAGAAAGCGGGGTGCTGATGATTATGGCTCAAACCGCGACCCGGACTCTGCTAGCCAACGACGAAACCGACCCGGTGAAGTTTTTGAATGCCCTCAACCAGACGATTTACGATAACGTGCAGCGCATGAACTGCCACAAATCCCTGACCCTGTCTCTGCTGGACTACCGGGAAGGCCAAGTATATCTCAGCGGTCAACACGAAGAAGTGATTGTTGTCAGAGCCGATGGCTCTCTGGAGCGGATTGATACGATTGACCTGGGCTTTCCGCTTGGTTTAGAAGCCGATATTGCCAGCTTTGTTGCTCAAACCCACGTTAAGCTGGCAGCCGGAGACGGCCTGGTTCTCTATACCGACGGCATTACAGAAGCCGAAGACAAGCAGGGAGAACAGTACGGTTTGGAGCGTCTGTGCGCCGTGGTGCGCCGCCACTGGAGCGGTTCAGCGCAAGCTGTGCAGCGAGCGGTGATTGAGGATGTCCAGCAGCATATCGGTCAGCAAACGGTTTACGACGACATTACTTTGTTGATTATTAAGCAAAAGTAAGTAGCGCTAAGAATAGTCATGGTAGAAATCTTTGGAGATTTTGACGATTCCCTCCCTCCCAGTCAAGAGTACCTGCATATTCAGTTTTCGCCGAGTTCTGCTCCTCTTAAGCAACGCTGGCGCAATAATGGTCTCTCGGCTGATTTTATGGGAGATTACTCCACCACGTTTCTCCCCCGCGACAACGATGCGTTTGATAGCAAACGAGAGGTGAAGAGTACCATTAGCTTTATTGCGAATGAGCTGCTTGAAAACGCCATGAAGTTTAGCACCGAAGCTTCTCAATACCCTGTGAGTCTTACGCTTCACTTGCTCAACGATAAGCTTGTCTTTCTCGCGAAAAACGACATTTCCCCAGCCAATCAGGATAGGCTACAGGCCTTTATTGCTACCTTGCTCAGCTCAAACCCCGAGGAACTGTATACCGAACAGGTTGAAAAAAGTGTGCTGTCAGCAGAACAGTCTGGACTCGGCATCCTCACTATGATTAATGATTATCAGGCCAAGGTAGGCTGGAAATTTGAAACTCTCCAGAAAAACCCTGCTCTTGTGGCTGTTATCACCATGGTACAGCTTGCACTCTAGACGAGACTGTTCGGAAGACGAATCACGCGACGATCATGAAAATAGAAGCCGAAAACTACTGGATAGAATACAACCCAGCGACCGCCACAGCCAGCTTTGCCGGTACGCTGCGCTTGAACGGGATGGTAGGGTATGGGCCTATTGTTCGGTTGCTCAACGACATTATTGACCAGACCCCCCCACAAGTCACTCTAGATATACAAAATCTTCAGTTTCTGAACAGTTCTGGCATTAATGTTCTCTCGAAGTTTGTGATTCAGGCTAGACAAAAACAACTGTCACTGCTGGTGAAAGGGTCTCAGTCGATTTCCTGGCAAAAAAAGCTCCTAAAAAATCTTCAGCGATTAATGCCCGCTTTACAAGTCGAATTTACCTAAAGTAGAGTGCTAGGAACTCACCCGGTGAAACTTGCCGTGGGAGACGTTGGCACGGTGCTACAGCCAGGTAGAAACGGAACGCAATCCTTCAGGAATTGGCGTTTCGGGGGGGAATTCTAAGGTTGTTTCGCGATCGCCCAAATACCCGGACTCGGTAAAAGCAAGCAGCATCCGCGACAGGGCTACCCACACCTCGCGGTCGAATTCCCAGTCCCCCTCCCGAGGCGAATAACAGGAAATCGACCGCAACGCCCAAAAGTAGCTGTTGCGCACGACTGACCCGCCTTTTTTGTAGCCAGGAAGATCGTCAGAGTTAATCACAATAATGTCGTCTTTGAGAGACACTCTCATCGCTGCTGAGGCTGGTGGGTAGCGCCTTCGACACTGTTGACTATTCAGGCTTTGGTAAAAACGCCATCGGATTGACGGCTCCCTTACCCTCCGGGTGGATTTCAAAATGCAGGTGAGGACCGGTACTATAGCCGCTGTTCCCCATCTCCGCAATGAGCTGCCCTTGCTCAACGTACTGACCTTGGCGCACCAAAATTCGGCTATTGTGGGCATACAGCGAGAGGCTGCCGTTGTCGTGCTTCACCTTGACCAGGTTGCCGAAGCCGCCAGAATTCCAGCCCGCGGAGACAACTTGACCAGCCGCCACCGCCACAATCGGAGTGCCGATGGGACCAGCCACGTCAATGCCCTTGTGCATTCTTCCCCACCGTCTGCCGTAACCGGATGTTAACACGCCGGCTGCTGGCCAGATATAGCCCGTAAATTGGGTGCCTCGCTCGCTGTCGGGGAGATACGGCTCCGGAGAAGACAGCGGCGGCAGTTCGGGTTCTACCATCTCTCCGGCTAACGGTTGCAGTCTTGAGTAGTATTCAATCTCTACCGGAGCCGTAGCCGGAGAGCGCCTGGCTTGCTGACCGCGAAGGTGACCAAGAGAGCGCCGGGAATATTTTTTCTCGGCGTTCAGGTTTTGAGCAGAGCGAGGGGGGCTAGTTCTTGGCGGCTGAGGAGACTGAGCGCGATACTCTTGCTGGAGCTTGGCGACATCAGCTCTCAGCTTTTCGGCGTAGGAATCGGCTTCTAGAGGCTGGTTGGTCGGCTGAGCTAAACTGTTAACGTTTGAGGTCGTGACTGTCGCAGTACTGGCTCGCTCATGGCGAGGGGATTCAAGCGAGCGAGCTTGCTCAAAGCAGCAGCCAGGGCGCTCGTCGAGTAGGGTTTCTCCGGCATCTGAGGTATCCGCCATCCGGTAGGAACCTCCAACTGCTCCCCTGGAAGAGGGAATCTGTAATTGCTGATTGACCTGGATCAGATCCGGATTCTCTAGCCTGTTGGCCGCCGCTAACTGAGGGTAGGTTACCTGATGCCTGTGAGCAATTTCTTGTAGAGTATCCCCCGGCTTCACCCGGTATACCGGCTCGACGGACAACGTTGGCTGAAAAATCTGAGGTGGGGGCACAACTGTTGCGCCTGTTGCATCCTCAGTCGGCGAGGACGCACTCCGAGCAGCCGCTAGCGCTGAATGAGCAATGAGCTGTGGTTTCGAGGATGCCTGCTGCGGAGCGGAATCTTGAGACTCTGGTTTCCACAATTGAGTCAAGCTCAGCGAAAGCTGCTGCTTCTGCTGTCTTAAATTTGCGAGGGCTTGCTCTTGGCGCTGCTGCACCTCGAGAGACGCTTCGCTGAGTGCCAGTTCTGCACTGCGTTCTTCGGGCTGTAGCTTCAGAACCTTTGCCGGTTCAGAGCTCGTCGGAATTGAGGTTAACGTCCGAGCGGCTGAAATCGCTTCGGGCTGGCTCCGTTCAGCGGCGATGGTCGGCAGAGGTTGATAACGCTGGGAAATTTCCCACAGCGTTTCTGATCCGGCGACCGAGGAGGGGGGATGCCCGGGGGCTTGCTGAGTCTCTGGTTCTGTTAAGCGCTCTGGCAGCGACTGAGCGAGGTTGTCCCCTTGATGGGGAGCCGGGATCAATAGAGTCGGCACAGAAATTGAATCAACGGCTATGGCTCGCTCTTGGTGGGGAATCAGCACACTGCTGAGAGCGCCAACCGAGAGAAGCAGTTTAAATAAGGGGGTTGAGGAGCGGGTTTCTCCCTGATTGACATCTGTAACTTTCCTGGGAGTGTGGGGGTCTAAGGGAGCAGATTTTGCTGAGTGTAAGGAAATCGCTTTAACCAACGGCATCATTTCGTCTTTCAAGAACAGCCTCCTAACCGACAACAAGTTCTTCAGCTCTAGACAGATTGAGGGGTTCAACCGAAAAATCGAGCCTCTTTAATCATTTATCTGAAGTCGGGAAGTCTCGATCTACAGATAGTTTCCATGCTGTCTAGGAAAGATTAACCTGGTTTTTTATTTTAGACAAGTTCTTTTTGGTCGTAACTTTTGAAATCTGCCCTGTTAGCGATCGCTATTTGGGGTTAAATCCGCTCGGATGATCAAGCGAGCTCAATAAGGCCCCGCTGTTACTTTCCCTTTGGCGGCTGAGAATGGAGATAGCCGAGCTGCCGCCTCGCTTCAAACAGACCAATCGCCACGCTCACAGAAAGATTTAAACTGCGAACCTGTTTTTGGGTCATGGGAATAAACACGCTCAGGTCACATTTTGATAGCACCTGTGGCGGTAGACCCGTCGTTTCGCTTCCAAAAAGCAGCCAATCATCTGTCTGAAATTGGCATTCAAGATAGTTACAGCGGCCTGACGCACTAAAGCCGATTAAGCGGCCTCCGGCAGCTTGGTAAACCGCCTGAAACTCTTGCAGATGCTGATGGTGGTATACCTTGACGTAGGGCCAGTAATCTAATCCGGCTCGTTTGAGGTGGCGATCGCTGATTTCAAAGCCCAAGGGACCGACTAAATGAAGCTCTGTTCCCGTCGCTGCACACGTTCTCGCAATGTTTCCCGTATTGGGAGGGATCTGCGGCTGAACCAGCACCACTCTAGGCATCCTTTGTCCTTTTTTCTCTGTCTTTCGGGAGCCCCAATCAATGACTAGTGACGAACTAAGCGACTAACGCTTGGCAAAGCTTGTGCTCAAGTTCTTGCTCTTGCTCTGCCATTGTTTGAATCGCCTGAACAATAATTTGCTGGCTACTGAGACCGAGGGCATGAAGCTGAAGCCACTGCTGAGCGGTGTTGCCTTCTCGCAGAATTTTTTGGACAGGCGATAGAAAACAGCTAAATCCTTGCTGCCTAGCCACCGGCCACACTTCCTGGTAAATTTCTGCAATCCAATCTCGCGCCGTGATGCTGCTGCCATCTTGCCAGTGTCGTAGTTGAGCATCAAGACTCGATTCGGCGGCTGCCGCTTCGTTGGCATCGGTGAGAGCGATCAGTTCTTCTGCCTTAAACTGGCTCCGCTCTAGCGGATCGAGACTGGGGTCGGTGATTAACTGGAGCAAACGCGCTTCTAGGAGAGCCGTCACGGCTAAAAGAGCAATGGGGTCGGCGACCAGGTCACAAATTCTCAGCTCTAGGCGATTGAGGTCGTAGGGGCGGCGCTCGCCATTGGGACGAACCGATGACCACAAATGTCGTACGCTTTGCAGCACTCCGGTTTGAAGCTGAGCTTCTGTCCAGTCGATGAAGTGGGCATGACTCTCGAAGAAGGGAACGTGGGCTGGAACTTTGGGAAATAACCCCCAGCGAGTCGAGTGATACCCGGTTGTCTGGCCATCTAGAAAAGGAGAAGAAGCGCTCAAGGCTAAATAGAGCGGAGCTTCGGCACGAATGAGCCGCACCGCTCTCATCAGGGTTTCTGGGTCGCTGATGCCGACGTTGATATGAATGCTCGCGGTGACAACCTTGCTGCCGTAGGCATGCTCAATAAAGTCGTGGTAGGGGTTATCCGGACTGGAGCGGTAAAAGCGATCGCTGCCAGAAAGAGATAAAGTGCTGCCTGGGATGAGGGTGTACCCTCGACCATTTAAGTAGCTGCGCAGTTGCCGCCGAGGACGCAGGAGGGCACATAACAAGCGCTCATAAGATGATAGAGGCGCAGTGGCGTATTCGACATTGCGAGTATCTGGTTCTCTCATGAATCCGTCTAAATCGGCAACGATGCGGTCCGAAAGACCGACAATCTCACCTTGAGACGTACCAGTATACATTTCGACTTCAAAGCCTTTGGTTAGGGACACGCTTTCTCCTGGGGTAAGCTTGGGCGGGGCTGAGCGCTACTGGCGTCTTTCTCAATCGAGAAGGCAACAGGCACTGAAATAAGGCACAAATTAAGCTTTTAATTAACTTAATTTTGCTAGTTTACTTATTATATTCGCTCACGATTGGGGTCGATTCATGCTTCTGGAGGTAGAAAAGCCGCTGAACGAGTTGACGGAATCTTCAGCGGTTTTGAGTTATTATATCTAAGCTTATTGGGTGACGGAGGTAAAGTCATTTTGGTCTGCAATTCTACCGAGAAGCTAATAAAGTATTATCAAGTCGAGCAGCAAGTAAAATATTTGCATCTGCTTTTAGACACTGACGATCTTCTCCAGCAGCTACAAACGCTCAAAGACAAGCGAGTACTTGATTACACTCAAAACTGATCGCCAAGATGAAGACGGCAGCAGACAACCAGACGATGTAAAGGAACACAACCGATGACTAGATCCCCTTGGCTAAAGCAATTCGAGCAACGGAACGTTCTCAAAGTCATTAGCGGCTTGAACAATTTCGACCGCGAACGGGTGGCGGCTATTGTAAAGGCGGCGGAAGCCGGAGGCGCTACTTTTGTAGATATTGCTGCTGCTCCAGACTTGATTCGCTATGTGCGAACTCTGATCGATATTCCTATTTGTGTTTCGGCGGTGGAACCGGAAAAATTTGTGCAGGCGGTGCAAGCCGGGGCAGACAGTATCGAAATTGGTAACTTTGATAGTTTCTATGCTCAGGGACGGCGCTTCGAGGGTCCAGAAGTGCTAGCGCTCACTCTAGCAACCCGGACTCTTTTACCAGATACTCCCCTGTCTGTGACGGTGCCTCATATTTTACCTCTCGACGAGCAGGTGGCGTTAGCAGAAGCCCTCGTTGCTGCCGGAGCAGACACGATTCAAACCGAAGGCGGCACCAGTAGTCAGCCTACCCATGCGGGGACATTGGGACTGATTGAAAAAGCGGCGCCGACGCTAGCAGCCGCCCACAGTATTTCCCAGGCTGTATCGGTTCCGGTACTGTGTGCCTCTGGTTTATCAAGTGTAACTGTTCCCATGGCGATCGCCGCTGGCGCTTCCGGAGTCGGAGTCGGGTCAGCCGTCAACCAGCTCAATGATGAAGTGGCCATGGTCGCAGCGGTAAAAAGCCTGGTTGAAGCTTTAAGCAGCCAAGCGCCCGTGGTCGGATAACAGTGCCACAGGCCAAACTCAAAGTCATTTTTGAGTAACCTCGCCGTCTCCCTGAAGGCCTTCAGGGAGACGGCGAGTGTTAGTGTTGCCTAAATTCAATACAGTCTTTAAGACCATAGGCAACCTGCTGCTGCTCTACCGAAGAAAGCTCAGGAAACATCGGCAGAGATAAAACCGCGCGGGCTGCTTGCTCAGACTGGGGCAGTTGCCCGCGTTGGTAACCTAACTGTTGATACACTGGCTGGAGAGGCAGCGGGAGCGGATAGTAGACGGTTGAACCGATACTGAGCTGCTGGAGATGACCGCGGACTCGCTCTCGGTCGGAGAGTAGAACGGTGTACTGGTTCCAAACGCTCCTCGCCAAGGCAGGTTCTTGAGGCACTCGAATGCCCATCGGCTGAAGGAGCTCGTGGTAGCGAGCGGCAATCTCTCGCCGCTGCTGGTTCCACTCGTCGAGGTAGCGGAGCTTAATCTGTAAAATGGCGGCTTGAACGGCATCAAGACGACTGTTGACTCCAACAGCCTCGTGAATATAGCGATCGCTTTTTCCATGATCGCCCAATCGTCTGATCTGAGCCGCAATGTCGGGATCGTTAGTCGTGACGGCTCCACCATCACCGCAGGCTCCCAAATTTTTGGTGGGGTAGAAGCTGAAACAGCCCACCTGCCCGATGCTCCCTACCTTTTGGCCAGACCATTCTGCGCCCGTAGCCTGAGCGCAATCTTCCACCACGGCTACTCCGCGCTGGCGGGCCAGGGCCATCAGCTTGGTCATCTCCACAGGCTGGCCAAACAAGTGGACAGGGAGAATGGCTTTGGTTTTGGAAGTAATGGCCGCTGCGGCTGCCTCAACGTTTAGATTAAACGTCTTCAAATCAATATCCACAAAAACTGGCGTTGCGCCTGTCAGGCTAATCGTCTCCGCCGTGGCAATAAAAGAAAACGCTGTGGTGATGACTTCATCCCCTGGTCCGACGTTGAGCGCTCGCAAAGCGAGATAGAGAGCGTCTGTACCAGAGTTACAGGCCACGCACTCAGATACCCCAATATAGCTGGCAAACTGCTGTTCAAATTCTGTGATCGCTGCTCCACCAATATAGCGACCAGAGCTAAGCACGGCCAAAACGGCTGCTTCTGTCTCTTCTCGAATGAGTTGGTATTGTCGCGTCAGCTCAAAGGGAGGAATAGTGTTCACTCGTTTCTGCTCACATCTAGTCTTGGATCGTTATACGATTAAACTTGATTCTCTGCTAATTGAACAGCCATCGATTATGGGAGAAACGGCTAGAGCCTTTCCCACAGTATCGAATACAGATTAATGGCTGACGGTTTGGGGAGTAGAAAGTTTCTGCTGCTGAGATCTCAACGTCCACAACCACCCCAGAAGCAAGGGAAGCCATAGCAGTCCTCTCTCTAAACCAGTCAGTAACAAATAATCGCTGCCCATCGCCATCCGGTGCGGGAGCAGAAAGTAAACAAAAGCAGAAAGACTAACGAAACGGACTCCCCAATTTTGGGTAGCAACGGCAAAGGGAACGAGCCAGGTAAAGTACCAGGCGTGAATAATTGGGGATATTGTTAACAAAGCTAAAAAATAACCTTGCACAAATTGTTGAAAATTGTTTGCTCGACTCAACAGAAATAGCCCGGTTAAAGCGAGCGGCAATAAATAATACCAATTGGCCCGACGCGACTCTTCCCAAACGAGGGAGACAAGATAGGGGAGTAATTCAGCACTGCGTCCGTAGGAGACAAACACCGAATCTGTGGGAATTAGAGGACAGGCTCCGAATCGACAAAAGGGCATGGCGCTCACGATTAAGGGAAGCAGACCGCAGATAACGACCCCTGCTGTCTGCTGCCAGCTTTCCTTGCGGTAGGCTTGCCAGACCAGAAAACTTAAAATGGGTAAAGACATCCACTTCACCGCTACGCTAATGCCTAATAGCAAAGCACTGCCAACCCAGCGCCCTTGACAACCAAAATCAAAGAGCAATCCCGCAGCCACCAGGGGAAGCAGAAACCAGCTATCGTAGTGTGCTCCTCCGGCAAACGAGTAGATGATCAGCGGATTCCAAGCGTAGAGAGTCGTTTTTAAATAACCAAAGCGGCGACTGAGCAGCCAGCAAACCAGCACATCGGCCAGAATAAAGGCGAGCTTGTATAAGAGAACGCTCGGAGCGATCACAGCGAGTCCTCGAAAGCCCAATTGGGCGATGGGCGGATAGATAGCAGAAACGTTCAGGTGATTAATCATTCCCCACCATTCCGGACGCAGAGGCACGAGTTCCGGCGCATCTGGAGCAAAATGATAGGGACTAAACCCAAAGTTTTGAATGTATCCTTCCCAGAGATAGCGCCAGACATCGCTTCCTGGAAACATGGGCAATAGGACGAGCCGAGTCAGCAGAGTAATGGCCCAAAATCGAGCACCGTCGAGCGTCTCGAGCCTCCAGGATAGGATGAACCCCACGCTCATCACTCCGATGCCTAACCAAAATTGAGGCACAGATCCGGTATGAAAATCGCCGTGGGGAAACGTTAAGAGAGCGCCGAACAGGAGAAACAGAGCGCTTCCCCACTCAGCAATGCTAAATTGCCACCGCCGCAGATACAGTTTCATGAGAGTGCTGAGAATAATTGTTCCGGCTTGAAAGCTGCCCGAGAGAGTCCCGGAGATTTTAGAATAACCGCCCTGCCGCGAACGGTAGCCCACCGGCAATTCACAGATCCGCAGACAAGCTTCAACGGCTTTGACCTGCATCTCCACAGTCCAGCCGAAGCCGCGATCGCGCATCTGAAGTTGCTCTAACGCTCGACGACGAACGAGACGCAAAGGCCCGAGATCGTGGTACTGGTGTCCCCACCCCCAGCGAATCAGAAAGCTCGCTAACCGATTGCCAAAGTTTTGAGCGGGAGTCAGCGCTTGGCGACCAGCGAGGGTGGCGCGGCGGTTACCAATGATCAGATCGACGCTGGGAGCAACGGCCCAAAACTGAGGAAGCTGAGCCAGATCGTCACTGCCATCTCCATCGCAGAATAAAATCCACTCGATACCGGGAGGCAGGTTCTGCAACCCCCGCCAGCAGGCTCGACCATAGCCAGGGACAGGCTCACACACCACTTCTGCCCCCGCCGCTTTGGCTTGATACGCGCTGCCATCGGTGCTGCCGTTATCCACCACTCGTATTTTGGTCAATCCCTGGGACTGTAAAGCCTGAATCACCCCGACTAAGGTGGTGGCTTCATTGCGGACAGGAATAATGACGAGAACCTGGTCAATGACTCTTGAACCAGTATTAGCCTGTTGACCAGTTTCCATCTGAGATCGAAAGGTTGCTAAAACTGTAGAGAGGTTGTCTGGGAGCCGTGAGGACGAGAGGCGGAAGCGTTTTAGTTAACTCTGGGTGTTCGCCCTCGACTGGAGACAGTGAGGTTTAAAGTTGTTTTGGCAAGACAGACTTGCTTATTTTGGCTCAGATTTCTGAGAAAAAGCTGAAATTGCCATGATTTTTACTGAGAGTAGCCAGCGGTTTTCAGCTTCTGCTGAGTCGAACGGTGAAGCAAGTGCCAATTCCAAGCTGACTGGTAACGGCGATCGCCCCGCTATGCTGGTGAATAATTGCCTGGGCAATGGCTAATCCTAAACCCGCTCCTCCAGCCGAGTAGGAACGAGACGGATTCGCTTGCCAAAATCGCTCAAAAATCTTATCCAAATGTTCTGGCGCAATTCCAATGCCGGTGTCTTCTATTTTGATCTGAATAGAAGCATTCTGGTAAGCTTTTACGGACACTTGACCGCCTGAAGACGTATACTGAAGCGCATTTTGAACTATATTGGCCAAGGATCGCTCTAGAGCGGTTTTATCACCCCAAAAAGTTAAATTGTCGTTAATTTGAGCTTCAAGGGCAATTTTTTGTCAAGTGCTAAGGGTTCGTATAATGCGACTAACTCTCTAAGCATCACGGTTAAATTGACTCTTGTCCGGTCAGATTTAGCACTGCGATCATTTCGTGCCAACAGCAGCAAATCTTCAGTTAGTTGAGTCATTTGATTCGTGGCAGAGGCGATCGCGCTGAATTTCTCTCGATCCGTTTCCCGCATGCCGTGGGGATACTTCAGCGCAACAGCGGCATTGCTTTTAATTGCCATGAGCGGATTGCGTAATTCGTGAGACGCATCGGCTGTAAACTGCTTCAGTCGCTCAAAGCTTTCCTCGATAGGCTGCATCGCCTGGCGAGTCAGCCAAATTCCTCCCAGTCCACTCAAGCTCAACGCCATCACAACACCAACTCCAAGTCCTCGGTCTAGGCTACGGAGAGTGTTATTAAGATCTTGAGTTGACAAGCTGACGCGCGTGTAGCCCACAAACTTGCCAGTGTCATAATCGTTCGTAGGAATCATTAGGCTTTTTGCTGGAAGAGGACTACTCTGGGTCTGAATGGCTTGGTCTGGATCGAAGGGAAGCATTAAAGCATAGTCTCCCTGTTCTTCGATGAGGTTCCCCTCTGTATCAAACCATTGAATGACTTGATTTGCCGCAATTAACTCTTCTTGTTCGTCATCGACCTCTACCTCTCCGTTATCTTCAATCTCCAAATTAAGAGCAGCCGCTTTCGCAAGGGTTTCTAGTCTATTCATCAGTTGTTGATCAAGGCTGCGAGTAAAAACAATCCGAACGGCGATCGCAAACGTTGTGAGAATCACTGTTAGCACCGCCAGGTAAGAAAACACTAATCGATAGCGAATTTGCTGAAACACTAAAACTCAAGGGTTGTTCTAACGGTAAAGAGAAAAATATCGGGGTTACTGTTGTCGTGGTTGGGGGCTGTCACCCAAACTAAACCCGGCGTTACGGCAATTTGCTCTGACAAAAAACTGCGGTAGAAAGCCTCAACGTGGAAAGAGGTATCCGGATCGCTTGTGCGATCGTCGATTTCAAATTCGCTGTTGGTTAAGCGCGGTTCTTGACCAATGACAAATCCGAGGATGTTATTTTCCTGCCCGACATCAAGCAGGGCAAGAGTGAAAGCGTAGTTCCAGACATTGGCATCTCCTAGATCAATAACGCTAGCGTTTGTCCATCCAACCCATCCGCCAACTGCTACCTTTGAGCTAGGCAAGAACGAAGCAGATACTCCATAGGAGTTGCCGATAACGGGACGGTCGAGGTCGATCTGCGATCGCAGACTGCCTGTGTCTGTCTCTAGGCTGGAGTCGTTATAGGTTTGAACGTAGGTTAGTCCAATTGAAATGCGATCGCTCGGTTCAAATTCTAGCTGTGCGAAGGCGCTATAGTTTCCGTTAAACAAACCCGCTCCTGAGTCAGGTTCGTTGGCGTCGTCGCTGAAGTATCCTAAGCTAATTTCAATATCATCTGTTAGCTCATACTCTAGCTGAAGTCCGTAGTCTTCCAGCAGATTGTTGATCGGGTTTTCTGCCCCAAATTCAGAAACAGCATCATCCGTAACCGAATTAAAGTCATTGATGTCGTCGCCAGTGGTTGAGATATAGAGACTAGCGCGATCGCTAATCGGAAACGTATAGCTCAGTTCATCTAGCTCAAAGCGACCGCTATCGGTATCGCTAGGAGAATCTAGCCTGCCCTCAAAGGTAATATCGCCAACATACGACAGCTCCCCTGAATTTCCCCCCTCTAGTCCGATTTGCAAAACATCTTCTCCGGTAAAGCTCGTATTGAAGCTAAGTTCAACACTCGACTGAAGCACAGTAGAGTCATTCAAATCTCTTCCAACAGCCCCGGTCAACCCTAACACGACCTCTCCTTCTAAAAAAACGGTCGGAGCAAATTGCTGCTCTTCTACAGTAGAAACGCGATTTTCTAGCGTTTGGAGACGGTTGCGGAGGGTGTTCTGTTCTTCTGTAAGCTGCTCCACCTGTTTCTGAATTTGATAAACAGGAACAATCTGTGTTACCGGTTTCAGTTGATCGACTGTGGAGGTGAAATTACTTTGAGCCACGACCCACTCTTGAATTAGAACAGAAGCCAAGCAGCTCAAGACCATCATTATCTCTCCTATTGATTGCCTTTGGCATTATATATTGACAAGGAAAGGTAAATACTCTAGTAATCATCAGACATCTAGTAGTGGCGCTGTCTTAGCCATGATTGAGAAACATCCCAGCTTCTCACTGGGATTTAGCATGAGGATAAACGGAAGGTAGCTAGCAGCTAATCGGTAGCAAAAACTAACCACTAGCAACGAATTATTTTTGCTCAGCGGGCGTTGCTGAATCAAGATATGAGACGAGGAGGAACAGGAACATCCCTAAATTTAAGATAGTGAATTAGCAGGCGAATTGAGTGTTGCAGCATAGTTTGAGATCTCGAATAACACAAGGTCTTGCGATGTAGTCGTGCTAGATGGTGTCGGAGGCGAGTAGTTTCACTTTCGCTCGCGTGTCATAAATGTTCTCTTCGTCTTCTCCTTCACTATCTCAAGTTCAACTTGGTTGCCATTAGTGCCTAAGACATTATTATTCAGCAACGCCCGGTATTTTGGCGATCGCAGCGCAATTTCTCGGTTTTTACTTCACAAATAGTGATAGGGAGCCTTTGAGCCTTCGGCACTCTCTTCATCCCCCATTGCCACGCAAAGGAGTGCAATTGGCATCACAGGCATTTCAATCTCCATCACGGTAAGGGCTAGAGAAAGTAACACGAATGTTAAGAGGCAAACAGGCGGTTTACGGCAAGAGTCTCGATAGATGTACCAAATGAGAGATAGCCAAAACGTCAGGAAAATCAGAGTTCCTATAACTCCTGAGCGGTATAGCAATGTGCCTAGCCAGAAGCTATGAGAGCCTATTCGTGCTGGATCGTAACCGGTAAGCACAGTCTTTCCGGTCGTGACGTAGCCCAACAAGAATTGTCGATTAGAACTTTGAGCAATGCCATCT
>JBHJGN010000096.1:0-7195 GCA_050331735.1 Cyanophyceae cyanobacterium
TATCTTGCCAATCGAGAATTAATTGATGCATATCTCAAAGAAAGTGAGGAAGAGTTTGAGAAACTGCAACAAACTTGTAGAGAGAGAAATCCGCTTCTGTATCAGAAGTTAAAAGCTGCTCAAATGCAGAAGCACAGCAAGGCATGACGACAGTTCGATTTCAAGCAGATGCTGACCTACACCAAGCAATAGTTACTGGCACAATACGCAGGCAACCAAATCTCGATTTTCGCTCAGCCCAGGCAGTGGGTCTTGAAGGTATTAGCAATAGCAGCGCAAGTCAGGAGAGTGCTTGTGACTCATGACCGTAAAACGATGCCTACTGAGTTTGGTGAGTTCATCATGTCACAAACTAGTTATGGAGTTTTGATTCTTCTTTCCCAAAATCTGCCAATCGCTGAGGCTATTGAAGCTCTTATCCTCGTTTGGGAAGCTTCTACTCCTAAAGAATGGGTCAATCAAATAATGTCTATTCCATTCTAAGGAACTAGAAAATATAGGATAAGCATAGAGAAGTGCATGGGTGAGTTGGTGGGAGACTCAGCCTAACTTTATTGTTGGCAATCCACGCGCTTTGCACCATTAGGGTCAAAGAAATTAGATTTATTGACGAGTATTTGCGCTTATTAGGGAGCTAATTTTTCTAGGTGGCGGGTTTTCCATGAAATGATATCCCAAAAAATTCTGGCTATTATGCTAATGTGGCATAATATGCCGAAAGACTCTTGATACCGTCCCGTATAGGGTGGTTATCCAGAAAGTTTCCGTTTAATAAATAGTTGTTCCGGCTGGTATTAAATGTTTGTGGTTGGGAATACTAAATCAATCACCAGCCACAACAACACTTCGTTGGAACCGACAACACTCTCCGTTAGCCGCACGGCGATGCACGTCGGCGTTGCGGCTCAACTTCAGCCGTTAGACTGCAAACCGCCCTGAATACAATTAGACTCTATGAAATAAGTCTCAAGGGATCACAACATGCCAAGTCAGAATATAGATTCAATCAAAACCATTTTCCAAAGCCGCCTAACGACTCTTGAGCACCTTTTAAAGTCAGCACAGACGCATTTCAGTAGGAGTGAGTCTTTCCTGCAGGAGCGCATTGCCGCTGATATGTTTCCCTTTGGTACACAGATTGCTTTCACCTGCAATCAACCACGCAACTTTGCTTTGTGGTGTGACGGCAAACCGATGGATAATTTAGATCCAGAAGTTCCATCCCTGGCAAAGGCATACGAACATATAGCGAATACCAAGGGACTGCTTTCGGGTATTAACGCCGAAGCTGAAAAGCTAAGTGAGGTTACGCGCATCGACCTTGGTCAGGGGCTATACATCGAGATGCCTGGTAGCGCCTATGTGAATGACTTTTTAGTGCCAAACTTCTACTTCCATCTGGTTACGGCTTATGACATTCTTCGCATGGCTGGTGTACCGCTTGGAAAGCGAGATTACATGATGCATCTGGTTCCATTCCTTAAGCAGGTGTGAAGCCTAACTATTCAAATGCAGCGGGCGGTCGAGAACCACTACTGCAAAGTTCAAAGTCATTGCCGCCGCTTATCTTGGTCGTTAGACGGCTTCATTCCTTAGTAGGGACTGTAGCCATAGTGCTTGAATTACTTCGGTGCGGTCAATCAATATCCCTTTAACACCTACATTGTCGGTTATGCTCAATAGCATTCCTTCCTCATAAAATAGTTGAATGACTACGCTGATCGTAGAGATCCGTTGTAAATTTGCTGAGGAGCAATTTGAGTTTTCTAAACATGCTGTTGATCAATCCATCTTGCGACAAATTCGAGTTCAAGAAATTAGGGAGGCAATTGCGAACGGTCAAGTAATTGAAGACTACCCAGAAGACAAGTATGGACCGAGTTGTCTGATTTGTGGTTTAACCCAAGCACAACGTCCTGTTCATGTTCAATGTAGTTATCCCTCTCGTTCACTTATCAAAATCGTTACGGTGTACGAACCTGATCCCCAGCGGTGGAATGACGACTTTACTCAAAGGAGACTTAGTGACGATGACAACTAACTGGCAAGAGACATTGGTTGAGAAGCAGGTAACGTACACCTTAAATCTAAACGGTAAAATTGTACTGATTGAGAACGTGCCTGCCCGTGTCAATGAAGAAACAGGTGAACAGTTTTTCTTGCCATCAACTGTAGAACGTATACAACAGACAATTTTAGACAGAAAAGAACCCGATCATTTTGTTCAGGTTCCTGTATACGACTATTCAAACAGTGCAGCATAACAATTCAAATGCAGCGGACCGACGAAATCCCCTAGTGCTGAGTTCAAGGTTACTTGCCGCCGCTGATTTTAGTCGTTATGCGGCTTAGTCGTCTATAATTCTTAGGCGCATTGACTTCAGCTCAAAATGCAAATTGAACCATACGATCCTCGACACCTTGATGCAATTGTCCGTCTTTCACTTCGGGCATGGAGTCCAGTCTTTAATTCGATTCAGAATGTGATGGACGCTGACGTGTACCGAGCCTTCTATTCCGATGATTGGCGTGTGAGCCAGCAAAAAGCGGTCGAGGATGTTTGTACTGCTGAAGATATAAATGTGTGGGTTGCACTCGATGCCGGTTCCACCGTGGGTTTTGTAGCCGTCAAACTAGACTCCGAATCTAGTATGGGTGAAATCTACATGGTCGCTGTCGATCCAGACTATCAAGGTCGCGGCATTGGCAGCATCTTAATGGAATTTGCTCTTGCTTGGATGAAAGATGCTGGTATGTCTATTGCTATGGTTGAAACTGGAGGTGATCCTGGTCATGCTCCAGCACGTCGAACCTATGAAAAGTTAGGCTTTGGTCTGTGGTCGGTTGCAAGATATTTTAAGAAGCTTTAGTGTGCGATCGCCCAATCCATGAGCGGAATTGACCGAGATATTACCCCTGATTCTCGACCTAGCCTGATTGATCGCCATTTGCCAGATACCCCTCAAGTCCAACGACTGCTTCGAAGAGAAGGTAGAGCACATGTATTCAACGATCTCGAAACCCTTAAACGAGTCACGCAGGCGATTATTGCAGGTGGAGAGCGAACCGGAATAGAAGATAAAGACGATGATTACGAACGTTACGGACTCTACTTTTCTGAGCCGATTGGTTACATAATTAGAACAGATGGGAGGGGCGCATAGAACGGTTGGGGGAGGCTTGACTTGTGCCAGAGCAGAAAGGATAGCAGGATGCCAGTACCTGGCTACACTTTTAATCCCTCAATTGTTGTCCATGTAGCTAATTCAGCTAACCTCTCCACCTCAGCTAGGTCTGTAGCGTTAATTTGTTCGTCCAAAATCAGCATAGCTAGCCCGTGTACTTGAGACCAGAGAATACGTGCCAGTTGTCGTGCATCAGTTGAACGAATACATTTTGCCCGCTGACACTCTTGTAATCCCCCCACAAGCAGTTCAAAACTAAGACGTTCAGCTCGTTCGAGTTCAAGATAATCGTGACGATTTGAGATTGACGGACCAAACATCAGTCGGAAATGAGTTGAGTGGGTGAAGGCAAACCGGACGTAAGCTACACCAGTAGCTTGCAGCCGCCTTAACGGTTCGGCAGGGACTTGAACAAGGGACTGGCTCATGTCGGTGTAGAGGAGTTCAAATCCTTCGTGTGCCAAGGTCACTAATAGTGCTGCTTTATTCTTGAAATGACGATAAGAAGCCATTGGCGAAGCGCCAACTCGCCGGGCAATTTTTCGTAGGGTAAGTTGATTGACTCCCTGCTCTGTAATTAACTGTATAGCAGCGTCAAGAGTGGCACGGCGTAGATTGCCATGATGATAACTTCCCTGCTTAGTAGCTTTAGTGGTCAACCCTCGCGCTCCCATACTTACCCTGTTCAATCGTATCTAATCACCTGTCTCAGACTGCCAACTTCTTGGCTCAAAAAGCCATTGACGTGATTGAAGAGTTAATTTTAAAGTATGTTTACTTAGTAAACATAGGAGGTCAGCATGATGTTCCTCTCCGCCACTCGTTTCCGTCTGCGTTCTCCTCTATTCCTTCCTTTGGTGTGGTGGCATGGTCACTGGAGCACTCAACAGCTACGGCAGACCAATGGTTTTCTTGGCGGCAAAACTTTACAGGATGTCCACTGGGCGTTCTGGAGTGTCACCGCTTGACAGAATGCTGCGAGTAGGCGCCACTACCGAGACATAAATGCTCATCGGCAAGCTATGCCTTGGCTCTCGACCATGTGTAACGAAGCCTCTTTAGTCCACTGGCAACAACCTGAGCCAAATCTGCCAGATTGGTCAATGATTCATCAGCGCCTGTCTGCTAACGGTCGCTTCTACCAGCTAGCCAATTGCTCATTTCATCACGCTAACAAAATTATTCCTAGTCCCTGCGTTCTCAAAGAACACCTCATCCTGCCGCGCTCTGATGTTGGACTTGTGGCGGTTAAAGAATAATGCCGTTACTGCTAACTACTACATCAACTTAATCTTCACGACTCCTATTCAACGACAATTAAGTAGGGCTCTTCCAAGGTTTTGGTGAAGGAGTAAAGACCTAGAAACTGAACAATACTCGAACAGCAATCACTGAGCTAAGATGAAGCGTTTGCTGAGTAACTCCAATCCGGCTCGTCCATACATCTGCCGCTTCAACATCTTCAAGCGATTGTTCAACCCTTCAACGGGACCATTACTTAGGTTTGTCATCATGCTGGCTTTGACGGCAGCATAATCGTCAATAAGCCCTTGTGCGAAGGACTCAAAGGGTTTCAACGAACTCTTTAGAGCCTTCATTAGCCAAGTCTCGAAAGCCTCGGCTTGTTGCTGGCGCAGCAGTTGTAGAAACTCATTCGCTAACTCAACCGCGAGCGCTAGCTCCCGGTGCTGTGCAACTAGCTGTGCCAACAGTTCTGTATCTTCTGAATCTCGCTCCGACTCCCGCTTGATAATCAAAAAGGCGGCACGACGTGCCGTCAAAGGAGGTGATTGAGAATCAATAACTTTCGGCAAAGTTTTGGCTGAATACACTCGGGTCGGGGGAAGACCTTGAGCCTCACGGAGTTGGCTGATATAGCGCGTCAGGGTTCGGTCACTACCCGTGTATCCCTGGTTTCGCAACAAGGTTAGCAACATCTGCGGCTGCTTAATATCAGCATTCCACCACTCTAAGAGGAGCTGTTTGTAAGGATCAAGGATACTCCGACCCAACGAACGACGACGCGGCACTGTCTCCGGTAAGTCAGGCAGACAAAGCAAGCGTCGTACCGTCCGCTCGCTGACCTCTAGCTCTTGGGCAATAGCGACTTGGGTCCACTGTTGCTCGCGCAGTTTCCGCATCTTTTGCTGTTGCTCGACCCGTCTCTGATGAGTTGAGTGGGTTTGTGCTTGAGCCTTTGCCGTGGCGGTTGACTTCGGAGTCACAATAACCGTCTCAGGGGCTGCTGCCTGGCGTTGCTGTTGCTCAATCGCTTTGAGCTGAGTACCGTAGCTGCTGAGGATGGTTTCCAAGATTTTCTCTAAGTTTTGCACCAGATGAAATCGGTCGGCTACTTGTAAAGCTTTTGGGGCTCCTTGGTCCATCCCACTTTTATAAGCGGTAGAACGATCTCGCGTTAGCACTTCCACCCCAGGATGTTGAGTTAACCACTCAGCTAGCGTCTCTGCTTTACGGTCGGCTAACAGGGCAATCGGTTGATGTCGCTCCAAATCAACTAAGATGGTACCGTATTGCCGGCCCTTGCGAAAGGCAAAGTCATCCACTCCCAGAATTTTCGGTTCCGCCACCGAAGGTAGAGAAAGCTTCTTGAGCTGATTCAACAAGGTACTCCCACAAACCCCAACACTGACTTGCTCGCACAGACGAGCACCAGCTGCACCGCCTAAAGCTAAGCCAATCCCCTGTAACTGCTCAACTAAGCGCACGGTCTTTCTCGCCCAAGGAGCGGCAACTTCGGGAATCCGTTCGGTGAAGATGCGACGGAAGCAAGCGGCATTGTCGCAAAAGAACTTACAGACTTGCATTACTAAAGATAAACTGAAGCTGACACAGGGAAGATCTGCTAGTGTTCGTTTATAGCGGCTATGGATGCGCTCAGTTGCGGTAGAGCAAAGTGGGCACCTAGCTGAGGTCTGGGTTGAGGATACCCTCAAAGTTAAGTGTTCGTTCTCTGTATCAATTTCATACTCTTCTAAGCGAAGCTGATTAGAACCAGGCAGCAGGCATTGGAAGAATGGCACAAGCATATTATTTAAGGATCGAGGGCACGATCTACACTCTATGCTCCTGGCGGTTATATCGCTTCACCAAAAATTGGCAAGAGCCGTAGTGGGATGATTGAGAGTGCCTGTAAGTGGCTAATTCAGCAGCGCTTCAAAGGTGTGGGGATGCGTTGGAGTGAAGACGGTTTTAACCATCTGTTGCATCTGCGCCTCGCATGGGTCAATCAAAGGTTTGATTCTTGATTTTCTGAGGAATCGCTAAATTTGACTTTGTACTCCCCCAATCGTTAGATGCGCCCGACCAAAAGTTTAATCTCTCTTCTCTGGGAGCACCCAAACTAATTCTATCCGGCGCATCCCACAGTCCTGACTGTAAAATCTCTCCACTGGTTGTATCAAAGTTGAAATTGAATCCTGGACTGAGATGGTCGTCAACAAACTCTTCGATGAGATTTCCCTCTGGAGTCAAAAAGGCAATTTCAAAAGTTTCTAAGTTATCTTCGCGGACAATTCCATCAGAGGGGACTTTGGTTTCGTCATAGCTGAAGGTGCCATCAGCCGTGTAGCCCTCTGTTTGACCCGTCCAATCCAGGCGAAACGTTACTGCCTGTGCCGAATTATCCGCCCTTAAGCCTACGCTGAGAATAGTGCTTGCGGTCATGGCAACTGTTACCAGTTTTTGATTTATGCTGCTCATATCCCTATAATTTGATAACGATTATCATTGTATAGCAATCGGTGCAATCAACGATACCATCATCAATTTCACTAGAATGGCGATCACTTAATATCTAAATAAAGAGTAGCCGGAAGATTTATGACAACAGCACCAACCCTAGCAAAACCATACATTGAACAACGAGATCAAGGATTCTGGATTGAAGAGACTCGTATCTCTCTTGATTCAGTTGTTTATGCCTTCTTAAATGGCGAATCGCCTGAAAGCATTGCTCAAAACTTTCCATTGCTCTCACTAGAACAGGTTTA
>JBHJGN010000097.1:0-32342 GCA_050331735.1 Cyanophyceae cyanobacterium
ACCAACTGGATGCCGAGGTAGCGCTTCAGATGGCTTAGCAAGCCCCACAGTATGCGGATCAAGAACAACATCATGCCGAGCAAGAACGGCAGAGAGCAGCACGATTAGCGGAAAGACTGCGTCAAGCTGGCATCGACCCAAATACGGTTTAAGCAGCCTGACAGTTAGCGCAGCGCTGCTTTACCGTAAATCAATGCTGCAAGGACTCCGGCAGCATTGCTGTTGGCTAAATGGCGGGACGGCGAAACTGGGCCACGATATAAACAATCGTGCCAGCCGCCATACCAGGCAGCACTTCATATACCGCCCCCGACAGCCCCAGACCCAAATTCCAGAGGAGAGCAGCGGCAATGCCGGCTCCCATCATCGCGACCGCCACTGGGACGCTCACCGGTTGCTGGAGCGATCGCACCACCAGTAGCGGACCGAGCCCAGATGCTAATGAGGACCAGGAAAACGTAATCAGCCGAAAAACGTTGTCGCTCCCGGTCAACGCGACTGCTAAAATAATCGCGGTCACCGTCAGCGTCCCGAGTTTGGCGTACCGATAGGAATGGGCCATTGCTGGAAAGAGATCTTGAGTGAGGGCCGCAGAACAGGAAAGAATCTGTGAATCAGCCGTAGAGATAGTAGCGGCAAACAGCCCAGCCAGCATCATGCCCACTAACACAACAGGCAGCAAATCGATAGCTAAATAGGGCAGGGCCAGTTCCGGATCGCCAGAGGTTGCCAGTTCTGGCAACAGCGCTCTTGAAGCTAAACCAACCCCAATGGCGCAGGTGGCGATCGCGATTGTAGAGGCCAGTTTGATGTTGCGAGCCAAAATTAGACTATTGGGCGACTTAATCGCCATCGCCCGCACGACGATATGCGGCTGGCCAACAACGCCAAATCCGCCGACTCCCCAACTGATCAAAAACGGCAGCATCCCAAACTGAAGCTGTGCTGGCTCTAAACTAACCAACGCCGGATCGATTTCATAAAGCTGATTCCACAGTCCTGCCAGTCCGCCGCCGCTGATCGTGGCTGCCACAAACAGCAGCAGCAAACAGCCCAGCATCAACACGGCCTGAACAGCATCGGTCCAAATCGAGGCCCGAATCCCGCCAGAAAAGCAGTAAATGACCACAATCACGGCTCCCACAATTACGCCCAAGTAATAGTTCCAGCCAAATACGGCGTTGAGAGCTTTGCTGCCAGCAATCAACTGAGCCGCCGCATAAAAGCTTAAAAAGGCAATGGTAATCAGGGCCGAAACAATAGTCGTCAGATCGCCTCCCTTCTGATTCTGACCCAAAAAGGAAGAAACCGTATCGGAAGCGCTGGCTTCAGACAGCGTACGTAATCGTCTAAACACGAACCACCAGGCCAGATAGTCTCCGATTACCCAGCCAACCGTTACCCAAACTGTAGACAGTCCGAGCATGTAGGTAAAACCTACGCCACCAATAAATAACTGTCCGCTGCGCTCAGTGGCCATAGCCGACAGCGCAATCAGCCACGGATTCACGTTACGGCTCGCCAGCAGGTAGTCTGTGGTCGTTTTTTGCTGGTGTTTGGCTGAATAAATGCCCACCACAATAAACAACACCAGGAAAACAACAAAAGTAGCGGCAATGACAATTTGATTAGCCATAAACAGACCTGTGGTAGAGGCGTTTTTAACAAATTAAACCACAAACAAATGTAGCTCTGCATAGATTCAGTAGAGAACACAGGCTTAATCGTCAGAGATCCATCAACCATCAACGAGCAACAGTCAGCGGAGCAGTAACTCAACCAGTTCACAAAATCCAGCCCCTTCACTCTGGTGTGTGATATAGGCTGGCTGGTGCTTGAGCTGAGAGCGATAGTGAAGGACGTTAGCGACGCCAACTGAGTGAGGAAACTTGTCGGGGTCAAAGAGAGATTCATCGTTTGGGCTATCGCCAACCGTGAGCACTTCGTTGGGCTTCAGGTGAGAAAAGTACCGCTGGAGAATCTGAAGCAAACTAGAGGCTTTATCCTGCTGTCGTGGTTTGATATGACACTGCACAGTACTATAGGTAAAGCTCCAGCCCTGTTGCCGACAGAGGTGGCCCACCTGCCGTAGTTCAGTTGTCGTTAAGCCTTGAACGTCGAAGGTCCAGTCGGTCAAGCGAAAGCGATTATCCGCCGCTTCTTCCATCTGTGGAAACTGACTTTGTAGCCAGTGAAAGGTTTCCGCGAGCTGCTGGCGATGAGCATTTAGATCGGGAATGGCCGTCAAAACCTCCGGCTCTGAGGAAGCATAGTACACTCCGCCATTTTCGGCGATCGCCCCCGCCACTGGCAAATAATTCCACACCCCGTTGACCCATCCCGCCGAACGCCCTGTCACAATGACAACCGGAAGATTGGCTCTCGCCAAATCCTCTAAAGCCTGAAGCAGAAAGGACGTAAATTTTCCCCGACTCGTCAGCGTCCCGTCCATATCTGTCGCCACCAGACGCACTTTCCGCAAGCCCAACGAATCCTCAGCAAGTGGAATCAGCATAATCACAATCAACAACGATCAGTGACTACATTAGCTGATTAACTGGTTCATTGTTTATGGTTCACTGATGGAGCTGAATCTGTACTTTCTGCACTCCGTCTGCTACATCTATCTCTAGAATTTGCGATGACGGCTGTTTTGGGAGAATACTAATCGAGCCACTACTTTCTTGCACGGCCACTTCTACCTGAGACGGATTTCTGAGCTGGGCATTTTGACGCAGAGTTGATTCTAGATCTTTTTGACTGATGTGGTACTTGTGCAATACCTTAGTCTGGACTTGGCCATCCTGAATTAACACGCGGGAGCGACCTTTAATCAGAGTCCCAAAGCTCTCGAACTGACAAGCAAGAAACGCCACCAGCCAGTGGATGCTCACCAGAACCGCCCCAGCCACTAAGGTTTTAAAAAAGGGAGCAGAGCCATTAATCCCACGGCTAAGGGTCGAGCCGAGAATCACGCCGAGAATCACATCAAACGCCGCGTGTTTGCCAGTAAAGCGGCGATCGCCTCCCGTCCTCACAATGAATAATCCAAACAGATAGATCGTAGCGGCCCGCGCTCCCATCTGCCAGAAGGTCAGCGTCTCCGCATTCAGTCCCAGTAGCCAGTCAATTCCTGCGCCAATCTGCATATTCTAAACCTGCTAGCTGCTCTCTCACTATCCTAGAGCGATGGAATGTTTTTAGTTCAACACGGCATCTTCAATAATAGTCTCATCATCGAGAGACGAAGCGCGGTTAGTCGTTTTAGAGGATGCGACGGCTTCCCAAGTCCAGCCATCATTGTGAACCAGCGCCAGCAGCAGTTGTCGCCGTCGCGTAATCTGTTTTGTGGCTTGCCAAAATTCCTCATCGCTCACGGTAGGAATGCCCCTGATTCTAAGTAAGTCAAGCGCAGGAAAGGGAGGACTGTGAGAGGAAGGATTCAGATAGGCGGATTTGAGAGTTTTGAGAAAGGCAGCACTGGCGCGGCGGGCTGCTTCCAAAGCCGCGGCATCAGGTCGGTATGTTTCCTCGACGGCATAGTGCAGCAGAGTTAGGGCTTCGTCAAGAGCCACAATACTGAGGACCATCGCTCTAGAACGCTCTAGGCTATGGAAATAGTGAAGCACAGGATAGGTGAGATGGGATTCTCCCAAGGTGCTCAAGAGAGGAGTTAAGTTGATGAGATGCTGATCGAGTTGTCCAAAATCTTTGCCGTTCCAGGTTCTCGTTAAGATTTCGTCTCCTGTCCCGCCCAGAGAAGAAAGATAGATAGCCAAACTCCGCTTGGCGGTAGCGGCTGAAACCACTGGTAAAAGATAGGCAACTCCTAGCGTCACCAGGAAAAAACCGTTAGCCGAGGCGACGGCGGTTGCCATTTGCCAGAAAATCCCTTGGGGCTGATAATCTCCCATGCCGAGGGTAGAAATGGTAAATCCTGTAAAGTAAATTCTCTCCCAAATACTGGCTGGCTGAAGGTTGGAAGCTTTGACGACGGCTCCCTCAGTCGCCGAAAATAGCAGCGTCCAGCCAAACCAGGTTAGAAATAGCCAGACCAGCACTAAACCAACAAGAATTACCCAGCCCATAGTGGCCAACATTCGATGGTTGGAGCGCTGGCGATGAATCTGGAGCGCCACCCACCACAAAGCACTAGAAATTCTGCCTGTGATAATGCCTGCACCGCCAACAGTGAGCGTTGTTACCAAAGCGTCTAGCGTCGTCATCAAAACAATCAGGAGTCCGAGGACGGCGAGCAGAATAGACATAAGCGAACTTCTTTTGGCTGGGCTAATAGGTTACTGTAGTTTCAAGCAAGAGTACCTGTATCCAATGAAATATTCTCAATTAACTTTGTCAAATTGATGGTCAATAACGCAAACACCCGCACTGAAAGAGATTCTCTGGGAGAACGGCAGCTTCCTGCCGATGCTTATTACGGCATTCAAACGCTGAGAGCCACAGAGAACTTTGCCATTAGCGGTATTAAGCCTCTCCCAACCTATGTCGATGCCTGTGTGCTGATTAAAAAAGCCGCAGCGATCGCCAACGGCGAACTCGGCTGCATCCCCACCGAAATGAGCAACGCCATTGTGCTGGCGGCAGATGAAGTCCTCAACGGCAAATTTCGGGAGCAGTTTGTGGTGGATATTTATCAGGCGGGGGCGGGAACGTCTCATCACATGAACGTCAATGAAGTGTTAGCCAATCGGGCGTTAGAAATTATTGGAGAGGAGAAAGGCAACTATCACCGCATCAGCCCCAACGATCACGTCAACTACGGTCAATCGACCAACGACGTAATTCCGACCGCGATTCGGATTGGCTCAATCTTGGCGCTGGAGCATTTCCTCGATCCAGCCCTGGAAGAAGCGATCGCGACTCTAACCAATAGGGCCACGGAATTTGCCGATGTTATTAAATCGGGGAGAACCCACCTTCAGGATGCTGTCCCAGTCAGGCTAGGAGACGAATTTGGCGCTTGGGCGCAGATTCTCGCTGAGCATCGAGCCAGAATCAGACGTTCAGAAGTCGATCTTTATACTGTGGGACTAGGCGGGAGTGCGGCTGGAACCGGATTAAACACCCATCCCCAGTATCGCCATCGCGTTGCCCAAATTCTCTCAAAACTGCTCGACAAACCCCTGAAAAGTGCGCCTCACCTGATGGCAGCGATGCAGAGTATGGCACCCTTTGTTAGTGTTTCTGGGGCATTACGGAACCTCGCCCAAGACTGCGTAAAAATCTCCCACGATCTGCGATTGATGGATTCTGGTCCGCAGGTGGGGCTCAAAGAAATTCAGTTGCCGCCGGTGCAGCCCGGTTCGTCGATTATGCCTGGAAAGTACAATCCGGTGATGGCGGAGATGACTTCGATGGTCTGTTTTCAGGTCATGGGCTATGATACAGCTATTGTCTTTGCTGCCCAAGCCGGTCAGCTAGAGCTGAACGTGATGATGCCTCTGATTGCTTACAATCTCATTCACAGTATCGAAATCTTAGGAAATACGATTAAAGCTCTGACCGAACGCTGTTTAGAGGGAATCCAAGCCAATCGCGATCGCTGTTTGGCCTACGCTGAAGGCAGCTTGGCTTTAGTGACAGCCCTCAATCCTTATATTGGCTACCTGAATGCGGCAGCCGTGGCCAAAGAGTCTTTAGAAACCGGTAAACCAATCCGGCAAATTGTTTTAGAAAAAGAGCTCCTCAGCGAAGCACAACTGGCTCAGGTTTTAGATTTAGAAAAAATGAGTATGCGACCCGAGCCTTAATCCGCTTACTGAGCAGTTAAGGTGAACGACTGTTCACGGAAACTTCTTCAGGAACTCAGGAGGAGATTATAACAGTGTAGCGGCATCAAAGCTTGCTCAGCGAAGAGTTTTACTGTTGACTTCTCATTCCTGACTTCTGCTCTAAAAGCTGTCGATCGAGAAAGGGACGATTAATTCACGGATGACTAAGGAGCATATTTATCGCGCCCTGACTGTTTGGACAGGAGCCCAGAAAGGCACGACCTCTGACTATGAATCTTATTCGCGCGAATATACGGTTGTGATTCAAGGCAAGCTGCCTTTTGTTGGCTCGGCTGATCCCGCGTTCCGAGGCAATTCTCATCTCTATAATCCAGAGGAGCTGCTCGTAATCTCGTTATCGGCTTGCCACATGCTCAGCTACCTTGCCCTGTGCGCTCGCGCTGGCATCTGTGTCTTTTCTTACTCTGATGAAGCGTGTGGCAAGATGACGAATCGGGAGCAGAAGATGAGGTTTACAGAGGTGACTTTACATCCAGAGGTCATTATAGAAGCCGGCAGTGACCTCCGCCAAGCTCAAGGATTTCATCAGCAGGCTCATCAACAATGCTTTATTGCTAATTCTATGGCCTTTCCGGTACTGCACAAACCGATTGTTCGTTACCTGGAAGCTCCATAGACTCACTCAGGCAGTAGCTCTTCTATGTCTAAATTTGAGGCAGCCTGAACGAGCTGAGCGATGGCGTCAGGATCGGCTAGATAGGGAATCGTTCCCAAAATCGGAACGTTGGTTAAAGACTGAATCAGCTCAACGGGGGTCCAATCCGCTCGTTTTGACTCTGCCTGGGCAGACGAGCAGTTAAGCACAATGCCTATCACCTGCACTCCTGCTGCGCGCGCTAACGCCACGTTGGCAACAGCAGCGGCGATCGCTCCTAGCTTTACTGGCACTACCAGCACCGTCGGCAAGCGCCAGTCTCGCGCTAGATCGGCAACGGTGAGTTCCCAGGTGACGGGCGAGCCGAGTCCTCCTAACGCTTCAACCAAGACGAACTGGTGCTGAGAGAGCGCTTTAAAAGCCTGCCAAACCACAGCTAAATCAACGGAGCGGCCTTCTCTGGCGGCGGCAACGGGCGGCGCGACAGGCTCTTTGAATTGCAGAGGAACGCTCATTTGAATCGAGGTGTCTGAAAACAGTTGGGAGTAGGTTTGGCGATCGCCTTCCCCGGTTTGCAGCAGCTTCATCAAGCCAAGGGGATCAGACCGGTAGGTTTGCCAGTAGGCAGCGAGCGCCGCTGTCAGGACTGTTTTCCCAACATCAGTATCTGTTCCTGCAATTAGCAGTGCTTTCATAAACGGACCGCAAGTCTTTCCTAATTGAAGTGGCGATCGCATTCTCTCATTTTTTGCCTGCCAAACAGACAATCATCAAGAGAAGAACGCCGTCAATCGGTATCGTTGTCCAAAAAATTGCTCGAGGTCGGGAGTCATGTTACTTAGATCAACAGAGTAGTCAAAACCATCTTCAGTATATTTGCGAAAAATACTTCAGTTTTGGGTCGAGTGTAATCTTCTTTTAACCATAAAATAGAAACTTGAGATACAGCCATCAATTGAGAAGAATCTGCCGTGAGCTATTCTGCGACTTTAACCCTCGATCCGGTGCCGCCGCCGCTGTCTGACAACAATCGTTTGCGGTTATTTTCTGGATCTGCCAATATTCCCCTAGCCGAAGAAGTGGCCCGCTATCTGGGGTTAGATTTAGGACCGATGATTCGCAAAAATTTTGCCGATGGAGAACTATACGTGCAAATTCAGGAATCCATCCGAGGGTGCGATGTTTACCTGATCCAGCCCTGCTGCTACCCTGTCAACGATCACCTCATGGAATTGCTGATCATGATTGATGCCTGTCGTCGAGCCTCAGCACGACAGATTACAGCAGTGATTCCTTACTATTGTTATGCTCGAGCCGATCGAAAAACGGCGGGGCGCGAATCGATTGCCGCGAAGCTAGTGGCCAACCTTATGACAGAAGCCGGAGCGCATCGTGTCTTGGCGATGGATTTGCACTCGGCTCAAATTCAGGGATACTTTGATATTCCGTTCGACCATGTTTACGGGTCTCCGGTCGTGCTGGATTACTTGGCGAGCAAAAATCTCCCGGATCTCGTTGTGGTGTCGCCGGATGTCGGCGGGGTTGCCAGAGCGAGAGCATTTGCTAAAAAGCTTGATGATGCTCCTTTAGCAATTATCGATAAACGTCGTCAAGCTCATAACGTTGCTGAAGTGATGAACGTCATTGGCGATGTCGAAGGCAAGACGGCTGTGTTAGTAGACGACATGATTGATACAGCAGGCACGATTTCTGAAGGAGCGCGAATCTTGCGCCGGGAAGGGGCCCGACAGGTCTACGCCTGCGCTACCCATGCCGTTTTCTCTGGACCAGCCATTGAGCGCCTCTCAAGCGGCGTTTTTGAAGAAGTCATTGTCACCAATACCATTCCCATCGAGCCTCGCCGTTTTGACCAGCTAACGGTTCTTTCCGTGGCTAATTTACTCGGTGAGACAATCTGGCGGATTCACGAAGATAGTTCGGTCAGCAGCATGTTTAGATAATTAAGCAAGAGAGATGAGCGTTTTCGTCTCTCTTGCTTGAGGTTTTGCTAATTTTGTCCAGAATAAACAGGCGCCTCATCGATAGACCCAAGGCGGTTAGGGGGCCAAAAGCGAACCGCCGCTCGACCAATGAGGTTATCGCGAGGAACAAACCCCCAATAGTGAGAATCGTAGCTATTGTTGCGGTTGTCTCCCAAGACGAGATACTGATCGTCAGGAACGACAACGGGACCGTAATCATATTCTGGTTCTTCTGCGATATATTTCTCACGCAGGGCTTGACCATTAACAAACACTCGTCCTCCCTTCACTTCTATTTCTTCTCCAGGAAGACCAATAACCCTCTTGATAAAAGCATCTCTAAAGTTTTGCTGCTGGAGAGCTTCGGTTGGGGAAAAAACAACGACATCGCCGCGTTCGGGGTTTCTTAATCGATACGTAATTTTCTCGATAATTAGGCGATCATTAATTTCTAGGGTTGGTTCCATAGAGCCGGAGGGAATGTAGCGTGCTTCTGCAACGAAGGTACGAATACCCAACGCTAAAGCCCCCGCCATGACAACTGTCTTGATTAGTTCTACCCAGGGATTTTCTTTCTCTGTTTGTTTTGGCTTTTGCTTGATGCTTCGAGTCATAGTGATTCAATGACAGTCAATTTGTGAGGATTTGTGAAGAACGTGAATGCAGAAGAACTGTTCTTAGTTTAACTACACCTGAGTCAGTGTGACTATTAAAGAATCGTTGAATTTTTATCGCTATGACAAACGCCACCATACTTATTCATCAAGCCCGTATTCTTCTGCCCAACGGCGAGTTTTTAACGGGAGACGTCCAGATTCGCAATGGGCAGATCGTTCAAGTTGCCCCGAATATTCCTGCTGCTGAAGCTAAAGTGATAGACGCAAACGGACTTACATTGCTGCCAGGAGTAATCGATCCGCAGGTTCATTTTCGAGAACCCGGACTGGAGCACAAGGAAGATCTGTTTACGGCTAGCTGTGCCTGTGCGCAGGGAGGAGTGACCTCTTTTTTGGAAATGCCTAACACGCGCCCCCTCACCACCACACAAGCCGCCCTTGATGATAAATTGGAGCGAGCGGCTCAGAAATGCCTGGTTAATTACGGCTTTTTCATCGGCGCAACGGCAGAAAATCTCCCGGATTTGCGCGAAGCAAAGCCAGCCTGCGGTATTAAAATTTTCATGGGGTCTGCCCACGGCGCTTTGCTAGTGAGTGTGGAACAGGAACTGGAGCCAATCTTTGCTGCTGGAAGCAGGCTCATTGCGGTTCATGCTGAAGATCAGGCGCGGATTTTGGAACGTCGCCAGCAGTTTGCCAATATTAGCGACCCAGCGATTCATTCTCAAATTCAAGACGAACAGGCTGCTCTTAATGCTACTAAGTTAGCTTTGAAGCTCTCGAAGAAATATCAGCGTCGCCTCCATATTCTCCATCTTTCTACCGGGATTGAAGCCGAGTATCTGCGGGAAGATAAGCCAGAGTGGGTCACGGCAGAGGTCACGCCCCAGCATCTGCTGCTCAATACAGAGGCGTACAAAGAAATCGGAACCCTGGCGCAGATGAATCCCCCGTTAAGAACTCCTGCTAACAACGAAGTTCTCTGGCAAGCGCTATTAGATGGGGTAATTGACTTTATTGCGACCGATCACGCGCCCCATACTCTAGAAGAGAAGGCTCGAGTGTACCCGAATAGTCCTTCCGGGATGCCGGGGGTGGAAACGTCCCTGCCGCTAATGCTGACTCAGGCGCTACAGGGACGCTGTAGCATCGCTCAGGTGTCTCACTGGATGTCTACTGCTGTGGCTCAAGCCTATCGAATCCCGAACAAAGGGGCGATCGCTCCGGGATACGATGCTGATCTAGTCTTAGTAGACCTTGAGTCTACTCATCGAGTCAAGCGGGAAGAACTCAAAACCAAGTGTGGCTGGAGTCCCTTTGAGGGCTGGAAACTAACCGGATGGCCCGTTGTGACCATTGTAGGAGGTCAGGTCGTTTACGAGCGCGGTCAGTTGCATACCGAGGTACGAGGTCAAGCACTTAAGTTTGAAGAGTGATCTCAAACTGAGCGTAGACTAGCAGTCCTATCCTAGTCATGAACGCCATTGGCGAGTCAAGGCAGGAGACAGACGGGGCATAATTCTCCGGAAGCCGGAGAATAAAAGACGCATCGGGAGGGGCAGGGGGCAGGAGGAATTTTCACACATTATTGAGAATTGCTATTGCTCCATAAAGCTGTTGTTGATAGTAATAAGGCTAGAGTTTAAATCAATTGTTTCTGGACAAAATTGCTCTAGCCCTGATAAAAACTCTCAGGTTTTTCACATTCTTGCCAACAAGAACTTGAGAGAAATTCACGGTTTTTTCACGTTTTGACTTAGGCAAAAAACGTTATTATCTATGCAAGCCATAGAGAAAATACTCTATTTCTACAAATTAACATTTTTAGAAATAACTTAATAACAATAGAGCAAATTCAGAGATATAAATAAAAAAGACTAGGTATTTTTGCTATAGCCCTCTTGCCATAGGTTGAATAGGACAAGAACGTAGCTTTTGCCACTAGTTTATATCAACGAGAGATCATCTCTCTAAAATCAAAATTAGCTTTAATAACGTAAAGGAGATACTCAATGAGTCTTGTCGCACAAGCTATTTCTCAATCTGATGATGCTGGTCGCTTTTTGAGCAGCACGGAACTTACTAATCTTCAAGACTTTTTCAATTCTGGAGAACAGCGAATTAGAATTGCTCAAGCTTTAATGCAAAACGAACAAAAAATTGTCGAAGAAGGCAGTCAGCGGTTTTGGGATCAGTGCCCTAATACCCCCAGCAATAGCGGCGATCCTCAAAAAACCGCTCTCTGTCAGCGCGATCAGAGCTGGTATCTGCGTCTGGTCAGCTATGCTGTTCTGGCAGGTAATATGAAGCCGCTTGAAGATATCGGTATATACGGAATGCGTGAGATGTACACATCTTTAGGGGTTCCAGTAACTAACGTAGGCAGATGTATGCGCTGCCTCAAACAAGCTGCTGCCAACCGTATGAGCAGCGAAGAAGCGTCGATTGTTGCCCCTTACTTCGACTATCTTATTCGAGCAATGTACTAGTCAACAAAATGGTTTTTCTGATGGCACAATGACTAGCTAATTATTAGCCGATTGTTTGTGCTTTCACAATATCTGTAAACCCGAATTTGTTTCTTTAATTAAATATCAGAACATAACAATGCAAGACGTTATTACCTCTTTAATCAACCCTGCTGACGAACACGGAAAATATTTAGAAAATTCGGAATTAGACAAGCTCAGACAGTACTATCAAAGCGGCACGACACGAGTTAAAGCGGCCACCACAATTAGTAAAAGCGCTGACAGTATTGTTAGTGAAACGGTAGCTGAAAGCTTGCTATACGGTGATATAACTCGTCCCGGTGGCAATATGTATCCAACCCGTCGCTATGCTGCTTGCCTGCGCGATCTTAATCTCTTTTTGCGCTATGCTACTTATGCCATGCTGGCAGACGATCCTTCAATTTTAGATGAGCGGGTTCTTTCGGGTCTTAAAGAAACCTATGAGTCGCTGGGAGTTCCTATTGGTTCAACGGTCCAAGCAATCCAAGCCATGAAAGAAGTCACGACTCGACGGGTTGGTTCTGAAGCGGGTCAGCAAATGGAAATTTACCTCGATCACATCTGCAACAGCCTGAGCTAAGCCATCGTGGGGGGTTTCGATAACCACTCACGGTCAGAAGGTGAGCACAAATAAACATTGTTGGGTTTAATTGAAATTCAGCAATGCTGATTGTTGCTCACCTTCTTGGTAAAGCGACTCTAGCAGTTTCTTCAGGAGGCCGCTTTTATCAGCAAAGCCTATGATTTTAACTGAGACAAATGCTGAAATTTAACGTTTTGTTTTTCAGATTCATTGACGCTAGTAAAACTTCTCTTTTGATACCCAAAGTTTAATGAGCGTGGGTAAGGAGTGGTGCTAGCTTTAGTATTTTCATAAAATAGATTAGTTTTGGATTGATAATTGTTCACTTCATAAAGAGTATTTGAAGAACTGAATTGATTAAACCCTGATTGTGGTGCTGACTCCGAACGGCTATACACTCTTTCTTGGGGGTGCTTCTCCTTTAAAGAATGAGCTGGATTATTTTTAGGAAGCTCATAGAGAATGCCCTGCTTGGCTTTGGGCTGGTGATGTAGTGGCTTTTGATAAGTGGCTGGAGGATTGAGGCTGTCTTCTTTAAGTCTTTTTTGCCATGTTTGCACCATTAATTTAATCGATGAATAAATTTCCTGGCGAATTTTCTGGACAAAGTGTGGCACCGAGAAACTTGGTTGTTGAGATTCCATAATGTTCAAGCTTTTTCTGTGAATAAACCTATATTAAAGCGGCAAAATTTTTTACCACTGTAATTATTCTGCGACAGACGACGTTAGATAAATAATTTTAGAAATAGATTTTAATATTTGGTCGTCTTATGTTATTAATAAAAGCTTTAGTTCAAAAAAATTATGAGTCAAATTGGTTGAGAATGAAGCTCTTATTTGACCGTAAACCAAAAATATTATCGAGCGGAGCTTTGAGCTAAAATTTCTTGAAGAGTCGTTACAGGAATTTCGGAGAAATAACGACGCTTAAACTGTTCTTCCTCTACCGCTGCTAAGAAGGCAGAGACAAGCTCACTTTCAGAGACTTGAGAAGACCAACTGATCTGAATAGAATCATTGGGCCCGCAGCATTCAAAGCCCAGCTGAGCAAGAGCCTGAAAGCCGAGAGTTAAAGTGCGATCGCTCACGTTCAATTTCTTTTGAATCTGCTGTCGGGTAGCGGAGTTCTCAGTCCGACTCAAATATTTAGCAATGCCAACAAGCTGTTTCCAAACTTCTTCGGGAGAGCTCTCTGCTGGGAGAGAATAGGCAAGGGCAAGGGCTTGATTCTGGGCAAGGGCTCGACGATACTCGATGTGTAAGTCGTCCCAGCTAGTCGGACAGCTATCCACAACTCGGCATGAAGAGATTTGCTCGCAACGATCTGTTTCTTGTCGCCAGTCGAAGAGTGAATTTTCGGTTAAAGAGCTTTGAAAGTTCTCGGTTTTGGGTTTGACGGCAACCAGGCGCACTTCATACCGTCTCTTGTAGTCATTAGAATCCAGTTCGACAACAGCATCGCACGGTTCTTGGGGCAGTTCATCTTTATAGTGTCCCCACCATACCCCAGCAAACCCGCGGTCGGTAGAGCGATCGCAGAGTTCAAAAGTAGTTTTAATGTATTGAACTTTCTTGCCCTGCCGATCCTTAATGTTTTCGTTCCAAACATCGGTAAACCAGCAGTTTTGAATGAGGAGTTTAGGAATGGGGTTGCCCATCCCGTAGGGTTCTAGAAGCTTGAGTTCTCGAAATAACTCTTTGCCAAGTTCAGAGACGGTGACGACTAGATCCGCTTCTACAAGCGGTACTGTGGCGACATGAGGACTTTGCTGGCGTAACTGCTGATTGATGCCCTCTCGAAACAGCGGTAAATTCTCCATCGGTAAGCTTAAGCCAGCGGCAAAGGGATGACCGCCAAAGCGATGCAGTAGGTGGGCTTGAGACTTTACTAACTCATACAGATCAATGCCGTTAACAGAACGAGCCGACCCCCGCGCAAAGCGTTCAGCAGTCGGTTTCTGCTCCTCAGCCGTACTTAATAATATCGTCGGGCGACCGTATTCTTGAGCAATCTGTCCAGCAACTAAACCAAGGACACCGCCCTGCCATTGGGGATCTTCGAGAACAATGACGTTAGTGGTCGAGAGATCGAGCTGCGCGAGCTTCTTTTTAACCTGGGCGGTAACGTCTTTTTGCAGAGATTTACGACGAGCGTTGGCGAGTTCTGTTTCTTGGGCGAGCTGTTCGCACCGCTTTGGGTCGCGGCTGGTGAGTAGCTCAACACAGAAGCGAGCGTCTCCCTGAATGCGGCTAACGGCGTTGATCCGAGGACCGAGGCCAAAGGAAATATCGGTGGGGCGATCGCCATTTCGCTTGCATAATTCTAAGAGTCGGGCCACTCCGGGACGAGTGGCCGTTGGGGGCGAAGACTGTTTTTGTAGCTGTTGAATGCCCCGCTGAGCTAGGTAGCGACAGTCTCCGCTTAACTGCACCAAATCGGCAATTAAACCAATAGCAACCAAGTCTAGCAGATCTTCTAGAGGCCGCTCCGGTTGAGGAAGGGCAATATAGAGGGCTTCAACTAGCTTGTAGGCAACAGCGACCCCCGATAAATGATAGAGCGGATGCGTATCGCCAAAGTAGCGCGGGTTGATAATAGAGACCACGTCGGGGCGCTCGTCGGGAAGAGTGTGATGGTCGGTGATAATAATATCGACTCCTAATTGACGAGCCAGTGCAATTTCGCTGAGATTAGTGCTGCCTGTGTCACAGGTAACGATTAGCTTCGTTCCTTGGGCGGCTAGTCTTTCTATACCAGGATGATTTAAACCATGAGATTCCGTATGGCGGTTGGGAATATAGTAGTCAAGCTGAAGATCCGGCGCAAAAAATTGTCCCAGTCCATCCCAAAGAACGCTGGTTGAGGTGATTCCATCTGCATCAAAGTCTCCCCATATCGTTACCTTTTCTTTCTGCTGACGGGCTTGGAGCAGCCGCTGAACGGCCCATTTCATCTCCTGCCCAAACTCAAACGGACTTTCGGGCTGATAGCGGTTCGCATCCAGAAAACCCGGAAGTAGAGCTGGCTCGCGCATTCCCCGCTGCCACAGCAGTTGAGCAGCATAGCGCCCGTCGGTGGGAGCATAAGGGGCTACGGCGTCAATAAACCACTGAGGAATCTGGGGAGAAGGAGGAACCTGCCATTGTGGTTGCGGCTGAGACATAGGTATAAGTTCTGTTGGGGATTGCAAAGTTTGACGGGAAAGCAGAAGGAAAAGGTCGTGATGGCATCATTTGTCTGCTTCTATAGTAGTAAAGCGATTTTTCCCCGAGCTTTCTTCCACAACTGCTCTCGAGGGCTCTAGCCAATTTTACAAGTCAATACCCAAGTTCCAAATTAACAAAGTATACCGCGCAGTCGTCAGAGGACAATCAGCAATGAGCGATCAACAAAAAGCGAGGATGTAGAATTGCCCATCATTGTAGTAAAACCTAATTCTTTCTTGTGTAAAAAGAGATGAACGAAATGTGGCGATCGCCTCCCCAATCGATAGCGAATAGGTTATGGTTATCCATGTACTTAGACTAGTAAACGATGCGTTGGCGGCGGTTTGTCTCTCTCTTCTGTACTGGATTACTGCTGAGCCTAGGTTTAGCTTGGGCCGGCTGTTCCCAGCAGGCGACAGTTCCTCAGCCTGAGCCAGCAGTCGTTGAGCAGAATGCAAGGGCCGAGTCATCCCAGAACGACTCTTCCACCGCTCTCCCCCCAGAAACGGAAGCGATTGTGGCTAGCGCCGGTCAGGAACTCCTCAATCCACCTCGCGGTGATGTGCGCTTGGCGGTCATTAGCGACCTCAATGGCGCTTACGGAGCGACTGACTATGAGCCGGAAGTAGAGAAAGCCATCAATCTGCTTCCTTTTTGGCAACCGGATTTAGTCATCTGTAGTGGCGATATGGTTGCTGGTCAAGATCCCACCCTGTCTGAAAAACAGATTCAGGCGATGTGGGCCGCGTTTGACGACCACGTTGCCGCGCCTTTGCGTCGCGCCCAGCTCCCCTACGGCTTCACCATTGGCAACCACGATGCCTCCAGCGCTCGCGGCGTTGGCGATAAGTTCTTGTTCCAGCAGGAGCGGAACCTCGCTGCTGATTATTGGAACGCTCCCGAACGCGCTCCGGGAGTCAACTTTATAGACCGCTACGAATTTCCTTTTTATTATTCCTTCGAGCAGGAGGGCATTTTCTTTCTGGCTTGGGATGGGTCGTCTAGTAAAATCCCCCCGGAAAAGCTAGCTTGGGTAGAGCAGACCCTCGCCAGTCCAGAGGCGCAGCAGGCGAAAATGCGGATTTTGCTCGGTCATTTGCCTCTCTATGCCGTGGCGGTGGGTCGCAATGAACCCGGAGAGGTGATGGAGAACGCCGACCAACTGCGAACGATGTTAGAGCGCTACGACGTTCATACCTACATCAGCGGTCATCACCACGCTTACTATCCTGGTCACCGAGGGGAGTTGCAGCTATTGCATATGGGCATTCTTGGCTCCGGTCCTCGACCGCTCATTGATAGTCAACTTCCTCCCCAAAAAGCGCTCACGGTCGTTGACATTTCGTTTGATTCGCCAGAGCTAACGACCTATACCACCTACGACATGCAAACCCTCGCCCAAATCGAATACCAGCAGCTTCCGCGCTTTTTAGCAGGTCACAACGGAATCGTTCTGCGTCGAGATGTCGAGTGGGAAGAGCTAGATTCTTCAGAGCAAGCAGCTTGCGAACAGAAACTGGGGCGTGAACTATGTAGTCCTTAGTTGGTTAACCATCTCAAATGGATTAAGAACATTTTTGTTCCCCGTTACCCGTTCTCTTTGTCATTCAAGTACTCTCTTATACGAACCAGGATGACTAATGCTATTAACCATCAGGACTCGTCAAGTTTTAGTGGCGTTAGCAACGACAGTATTGCTGTGGATTGTTGCCTGTCAGCCTCAGTCTCCCCCCGTCCCTAGCTCCCCAGTGGCTGAAGCTGAGCGCGTTGTTCTCAACGGCGCTGGAGCGACGTTTCCCTTTCCTCTCTATCAGCGCTGGTTAACCGAATATAGTCAGGAACATCCCAACGTCCAGATTAATTATCAACCGATTGGTAGTGCTGCTGGAATTCAGCAAATGATTGCGGAAACCGTTGATTTCGGAGCCAGCGATGTGGCGATGACGGATACAGACATGGCTCAGGTTGAGCGCGGTGTATTACTGCTGCCCATGACAGCAGGTAGCGTAGCAATTGTTTATAACTTACCGGGCGTTGAAGGTCTTAAACTATCTCGGCAGGTTTATCCAGAAATTTTCTTGGGCAAGATTATCAGATGGAACGACCCACAGATTGCTGCCCTCAATCCAGAGCTAGCCCTGCCTGACCAACCCATCACTTTGATTCACCGTTCTGACGGCAGCGGCACCACTGCCGTTTTTACCAATCATCTCGGCGCGATTAGCCCAGAATGGCAGAACCAGGTCGGTTCGGGATTAAGCGTTCAGTGGCCTGCTGGCATTGGCGTTAAATCGAATGCTGGCGTCAGCGCCCAGGTGCAGCAAGCTGAAGGAACCATTGGCTACGTAGAATATGGCTATGCCCAGCAGTTAGGGTTATCAGTGGCTGCCCTAGAAAATGCAGCAGGACAGCATGTTTTGCCCGATGAGCTGCTGGCAGCTAATGCCCTCAATGAGGTTGAAATTCCTGAGGATTTACGTATTTTCGTGCGCGATCCCGAGAGTCCTGACGCCTATCCCATCGTGACCTATAGCTGGCTGCTGGTCTATCAACAGTATGACGACCCGCAAAAGGCTCAAGCTTTGCAGGAGTTTATTGAGTGGGGACTTACCGCCGGACAACAGTTCAGCCAAGAACTGGGCTATGTCCCCCTTCCCGCTGCTGTCGTTGAACAGGCAGCGGAGAGAGTTGCTCAGCTTTCTTCTTAAATCTACTGGCGCTGCACCGGAATTTGAATTTCGCTGCGCTTGAGGGGATCTGGAATATAGGGACCATCGTAGAAGAAGCGGCGTGGCGGACCAACAACGACATATTCTGGGTGCTGCTGTAGCCAGGTTTGCAGCCGCTTGAGGTTGTTTTGGTAGCTTTCGTAGCTGTATTCTCCCCTCAGACCCAGGCTCACAACCGTCATCGGGGCGATATCTTCGACTTCGATGTTTTGATCGACTTCTTGAGGAGCAATGGTGGTGTTGCGGTAGAGAAAGGATACCTCCACCTCGCCGCGTTCCTCAGCAGATTCAGCAGAAGACGCTTCTAGAGTACTGGTGGGATAGCGAGTCTCCACAGGAGCCGTCATCGAAATATCGTTCGTGCTGATGTGCTGATAGAGAGGACCAAAGCTGGCATTAGCGGCTTGAGAGAGAAACCCGGAATAGCGATAGGTAGCAGCACGATAGGCAGGATAGTCTTTGACCGCAATTTGTCCCTCTGGGGTTGGGGGCGGAAAACCTTCAGGCAAAGGAGCAGAAGCCGCGCTATAGGCGCCGATAGCGATAACGCCTAGAGCAATAATGCCGAGGGGGACAAGGATGTTTTGTAATTTCATCAAATCTATTTTGGCTCTCTATCTCTATATTGCCGCGAGCGATCGCCCTCTACAACCCTGCCTAGAAGACTAAATCTCGTCCCAGCCGTCCACCCCAGAGGACATGACGTAGCTGGTCACCGTTGCTTCAAAGAAATTGGCTTTGGTATGAGCGGACTTTTTGGTATCGGAAAAGCGCTCTAAATGTTTGTAAGGACTCTTCTGATACTTTTCTTCCGGGTACAGAGGCGCTAACCCGATAGAGCGCAGCCTCATGTTTGCTAGATATTTCGTATACTGCTCGGTGCTGGATTCGGTAATGCCCAGAATGTTGCTCCCGACAATATGATTCGTCCAGCGACACTCATGCTGCACAGCCGTATCAAACATTTCGTAAATCTGCTCAACCGAGTGGGGAAATAGCTTGGTGGCTTCAGGAATCAGCTTTTGATACAGCCGGACATGGCTCAGTTCGTCTCGGTTGATCATTTTAAAGATATCTGCTGAACCGGGCATCAGCATTCGGGAGGCTAGATTGTAGAAGTAGATAAAGCCGTTATAGAAGTAAAGCCCTTCTAGTAAATAATCCGCCAGTAGAGACACAAAATAGTTCTCCGTCGTGGGAGTGTCTACGTACTTCTGGTAAATCTTGGCAATAAACTCGCAGCGGTCTGCCAGCACACGGTCAGTCCGCCAAAATTCATAGACAGCGCTGCGGCTATCTTTTGGAATAATGGTTTCGATAATGTACTGATAGCTCTGGTTGTGCATCCCCTCTTGGGAAATCTGCTCTGCCATGCACAGGCTCACCTCCGGCGCGGTGACGCTGCTCTTGAGGTGGGGAATATTGCAAGTTTGTACAGAGTCCAGGAACGTCAAATAAGAAAGAATGCCGTTGTAGGCATACCGCTCTTCTGACGTTAAGTTCCAGTAGTCAGTGACATCTTGGGTGACGTCCAGCTTCTGCGGAATCCAGAAGTTTTCCCGCATTTGCTGATACAGCCCGACTGCCCAAGGGTAGCGCACATCGTTGAGCTGCATCAGATTAGTCGTATTGCCAAACCAGATAGAGCGGTTTGAGGGCACATCGTCCCCATCAGGATTAAAGATGGGGTTGACGGGCATCGGGGAGAAATTTGCAGGACGGAATGGGGAATTTGGAATGGTACTGAGCATCATTGGTGACTAGATTTAGTTAGCGCAGGCGGAGCAGTCGTTGTCGTTGTCTTTAAAAGTGTCTTTCTGGACAGTGCGGATGTAATAAATGGCTTTGCATCCTTGTTGCCAAGCGAGAATCAGCGTGTCAAAAATATCTTTGGCCTTCAGGGACCGTTCGGGGTCTTCGGGAAAATAAACGCCCTGATTGAGGTTGAAAATTAGCTCCATCGAGATGCCGGTATCGATCCACTGCTGCATCGTAGCGACGGCTTTGACTACCTTTTCTTGCAGCAGAGTTTTGTTTTCTTGATAGAACCACAGTCCCTCATTGATAAATGGCGGGGCGATAGGAACGGTTCCTTTGGCCCACTTATCGTAGAAGAAGCGACTATAAACGGGGAGAATACTCGCAGTACAGCCCTGCACGAGGGAACTGGAGGTGTTAGGTGCGATCGCACTAATATGGGAGTTGCGAATGCCGAATTGCTGAATATCTTCTGAGAGCGTCTGCCAGCGTTCTTTGCGGTGAGCATGTTCTAAAAACCACGCCAGCGGCTTAGCGCCAATCAAGTGTCCTTTGCTCCACTCGCTACCCGGGAAAGCCGGATACGGTGATCGCTCTTTGGCTAGCTCCACTGAAGCGGCGGTGCAGTGATAGCCAATTTCCTCAAACAAAAAGCTAATTTCGCTCAGGCAGTCGTAGGTCAGCCGTCGCTTCGCTAGCCAATCGGCTAACCCCATACACCCGACTCCGATTGTCCGATATTTCTGGTTGTGGGTGCGGGAAGCGGCAAAGGGCGGATGGGTAATTTCGATAGTGTTGTCAAGGATACGGACTGCTAGACGACAGACGTGAGCGAGTTCGCTGTCGTCGTCGGTGAGGGGCTGATTCAAATTAGCAAGATTCAACGACAGTAAATTGCAGCAGTGGGCCTCTTCTCCCGGCTTGACGTTAGACCAAGACTCCTGACACAAATTCCCGCCGGGAATATACCCTTCGTGCTGGTTTGGGTTAGCCCGGTTAGCGGTATCTTTAAACCACAGATAGGGCATTCCGGTTTCTACCTGACTGCGCATAATCGCTTTAAACAGATCGCGGGCACTGACTCGTTTAATAAGCTGAAACTTGCCCGCTGCTGCCTCTTCCTCCACCGAGCGATAGGCCCGTTCAAACTCCTCACCCCACAGTTCAGCTAACTCGATCCCTAACGTGGTACGAACTTCATACGGGTCAACCAAGAGCCATTCCTCCTCATTGGCCACTCGCCGCATAAATTCATCCGGGATAACGAGCTGCGGAAAAATATCGTAGGCTTTGCGCCGCTGGTCGCCGTGTTCAGTCTGCATCTCTAAAAATTCGCTAACGTCGAGATGCCAAATGTCTAAACTCACGGTGACAGCCCCCGCGCGGCGTCCTCCCTGGTTCACGGCAATAGCTGTATCGTTGAGCAGCTTAATCCAGGGAATCACGCCGCCGGAGGTGTTTTTCTTGCCCATCACCCAGCTTCCGGTCGCCCGGATGCGGCTAACGTTGACGCCCACGCCCCCGCCGTTTTTAGAGATTCTGGCGGTGTTGGTGATTTCGGCAAAAATGCTTTCGAGATCGTCGGACATGGCGGTGATAAAACAGCTTGTCAGCGAACCTTCCGGCGTTCTTAAATTGGCCAGAATTGGAGTGGCCAGGGAAATTTGGCGGCGGGCGATCACCTCATAAAATTGCTTGGCCCACCGCAATCGCTGTTCTGGGACTTCTACAGAGGCAAGGAGTAGAGCACAGGTAAGCAATGCTTCCTGTGGGAGTTCATCGCTCAGTAAGTAACGACTGGTGAGCAGTACCGCTCCAGCGTAGTCGTAATCTGTATCCCATTCAGGATTGATCCAGGAACCAGCCTCCCGGAGTTCTGACTCCGAGTAAACTAAAATGTTGCGTTCGTACTGGTTCGCCTCAACCTTGGTGTGTACTGTCCTGGCGTAGTCGTCATACTGGTACCCACGGGCAACCAGGGTATCTTTCCAAAGGCTCCAAATGTGTAGTCTGCCAGCTACATAGCGCCAGTCAGGTTCAGACGGACTGCACAACTCTAAAGCACAATTAATTAGGTTGTCCTGAATTTCCCGAGTCGTGACTCCATTTCTTAAACGAGTAGTTAGTCCAGCTTCTAACGTGATCGGATTAACGTCTTTACCTGCGCAGGCCCAATCAACCACGCGGCGAATTTTAGTAACATCTAGAGCTGTTGGAGACCCATCTCTGCGAATCACCTGAATGTGATTAGACATGGAGACGGCTTTAGACTGGGAGCGAGAATTAGCTAACGACTTAATTTGAGGCACAGTTTTTCTTGTCGTTGACGATCTACTAGATATAGCGTTGATTATAGTGCATAAACACTATGGCGAAAAGTATAACGACATAGCTAGCAAAAGTCATGGTACATTAGTACTATTTTAACTGAATTTGCCTGGGGCCATCGCTCCGCGATGGAAAAAGCAGCTTTGCTGCGGGAAAAAGGGAAACTGTCGCTTCGCGATGGGGAAGGGGAAAACGGCCCCTCCGGGATGGATAGAGAAGCTCACTTCTGTAGAACTTCCGGGTGCTGCGTTTAGCAAGCTGATTTATTCTCCCTTTACCCTTTCCCCCTTCCCCTTTTCCCGTTGCGCAGCAACTGTCCCCCTTCCCCTTTTCCCCGCGCCGCAGGCGCTTCCCTTTCCCCGTCCCCAAGGAACTGCCGCGCTTTAAATTTCAGAAAAAATAAATTTGTGCTGCGTTTGCGCCCACACGATGGTATCTTTTTCAAGCAAGCGGACTCATCGCGTTCCCAGTCGTCATCAGAGCGCTCGTTGAGTCATTGTCTCGCAAATACCGAATTAGTGTTAAGTGGATGAAACAGAGATCTTGGTTCAGTTCCTTTGCCCTACTTACCATGTCCGCCGTTGCCTGTACAACCGCAAGGGTAACTTTGGCTCAAACCCAAACAGCTATCAATATTCCTCAAGAAGAAACCATTCAAATTCTCGTTCCTCCTCCAGAAACCAAAAATCAAGGAGTCTGTTCTGATTTTTTAGCACCAGTGATCGAGACGGTCATTCAGGATCCGGCTTACAAAGGCTCTAGCTGGGGAATTTTAGTAGAATCGCTAGCAGGCGAAACTTTATACCACTACAATGCCAATCGCCTGTTTATTCCGGCTTCCAACGTTAAGCTATTGACAACAGCAGCAGCTTTACAAAAGCTGTCTCCTGATGCTCTGATTCACTCTAAATCTCTTCAAGAATGGATCACGATCACGAATTTAGAAAGTAACAACCGCTATGCGGACACGCTTCTGCGGTCGATTGGAGGGTCTAATGTCGTTAAGGAAACGCTAGCGCAACTCGGAGTCGATCCGGCTAGTTACCGGATGGCAGATGGATCGGGGTTATCCCGGCAGAATGCCGCCACCCCTGGGGCCATGGTGAGTATCTTAAGAGCGATGTACTCAGCTCCAGAAAGAGGGGTCTTTCTTGCCTCACTTCCCGTCGCTGGCATGAGCGGCACTTTAAAAAATCGGTTAAAACAGACTCCAGCTCAGGGAGTTGTCTATGCGAAAACCGGTACGCTCAGAGGTGTGAGAACATTGTCTGGTTATCTAAATCATCCACACTACAAAACGCTTGTTTTTAGCGTTATGGTCAACCAGCCAAATCGCTCCGGACAGTCTTTAGTAAAAGCGATCGATGAAATTGTTCTCCGGTTAAGCTTGCTGTCTCCCTGTGAACCAGAAAGTCTCCACAGAAGTTGATTTATCAAAAAATTTTAACGTTCGCTCAGGCTGCTAAATAGTTGGAGGGACAATTACTAGTCTCAAAAACTACTAATGCTCAGTCCATGAACTTTGTAGCCTCAATTTTCTTTCTCCTCCTTGGCACTGTTATATTTTGCTGGCTATTTACTGCCGAACTAGCGTTGGGGCCTGTGTGTCGCTCGGCTTTCTTTTTGGGAGACTTGCTACGCCATCGGATTGATGGCGTAGCAAGTCTCCATTGCTTTCGTCCTCAGTCGTGAACCAGCTTTTAGCTAGGTAAAGCTTGAGAAGCTAAGAGCTGATCGCTAACAGCTTTCGACTAGCTGTGGCGGTCGAGCTTATCGGAAAATGTAAATGAATGTAACAATAATGCCGTCATGCTGGCTAGCTGGCTTGACAGCTTCTGAGGAAACGGATAAATTATTGTGGTATACCTGGGTAAACCGAATCAGAGTAGTATGCAAGACAAGCAAAAAGTCACAGTATATTTACCTCCTGGTCTTCACCGCCAGCTCAAAATTAGAGCCGCGATAGATTTGGAATCTATGTCTGTCCTGGTGGAAAAAGCGATCGCTTTTTATCTCAAGCATCCAGAGCAGGTCGAGCAAACTGAGGCTACCTACGGAAAAACTCATCAGATTCACGTTTGCCCAGAATGTGATGCAGCAATGGTAATGCGCGAGAACCAGATGGTTTCGCTTAAAAGCCAGGCGGCTCTTGTTGATGAGGAATTTCCGCTAGAGGTCAGTTCACCTCAGTCTAGTTCCCAAGGAGAGGAAGAGTTAGTTCCTTGCTAGGGTGAACGAAGAAACGATGGCGAGGGATACGGTTACATCTCACTGATAGGTCGATGTGTTATGCAAGAAGAGCTCAATATTCTCGTTCAAGCTCAATATCCCCTGATCTACCTCGTAACTCCAGAAGAAGAGCGAGCAGAGCAGGCAATCGCTAAAATAGCGCAGTCAAAGCCTCAGCATCGGCGAGTTTACGTTTGGACAGTAACCCACGGCATTGTGGAGTATGGTCAGCCGAGACAGCTAACGCAGCACAATACGGTGTCTCCCGAAGCCGCCATCGAATGGGTCGTTCGCCAACGCGAACCGGGTATTTATATCTTCAAAGACTTGCACCCTTACTTAGACTCTCCCGCCGTAACCCGGTGGTTGCGAGATGCGATCGCCAGCTTTAAGGGAACCGAAAAGGTGCTCATGCTGATGTCTCCGTTTCAGCAGGTGCCTATTGAGCTAGAGAAGGATGTTGTGGTTCTAGATTATCCACTTCCGAATTTGACAGAACTCAACCAGGTGCTCTCCCGCCAGCTAGAAAAAGCGAAGGCGCGGCGGACGACGACCGAGGTGCGCGAAAAGCTGCTCAAAGCCGCGCTTGGGTTGACGAAGGATGAAGCTGAAAAGGTCTATCGCAAGGCCTTCGTTAAGGCAGGTCGCCTCACTGAAGAAGAGGTGGAAATTATTCTTTCAGAAAAGAAGCAGCTCATTCGCCGCAACGGAATTCTAGAGTACATTGAGGAAGACAACACGCTAGCTTCTATTGGCGGCCTAGAGGAGCTGAAGCACTGGTTAAGGCAGCGCTCCAACGCCTTTACCGAAAGGGCGAGAGAGTACGGACTGCCCCAGCCAAAAGGAATGTTGATCTTAGGAGTTCCTGGCTGCGGCAAGTCCTTAATCGCTAAAACAACGTCTCGCCTCTGGGGATTACCCTTGCTGCGTCTGGATATGGGTCGGGTTTACGATGGCTCGATGGTAGGGCGTTCAGAAGCCAATCTCCGCAACGCGCTCAAAACCGCAGAGTCTATTTCTCCGGTGATTCTCTTCATCGACGAGCTCGACAAATCGTTTGCTGGCGGTGCTGGCTCAGCAGATTCAGACGGCGGCACGTCTGGCAGAATTTTCGGTTCCTTCCTCACCTGGATGCAGGAAAAGACCTCTCCGGTCTTTGTCATGGCCACCGCTAACCGGGTAGAAAGATTGCCGGGAGAGTTTTTGCGAAAGGGGCGTTTTGACGAGATCTTTTTTGTTGATTTGCCGTCAACGGAAGAACGTCAGGATATTTTTAGAATTCACCTTAGTAAGCGGCGTTCTGATATTAGTCGTTTCGATATCGATCAGCTCGCTAAGGTATCCGATGGGTTTTCTGGGGCAGAAATTGAGCAGGCCATTATTGCTTCAATGTATGAAGCCTTTGCTCAGGAGCGGGAGTTTACGCAGCTTGATATTATCGCTGCCATCAAGGCTACCCTGCCGCTGTCCCGGACAATGACTGAGCAGGTCACGGCTCTGCGAGACTGGGCACGCCAGCGAGCTAGACCCGCCTCAGCCTCCGTTGCTGAGTACCAGCGACTGGAGTTCTAACAGGCTTTCTCCTACTTCAAGGTAGGAGCAAAGGCTAGCAGGAAACTGTTAGCAGCTCAACTAAAGCTGACCAGCTTAGGCGGCAGCGAAACCTAAAACGTTGTTGTTTACTTCTCTTCGACTGGAGGAAATCACTATGTCTCACTTTAGCACTCTGCGCACCAAAATCACCGATGCCGAGATCTTAAAAGCTTCCTTGCGCGATCTTGGTATCTCTGTAAAGTCTGATGCTGACGTACGCGGTTACAACGGACAGCGCGTTCGGGCTGACCTCGTTGCCGTTCTCGATGGCGAGTACGATCTCGGCTGGTCCCGCAACGGCGACGGTAGCTTTGACCTAATCGCCGATCTGTGGGGCGTTGCTAAGAAGCACAATCAGACCGAGTTAATCAACTCAATCAACCAGAAGTACGCCGTTAACAAGACCTTAGCTGAAGTTAAGCAGCGCGGTCTTCAGAACGCTAATGTAAAGCTAGTTGTTCAAAGCTAACGGATTGGTGCGTTTTAAAATCGGTGGACTGGTCATTCGACCAGTCCATTGCCAGAGAGGCAAAACCCAGCTTGTCATAACAAGCTGGGTTTTATCCTTAAGCAAGAGCAACAGCAGGTTGAGGCCAGCGAGCTTTCGCTTTTCCAATCACAGCCATCTCATCAACTAACTGCTCAAATCCTTCTGGGGTCAAAGACTGAGGACCGTCAGAGAGCGCTTTAGCCGGATTGGGGTGGACCTCAATCATCAACGAATCAGCACCAGCGGCGATCGCCGCCAGAGCCATAGCGGGGACATATTCGGCTTTTCCAGTACCGTGACTAGGATCGATCATCACGGGCAGATGGGTCAGAGAACGCAGCACCGGCAGTACCGACAGATCGAGAGTGTTGCGAGTGTACTGCCGATCGAACGTGCGGATGCCTCGCTCGCAGAGAATCACGTTCGGATTTCCCGCCGCTAAAATATATTCTGCCGCCATCAGCCACTCATTAATCGAGGCGGACATGCCTCGCTTGAGCAGGACTGGCTTGTGTTGCGCCCCGATTTTCTTCAGCAGCGAGAAGTTTTGCATATTTCTGGCTCCGACCTGAAGCACGTCGGCCACTTCCCCGACTTTTTCAATGTCAGCACTGTCCATGATTTCTGTGATAATGCCTAGTCCAGTGACTTCCCGAGCAGCGGCTAGCAAACCCAAAGCACTCTCGCCGTGTCCTTGAAACGCATAGGGAGATGTCCGCGGCTTATAGGCACCGCCTCGGAGAAATTTGGCCCCGGCAGCCTTGACTCGCCGCGCCGTTTCAATAATCATCTCTTCGTTCTCGACCGAACAAGGCCCCGCCACCAGCACAACCGGATGGTGTTGCCCAAAAGTGACGGGGCCATCCGGAGTCGCAACGACAACCTCGCTCGGTTCTCCGTGACGGTATTCTAGGCTCGCTCGTTTAAAAGGCTGTTCTACCCGCAGCACATCTTCGATCCAGGGGCTATGCTCCTGAATTTGTAGCGGATCTAAGGTAGCCGTTTCCCCGACTAAACCAATCACAACCTTGTGTTTACCAACAATTTTCTCTGGCGACAATCCCCAGCCCTGAAATTCTCGCTCTAAGCGGTTAATTTCAACGTCTGGAGTGCCAACCTTCATGACAACAATCATATTTAGTATCCTTTGAATATAGTGGGTACATCTGTCATCGGCCCAAAAAATAGCGGCTCGCCAATAGACAGACAAAGTTCAATGACACTCTGCCCCTCGATGGCTGCAATGGCAACGGGAATCCGTACTGATCAATTAACTATCTGATTTGGCTTTCTGCTCTTGTCTGCTATTGCGCCACGCCGAGATGAGCCGACCAAAGTTGAGGCTAAATTCCTCACCTCCCAACCAACTGCCAACTCGTTCCTCGTCCCACGACGTCGAGATAATCCCGTAGCTTAGCCCTAAAACCCCTAAGCCAAAAAATCCCATACTGACAAGCAGCGCCGCTACGTTGGGAATTTTGAACCACTGGTGGCTTACAATCCAGTAGCACACCACTAAAGAAGCGACTCCCAGAGCCGTTGGCACTCCGGAAAAGAGAGCCATCCGCCGCACCATCCGTTTACTAACGGCATCAGGAATGGCTGAAAGGCTCGCCTCTTGCCGGCGAGAACGCCGGGGGGAGACGGGCTGAGCTTTAGGGGTCACCGACTGTTTGGCGGTCTTCTTACGCCGGGGTTCAAAGGGAAGCTGCTCTCGATTTGATTTAGAAGCCATAGCTTAAGATGAAATTAACGGCGAATCCCCAAACGAGCAATCAACGCTTGGTAACGCTCAGGATCTTCATTTCTAATATAGGCGAGTAAGCGCCTCCGGCGACCAATCATTTTGAGAAGTCCGCGACGGGAAGAATGGTCTTTTTGATTTGTCCTGAGATGGGTTGTCAGTTGGTTAATGCGCTCCGTTAGCATTGCTACCTGCAAATCCGCTGAGCCCGTATCCGTCTCATGACGTTGGTACTCAGACATTAATTCTTGTTTACGCTTCTGCGTGAGAGTCATACGTTTAAGATAAACACTGCAATTTTCCATATTAACATCGGCTACTGGTGTCTGCTAACGGGGCCGAGAGAAGGCCTGTTTAGCTAACCGGGCCGTGCCGTAGGCGGCTGCGGTGGAGTGCGGCACAACCACGGGAACCCCCAAGCATCGCTGACGGATCTGCGTCCAGGTCTGATTTTTGGCTCCGCCTCCCGCTGTATACACGGTGGTTAAGGCCGTTGCTCCCAGGTCTTGCAGCAATCTGTAGCCCTGAGTCTCAATTCTGGCCAGGCTTTCTAATAAACCGTGCAGAAACTGGACCGGAGCGGCAGGACGAGGAGTTAGCCTGGGCGGGTGCTGCGGATCGTTGATGGGAAAGCGATCGCCTTTTTCGAGGAGAGGATAATAATCGTGCGGACTTGCCTGAGCCGGGTCGATCTGCTGGCTCAAAGTCTCCAGAGCTTCATCGCTAAAAAAATGTCGCAATACCGCTCCCCCGGTGTTAGAAGCCCCACCTGTCAGCCACAATTCTCCGAGGCGATGAGAGTAGATGCCGTACCGCGAATCTTCCAGGTAGCGATGGCTTAGCAGCTTCAGCACCAGCGTTGACCCCAGGGACGTGACCGCTTCGCCAGGAACCTGAGCGCCGCTGGCTAAGAAAGCCGCAATGCTGTCGGTGGTGCCAGTACATACCCAACAGTCGGACCGCAGCCCTAACTGCTGAGCTACGGCCCTCGTCACCTCTGCGATAGGCGTTCCGGGAGGTCGAACCTGGGGCAGCAACGGAAACATCGGCAGATTTTGCAGCCAGTGAGGATACTCAAGCTGCCGTACGTCGTACCCCAGCTTGAGGGCGTTGTGATAGTCGCTGATGCCTAACTGTCCGTGCAATAAATAGGCGAGCCAGTCTGCCTGATGGAGAAAATAGACCGCCTGACGATAAACGGGTTGTCGAGACCACCACAGGAGCTTCGCCAAACTAGAGGTAGTGCTGGCTGCCGGATGGTGGGACGGCGCCACAGCTAAATCGTCTTTCACCGCTGCTCCTCGGCCATCGCTGTAGAGCAGTGGCTCGGTGAGCGGCTGACCGCGAGCATCGCACAACAGCACCGTGGCGGAAGTGCCGTTAATGGCGATCGCTACCACCTCCTGCCGAACTGACAGGGGTAGAGCCTCAAGCAAGCTCAATAGAGTCTGCTGCCAGGTGGCTGCCCAATTCTGAGCAGCAGATGGTCGAAAGGAGAGGTGGACCTGGGCCTGAATTGTCTCAGCGGCATCCATGGCGATCGCTCGTGCGCCAGAAGTACCAAAATCGATGCCGAGATAGCAGCTCATCGGTTCTCGTTAATCACCGCTAATGTGAACCACAATTTCCCGCTGGTGAGAGCGCTGCCGATGTTCCCAGAGGTAAATTCCTTGCCAGGTTCCTAGCGTGAGTCTGCCGCTAGCGATGGGAATTTGCTCGGAAGTTTTAGTGAGAGCAGAGCGAATGTGAGCTGGCATATCGTCTGGTCCCTCCGCATTATGAATGTAGCGCAAGGGGTCTTCTGGTACAAGTTTGGCAAAAAAGCTAGAGAGGTCTCGTAAAACGTCCGGGTCCGCATTCTCCTGAATCACCAGGCTGGCTGAAGTATGACAGACAAACACCGTACACAGTCCTGTTTCGATGCCCGACTCAGCAACAATGGCTGCAACTTTGGCGGTGATTTTATGGAGCGATTTTCCCGTTGTTTTAATCTTCAGTTTCTGCTGATAGGGATTCATATTTTATGTAGATCTCAACGGAATGAAATGGAGTTTGATATCTCGGTTTTTTGTCGATGGTGAAGGGTTGAGCGGTCGCTGATGACGACGAGGGAACCCTTGCTCATATCAGATTCATGCTAGCTCAGGGACTCTTTTATAACGGTTTTCACAGAGCGTAGAATACAGGCCCATCAAATCAGCAATCAGCAAGCAGCAAAATAATCAACCACCGCTTGAGCAATCGTTTCTGTACCGTCCTTGGCGAGAGAATCAGCTTGGCGAGGAGGCTGAAGCGGCTGATGCAGAAACTGCCAGTCTCCCTGAAAAAATTCCGGTGCCGAAACGATTTGATGCTGAGCGCGATCTTGAATACCCGCGAGGAGGATAGCAGACTCAGCAAAATCCTCGCGGGTGAGGGAGACAATGGGAACATCTAAACGCAGAGCCTCGGCAAAGGTACTGTAGCCCGGTTTGGAAACGACTCGTCCGCAGAGCGGCATCAGGTCAATTGGACGATAGTGACGATCCGTTACCGATAACAGGTTTGGTAAATCAGGAGCCTGACGGTCAAAGGTAATAAACTGCCAGTCAGGAAATCTGTCGAGATTATGATAAGGAATTTGCTGGAGTCTTAATCCGCCAAAGGTAAGCAGAATCGTTTTTTCTCGGGGAGCCTTGATATTAAAGATATCGCGCAATTGGGTCACGCTGTAGCGGGGCGTTCCTCCTGTTAAGCCCACCTCAGTAATGTGGGGAAAGGCGCTCATCGGTTCCGCCATAGGCAAGCGAAACAGGCGATCGCAGCGCCGATAGCACCCAGCAATCCAGTCAGCCAGCTCAATGAATTCCGCCCCCCAGTCTCGATAGATAAAGTCCCAGCCAAAGTTACTCATCATCCAGCAGGGCACTCCCGCTGCCTGAGCGATGGGGGCTGCCAGAGGCGGAATATCAGCAAGAACTAGCCCGACTCTGTTGGTGTTTATAAAATCAACCTCTCCCGCCACAATCGTATGCTGGCGCGAGCGAATCTGCTGCATTTTCTCCAGCGTGGCGGTCTTATCCATCGTTAAGCTATCGGACTGTACGACCCCAACATCAAAAACACGAGGGCGATAGATAAAGTCTGCCTGGATATACGACTCCAGCAGCCAACGGGGAGCCGTTGTCGCCATAATGAGCAGCACCTCTGGGTAACGCTGTTTAACCACTGCCGCAACAGAAGAGAGGCGGACTGCATGGCCAAATCCGTGGCTAGTGACGGCTAAGTATAAAACGGGATCGAGTTTCTTCATGATTTGTGTTTGGTTAAAAACCTGGGGTCTCTAGAAAGGAAAGAACCCATAGTGGACAAAATGACAGAGCCTTTTTTGCCCAATCATCTTTAAAATATCGCCGATTTCAGCTCAAGATGTTAACTGCTCATTTTTCTGGGGAACTCTAACGGTAGGCAGTTGTTTGCTGATGCTGACACCGACTAAATCCCTTAGTAATCAGCATCTCGTTTATATCGCGGCTGCTACTGCGTCATGAAGAGAGATTTTCTATCTACTCATTGAGTTTTAACAAATATGCATTCAAACTTACTAGTCTTAAAAAGTCCTCTTCAAAATGGTGGTGATCAGGTTACCAGCTTTGTAGAGCTTTTGCAGTATCGAGCGCAGCATCAGGGAAACCAAGACGCGCTAATGTTTCTCGGTGATGGAGAAAACCAAACTAACACCCTTACCTATCAAGAATTAGATCGTCAATCGCGGGCGATCGCCGCTCAACTCCAGCAGCTAGAATCTCCTGGTGGAAGAGCCCTGCTGGTATATCCGCCCGGACTAGAATTTGTCGTCGCTTTCTTTGGCTGCCTCTATGCCGGAGTCGTCGCCGTCCCGGCTTATCCCCCCCGGCGCGATCATTTTGAGCGACTCGACGAAATTTTAGACAACTCCGGTGCTCGAGTCGCGCTCACAACCGACGCTCTCTTCAAAAGTATGAACCGAAGCAGCAATACTGCTATTCAAGAGTTAGAGTGGCTAGCAACAGACAACCTAGCGGCGCCAGGAGCGGTGGAGTGGCAGCCGCCGACCATAGACCCAGAGAGTCTAGCGTTTTTGCAGTACACCAGCGGGTCGACCGGCAAGCCCAAAGGAGTGATGGTCAGCCACCGCAAC
>JBHJGN010000098.1:0-33431 GCA_050331735.1 Cyanophyceae cyanobacterium
ACAAGAAGCGTTGCTTGCCAGTATGAATGCGGCCATTTTTGACGGTTTTCTTGGAGGTACACTTGGGACAGCTCGGCATTGTTACAGAACGTTACTTCTTTACAACCCTACCATACCCATCATTACCTCTAGAGCTTTACCGCCTCCGGGAAACAACTGGCACACCGGAGCTACTTCCGGCGGCTAAGTTGAGCAAGCTCAATAGCAGCGGTTAGAAACCGCCGCTATTCTGAATCCCGAACTGACGTTATTAGCAATTAACAAGACAGTAGAAAGTCAGCCTCTCCGCCATGCTCTAACAAGCGGTTACAGTGAAACTTGTTACCGGTGAACGCGAACGCGCTTGTTAGGGTCTTGTTTCTTAATCCAGGCTAAAAATTTTTGCATTCTCGGTTCGCTACGGAGCTTGTCTGCGGTATTTAAACTTTGTGCCAAGTCTTTGTTGTTGAATAGGTGATGGAGCTGGCGGTGACAGGCAGAGCAAATATCAATCGTTGGACCCGGAGCGGCTTTTTTGCGCTTAACCGCTTGACGGGGAACGAGGTGATGAACGGTTAATTGTTCCATCTCCCTTTGACAAAGTTCACAGTTCATTGTTGTCGACTAATCGGTAGCTTATCAGCTCTAGAGCACTATGGGATCCAACGGGACGAGCTTTATCCCATCATAAAGTGAACCATTTGCTGGTCGCGTCAGTCTAAAGCAACAAGAGATCGTCAGGATAGCTTGCCGGTGTTAACGAATGACCAAGCTCGGATTACTGATAGGGAGCTGGTGCTCCAATGCCAGCAGGGAGATCGGGCTGCCTTTCGACAACTATATTGTCGTTACCAACCGCGGGTGAGAGCGACTCTTTATCAACTCTGCGGCGAGCGGGTTCTTGACGATCTTATCCAGGAAGTTTTCTTAAGAGCGTGGAAAGGATTGCCCAAGCTGAGGGAAGCAGCCTATTTCTCCACCTGGATCTATCGGATTACCTGGAACGTTGCTTCAGAGCATCGACGCTACTCCGCTCAAACTCAACGGCGCAGTCAAGAATACCGACAAACAACGGCTCAAACATTTCAAAGTCTTGTTCGCAATGCCCCCGATCTGATGCAGCTTCATTATCAAGACTTAGTGCAAAGAGGATTGCAAAGTCTTAGTTTTGAGCATCGGACCGTGATTGTCCTGCACGACCTCGAAGATTTACCGCAAAGGGAAGTCGCTCAAATTTTACGGCTACCGCTCGGGACGGTAAAATCCCGTCTTTTCCATGCTCGCAAAGCTATTCGCCAATTTCTTCAGCAGCAAGGAGTCTCGCTATGAAACATCCAGACGACGAGCGATTAATTCACTTTCTACAGCAGCATCGTCCCGTTCCGCCTTCAGGGAAGCACAATCAGGAAGAACAGTTAATGGCACTCGTTGAGAGACGCACCAAGCCTCGTTTGTCTCGCTGGATTGTTCCTGGGGCAATTGCTACCAGTTTACTGTGGGGAGGCGCTCGCTTTCTAAGTCCTCCCCTGCAAACTGCCAAGGAAACGGAACCCCTAGAAATCTTTTTAACCAACAGTTGGAACAATCTGTTAGAAAATAACTTGAGCGATCGCCCAACTTCTGAAGCTGATTCGCTACGTCCGCAGCCTCAGTTGGTTCATTCAGAAGATTAACTTCGTCTCATTCCATGAAGATTGGCAGCTCTAAGTTTTTGGAGATTGCTGTTATCCCTGACTCCAACAGCCATCATTATTGTTTGTAGTTAGTAGGAACAATTAACGATCAACAATGAATAATTCTTCAAGCGAGGTCGTTCTCATCCTCCTCCCACTTGGAAGAATGTAACGATAGACACAATAATTTATCAACAAAAGTAGTAAATCTAAACTTTACTACTGCATATCTTATGTTCCTGTGCTTGAACAGTGGAGAGCGATGGGAGTGTGCTCGCGTCTCGCGTTAATATTTATCAATAGTAACCGATGAAGAAAAAATGGCTGTTAGCAACGGTCTCTGTCGTTTTTGCCCTATCTATTATTTTGGTTCAGGGAAGAGCTGAGCGCGTTATTGCCCAAACGACAGACGAGATTCCGGCAGAGCTAGAAATGGTGACTTCGGCAGACTATCCGCCCTACGAATTTCGAGATACTGCCGCTGGCAATGAAATTATCGGCTTTGATATCGATATTGCTAACTATATTGCCGACGAATTGGGGTTTGAACTAGAAATTACCGATACGGATTTTAACGGCATTATCCCGGCACTACAGTCGGGTCGGGCTGACTTTGCGATGGCGGGGATGACTCCAACCGAGGAGCGCCAACAGAACGTCGATTTTTCCGAGATTTACTACGAAGCCAAAAATACGATCGTAGCAACGCAAGGCAGCAATCTGACCCAGCCGGAAGATTTGGCCGGTAAAACTGTCGGTGTTCAGCTTGGTTCTACACAAGAGGAATCGGCGCAAACGATGGCAGAATCTGTAGATGGAATGCAGATTAAGCCTCTGAATCGGACGAGTGAAATTATTCAAGAAGTCAAAGCCGGTCGTGTAGATGCTGCCATTATCGAAGACACTATTGCTAAAGGCTTTGTGGCATCTAACCCGGATTTAGAATTTAGCACGATTCCGAATACCGAAGCGGCAGGTTCTGCCGTTGCTTTTCCACAAGGGTCACCTCTAGTTGATGATTTCAACCGCGTTCTCGAAGAGATGAAGGAAAGCGGCGAATTGGACAGGCTGGTGAACAAGTGGTTCGGCGATGGAGAGACGGATGCGAGTCCGGACAATGAGGAAGTGAGCAGCGCGCTATCGTTTGCCAGAATTGTGCCGAGCATTCCGTTTATTCTCAAAGGAATTGGAGTGACGCTGCTGTTTACGGCTCTTTCCGCTCTTTTTGGCTTCGTCTGGGGAACTGTACTATCGCTATTCAAAATTTCCAATATTACACCGCTGACTTGGTTTGCCAACGCCTATACCTCAATATTTAGAGGGACACCGCTGCTGTTGCAAATTGCGATTGTTTACTACGCGACACCACAGCTCACTGGCTACGATATTCCGGCCCTGCTAGCAGGCGTCATTACCTTTACGCTCAACTCTGGAGCCTACATTTCTGAAACAATTCGCGGCGGTATTCTAGCGGTTGACAAAGGACAGCGAGAGGCGGCGCTGTCGCTAGGGGTTCCCTACAAACCAATGATGTTGGATATTATTTTGCCCCAGGCGATTAAGAATATTTTGCCCGCGCTGGTGAACGAAAGTATTGCCCTCCTCAAAGATTCCGCTTTGGTGTCAACAATTGGGGTGGCTGATTTGTTACGTCGCGCTCAAATAGTCGGAGCCGAACAGTATATTTACTTTGAGCCTCTGCTATTTGCTGGTGCTGTTTACTATTTAATGGTGATGAGCTTGACCTGGGGAGGCTATGCCCTTGAAAGACGATTACAAAGTAGCAGTTAGAGTCGAGGATTTGCACAAATCCTTTGGAAATCTCAAGGTTCTTCAGGGGATTTCGACCGAGATTGGCAAAGGGGAAGTGGTGGCGGTCATTGGTCCTTCTGGATCGGGGAAGTCCACGTTTCTGCGCTGTTTGAATTTGCTGGAAACTCCCACATCCGGCAAGATTTATATTAACGGAACGGAAATTACGAAGCCGAAAACCGACGTGCTGAAGCTGCGGCAAAAGGTCGGGATGGTGTTTCAACATTTCAACCTGTTTCCCCACATGACGGTGTTGAAGAACGTTACCTACGCGCCCACGAGGGTTAAAAACGTTGACAAAGCGAAGGCCCAAGAAAAGGCGATGGAATTGTTAACCCGCGTTGGGCTACCAGAGAAGGCAGATACCTATCCAGCAAAGCTATCGGGAGGACAAAAGCAGCGAGTCGCGATCGCCCGCGCCCTGGCGATGGAACCGGAGGTGATGCTGTTCGACGAACCAACCTCTGCCCTCGACCCGGAAACGGTGAAAGAGGTGCTAGAGGCGATGCAGGATTTGGCGAAGACAGGGATCACGATGGCGGTGGTGACTCACGAAATGGGCTTCGCGCGGGAAGTAGCCAACCGGATTCTGTTTCTCGATGGCGGACGACTCGTCGAAGATTCGCCGCCGAATCGGTTCTTTGCCAATCCAGACTGCGATCGCGCCCGTCAGTTCCTCGAAAAAATGCTGTAACTGGCTTTAGTTAACTCACTATTCGTATCGAAACCAATAGCGACGGCTACGCTAGCTTGCTTTATGTTCTATTTCGTTCCCGTATTAGCTGAAGAGCGGGTAGTCGGCGGTTCGTGGAAACTGGAGGTTTCTTGAATAAAACCGCGAGCGATCGCTTAATATCGACGCAGAGAAGATGTAGCCACTAGACGATCGAGAGTCTCATGGCGAGTCAAGAACTGAGTACCAGCGCTCAAAAAGTTCAAGATGCTTTCTCAGAGATGGGGTTGAGCTTTCAGTGCGCAAATCACAGGCGGCAAAGTGATTTCGATTCAATGAGCAAGCGTAGCCGCATAAGAATTGGCAGTTTTTATGGGCGATCGCTCTTGCGTTTCCGAACTATCCGAGTCTGCCGCTGATCTTACCCGTTAGAGCTATAGACCTACATTTGGCAGAAGTGGCGGGACTCAAACCCGCACCTATCTGGTTGTTTAAACCGATGCTCTGCCAGTTGAACTACACCGATAGACAGCTCACGGGGTCGGAAGTAGTTCCGACCCCGTGTCCTCAGCAATAGTCCCCGAACCCACCCTCACCAGATTCAACAGATCAACACGCGGTAGTCAAGTGTTATTTTGCACTGTACTCTTGTCACATTGCTGGGCGTAACCGATAAATCGGATTTGAACCGTTTGCGCTTGCCCGCAGCGCGCCAAGGAAGTGTCGTTTCGTAGGACACAGATTTCCAACTTGCCCAGTTAGCGGGTTGTGTTCGCCTCTGCTGGCTCTGGATACCAACTATTGTTTAACTATCCACCAACTTCAAGCTCCGCCCGAAGGAGTGCAAGCTCCAGGGCAGTTTTACGTTCTCAGGAAACCTCCGAACTCTGCCCTGGCTGCTTTAAGCAAGCTCAACCTGCCAGTTTAGGGCTTGAATCTGCGCGTCTAAAAGACGATGCTCTTGGGACACCCGATCAAGCTGACGCTGTAAGTCTGCAATATCAACGGTGCTTACAAATCGCACCTCTGACCGACTGTAACGGTTACTGGTAACGGCGGCGTGCTGAATTAAGTTACTTAAGACATTATGCTTAGCGATCAGCGTGTCGCGCTGTGCTAAGGCATCCGATAGTGTGCCCTCAGTAAAAGCAGTGTTTGAGTTCGTCCGGTTAATACGCTGGATCAGACCAGTTAGCTCAGAAATTGTTGCTTCTAGCTCTGCTAAAAGCGCTTGGGGGTTTTCAGGAGGCTGATCGCCCTCTTGGACTTGAGCACTTCGCATCAATCGCTGACTGAGTTGAGAAATTTTCTTTTGACAATCAGCCCGTAAGATGAGGGCTTCCGCGAGCTTCATCGTCTTTACCTCCTCGAATAAAAATCCGTTTTACTATTGGCTCCCCTAGGAAGTAGGTAGATGTCCAAAAATTTTGAATGACAGTTGACTGGCTTTACTTTTCCCGGCTTTCCTTGATGGTTGACTTAATTGGGTCGATCAATTTAGCGAGAGCATACAGGCGATGTAGGATTTGAGCCTACGCTCTTCTATTGTTTGAGTTATGCCAGTGAGGAAAGAGAGGCTTCGTGCCTCTGCCACAGCTTGTAGAGCAAGAACTCGGTGCGATCGCTCAGCACAGCTAAAAACGTTCCTTCAAGAGCGTCACTACTCTCGGCGAGCCAGCTTCCGTGCAGGTTAACCTCTACTAGCTCATCATCAACAGCCATGACGGTGAGCAAGCTGCCCTCCCGTTGCAGCCTCATTTCTAGCTGCTCTAACTCAGGAATATCACCAGGCAACAGAAAGGAAGCACAACCTGGTTCAACATAGAGAGCTTGTCCTAAGCGCACAGCCAGGAGGACTCGCTGGGTAATGACCATCTCTGGGGAGGTTACAACTCGCTCCATAAATAGTCCTACTTCGGTATAGTTCAGCTTCAACATTGGCCTTACCTCCTTCCTGATGTGGAATCAGCTATCGATGCTGGTGTCTCGAGCCAAACTTTGAGTCATTGATTTTGTTAAGCTGGCCCAAACTTCACCTCAAAAAATAACCCCCGCTTCTGGTACTTAGAAGCGGGGGTTAGGGCGTAATACGCTGTACCTATGTCGGTGTCAGAATGGTCCTACACCTCCCGCTTTTAAGCAGATGATCCTCATTGAGCCCACTGGCAATGGCTACATCAATGACCGTAATGGCGGATCTGCCGCTAAACTGAGCCGCGTCCTCAACGGAGCACAGGCCGGAGTGCTCCTGTATCGATAACGGCTGATACTGCATCAAATAGCAGCCCACCATTCCGCGCTCACGCCCAAGCAGCGCCAGTGCAGTGCCTAAACCGCGACCGGGTTGGCACTGGAGGGCGTTGCGTAGGATAGATAGAACGAGGGGAATCATGGCAGACTGTAGTATTTGTATTACAAGCTGAGATTCTCAGATTTTATACTTGCCGCTTGAGATTGTCAACTCTTTATTTTAATTAGCGCTGTGGGCGTGGGGCAAGCAGCTTGCGCTGCGGGAAAAGGGAAAGCGCTTTTAGGCGCAGGGAAAGAAGTCGTTCCGCAAGAACAGTTTCCCCGTCCCGAAGGGACTACCCTCGATTCGTACAAAAAACCCCAGCAATCACTAATGCGCCGCCTACAGCTAAGGCCAACGTAATCGGTTCTCCTAGAAGTAAAGCCGCGAGCAGAATGGCCGCTATGGGAACAAGATTAATGAAGATCGAAGCTTTGGCCGCACCGATGGAGCGTACTCCTGAGTAGTACCAGCTAAAGCCAAGGGCTGAACCAAACAGCCCTAGATAAAGAACGGCTAATCCCGCAGCGAGGGAAAGCTTTTGAATGTCGGTCATTAAGCCATGCTGCAGTGCTGGAGGCAATAAGGCGATCGCTCCCACAATACAGGCAGAGGTTGTCGCCACCAGGGGAGACAACTGGCCCATGACCTGCTTACCCACCAGCGTATAAACGACCCAACTGGCAACGCAGCCGAACATAAATAGGTCTCCAATCTGCACTCCTCCGGTCAGCAAGTCGAGAGGATTGCCTCGACCAATGACGATGGCAGCCCCCCATAGCGAGGTGGCGATGCCCAGCAGCTTCAGAGGCGTGAGGCGTTCTCCTAAAAATAGCGCCGAGAAGAGGGCGATCGCAATCGGATTGAGCGCGACAATCAGTGCTGCCCGTCCTGCCGGAACTGTTTGTAGTCCTAAAAAGAAGAAAATATTGTAGGCAAACACCCCGCTTAATCCGAGCACCAGGATTTGTGGGAGTTGCCGGAGTTTCAGTGCTAAGCCCCCTTCTAGAGAATAAGTCACAATGAGTAAGGCAACTGTGGCTATAGCAAAGCGCATGAACGCCACCGCGAACGGATCGACACTTTCAACAACGAGGCGACCCGCGATAAACGTGCCTCCCCAAACGATTGCCGTCAGCACCAGTTGCACGTAAACCATAGTTTTCTTGACGCTTTAGAATCGTTGCCGTCTCACCTTCGCAAGAGTGCCATCCGTTTTGCCCTTCTGCTCAGATTTGAATAGCTCAACAATACAGTTTTCCCTACTTTCTCACGGTCTCGCGCTCAATGAGCCAGAATATCTACAGTTTGACAACTTGTGTCTTGCTGTGCCTAGGGGAATTAAACTTGTCGTCGGTCAACCACTGCTGCGGTCGATAAGTTCCAAAGACCCGATCCCATACATCTATAGATAAACCATAGTTACAGCGGCAACTATACTTGTGATGCAGATAGTGAACTGGGACTTTCATCCAGAAGCATTGAGCTGGATGTTCGTGTTGCAGTTGGTGCGTATAAGCGGCAAAAGCAGCAAAGGCTAATCCTCCTAAAATAGCGCCAATTCCGGCTGACCAGGAAACAAAAAACAGCGGGCAAAAGACCAAAGCGGCCTGACTGTAGCTTTTAAAGTCCTGTAGTACTCCGAAGCTTTCTTCGTAATGATGTTTGTAGTGAGAAGTTAAAGATCCAAACCAGGGAAAAGTGTGCATCGAGCGGTGAGCCCAGTATTCAATCAAGCTAGAAAGAATCACTGCGAGGACAAAAAAAGCGATGATGATCATAAAGTCTGTTGTTACATCCTTGTAGTATGGTGATGGTGAGTGAGGAGCACGGTCATAAAGTTAGATTAGGAGTGTAAGCCACCAGCGGAAAAAGACTGGTTAATCTTACCAGCGATAGCTCTTCTTAGCAAAACTTTACTTTTCTAGCTAGCTTGTTTATGGACTACTCGGGCTGAGACGATGTTCCAGATTTGAAGCTGAGCGCAAGGACTATCTATCTCCAGGCATACTCGATGCGATCGCTTTTTCTCGTCGCCACTGTAGCAATTGAAACGGCAAGCTCATAAACTTTATGGTTTGCTAGTCGTCAAATGACTACTCTAGCCACCCCCTTATCTTCACCCCCTCTAGATGTTCCCGCCCCTCTCGGCACAGTGGTGGCGGAGTATCGGATTGACGCTGCTAGCGCGATCGCCTATCGAGTTCAAGCCGGACAGTACATTCAGATTATCGATGTAGAAGGCGCTCAGTGTTCAGATTTCTTGGCCTTTGCTGGAGACGACTACAGTGAAGAACTCGACGGCACCGTTACCCGTACGCTCAACGCCCTCGCCATGCCCCAGGCAGGACTACACGGCAAGTACTTTTCCCAAAATATGCAGCCCCTGGTCGAGGTGATCCAGGATACCTGCGGACGGCACGATAGCTTTCTGCTGGCCTGTACCGACAAGTATTATGAAGAGGCTGGCTATCCGGGGCATGGGAGCTGTAGCCAGAACTTTAACCTGGCCCTGCAACCCTATGGATTAGCTCCGCGTCCCGGTTGGGCAGCAGTCAACTTCTTTTTTAACACCAGCATTGACTGTCATGGCGAAATTGTGTCTGAACAATCCTGGTCGCGTCCGGGGGACTATGTGCTGCTTGAGGCCAAGCAAGACCTCCTCTGCGCCAGTTCTGCCTGCCCAGACGATATTGACCCAGCTAACGGCTGGAACCCGACACCAATTCATGTCCGCATCTACGACGCTGGGGAGCATTTTGCCAAAGCCATTGGCAGAAGAGCCGCCCCCGATGCCCCAGTTCGTCTTACTCAGCCCAGCGGCTTTACCCGTTCGATTCGGGAACTCACCGATGATTTAGTTGAATACAATGGCTTCTGGGTTCCCAACCGCTTTGCCAACCACGGGGACCACGATGAGTATTGGGCGCTGCGAGAACAAGCCGTCCTCCTCGATCTCTCCGCCCTGCGTAAATTTGAAGTAACCGGAGAAGACGCGCTCGCGCTGCTCCAGCGAGCGTTCTCGCGGGATGTCGCTAAACTGGCCGTCGGACAGTCTACCTACGGCTGTTTGTTAAACCATCACGGCGGCATCATCGACGACGGCATTGTTTTTCGTCTGGGAGAATCTGCCTATCGCTATGTAGGCAACTGCGATACAGATCGAGATTGGCTAGAAAAGGTAGCCAGACAAGACAACTTACAGGTAGCGGTGCAGCCTGCGAGCCATCGGCTCCACAACCTGGCTATTCAAGGACCGCTAGCTCGCAAGATTCTGCGCTCGCTCACTCAGCTTGACCCTCAGTGGCAGCTCAACCTAGAGGAACTGCGCTACTTTCGCTTTGCGACAGGCTGCGTCGCCGAGATTCCAGTCCTGATCTCGCGCACGGGCTACACCGGCGAACTGGGCTACGAACTGTTTGTCCATCCTGACGATGGGGCAGCCCTGTGGCAGCGATTGCTGGCCGCCGGAAAACCGTTGGGACTGATGCCGATGGGGATGCTGGCCCTCGACCGCGCCCGCATTGAAGCCGGTTTACTCAGTGCTGGCTACGAGTTCGACGATTTAACCTCTCCCTATCAGGCGGGGATTGGCTGGACGGTGGCCCTGAAAAAGCCGGACTTCATCGGTAAAGCCGCCCTCGAAAAAATTAAGGCCCATCCTCCTAAAGTTGCCGTTGGCTTAGTGCTAGACGGCAATCGCGTGGCGAGTCACGGGCAGTGCGTCTACGCCCTCGGCGAACGCTGGCGCGCCGGCACGATTACGAGCGGCACGTTTTCTCCCCTGCTCAACCGCAGTATTGCCCTGGCACAAGTAGTCCCAGAGTACGCCGAACCAGGAACGACGCTAGAGGTTGGGTTTTTAGATGGACAAATCCGCCATCAGGCTGTGGTTGGTCCCCTCGCGGCTTACGATCCTAGTAAAAGTAAGGTGAGAAGTTGAAGGAAAGATGCCGTGGAAAAAAACTCTCCAGGAAAAGATCGTCAATCATCCCCCTTTTCCCCTTCCCCTTTCCCCTTGCCCCCGCCTTCTGCTCAATCATCAGCATTCATCGACCTCAAAAACTATCACCTGTGGGACTTTGCCGGAGTTGATGGCTTGCAGTTGGCTAAAAAGTTGGTTGGTGATCGCGCTGTTCGGATCGCTCCCTTTCAGTCCTGCGAGGCTCAGCTTCTAAACTTCCCTTGTTCTGTGTTGCGGCTGTGTGAAGGAAATTTTCGCATCGGAATTCAGGGTCAAGTCGCAGAAATTGAAACTATTTTGCAGAAACATCAAGCTGGTTTAAAAGTGTGGCTCAAACCTTGTCGAGCTATGCAGGCGATCACGCTCACCGAGACTCTGGGTCTCAAAATCTTGCCTCAGCTTATGACCGCAAAACCGCCTTACCGTTTAAAAGGGTTGCAAAATAATTGTGCTGTTCCAGCTCGTCTTGATGGCATGGCTGTTTTATGCTGGAGACATGCCATTGCGGGAGCGGCAGTCGTTGAACTTCACGTTGGGGCCAAAGATATCGCGCTTCAGTCTACTCTGAAGCGCTACTGTTGCTGATATGCTGATAGTCGATGAAAAACCATTGGTGGCGGTTTATTAGCTATTTCAGTCGAGAGGCCAACTTCTGACTCCTGATGGCTGTTAGATATACTTTTGTTGCGCTACCTTAGCCTCGTATCTCTGTATACAGTCCTCTTGCTTCTCCGCGTATACAGTATTCAAATGACCTCGACTAAGGTTTAAAGACTGACCAAACTGCATGAATTACACATTTGATTTTTCAGTCATCTGGGAAAATCTAGACGTATTAGCAGCCGGGGCTTGGCTAACCTTAAAAATGTCCCTGCTGGCGATCGCCTTTGGTCTGATCCTGGGCATCATCGGCTCGTTACTAAGAACCTCCGCCAATCGTCTGTTGAACTGGATTGCTTTAGCGTATGTAGAAGTGATTCGCAATACGCCTTATCTCATTCAGCTCTTTTTTATCTTTTTTGGACTTCCTAATTTAGGAATTAGATTAACGGCAGAACAGGCAGCGATTCTCTCTTTAGCGATTAACTTTGGCGCTTATTCCACTGAAATTGTGCGCTCGGGTGTAGAAAGCATTGCTCAAGGGCAAATTGAAGCGGGGTTAGCCATTGGCTTCAAAAGACTAGCCGTGTTCCGCTATGTTGTGATTCCTCCAGCCTTAGCCAACATCTATCCAGCCTTGATTGGTCAGGTGGTTCTTGCCGTTTTGTTTACCAGCGTCGTCTCTCAAATTGCAGCGGAAGATTTAACCTACGCTGGCAATTACTTAAATTCTCGGACTTTTCGCAGCTTTGAAATTTATTTCACCATCGCGCTGCTTTACCTAGGAATTGTCTGGCTAATCAAAGTTCTCGCCTTTCTAATTGAAGAGCGCGTATTTGAGTTTAAAAAGTATTAATTAAGAGCCAAAATGGAAGGATTTACCCTCTCGCGGATTCTCATTAACCTGCTCATTGCCACTCAATGGACGATTATTTTATCGCTAATTGCTTTCGTTGGTGGGGGAATTGTCGGTTTTTTGGTTACCCTAATGCGCATTTCCTCCAACCGATGGATTAAGGGGATTAGTCGCATTTACGTTGAGTTTTTTCAGGGAACGCCTCTATTACTCCAGCTATTTCTGGCCTTTTTTGGGATATCTGTCGTGATTGGGGTGAATCTCTCCCCTCTGCAAGCGGCAACGCTGGCGCTAACGGCCTATACCAGCGCTTTCCTCGGTGAAATTTGGCGCGGAGCCATTGAAGCGGTTCCGAAAGGACAATGGGAAGCGGGTTCAGCGATTGGGTTTGGCTACTTCAAACAGCTACAGCTCATTATCTTGCCTCAGGCGATCAAGTTAGCGATCGCCCCCACGGTTGGCTTTTTGGTTCAGGTTATTAAGGGAACTTCTCTAGCCTCGATTATTGGGTTTACTGAACTGTCCCGCGCTGCTGCCCTGATCAACAACGTGACTCTGGATTCCCTCTTAATTTTTGGGCTAGCGGGCTTAATTTACTTTGTTTTATGCTATCCCCTTTCCACCTGGAGCCAGCAGTTAGAAAAGAAATTTACCTACTAAATGATCATGGTTGCAATCTGTAGAGCATTTTCTCAGGGAAAACGGCTATTAGCCTTATTCTTCGCCAGTTTTTTCCTATCGGTTAGTATTGCTTCTTGCACGGGGGGATCGAGTTCAGTTACCCAGGAAAATGTGGAAGCAGAAAACGTGGCGACGCTGGCCTCAGTGGGGACAACTCTCACTGAAATTAAACAAGCCGGGAAAGTGGCGATCGCCGTTCCCAATGATTTTCCGCCCTTTGGTTTCGTCGATTCCTATTTGAACCCGATTGGCTACGACATTGATATGGCTGAAGAGGTCGCCAAGGGACTTGGCGTTGAACTAGAGCTTAAGCCAGTTGTTGGCAACTACCGCATTCCTTTTCTACAGACCGACCGCGTGGATCTGATTATTTCTAGCTTAGGTAAGAACGAAGAACGGGATCTGATTATCGACTTTTCCCAGGCTTACGCTCCTTTCTTTTCCGGGATCTATGGAGAACCGGGAATTGAAATTGCCTCGATGGAGGATTTAAAAGGACACACCGTTGGCGTCGCGCAAGGCTCTTTAGAAGACTTAGAAGTTTCTAAGCTGCCCCAAGGTAGCGTAGATATCAAACGCTTTGCCAACAATAGCCTGACGGCTGCTGCCCTGGTATCGGGTCAGGTGGAGTTGATTGCGACGGCGAACGTGGTCGCTGCCAAACTGATCAAAGATAATCCCGGCAAAGAAATTGCCAGAAAATTCATTATGAAAAACTCTCCCTGCTACGTTGGCGTTCGAGAGGGAGATGCAGCCTTGCTAGCACAGGTCAACACCATTATTGCCGACCTCAAGCAGTCGGGGAGATTAAATGAGCTGTGTCTAGAGTGGTTTGGCGAACCGTTGCCGTCGGATATTGGCTCGGCATCAGCAACGTAACCGACATCGCTCAGTTATTTAATGAGGAATACTATCCTAATGACTAACTTCCAGCCCAAAACCAGTCAAACAAACACCGCAACGCAGAGTCAACCGACGATCGTGGCTCAAGATGTGGAGAAATGGTTTGGCAAAGATTTTCACGTCCTCAAAGGCATCAGCCTCACGGTCAATCAAGGGGAAGTCGTTGTGTTGATGGGACCGTCTGGTTCGGGAAAATCCACCTTTATTCGCACGTTTAATGGCTTAGAACCCTACCAAAAAGGCCGCATTGAAATCGACGGAACTAAAATTTCTCACGACAGCAAAGGCATTGAAAAGGTGCGTCGAGAAGTGGGCATGGTGTTTCAGCAATTCAACCTGTTTCCCCATCTCACCGTTTTAAAAAATGTTACCCTCGGACCAACTCACCTGCGCGGAATATCTCAGTCAGCAGCGAAGGCCCAGGCGATGGAGTTGCTGGAAAGAGTTGGCATTGCCCGCCAAGCCAAAAAGTATCCCGGTCAGCTATCTGGTGGTCAGCAGCAGCGAGTGGCGATCGCCCGCGCCCTCGCCATGCAGCCGAAAGTGATGCTGTTTGACGAACCGACCTCCTCCCTCGACCCCGAGATGGTGCGGGAAGTTCTAGACGTGATGCGAGGACTGGCCCAGGAGGGCATGACGATGGTTTGCGTAACCCATGAAGTGGGCTTCGCCCGCGAGGTTGCCGACCGGATCATCTTTCTAGCCGATGGCAGACTGGTTGAGGATACCACCCCAGACCGGTTTTTCAATAATCCTAGTCACGAACGAACTCAGCAGTTTCTGGAGCAGATTTTGCATTAAGTAGCCGAGTAGTCTCAACCTAACTTCTGTGTTTGTAGAGATGGATCGAGTTAGTCCGCTAGTGCAAACGGGCGTTAATGCCGAGAATCTTACTACAGTCCAGGATAATAGGCATGACCTAAGCTTTCACTCAGTTTGATGAGCTTTTGAGCATTCCAGCCTTGGCTGCATCCGTGAAGATTGTGAGTTCTGTTCAGACCCGGGCAGTAACCATGACCCAAGCTTTCACTTAAGCCGATGAGCTGTTCGGTTGTCCAGGCTTGAGAATTTCGTGTTAAATTTTTTGCTGTTTTCATTTTCTTTTCTGTTTTTGTAGCGAAATATACTGCTTATTTATCTATATGCTATCTAGATTTCGTAACGAATGCAACGAAAAGTAACCGAATCTTGATAGAGCCGGAAAAACCTTCTGGAGTCGATCTGGAATGCCGAGAACAGATGAGAAAAAACGGCAATTACCACCGAGAGGCACAAACATTGAGGAATATGCCCATTCTGCCCGCGAGAATTTTCTCCTACCTAGTAAAAAGAAAGCATGCTTAATTTTGCCTTTTTCCCCAAGCCATCGATCTGGGTAGCAGCTAAATTAGGACAGTACTAACCGTTTGATTGAATATTGAGCGACCAATCGTAGTCAAGATATTTCACTCGATAATTGCCTTCACGGAGATACTCCGCGTCTTCAGCGCTGACATAATTACTAATGAAATTGAGAACGGCTCTTTGCTTTTCATTCCCCGTAAAGCCCTCATCGGTGCCATAGTCAGGGATCCAGTCTTGACCGTACCAGTCGAAGATGGCAGAAATGGAGACGGTATTGTTTTGGCGGTCTATCTTTAAGCCACTTTGAGGGTTAGATAACCAGGCGGTTACCTGGTCGTCTAGCTGAGTATCTAAGCGATCTCCGCGGTAGGGTTCGTTCCGCAACGGGGGACAGCTAATGGCCGCACATACCAAAGCCGCATGAAGACGCGGCTCATTATAATCTTGTCTAAGCGTACCGTGTTCGATGCCGTCAAGGGATTTGTTTTGACCGACAACCAGGTATTGCGCTTTCTTCCACACTTGCGGAATATCGCGGATGCTGTCTTTGAGTGGGTCTTGGTTAATGATGGCAGCCAGAGTATAAGAGTTGTAAGCATTCATCAGAAACGCGATCTGTTCCTCTTCACTCCAGTTAAGAAAGGTTTCGGGAGCAACCTCCCCCAAACTGCGATTAAATTTATCTAAAGGTTGACGATTGGCCTGTAATTCTTGGTAGGCTACCAGTCCCTGATCGTTAACGTATTGACTTAACAGAGACGCATAGCTATCGTAGCTAACAGCTTGGCTAGGACGAACAGCCGTCGCCGCTTCCGATTCATTCGGTTCAATTTCGCTTAGGAGAGATTCAGGCTGAGAGCAGCCTGTGAGAATGGCGATCGCCGATAGGAAAAACAGCGATCGCTTAAGCCAGGAGAACATCATCGTGCTAATTTTCAAACCAACGGTGACAGTAGCCAGTTTGGTTGGTAATGATTAAGCTGACATGAGACAGCGTTGAAAATAAACTTTAAAGTTTATTTCTGGTTAAGGAGTTCTTGTCGGTACGCGCCTGCTGGCTGATGACTGGAATGGTGGCTCTCCCCAAACCATGTGTGAATAGGAAACGCCGCGATACTTGAGGGAGGCGATCGCTTCTGGAACGAGGGCAGATTTTGGTGAGCGTCTTTGCCAAGGAACGCCTCGATACATCCCAGAAACAGTAGGGACAGAAATCCCTAAGTTTTGACTAGGGCGCTGGTAGCGAACGCCGCGATAAGCAAGCTGCATTATTTTCTTCTCCCAATACAGAGTTAATGATTTCCGTGTTTAACTCTAGGTATCGGGTCTCTTTTTTATGCAAACAGGCAGGTTTCTATGACAATCTTCAAAACCATCGGGTTCCTCACTGGGTCACCATATTGCTGAATCACCTACGATGGCGGGGAAGATTTGAATCATACATGGTAACTGAAAAGACGAGCTAAATATGTCAGCTCTAGCGACTGAGAATCACGTTCTTATCTCCAGGGCATAACAGTTATGCAAAAACAGGGGGGTTCTGTTCAGGTTGCGATCGCTTCTGCTTTCAGCAAGCTCAAAACGTAACACGAGCACTTGTATAGATTGTCTTGATTGGTTATCAGATCGTTTTATCTTTAATAACTACATTGGATAGCAGGTTGTTAGTTTGAGAGTCTCTGAACTAGACTCAACGTTCCAGCTACTCCGCAGGATTGCACGTCTATTTTGCTATTCGAGCGTGAAATCAAAAGTACAATGCTGACATCAGCAAAAACAGTCTTCCTTCTATCTCATAGCTGCTGATGATTCTCAGATTGGACATATTCTAAAATTGCATAAATATTATTGTTTAAAGGAGAAACGGCATCGAGTGTGAGGTAAGCACCCTCTTGAGGCTGTCATGCTTCATAAGCAGCACGCATTCTTTCTACATGGCTCCAATCTATTTCTGGTCTCCCCGGAATCTTGCGGTTGCGCCTCTCTACTCGTTGGCGATGCAGCGTAATATCTGAACAGATTGTCTTAATTCCGTAAAAAGATGCACCGTGAGAACGGGCTAACTCTTGCCAGTGTTGACGCGCTAAAACCGTATGTGCTGGAGTATCTATAATGACAGATTGTTCAAGCCACAATTGCCGCTGTACAAGCATAGTTAGCAACGCCTCTGCGGCAACCAAGAAATTATTTTGATTAGGAACGCGAAACTGGACCAAGGTTCCTAGCATCCAATCGAGGGCAAAGACTGGCGTATGCAAGAGCTGCCCTACTGCTTCTGATAAAGTACTTTTGCCAGTACTTAGAATAAGAGAAGAATAGCATTGGAATCGAAGACGGTAGTGGAGCTATCGACAATGAGAAGATTTGAAGTACCGGTTCCCGGGGCTACTAGAGGCGGTGTTGAACAATTGCTCCACGAAACAAAAGCTGCCCTGCCCATAACTTACAAGCGGCTCGGAACATCTTCAAACTTTACGGTAGTGTCAAAAAGGGAATAAGGCATTATGGTAGTGTATGAAGATCCACGGCCAGCCAAGGTGGTTGCGGATACTCTTCGAGAACGCCAAACGGTTCCTGAAAAACCGCGAGACATGCTGCCGCGAGGTGCAGTTGAACCGTTCGAGGTAACTTTTCCCACTGTTTTTGCTAGCTTTCAATCGTCAGTGTAGATGATTGCACACGCTGCTTGCCGGTATGAATACGACCAGTGTTGACAGTTTGTTTGGAGGGGCCTTCCGGGCAGCTAGGCATTGTTACGCAGCGTCTCTACCAGTTTACCCAAACTAGTCATGACCTCTGGAGCTCTACTCTACCGAGAGTTCTTCCTCTTGGGGAGGGTCAAAAGCAAGAGTAAGCCGATAAGAAAAAGACTGTTCGGCTTGAGAAACAATCGTGAATTCGTAGTAACCCGATTCTGGCAACACCCCAGACCATTGACGGGCGGTGGTATCTTCTAGCATGTTCACTTGGCCAGAGGGAGAGTAAATCGAAAATAGCGCGTCTTGCCCAGCGAGCAAATCTACCTCCATTATCTGGTCGGCCTCTAAATAGATCGTGTAGGCTTGCCCCTCTCCTGGAGCGAGAGTTCCCCGCCGCCGAATGATAGAGTCATCAGGCTCAATTTGTTCGAGAGCGTCTCCTGAGCGGAGAGCGTTGAGTTTATCAAGGGCGATCGCCTGCCAAATCTGGGTGAGCGGCTGCGCTAGGGGCGGCTCTTGGTCTGGGAACCGCTGGAAAAACTCGGCATCTACCAAATCGTAGAGGGCGCGGCTGCTGAGGTGAAGCTGATTAACAGCTCGCGTCAGGCGATCGCTCGTGGTGCGATCGTAGCTGCCTAATCGTTGACGAGCCTCAGCGCTGAGAAAAGCGAGCTGCTCTAAATACTCAGCAGCAATCTCGTTCCGGCGCTGCTGCCGCTTTCGTCCCGCTTGTGGCGCGAGCGTTCCTCGTTGAGAAGGATACCGCTGGTCAAAAGCCCAGTCAGTCAATTCGTCGAAGAAATCCGTCTTAATGTCCAGAGTCCGGCGACGACGCTCTAAAGACACCTGTTGCTGCCGCTGTTGAAATAAGGGCTCTGGAGGCTGAGAGGGAGAGGGCTGTGGCTGCTGAAGGACTGTCTCCGTAATGGCAGTAGTGGCCTGCTGCTTCAGCCAGGCTTTACCAGCAAACCAGCCACCAATCCCCGGACCAACAATCACCGCCATCGCAAGCACTGCCTTGCCGACGCACCCAGTTACGGAACCTCTGGTTGTAGGCACTGGCTGAGCGGTCTTTGGTAAGCGTTGTGGTCGAGTCATGGGAAAGTGAGCTGGTGGTAGCGCCTTTCTGAGGGCCTGGATTACTTCTGTTGCTGAACTGAAGCGCTTCTCTGGTTTCTGAGATAGCATTCTCTGCAAAATTCTGGTGAGCTGAGGACTCAGAACTAGCTCTTGCTGCCAGTCCCAGCTAGCAGTATGAGGAACGGGTGGTACTTTACCGCTTAGCAAGACGAGACTGGTCATGGCTAGAGCACAGAGATCGTTATGAGGCATGTCTCCTAAGTAGGCTGACTCAGCAGGAACCGCTGGTGTTTTTATCGGTGTATAACCACGTTCAATTTCTCGAAACACGAGGATGGGCAGGGCATCATCGCTACGCAACACGATTGTATCTGGAGAAATGTGTCCGTGAACGACGAATTTAGCGTGAATATAATCTAGAATTGGTAATACCTGTAGTAATAACGCCGTTATTTCTAGTTCGCTAAAGCCTGGTTGTCTCTGCCGAAGGCGATGCTGTAAAAGACTGCGGTAGGTTTTTCCCGGCATGTAGTCCTCAACCCAAAACCAGCAGGGTTTTCCTTGGAACTCGGTTTGAAGCAGTTCTCGAAAGCGCGGAATTTGGGGATGGTTGAGCTGGAAAATAGCGTTTTCCGCTCCCTGCTGCTTTGAGGAAATTCGGGCCTGACAAGAGTCTGAGATTTCTCTAAGAACGAACAGCTCGTTGAGGTGAGTCAGATCTTCTGCTAAATAGCTTTGGCGAGCGTCTGCTAACGGTTGCAAAATCCGATAGCGGCCTAATTCCCCTGAATAAATAAGCTCTTTCATTGACAAGATCCATCATGGACTGTTAGCTCAACACATTGCCAGACCTCGGTACTACAGCTCTTTTAGCACTCGTGTCCTCAACGGGAGAAAAAATTAATTCCCTAATTGCTCTATTAATTTAAAGTAAATTGCTCAATCATCGTCAGTGTTTTGGCTCAACTTCAAACGATTTCCGCGACAATAGCCGTTGGCTTAACAGGCATTATACAAAGTAGACCTGTACAGAACAGGCAAGCCGGAAAAAAGTTAAGCGCAATTACAACCGGAGCACACTCTGAATGACAAACATGATCGCCTTCACTAAAAAAATCATCCTCTTACTCTGTCTAGTGGTCACGCTGCTGTCAGGGACAGGGTCTCCAGCCCTAGCCGTCCTTCGTCAACACCATTCGGCGACAGGCTTGCGGTATCACGTGCATCACTCCTTACCGGATCGAGAGGGCCGGGCTTGGCAAGTGCTGGTTTTTCCAGATAACTCTGATCCCAGACGCTACTCGCTGCGACTGGTTGGGTTTCCTGGTTTAGCAAATTTTGTCCATCCCGCTCCGTTAGAAATTATGACCTCTACTGGGATTTTGCTGGCCAGCGATCGCCTGGTCCACTCAGCACCAGCTCCCAACGTTGGGCAATACGATATCAGCAACATTCTGACACAGCTCTCGTCGCCAGAATCACTTCAGCTCTTGGTGCCTCTCCAACAGAAACAGCTCGTTTTGGAGATTCCTCCGCCAATCCTGATCGAGTGGCAGTGGTTGCTTGAGCAAAGCAGGACTCCAGGGAAACGCTCTGCGTCTCGCCACAATGTAACAAAATATTAAAACTCTAGGGTTTGGCATAAAACAGGAAGCGAGAACCCTGAGTAGTGACTAGGAGTCAAACACCATTAAAGCCGGAGTGAGGGGCAAAATTCGTGAACTATGTATCTAGCCATGAGCATCCAGACCAGCTAGCCGTGCTCTGGCAAACGCGCTTGTCAAAAGATAATCCTCAGTACAATCCTGAAACGAGACAGAGCATTGTTTGCTGGCTACTGGATGGAACACACGAACGATCAATTCCAGACTCTAACCAGCTTGTGATCGAGAGCAATCGTCGCTACCAAATTTTGCAGCAGCGCTACTTAAATGAGGAACCGACGCAAGCCTACACCAATTTGATAGAGCGCTTGAATGTTCTGGTCATCAAGCATTTGTCTTTAGATGGGGCCATAGCAGAGCGGGAACAGCAAAGAAATCTGGTGAGCTTGATTCAACGGACCATCCAGGAGTTGCTCACTAAACAATCTATCGCTCAAAAAATTATCAGCATTGCTAAACATACAGCAGATCTGCGCCTCCGCAATGCTTTCTTACTGGCCGAGCTTGAGGAATATTTTCTCAAGTTGCTGCTGACTCGTTCTCAGCTCTTTCAGCAGTTTTCGACGCGTCTCAATACTCAGTCGGCGCAGGGTTCAGAGTCTCAAACTCTCTGTCAACAGGCACAGGAAACGAGCAAAATATCTCTAAATTCACCGGACGCAGAAGAGTCCCGAGCTCGTCCATACGCTAGCTGCGCTCCTGGGTAAGCTTGAGTTCAACAGGCAGGGTATCTTTTTGAATTTTGCCTGTCGAATTTCCACGTCTGATCGGCTTAAGCTTCCCTCGCTAAAGCTTTCGGCTTACCTGGTAGCAGCCTCTTTTTCCTGACTCAGGCGGTCAAGATTCTCTTGGACAGTCTGCTGAACTTTGAGCATAACCGCGTTAACAGTTGCTGTGCGATCGCGCTGGTAGTCAGCAAAGCAGTTCTTGAGACTAATCGGCTCTCCAATTTCGACCCTCGCTTCCCGAAAACCTTTCGGAGGAGGCTGATCGATATCAAACACCTCGCGCTCTAGCCGAATCAGAGTATCTAAAAAGCGTTCTGGAGTCGGATGAGCGGCGACGTAGCCATCGTAGATAGCGTCAAAGTTGAACAGTCGCTTCACGGACTTCTCGATGAGAGCTAAATGGTAAGCGTGATCGCTGTTCAATTCATGAGCTTCTACCTCATCCATTTGAGTTTTTAAGGCATACTCAATTTTGTATGTCCGCTCCCGCACCAATTCATGGAGATTAGAGGTAATCCCCAATAAATATTCGCATTTTTCGAGGGCGTGGGTTCTGAGCCTGGAGATGCGCTGTTCCCAGGATGGCTCCTCAGCCTGTAGTCCGTAATCTTGCTCGATTTTGACGAGGACTTGCTCGGCGATCGCTTGCAGTCTTTGATAAGCAGTAGCATCCGCTTCTCTGTTGAGCCTTAAAGCTTTTTCGAGGCGGTTCAACGTTTGCTCAATGACCCCACTCATGTCCTGGGTATAGCGATATTTAATGCTCACCGGGACGGCATAAAGTTCAGGGAGGGGTTCCTCCTGTTTAAAAGACTTGTTCATCGCCTGAAACGCTAGCTGCACGGCTCCAGCTCGAAACGGCATCACGGTATCGTTTTGAAAGGAGCATCCTCCTTCTGGGAAAACCACTAAATGGCACCCTGGCTGTCTGAGGAGGGTCAAGGTTTGAGCAATACTGGGACGATCGACTAAACCACGCCGAATCGAATAAACTCCGAGGCGCTGAAGAATGCTGCCCAGGGAACTGCTCAGGAGTTCGAGCGCAGCTAGGTAGTAAAACATCTGCCCGACTTGGGCAGAAAGCGTAAACATGACGACTGGATCTTGAAAGGTGGGATGATTCGGCAGCAGCAGCAGTCGCTCGTCCCTAAGTAAACGCAGCTTCTCTAGGCTGTGGGGACTGATAACCAGTTCAAACTGGTAGAACCAGCGCGTCACCCCAGGAGAGATGAACTGAGCGAGGCGAACTAGAAAGGGATTCAGCCGAGGTGGATAAAAGCTCTGCGCCATCAGAATATCTAAGCCATTAGATATTTAATCATCATAAACAGCGAGCGCCACCCCTTTCAAAGAGATTTGTCCACTTTAGCGATTGTCTGCCGTTTTGTCGTAGGTGACTTCAATCACCGTATGGACGTTGCCTCTGGGAGTATAGTCCCCCGTGATTTTGGCTGCTAGGGGTTCGCAGGCAGCCACAAAGTCATCTAAGATTTGATTGACCGCTTCTTCATGGGAAAGATAGCGATCGCGGTAGCTGTTGATGTACAGCTTCAGCGCCTTTAACTCGACAACGCGCTCGTCTGGCGAATAGATGATGGTCATCGTGGCAAAATCTGGATAGCCAGAAAAAGGACACTTACAGGTAAATTCTGGCAGCGTAATATTGATACTGTAGCGACGACCAACGCGGGGATTAGGAAAGGTAATTAGTTGTCCTTGGGCGATCGCCCGTTCGCCGTATTTCTCGGTAGTTTGCTGGGAAGGTTGATTCATAGATTTATGGGGTGTAGGAGCCGATTTTTCCATTATGGCAAGCTGAGCGAGCGCTCCTGCCTCGGTTTATACATCCTCCCCCTGCCCGGTGCGCTCCTGACAGCAGTAGAGGAATAGAGTGATAGGATAACATTAGCAATATACTAAACCCCGTTTCTTGCTCGATTCTTCGTATGTCTTCAACGACCCTACCGCCTAAACTCGAACGCATTGTTGAGCGCTTTAAGCGGCGTTCTAACCCCAAGCAGCGCTACGAACAACTGCTATGGTATGCCAAAAAGCTTGCAGAGATGCCCCAGGAAGATAAAACCCCAGAGAACAAGGTTCCTGGCTGTGTTTCTCAGGTATACATTACTGCTAATTTAGAGGCTGGTAAGGTGGTCTATCAGGGAGACTCAGATGCTCAGCTTGTTAAAGGCTTAGTGGCGCTGCTTATTGAAGGATTAAGCGGCTTAACGCCCGCAGAAATTGTTCAGGTGACTCCTGACTGGATCGACGAGACCGGATTAAAAGTCAGCCTAACTCCTTCCCGCGCTAACGGCTTCTACAATATTTTCCAAACGATGAAGAAGAAAGCACTGGGGTTTCAATTGGGGATGTCGGCTTGAAAAGCAACGGGGAAGCACACTGCTTGTGGGGACTTGTTGATGGTTGATAGTTAATGGCTGATAGAACAATCAACCATCAACAATGAACATTAAATTCACACTACCCCTGGCTCCAGCATGTCAATCTTGCCAATATCGGCATCGATGACAGCCTCTATTCCGATTGGAATTGTCAAGATTGGCTCTAAGTGACCAATTTGAGCGCCAGACCACGCCGGAACCCCTAGGGGTTGAATATGGTCTTGCAGCACTTCTTCAAGCGTCAGCGAGCCATAATCGGCCTCGGGGAGACAGTCAATGCACTGACCGAAGACGAAGCCAGCCAGACCATCGAGTACGCCAGCAAGCTTCAGATGGGTGAGCATGCGATCGACGCGGTAGATACTTTCGCCCACGTCTTCAATAAATAGAATCGCCCCGCGCGTATCGGGAAAATACGGCGTACCCACTAGGGCAGACAGTACCGATAGATTTCCCCCCATGAGCTTGCCTCGCGCTCGTCCGGGGCGAAGAGTCCGCACGCGGTACTTGACCTGCATGAGGCGGTCAGCATCGCTGCTGTCGAGCTGATTTTCGTAGCTGACCTGGTTTCCGGCAAACAGAACGCGGCGAAAAGACTCAGTTTGGGCCGGTCGCCACGAGGTTAACCCGTTGGGACCGTGAAACGTGATTAATCCAGTTTGAGCATAAATTGCTAACAGCAACGCCGTGAGGTCGCTAAAGCCAACCACAATTTTGGGATTTTGGCGAATAGTATCGTAGTTCAGGTAAGGTAAGATGCGGCTACATCCCCAGCCACCGCGAATCGGCAGCAGAGCGTCGATTTGGGGATCGGCAAAAAATTGGTTAATATCGGCAGCGCGATCGCGGTCCTTCCCGGCAAAATAGCCGTAGCGGTCGAGTAGATGAGGGGCCAAATACGGAACTAACCCTAGCGCCTGCACCGCATCAAGAACGATGTCTAACTCCTCCTCAATAAACGTTGCTCCCGCTGGACTAATTAAGCCAATCCCCGCTCCTGGCTGCAATTTTGCCGGTTTAAGAACGCTGGTACTGGTGGCCGACGCTGAGGCAACACTGGCGGTGATCGCAGCTGCACCGTAGAGAAAATGGCGGCGAGCGATCATAGCAATCTTTCAACCATACTCATGAAGTAGCAAGGCCGCAACATCATGGAGAATCTTGATCGGAAATGGCACGGGTACAGGACCAGTTGCTCGGCAAAGCAGAGGGCCATCCCATCCGAATGGCTTCTGGACAGATCGTCATCACGGTTAACTGACAGTCAATGAGCTGAAAACCTTCTTTCTCGCACTGCTTTAAACTTTGCTTAAGAATCGAGTCGTTTTTAAACTCGATCGTCTTATTGCACTGAATACAAACAATGTGATGATGATGATGAGGATACGGTTGATTGAGTTCGTAGTGTTTGTGTCCTTCGGCTAATTCTAATTCTCGCAGGATGCCCATTCTAGCCATCAGCTTCACGCTACGATAGATGGTCGAAAGACTAATTGCTTCTTCGCGGTCCTCAAGGAGATGATGGAGTTCCTCGGCACTCAAATGATTGCCGCGAGGAAGATTTTGAAAAACGTGCAGTATTTTCTCCCGCTGCGGCGTTAACCGCCACCCTCTGGAATTTAGTTCGGCTTTCAATGAATTGGCTGTGTAGTGAGCCATGCTAAAGTACTCTCAAGTTAGACCTCTGTAAACGATGATAGATGCTATCGCCATCCATTTGCAACAATCTTTACTAATTGATAAAGCTCTGCAAGTTTCAAACGAGCACAAGAATCAGGGGGTGAGAAGGAAGAAGTTTCCCGCTGCTCGGAGAATTGTTGAGTGTTCGTGGTTGATAGCAATAATTAATAATCAGCCACAAACACTCAAAGCAGCCGCCGGAATGATTTCCGGCGGCTGCTTTGAGCAAGCTCAATTCCTAATCCATAGGGTGAATAAATTTAGTAGCCTTTTTCTAAGGAGGCTGCTCGGGTTGCGAAGAACACATTGTATTGACCCCAATCAATTATAAACTTTTCAGTGAGAGGAAGAAGCGTATTGGATGATACGTTTGTCCATCTCTATAAATCTCAGGAGAATTTTATCTCATGCAATCGGTAGGAGAAAAAACCTATACCCAAGCGGTACGGGAGGGGAAATACGATCTCTACGTTGGTAACTTATTTGGCAAGTACGACAACGTTCGTACCTACTGGGAAGACCAACTGACTCGTATTGCTCTGCGTCCTTTCCTCAGTCATTTGGTAGCCAGTAAGTGCGAGGCAGGGCAAAGGTTGCGCATTGCTGACCTCGGCTGCGGTGCGGGACAGGGATATCAAATCTTGACTAAGATTGACCGCCAAGATCTCAATCTGGGCCTACAGCACCAGCGGGTCATGCCCGAAGATGAAATTGCGACCTACTTGGGTCTGGATATCAGTCCAGCGATGGTGGAAAAAGGACAAGTTCTCTTTGCCGATAAGCCCCAGGTACAGTTCGCCCAAGCAGACTTGCGTCAGGGACTTGGAGAGGTCAAGAAACGGGAATCCCCGTTTGACCTCTATTTCTCATCCTACGGCTCTCTTTCCCACCTCGAGCGTCAGGATTTAGTGCGGCTGTTAAGCGATGTTTGCCAACATGGTCGTGAGGGGAGTCTAATTGTCCTGGATTTACTGGGGCGGTATTCCATCGAATGGCCGAGTTTTTGGTCGGCTGCCTCAGAAGCGGAAAAGGTCCGCCAGTACTCCATGAGTTATCTCTACTCCGAATCTAGTCGTCAGCAGCTCGATATCGAGAGCTTTCCCCTGCGCTTCTGGACGGGAGAGGAAGTTCGGCAATTGACAGCAGAACTGACGACCGCCACCGGAGTTGGTTTAGAAGTTGTTAAACTGATGGACCGCTCTCTACTGGTTGGTCGCCATACGGATACGCGGGAGTACAATCCTCAGCTTAAGCCGATTCGCCGCTTAATCAATTCCCTGCATGAAGACTACTTACGAACCGATTTAGCAGAACTCATCCTCGACCCCGCTTTTGTTCCCGAACACCCCCAAGTTAGTTCCTGGCTGCAGGAACTGATCAAATGCTGGAACATTTTGGTAGAGTACTGCCAACACCGCCTCTCCCACAACTTTTCGCTGCCAGAATTGAAAGGATGGAATGAGTTTCCCCAACCTTTGCAGTTTGCGCTGATGACTATTGACCGAGTGATTGCTGATGTTGGCTGGATGTGGTACGGCGACCCCCGTGCCAACATTATTGAACCACAGCTCGGCTACGCCTTACGCACCCTAGAATACGAAATGCAGCGGGGCTGGGGCTGCGGTCACGGATTGGTCGCCATTCTTAGAATTCAAAACGAAGCAAAGCTGTCGAGCTAACTTAAGATAAACAGCACAATATCTCGTCAAGGATTGATGGTTAATTGTTGATAGCCTATTTCAATCAACAATTAACCATCAACAAGCAACTCTATTCCATCAATGCATTCCCAATCTAAGCACAATGGCACAAGTTCGTCTGCAAGGAATTACCCGCCGCTTTGACAATACGATCGCTGTAGAAGAGATTACCTTTGCAGTTCCCGATGGTCAGTTCTGGGTACTGGTGGGACCGTCAGGCTGCGGTAAATCAACAATTTTGCGTACTATTGCAGGCTTAGAAACGGCTACGGAGGGAAATCTTTATATTGGCAATACTTTAGTCAATACAGTGCCAGCGCGACAGCGGGATGTGGCGATGGTGTTTCAAAACTACGCTCTCTATCCGCATATGACGGTAGCCGATAACCTGGCGTTTGGGCTGCGGATGCGCAAAACCGACGACAAAATAATCGCTCAGCGCCTAGAAACCGTGGCGCGATCGCTCAACATTGCTCACCTCCTTCAGCGCAAGCCCGCGCAGCTTTCCGGGGGACAGCAGCAGCGCGTAGCCTTGGGAAGAGCGATCGCCCGTCAACCGCAGGTGTTTTTGCTCGACGAACCCCTGTCAAATTTGGATGCTCAGTTGCGCGACGACACCCGGGCTGAACTCAAGCAGCTTCACGAGCGCGTGGGCATTACCACCATTTATGTTACCCACGATCAGATCGAAGCGATGACCCTGGCCGAGCGGGTGGTGGTCCTCGATTGGGGACGGGTACAGCAAATTGGTGCTCCCCAGGAAATCTACGCTCACCCCGCTAACCGCATGGTGGCGACGTTTTTGGGAAATCCGCCAATGAATATCATTCCCGTCACCTATCTGGACGATTCCTTTACTTTTAATCATCAGTCTCTGCCCGTTCCCAGCCCTATGAGGCAGCAGCTAGGGCTACAGCCAGGGCAAGGATTCGCTCTCGGCATTCGCCCAGAAGCCGTTGCGCCAGCACTAGAAGAGTCAGACGGTCAGCTAACGATGGAAATTGATGTCGTCGAACCCCTCGGACGAGAAACGTTGATTAGAGGTAAACTACCCCAGTCGGAGATTGCGTTTAACTGTATTGCTCCTGCCTCTTGGCGAGGGCAGCGAGGCGATCGCCTGGGGGTGAGGATCAACAGCGAGTGCCTCTTTTTGTTCGATGCAAACAGCGGTAAAACTCTTTATCCTTGATGATAAAGGTTGATTTCTCCGAGCACTTATTGGCATCGTCTTTTCTTCAAGGTTTGCTGTTCGATCTCAAACGGCCACCGTTGCTAGCCAACCGTCCTCCTTTTTTTCCAGCTAGCCTTGGATGAGTTAAGTCTCTCTGCAGAACAGGTGTCGATGGGAGGAGATCATACCAATTCCGATATTGGTGGAGCTAAAGCGGTGAGCTTGACCGGTATAGAGTCAAAAGAAAGTATCAAGAAGCATTAATCAACAATGCCGACATCCAACCCGTTCGAGTGTTAGCCTCCATTGCCCAAATTGAGAAAATTTTAGGAGACTAATAATTTTCTTCGCAAGCGAAGAAGATTAGCTAATTTGCGTTAGAATAGATAAGCTGCCAAATGACAAGGCTCAGTAGCTCAGTTGGTCAGAGCAGGGGACTCATAAGCCCAAGGTCGGGTGTTCAAATCACCCCTGAGCCATCATCATTTCCAAGTTCTAAAGCACGTTTTAGCCCTCCATCTCAGAAATTAGTTAGGGGCGTTTGGGGGAAAGATTGGGGTAAGTTTGGGGCAAATTAACTGATGAAACGGAAAGCCCCAAAGAGGCCCGTTCAAATGGGCATTCTTCATAGTAGTCTGAGAGAGATCGAGCTCTACAGAGTCTCTAGACTAGATCAACTCTTGCGTCGATAATCTGCTCCCAAACTCCAAGTCTACTACTAAACCTTTCTGGGTACTTTAGCGGTTCAGAATTTCTATCATCCCAGCGGCAGACTCAAGCGCGTCATCGCTAAAATCAACTTTATGAATATGGGCGAGAGCTTCTCATTACGATTAACAATTACTTGAATTGCCCCTACTCCCAATTTTTAATGGTGAAATATTGGCGCGAAACTTGAGCGATCGCTGGGTACGTTTTGACTAAACTTTGGCGACGGCGGCGCAGCTTAATTTTTTGGCTTCTGTTGCCTCTCTTGGTCCTGGTGCTTGACGGTCGGCTGAAGCTAGGTAATCGGACGCTCCTGCTACTTCAGTAGAGGCTGCCTTGTTCTTGAGCTGTTGGGGAGGCAGCGTAGTGAGGTGGCAGCACAAAGAGAACAACAAACTCTCAAGCGTCTATTGCTCCCAAATCCGCATCTCAAACCCCTGTTTCCTTCCTTTGCAAACCCTTCTGCCGTCTGCCGTCTGCCTCCTGCCTTACCTAATTTTTAAGTGGAGTATTTAAACCGGATCTGGTATGATATTTCCTTTGAGCGGAGTTTTCTCCTTCTCAGGCATCTTCGTCGCTCATAGCGAATTGGAGTTAGTCAAACCACTGTAGGAGGACGGTACTCCTCTAGACTTGATTGCTCGTCAATCTGTTGCATGAGGACATATTTATGTAGAATTGACGCAATCTAAGAGCCGTTGGAGAACTGAGAGTAGAATATAAGCAATGCCTAACCCGGTCCTACTCGTTCATGGTCTTTTCAGGGGCGCGCGCGTTTTTGGGCCTATGGCTGCGTATCTAACGGCTCAAGGATGGACAATCTACTGCTTCGACTTAAAGCTGAATTACGGTCGCTGGGGATTGGATCGCATTGCTCTTCAAATAGCAGACTATATTAGGTTAACTTTTCCCCCTTCACAACCGCTAGATTTAGTAGGGTTAAGCATGGGAGGACTACTCAGCCGTTACTACGTTCAGCGTTTGGAGGAAATCGAGCAGGTACAGAGATTGGTAACAATCTCATCGCCCCATTGCGGAACGCAATTAGCGTATGCTTTACCTCTGCCCCTGTGTATTCAGATGCGTCCGGGCAGTGTATTTCTAAGGAATTTAAATCAAGATACAAAGCGTTTGGAGCAGCTTAACTTGACCTCGATTTGGACTCCTTACGATTTTATTATTGTTCCAGCTAGTAGTTCGCGGCTAGGAATTGGGGAAGAAGTCAAGCTGTCAGTTTTAACCCACGCTGCCATGGCTAGGGATCGTCGCTGTTTTGAGGCGGTTGCTCACTCACTCCGTACTCCTCTGAAAACCTCATCTTAAATTTGGTTGTGTCGTTAAAGTCATGTTTTGAAGGGTTAGTGGATAGTGGTTGTTAACAACTGATTTTTACCCTGCTATCTCAATCCCGATAAAGTATCGTTACAAGATTGACTGGCATCAGTCAAGCAGATCAAATTATCTTCTCGAATTGAAATCGAACCCTGCTGACGCAGCTTGCCCATTAAGCGAGTTACAGTGACGCGTGTTGAACCAATGGCGCTGCCTATTTGGGCATGGGTTAAAGCATAGGGGAGACAATAACCACCTTCTATCGGTTCGCCGTATTCTTCGACAAGCAGAGTGAGAAACCCGAGTAGTCTATCTATAGTCCGTCTTTGCCCTAACGTACTCAACCAGAGTAGTTTGCGCTGGTGCTGGTAGCGAAAGGCTTCAAACACTTCTCTACGAAAATGAGGCCAGTTTTCTAAATCGTACCAGTACAGCCAAACAACCGCAGATTGATCGACGTGGCTATAGGCCTGAAGCGTAAAGGGAGACTGAGCTACAATTTCAAAAGGTTGGCCAGAACCAACGAACCCCAAGAAAGTTTCCTCCGGTTGTGAAGAGTGTTCTTCGGCAGACTGAGTTTGTCCAACAATACGGACGGCTCCTTTTTGAACTAAATAGAGTAAACCGGGGCGAGTTGGAATCCGTTCGTCTTTTTTGAATACTCGTTGACGATAATGAGATTGGGCCCAGTCCAGAATTCGCTGCCAGGTGAGAAAAGGACGAGAAGCCTCGGTTGGAGGAAAATTAGACGAATACATAGGATGAGGAGCACCTTAGCTGCTCCGGTTTTCTCGATTCTACACGGAAAGCAAAGTATCAAATAATACTGCTATCTTGCTGAATAATCAACTGACAGTTCCCCTAAAGCACTCTAGTTTACAAAGCCTATTGCAGCAGTGTCTCCTAAAGGCTGTATTTCTCCTGCAACAACGTAACTGTATGGAGTTTAACAAGGATTTACTGTCCTCTGCTGCCGACGTTCCGATGCATCGGCTCAACACTCCTGCCGAAATTATCTATCGCAGTGCGATCGCCTTAAAGATTGCTGGTAAACACTCGCCCCAATTAGTGGCCCGACAACTGGCAGAAATTCTCCCTGAAGTCCATGTGAGCGTTGTACAAACTCAACCGCTGTTAGCGATCAAAATGAAGATGGCACCGGGTGGCTGGCTTGATTTTCCGATTAGCGATCGCGCTTTAGCGCTTTGGTTACAGCAGCTTCCTCAACTCTTTAACACTCCTCCGCTGACAGGGCCTTGGCTCACCTCTACTGCTTTCTTTGGGCTGCAGTACGCTCATGCTCGCTGCTGCTCGCTCCTTCGTCTAGGTCACGAACAGGGGCTGATTACTCTGAACTGCTCATGCCAAGCTGAATGGCGGTGGCTCAAACCGAAGCCAATTCCTTGGTTGAGTCCAAATTTTCTGCTCGCTCAGCCAGCAGAACGGCACTTAATTGCTCAGTTGCTTAAGGTAACGGATACCTCCTATTCAAATAGGGCTCAGACCCACTCACTCAACGTTCCACCGGAGTTGCCTCCGGCGGCTGCATTGAGCAGGCTCAAGCTGGCACAACATCTTAGTCAATCTGTTCTTCAGTTTGAAAGATGCTGCCGAATTTTTGGAGATATACAAACCGAGCAGCCTCGTTTATCCCAAGCAAGACTAGGCTTATTGGCTATTGCTCAGTTTTTCTTGCAAAATCTACTGCAAAAGCAGTTTTTGACAACTGCTGCCGAAGAATTGTGACACACCCTGTCAAGGTGAATAATTGTAACAAGACGTTTGTTGTGACAAATGTTATGTATACTTTCTGTGTGTGAGGAGCGAACCAGAAAAAGAACCGAGACGAAACACGGCCAGTCGTCGGTTCTTTTTTTGATGGAAGAAAACTCTTCTGCTGCTCAGCGATAATGTTGCGTATCCTTGGGGAAGCTGATTAGAGCTAGATTGTTGACAATTGTTGCTTACTTGTAGCCAACCAAAACCAACTTCCATTGGTTATGAGTAATGATGAGAATTTGAGTCAACTTCCGATCCATTCCATACTCGAACGACACGTCCGACAATCTGCTTGCCCAGCCAAGGAGTATTCGCACACAGAGATTGAAGATTGTGGGCTTCAACAGTCCAGCTTGTTTGAGGATCAAAAAGAGTTAGCTCGGCTTTATGTCCAAGAGCGCAGCTAATTGGTTCTTGATGCAAGCATCTTTGCGGCCCTACACTAAGGGCTTGCCAGAGCTGAGTAGCAGTCCATTCGCCGCTGGTAACAAACTGCTGCCACAACAGAGGCAATGCCAGCTCTAAACCAATAGCTCCGGCTGGAGCTTCGGCAAAAGCGACAGTTTTCTCTTCGTATGTATAGGGAGTATGATCGACGGCGATTGCATCGATAATCCCTTGTCTAACTCCCTCAATTAAGGCCTCTCGATCTGAACCAGTTCCCAAAGGAGGGTCAAGTCGCAGGTTCGGGTCATAGCTTCCAGTTGCTCTAGTATCCAGGAGCAAATGCATCCAGGATGTACTCGCAGTCACAGGTACTCCTCGGGCTTTAGCATCAGCAATCAGCTCTACACTGCGACGAGTTGATATTCTCATCAAATGAGCAGGGGTGTCAGCAACGGCGATTACTTCTAGTAAAGCAGCGATCGCGGCTGATTCTGAGAGCGCCGGATCTCCAGAGAAGCCATAGCGGAGTGAATCAACTCCTTCACGGACTACGCCATCCCGTTTCAATCGTGGACTAGCCGCTACTAGCCCGACTGGCTTTTTCAGTTGATTTAAATACTTCAACGACTGCAGCAGTAAATTGAAGTCTTCTATGGGTTCTGCATGAACAAAACCAAGGACTTGCTCTGCTAAACTAGCAAGCTCAGTTTGTTGCTGTTGATTCGTTAAGGCTCCCCAGAACTGAATGTCGGTCAAGCTTGACAAATAGCTTTTGTCGTTTGCTGCTCGTATTGTCGCTAACTGCTTCAAGCTAGGAATTGCTACGGACTGATCCCCAGAAAAAACGGGATTCGGCATGACCGCTATTCGAGTAAACCCTCCGGCAGCAGCGGCAGCAGACAAGCTCGAGAAAGTTTCCCGATGTTCGAATCCGAGTTCTCCACTGCGGCTATAAAGATCGACTAAGCCGGGCCCCAAAATTAGTCCCCTACAGTCTAAGCTCGCTTCTTCAGAAGTAAAATTTAAATTATCTGCGATTAGTTGAATTTTTCCATCAGCAATGGAAATATCTGCCACTTTATCGATACCGGAAGCAGGTTCGACAACTCTAACCTGTTGCAGTACTACACTAGAATGATTCATAGATCAAAAACCAAAGCCTCCTTTTAGTCCGATTGAACCGAAAGGAGGCGAAGGAAGAAGAGACCTGGCACCGAGCTATTGTCCCAGCCGGTGACCCGACCAGTATCTTCGCCGCTGCTCCGTTTCACGCTCGAGTTCGGGATGGAGTCGAGGTGGTTCCCAAGCGCTGGCGGCACCAGGAAA
>JBHJGN010000099.1:0-3638 GCA_050331735.1 Cyanophyceae cyanobacterium
TACGGTGCGCTTGGCCTGCTGGCTGCGATTGAACTCTTCGGCACTGGCGATGTTGATGTAGTCGTTGTCGCCATCGAACTCGACGACTCCGCCTACTCCTCCTTCCTCGGCGCGAAACTCGGCTCCGTTGCGCAGCTGTCCGGCGTTATCGCTCCCGGCTGGTGAGGTGTCGGCGGCTCGGCTGCCGCTGCCTTCCTCGAACTCCAGGCGCATGATTAAGCTTTCTTGATTGTCCTCTGTCATGATGACCGCTTTTCTCCACGGATCGATGAAACTGCTCAGCAAAAATTATATTACATGGTAATAGACTGAAAATAAGCAGATTTGTTAATCTTTTTGAACAAAGTCGCGACTGCACTTTTAACTGTCCGTTACCAAGTCAAGCAGCTCAAATAGACGTAATCTCGTTAATAATTTAAGAGCTGATGTCTCGTCGAGATTAGGGTGGCAGTGGAGAGCTATTATTCCTAATACAGAGAGCAAGCAGGAAACTAGGGAGCTGAATCGACAAAATCGAGAAGAACATCGTATTTAGGAGAGCTATCTTGAGAGACATTTTCTAATGCTCCCCAACTTCCAAACTGATCGTACAGGCTGATGTCTACAAAGTGAGCAAACGTACCGCCTCCCAACTCAAACCACTCAGACACGTACTCGCGATACACATCGCCCATGCGTGGGTCTCGATTAGCAGTGTTAAACAACTCGGTAATCGCTTGATTGCTCTGAACTCCCCTCGTTCCCCAAAGCCCTTGCCCGCCTTCGTAGGCGAGCAGATCTAGCCCTAACTGCTCTGTGAGTTGAACATACTCGCGAATTTCTCCGTAGACTCTCTCCAGCGAGCCCCCCTGCGGTCCGTTATTAAGAACTCCTCCCTCGGTAATTTCAGTAAACAGCTTGTTGAGACCGCCATCGGCATCGTTCGTCCAGCTTTCGACTTGGGCTTCATTGTTCGGCATCCCCAGAGAACGTCCAAAATAAGGAGCAACCGCGACCGCATCAATCCCGACATCAGCAATAGCCTCAGGAGCGAAGGTAGGGTTTTTGTCTCTAGGATCGCTACCCGAGAGCCAGTATAGAGGTTGTTCTGCCGTATAGAGCGATGAGGATTGAGCGCCAAGAACACCAATGATGCGCTCAGATTGCCCACCAAAGACATCTTCCCAAATATCAATGACCTCCGTCGTGCGCTTCCCGTACCAGTTAAGTTTTTTGGCATTATCGGAAAGATTCAGCCCAGCAAATTCCTGTTTTCCTTGCTCTTTTGCGTAGTCTTCTTGACTAAAGAGGGGATTCCAAACTTCGTTGGAGTACTCAACATAAATGTTCAAATCGGGGTCAAGGTTTTCTTTGACGTACCGGGCAAAATTGCTGATGTACTCATTGGTGGCTTTGTGGGGAAGGGTAAACCACGGATCGCTATTGGTGCGGTTGGCCAGCTCTACCATGTATTCTACGGGGGTACCTAAGTCATCAAAGGTGACATCGTTTGGTTTCGGGCGATCGCTCCAGTTCTGTTGAGTAGAGTTATTGGCCTCCATCCAGTTGACGAACCGAAAGACCGGGAAGGGATCGACTTTCTCAATAAACTCTGGGTTGAAAATATCGTTTTTATAGGTATCTTCAAATTCTTTAGGAACAACGCGAAGATTGCGCAGATAGTTTCCAGACTGATTCGGGTCGGTCTCAGTAATTTCCAGGAACAGTGCTTGTCTTCCAGGAAAATCGATGGTGTCTTTTCCCGGTTTGGAGTCTAGTACTGTCGCTCCTCCGTACTCAATCGTGCCTTCGCCATCGTAGAGAACAACGTACTCACCAGCAGCAAAGTCTTCTACTCTTCCGGCCATCATGACTGTTGCTACAGAGATATTTTCAGCCGGTAAAGACTTAACCCAGCCATTTCGGTCGAGAACCAAATCGTCTTCCCAGGATGGGGCGTGTTTTCCATTGCTGCGGTAAGTTCGCCACGGCCTAGAAGATTTAAATACATTTTGAAGCGGCATTTGTGGGGAGAAGTAAGAAATGCCGCCGAGGTTCATGCCGACAGTACTAGCAGAGGCCCCATCGGATACGTTACCTGCTAATTGAGCAATCTCCTCTGAGGAGAGCGCCCGGTTGTAGACCTGCACCTCGTCAAGACTTCCTTCTAAAACCTCTGTCCCGTTTCCCTGGGTTTCGCCATCGTGAAATTGAGTTCCTCCTGCAACGGCTCCTAGAGCTGTTGGGTCGTCGTGGGACCATAGTTGAGAGGCGCTACCTTGACCAAACTGCTTACCATCTATGTAAGCCGTCAATCCTCCCTCTTGAGTTTTTGCGGTGCCTGCTTGGGTATCGAGAACGAGAGCAACATGATGCCAAGTATCCTCTTCAATGGCATCGGTAGACAAGTATGTTCCCGACCATTGGCTTTCCTGTTTTGGTTTATTCCAGCCACCGATGTAGAGTTCGTCTTCATGAAGATAAATATTCAGTCCTCGAGCCGTGCCTCCTTCTTCATAAATCACCTGCTTGTCGTTACCAAGACTGCGAGTTCGGAACCACAGAGAGACGGTCCGCTTGGCATGAGAACTAAGATTAATGTCTTGAGAGCTTTCAATTTCTAGGTAATCATTCAGCCCATCAAAATCAACAGCTCCCCCAAACTGACCGCCCTGTTGCCGAAACTGAGCGCCGTTCCGCAACTTCCCCGAATGGTTTTCGCCGTGAGGAGACTGGTCGGTAGCGTTAGTTCCGCTTGTCTCTTCAAATCCCAGGTGCATGACTAGGCTATTTTTACTAATATCAACCATAAGGAAATTCTGTTAGCTCTCAAAGTTTGCTTATTCATCGAAGATACTACCTAAAAAAGTTAAAAAAGAGATAAAATGCTGGAGGAGTTTGTGACAGTCATGAAAATTATCTTCGCTTGAAACATTGCTTTTTATTGCTTTGAAATCGATAGATTTATATTTTTTCCAATGCATTATGAAAAACGTAACTAAATTCTTTGAGAATAATGTTACTGACTGTCTTCAAGCACACTAAAGAGGAGGTGACTGTTAATCTGAGCACGTTAATTAACGGCAATTTTCCGAGAAAATATTATTTCTGGTCTGGCTGAAGCTCGAGTTTATCTGTTAAATATTGACGCTAAGCTGCTGAAGACTACTAGTAGAAAGCAAATTTCAGCAGCAGCGTAGCGCCGCTTTTGATCTCAGTAAGCGTTCTGGTTTCGCTTGCTTTGGCTGCCGAAGAGGCGCGAGCCAAGCAACCTGGAAGCTGACTAACGGTCACCGCAGGGGGGAGCCGGTCTCAGCTAACAGAAGTTGAACGAGCAATCATATTAGCAAAATCCGGCATTCAAATCAGGTAAACTGTGCAGTCGTTGCCGGGGTCGAACTAGCAAAGTTTAGCAGCGCCTCGTACTTGGGAGAGGTGTCCTGAGCCACGTTTTCTAGCGCTCCCCAACTGCCAAAGCGGTCGTACAAACTGATGTCAACAAAGTGAGCAAAGGTGCTGCCGCCCAGCTCGAACCACTGGGACAAATACTCGCGATACACCTCACCCATGCGCGAGTCTCGGTTCGCTGTCATAAAAAGATCGGCGATGGCGGCGTTATTTTCGACTCCCTGAACTCCCCTCAGTGCTTGTCCGCCTTC